>PLRV01000038.1 GCA_003164925.1 Caulobacteraceae bacterium
AAAATCTGGCTGCAAAGAACAAGTGCTGGACTACCTCATGGGCGCGTTCCCCGTGAACGCCATGGAGGCTCTCGAGGACGAAGACGGCAACGTGACCATGCGGCAGCTGATGGTCGACGGCGTGCCGGTCCTTTGCCAAGAAGCTCTGCGACTACGCGAAGAACTGGTCACCGAGCTGGCGTGCCTGCCCGCCGTTCCTGGCGTCCTGGACGCCGTCCTCGCGACCCTGGGGACCGAGATGGTGGCCGAGGTCACCGGGCGGTCCCGCCGGATCATCCACCGCGATGGTCGCCGCCTGGTCGAGCGTCGCAGCGCCACGGCCGCCAAGGCTGAGACTGACGCCTTCATGTCCGCCAAGAAGCGTGTGCTGGTCTTCTCCGACGCCGGCGGCACCGGCCGCAGCTACCACGCCGACCTCAACACAGCCAACCAGCAGCGTCGGGTCCACTACCTGGTGGAGCCCGGCTGGAGGGCTGACGCCGCAATCCAAGGCTTGGGCCGCTCCCACAGGACCAACCAGGCCTGTGCGCCCCTGTTCCGGCCGGTGACCACCAACATCCACGGCGAGAAGCGGTTCACCTCCACCATCGCACGGCGGCTGGACAGCCTCGGCGCTCTGACCCGGGGCGAGCGCCGGACGGCCGGCAACGGCCTGTTCCGCGCCGAGGACAACCTGGAAAGCCCATGGGCGCACCGCGCCCTGCAGGCCTTCTATTGCGCCCTGCACTTTGGCGAGGTCGCGGCCATGGACCTTCCCACCTTCGAGGACAAGACCGGACTTCGCCTGGTCGATCATGAAGGCGGGCTCAAATCGCCGGAAGACATGCCGCCGATGAACACCTTTCTCAATCGCCTGCTGGCTTTGAGGATCGCCGATCAGAACGCCCTCTTCGCGGCGTTCGACGAGATCCTGTCTTCCATCCTGGAGCGGGCCCAGAACGCGGGCCAGCTTGACCGGGGCATGGAGGACATCGTCGCCGAAGACGTCGAGGTTGCCGAGGAAGAGGTGATCCGGACGGACAAGGACACGGGCGCAGAGACGCGCCTGCTGCGCTTCAACATCCGTACCCGACGCTGCCTCACGTCGGCCGATGATGCCCTCATGTGGGTGGCCGCCGACGCCACGTCCTGCTGCGTCAACACCAAGTCCGGCCGCGCCGCCCTCTGCGAGGGAGGGCTAACCACAACCGACGACAAGGACCGCCTACAATCAGCCGTGAGGCTGCATCGGCCGGAACACCGCCGCGTCGTATCTACCAAGGCGTTCGAGGAGTCGGCGTGGGAGCCGGCGTCCCCCGAGGTTTGGCGCCAGGCCTGGGACCGCGAGATCGCCGAGGCGGACCCGTGGGTCACGCGGGAGCTCGCGCTCGTCTGCGGCCTGCTGCTGCCGATCTGGTCGAGTCTACCCGACAAGGGCGCGGTCGTGCGGCGCCTCAAAGCCCCTGATGGCCGACGCTGGCTTGGCCGGGTGATCGAGGCCACGCATATCGCCCAGCTGAAGGTGGCGCTGGGGCTGACGACCCTATCGGCGGCCCTCTCCGACGGAGACCAGACCGCTCGCATGGTTCTGTCCGAAGGCGTCTCCCTATCCCTTACTGGGGGCATGTGGTTGCGCCGGGCCCGGGTGATGGATCGCTGGCGCCTCGAACTCGTCGGCGGCGCCAGCCATCGCTCCACGCTGCTCCCCCTCGGCTGCTTCGTGGAGATCATCGCCTACGCTCCCAGGGTCTTCGTCCCCACGGACAAACCGGACGTGCTCACCGCCGTCCTGGCGAAATACCCCCCTCAAACCGTACTGCCGAAGGCGGCGTGAACTTCCGTCCCCCCTCTCAGTGGCGGGCACGTCCTGAAAGGAAAAGGAAGGGATGGGCCGGGCGAGCCGGCCGGGGAATGGTCCTGCGTCGGCGCCGGAGCCGGCCATGCTGTATCCCTTTGCGCCCACCCGCGGATCCTCCTCACCATGGGGACCCATCCAGACCGTCGAGCCGCTCGGGCCCGACGTGGCAGCCGTGACGACCGCGTCGCACGGCGGGCTGCGGCTGTCCCTGACTGCGCTGGGCCGCCTTCCCGAGGCGATCCGCGAGACCCCCTACAGCCAGAACGGCTGGTTCGAGGAGGATTGCGATTGGGCCCTGCCCTACCTGGCGCTGGGTCTGGACGCGTTCGAGCCCAACGCAGCGTGCGCGGCCGAAAGGTGGGCCGCCGCCGTGCGCACCGTCCAGCGCTACCACCCCCAACATATCGCCCTTCTAGGCGTGCAAGCCGATGCGTCGAGGGGGCGCCATGTCTGAGCAAGGCGATTTCTTCGCCCCAGGGGTCGCCGAAGCGCCGCTCCTGGCGCACATGGGCCCTCTGGCCGATCCCTGCGCCGAGGTGCGTGAGCGCTTCATGACCTACGGCCCCTCCGCTCTGGATGAGGGCGACACTCTGGCGCTGATCCTCAGCCGCTGTTCGATCGCCCGCGTCAGCGCCGGCGCCGCAGCAGACGCCCTGATGGAGCGGTTCGGGGGTTTGGGGCGCATCTTTGGCGCTCCGGAGCCCGAACTCGCCCAGGTGATCGGTGTCCCAGCCGCCCGCGAGCTGGGCCTGCTTCACGGCCTACTGCTGCGCATTCTCGAGCACCCGCTCCGCAAACGCGAAGTGCTGACGAGCACGTCGGCCGTGAACGCCTATCTTCGGGCCCGGATGGGCGCATTACCGCGAGAGGTCTTTCATGTCCTCTTCTTGGATAAGAAGAATCAACTCATCGCGGACGAGCAACTTGGGGCGGGTACAGTGGACCACGCCCCTGTGTACCCCCGCGAAGTCGCGAGACGGTCACTGGAGGTTGGCGCCAGCTCAATCATACTGGCCCACAACCATCCTAGCTGTGACCCGACACCGTCAAGCGCCGACGTGGAGATGACCAGGCAGGTCGTGGCCGCAACCCAGGTCCTCGGGATCAAGGTTCACGACCACATGATCGTCGCCGGCGACCATGTGATCAGTCTACGGGCCCTTGGGCTCATGTAGATCCCAGCCACCCTATCGGGCAGTCTCGCAAGTCCACGTGGGGAACACGCAGTCCGCTTGGGACCGACCAGATATACCGAAGGCGGCTCTTGGGAGCCGCCTTCGGCAACATCTCCCCTTGCGGGGCAACGGACACCCTTTCGGGGCCGCGAACCGGGCCTTGATACGTGCAGCTCGCCGCGCGGCCAAGGATGACGACCACGGCGAAGCGTACACAGCAATCTTGTGAGGTTTGGGATTGAGCCACGAAATAACCGATATCGCAGGGGCCCAGGCGTTAATCACCGCTGAAGGCAACACGTGCGGGACCGCTATGCGAGGTCCCGTCGCCCTGCCGGGGTCGAAGGCCAGATCGCGCAAGAAGGGATCGCGTCGGAACCTGGGAGATCTCCCGATTGGCCATCGGCCCTATGGGTCGAGGGTCCGCGGCGGGAAGGCGAGGAGCCGTAGCCGCCGATGAACGGTCTGGAGAAGTCTGACTCTGCCGTAGTAGCGATGAAGCTGCCGAACAAAGCTGGGAAACCGGCGGCGGAGGTAGTGGAGCAAAGGGCAGAGACCAAGGGAAACGTGGGACAGCAAAGCACGCACCGGACACAGACCCGGGCTCGCGTGACACAGGCGCTGGACCGCGTACGGCAAGCTGCAAAGCTTAGGAAGAAGGAACGGTTCACCGCCCTCCTCCACCACATCAACGTCGATACGCTCCGAGTGGCGTTCCATGCGCTCAGGCGCAAAGCCGCCCCCGGCGTGGATGGCGTGACGTGGCAGGACTACGAGGCAAACCTCGAGCCTCGGCTCGCGGATTTGCACGAACGAGTCCATCGGGGAGCCTACCGACCGCTACCGTCCCGACGGACGTACATCCCGAAGGCGGACGGACGGGAAAGGCCGTTGGCGATCGCTGCCCTGGAGGACAAAATCGTCCAGGGCGCAACGGTCATGGTGCTCAATGCCATCTACGAAGGTGACTTCGTCGGCTTCTCGTACGGGTTCCGGCCCGGACGGGGGCCGCATGATGCGCTGGACGCCCTGGCCGAGGCGATCGACACGCGGAAGGTGAACTGGATACTGGACGCTGACGTCGAAAACTTCTTCGGAAGTGTGGACCAGGGGTGGCTCGTACGCTTCCTGGAACACCGCGTCAGCGACAAACGCATCATCCGCCTGATCCAGAAATGGCTCAAGGCGGGCATTCTCGAAGACGGCGTCGTGACCGTGGACGACAGGGGGACGGGCCAAGGGTCGGTGATCTCACCGCTCCTTGCCAACGTCTATCTGCACTACGTATTCGACTTGTGGGCGGATCGCTGGCGACGGCAGGAAGCCCAAGGCGACATGGTCATCGTGCGCTATGCCGATGATCTGGTCGTCGGCTTCGAGACCGAGAGCGAAGCACGTCGCTTCCTCGACATGATGCGGGAGCGGTTTGAAGCCTTCGCACTGGCACTCCATCCGGAGAAGACCCGCGTTCTTGAGTTCGGCCGCTTCGCGGCGGTCGGCCGAAAAGCGCGCGGGCTCGAAAAGCCGGAAACCTTCAACTTCTTGGGTTTCACCCACATCTGCGGGAAATCTCAACGGGGTCGCTTCCAGCTTCATAGGAAGACCCGGCGTGATCGCCTGCGGGCGAAACTCCAAGAGGTCAAGGCGGAGCTCCGGCGACGGATGCATCAGCCCATCCCTGTCCAGGGAGCTTGGCTAAGGCAGGTCGTGACCGGCCACTTCGGCTACTACGCGGTCCCAACCAATGTCCGGGCGCTCTCCGCGTTCCGGTATCGGGTGACCGATCTCTGGCGGCGTACGCTTCGGCATCGCAGTCAGACCGATCGGTCGACTTGGGCTCGCATAGGGAAGATCGCCGCCGATCACCTTCCTCCAGTCCGCCTCCATCATCCTTGGCCTCGCCAACGCTTCGCCGTCAAACACCCAAGGTAGGAGCCGAGTGCTCGAAACGTGCTTGCTCGGATCTGTGCGGGGGGCGCTCAGCAATGGGCGTCCCTACCGCGATCGTTCCTTTTTCGGGCGCAATCGGCTTGCCGAAACAAGCGAACAGGTTGACTGTCTATGTAGCGAAAGCGAACGGCGAGTTCTATTTCATATGGCGACTAACACATTTAGAAGCCGAGATGTTTTCGAGGACGACGTTTCGCCGCCTGAGGCCGTTTTCGGCGCCCTTGCGCGCGCGGGAGACCGGGTGAGCCGGCTGGACGAGCGCGTCCGGGCCTGCGGATTCAGCGAGGGTTGGAACGCCCGCGCGGAAGTCCGCGCCGTGCTCGGCGCCATGGCGTCGGACGGCGCCCTCGTCCATCCCGAGGACCTGATCCTACACGACCTCGGGGCCGACACCCGGCCGCCCGAGGCCTCCGTTGCCCAGGCGCGTCATCTGCTTCACGCGCGGCGCAAGGCGCGTCGAGCCGGGCCCGAACTTCTCAGCTGGGGCGGCCTGGCTTGGCTCGGCGGTCTTGCCCGCAACGCGCCGCCGCCGGGTGGCCGCCCGACGACGCGGATCGAGGGAAGCCGCGTGGTGATCCACGGCTACGCCGCGCTGGCGGCCTTCTTCGAGGCGCTCTCCAAAGGTAATTCCGATTCGCCGCGCGCCGGCGTTGAGGATTGCCTGGCCGTCCTGGACGTCGTCGGCGCGCCGCCGCTGCTACAGGCGGCGGCTCTGGCGGAAGCGTGGCGAGTGGTCGATCCTTTGCCGCGCCAGCGGGCCCTTGGCCCGCTGGCAGCAGCGCTCTGGCTGCGGGCGACTGGCCAATTCACTGCGGGCCTCTTTCCGCTGGAGGTGGCGTTGCGCCGCCGGCCGATTCCGGGTCGCCTGGCCTGGGCCCCGATTGAAGAGCGCCTGGTGTTCTGGCTCGGGCAATTTGAGTTGGCGGCGGAGCTTGAGCTGGAGGAGCTGATACGGCTGGGCCACCAGAAGGCGCTTATCGAACGTAAGGCCGCCGGCGGCCGTCGTAACAATCGCGGACCTGATCTGGCGCGGCTTGCCGTCGCGTCGCCGGTGCTGACGACGGAGTTGATCGCCCGGGGGCTGTCGATCACCCCCCAAGCCAGCCTTCAACTCGTCAAGCGCATGGATGGCGTGTTGCATGAAATCACCGGCCGTTCTCGGTATCGAGTCTGGCGATTGTAGGCGACGGCGCGGGCCTTGGTAGCCGGCGATCTGGCGCCGGTTCTTTTCGTGGTAGCGGCGCACGTAGCCTTTGAAGGCGCTCTGGGAACGGTTCGGGGTGCGCTCGGCGTCAGCATAAAGCCACGCCTTGAACTCGGTGTGCAGGGCGTGAAAATCCCATCCGCGGCAGTGAGTGCGCAGGCGGGCCAGCGTCTCGTCGGGGGTATGGCAGGCACCGTTTTGCCTTTGCCTGTGAGGTGCGAACTGGTGTTCGAATGGGGCCGTTCCCTCCCAGGCCGCAAAGCGGCCTCCCCTCCCCGCTCGAACAAAGCAACCCGCCGACCGCATGTTTACGGGACCCGGCGCCAAAGCCCGCCGGGTTGTCCGTGCGGGTCGTTTTTCGCGAATCCCCCTAGGGTCCGAACTATGCGCCGGGGCCGTTGGTTGGTCTAGGTGGTCTAGGTGGTCTAGACCGGCAGGATCCACTAGGGACCTAGACGGCCCGGAGCACCGGCGTGGCAGGAGCGCCTAGACCTGCTAGACATCTAGGTTGTCCGGAGTAACCTGCTTGCCGGAGTTCCGGCACGCCGGATGCCCGTCATTCAGGATGTCTTTACCATCCGGATGTCATGAACTCCGGACATCTAGAGTGCCGGACCGAAATGGCCTGCAAACGGAGAGACCCCAATGGCCCTGGTGCTATTTGCCAATACGAAGGGCGGCAGCGGAAAGACGACCGCCGCGCTCGTGCTCGCCGGCGAACTCGTCAAACACCGAGCGAAGGTTGTTCTGCTGGAGGGTGATCCGAACCGGCCACTGATGAACTGGGCCCAGGCCCGCGGCATGACGGTGCTTGAGACCTCCCGCACAAGGGTGACCTCTCCAACCCAAGCGGCCGAACTCATCGAGGGCGCCGCAACGGCTGATCCAGATGGGGGTCGCTTAGCCGTGGTCCATGATGATGACCAGGAAGGGGTTTTTGACTGGATCGAAGGCGCGTCCGCCTGGGCTCACTTCGTGATCGCCGACCCCGAAGGCAGCCCAAATGAATGGCTGACCCAGGTCGCCTCGCAAGCAGACCTCGTCATCATCCCATTCGCGCCGTCAGCACTCGACGCCAAGCAGGTGTCTCGAACGGTTCAAGTGCTGCAGAAGGTCGGCAAGCTATCGCGCCGAGCGGTCAAGTACCGCATCCTGCTGACCCGGGCCGGTGCCGGGGCGGTCATGACCCGCGATGAACGCGAAATTCGTCAAAGCCTTGAAAAGAATGGCTTACCGCTCATGAAAACAACGCTGTGCGAACGCCCCGCCTATCGCGGCCTGTTCAAGCTGGACGCCACGATCGGCGAATTGCCAGAGGCAACAATCAACGGATTGCCCAGCGCCCGTCGCAACGCCGCTGACTATATCGCCGAGGTCATCGCGATTCTGAAGGAGTCGCCTCAGAACCAAACGGAGGCCGCGTGATGGCCAGCGTTGGACGTGACGCCTTCGGGTTCGACGAGATCGGGCAGGGTGACAACCTAGACCTGAGCGGCTTCGAGCCTAAACCCAAGTCCATTGACCGAGCCTCAGCGGACGCCGCCAGCGAAGTCGCGGAAAGCTCTGGCTTTACGCGCCGCTCGCCCACCAAGGCTGCGAACAAGCCTACCACCAAGGTTGCCGCAAAGACGGCGCCCGTCGCCGACAAGGGACGAAAACGCCGGGTCAACATCAACGAATTGCTCGGAATCGAGGACCGTTACCCCGAGACAGAACGCGCCCAACTGAATCTGCTCGCGCCCGTACCCGTGGTGCTGCGTTGGCGTCAGCTGGTCAAGGACGCCAGCGTGCCGGCCTGGGAGGTCCTTGAACGGGCCATGGAGGCCTTGGAGGCCACGTCGGGATCTGGCGCCGCCAGAAACCGCCCCTGATGCCCTCAGCCCCCGCCATTTCGGTTATGGACGCTCCGTGTGTCGCGATCGCGGCCTGGCGGGGAGGGGACGGGACGTGACCGCTCCCAAACCCAGCGCCACCCAGTTCGATCTATTCATCCCGCTCATGCGCGATCTGCCGCTAAAGGATCAGCGGGAGACGATGGAGCGCCCGTTCTTCAGCCTGCAAAAACGCAAACGGCTCAAACCCATCGAATACCAAAGCGCCGACGGAGAAGTGCGGGTGAAGGTCGAGGCGGTGCCCGCCTATGGCATGGCGACAATCTGGGACGGCGATATCCTGATCTGGGCGGCGAGCGCCCTGAACCGGCTTAAGGCCGAAGGGCGCAACGACCTGCCCCGGGAGCTTAAGACAACGGCTTATGATCTATTACGCTCGATCCAGCGCGACACGGGCGGAAAGGGCTATGTCGAACTCAAGGCGGCCCTGGACCGGCTTGCGACAACGACGATTTTCACTTCGATCCGCGCCAAGCGCGGGCGCGATAGCCGGTTCAGCTGGCTGGACTCGTGGAGCGTTGAGGTCGACCCGATCACCGACAAGCCCATTGCGCTCAAGATCACCCTCTCCAACTGGGTCTATGAGGGGGTCATCAACGAGAAATCAGTCCTGACAATGCACCCAGACTACTTCCAGCTTTCCGGCGGGCTTGAGCGGGCGCTCTACCGTATCGCGCGCAAGCACGCCGGCGATCAGGAGCAGGGCTGGACCTGCCGCGTATCGCTGCTACACGAGAAGTCGGGGTCGGACAGCGCGCCAAAGGAGTTCGCGCGCATGCTGCGCAAGATTGTCGAGAACAACGATCTGCCAGAATACGACCTGACCTTCACCACGGCCGGAGACAACTCTTCGGCGGTACATTTCATCCGCCGCGCGGCGGCCGAAAGGGCTCAAATCCGGGCCGAACTGGAGGCGGACTTCGCCAAGCGGGCCCGACGGACGCGAGAAGACAAGCGAGCCGCCGAGATCGATGAGCGGGCTGAGCCCTTTTTGAACCGCCGGGCCACGCCCGGTCAGCACTAACGGTCTATCACACACCCCAACCACGAGAATCCATTACTTACAATGGCTTGCGCCAGATTCATGAAGTGCAGCGAGACGCCCGATACACGGGGTTTCGCCCACCACAGAGTCTTTCGAAGCCGCAGGGATAGTTAAAATCGGGTTAAATCGTGGTCGTCGGACTCACTTTTCGACAGTCGAAAGCCGTGGGGTTGGGCCAGGCCGTCTCTTGCGGTGTCCGGCGGGCCGGACAGGGGCGTTTATCGGGGGATCGCACACCCGTCCGGGCGCAAGACTGACTCCGCCCGCCCGGGTTTCGGGGTTTCACACACCGATGACGCCGTGTCGGGGGAACGCCCACCTGTCCTCAGGCCCGGGAGTCGGGGTTTCGCACACCGTCCAGAGCCGGCGCGGCCTGTGGATAGGAACGGGGGAACGCCCACAAGCTTGACGGGGGATCACCCTCGCCACCCACGGGGGAAGGGACACCCTCTGACGGGATATCGCCCACCCGCCTGTTCGCCAACCGGCGGAAATCATTGATGGACTAGCTGCTCTCGCGCCTCTTAACTTGTCTAACCTTCTCAATAACAAAAACACTAACGGCCAAGCCGACGCCCGCGTCGGTCAAAGGGCCTTGGAGGGGCCCTTAGACCGGCGCTTGAGAGACACAACGACCGGCAGAGAGGATCCCAACGCCAGCGGGTCCATAAGCGACTAGCGGCCTCCGTGCCCTGGACCGAAGCGTCCAAGCACCCAAAGGAGCGCCAAGCCCGCGATCACCGACAGGGCTAGCAACGCCGCCCAGGCTGCCGCTGACCTGCCTCGGACGGCCCACCAGGCAGACCCCAGGTCCCCGAAAGGCCGCCAAAGGCGCCCACGGGCCGCCCTGGCGGATTTAGCGCGGTCAATCCGCGCCAGGGCGTCGGCCGTGGCCACGACAATCGCCGCGGTGAAGATTTCGCGCTCCTCGGCCATCGCCGCGCGAAGCTTTGCAGCCGCACCGGATGACCGGGCATCGGCGTCGGCCGAGAGCCGCTTCAGCGCGGCCTCGTCCTCGACACGGCGCGCCGCCGCGGCGGCAGCGCCGCCGGCGCTGGCATCTGCCAGCGACCGCGCCATGGCCTGCCGCGCCTCGTCCAGCATGGAGCGCAATGCGGCCATCTGTTCCTCGTGCTGGGCTTTGAATATCTCCCCGTACAACCGGAATACGCCCAGGTACTGATAGAGTGGATCATTGCCCGGGACCGCCAAGCCGTCCTCGGTCAACCGCTTCAACACCAGCCTTCCGTCCAGATACTCGCCGCCAGCCGACCGGCCGACCTGCGCCAGCCATTCGCGGGAGAGGGGCTCTCCCGACGCCGGCGGATCAACGGGTGAAAGAAGACGCCCGTTGAATCCCCTAGCCGCCGGATCTTGCGGCGCTTCGACTGCCGCATCGACGGCCATCACACCAACTCATTGGCGGCGAGAACCTTATCAAGCAGATCGAAGATCTCCTCTTCCATCATCTCGAAACGGCTAGCGACCGGGATTTCCGATGCCCGCGCCAACCTGCCTTCTTTGAAAGTCTGCTTGTCCCGGATGATGCGGTCGAAGTCGCGGCCGAAGGTCGTCGCATTCGGACCACCGAAATCGGGAAGCTCAATGACGAATGCGCGCTCAGACAAGCCTGCTTTGGCCAAGGCATCGTCAACAGCGATGCGATCTACAGGGCCAAACATCGGGTTAAGCCACGCGACGACAGGCGACGACTTAAAGGTTCCTGCCACGAACCGGAGACCGTCCATCGTGTCACGGTGCGCCTCACCTGCCACGACCACAGAGTGCAAGATCATCACGCGTTGCATCCGTTCAAGGGTCCGACCCAGCTTGTTGGCCGCCATGTAGGAGGTGATAGGCTTGAACCCACCGGCGCCATTGTCGATGACCACATCGCGGTTCGAGCCCGCGATCTCCTCAACCACCAAGTCGAACTTAGCCTTGTCCACGTCGCCACGCACATCCAGGTCGATATGCTTCACTCCGAGGCCACGCCACCCCGTGAAGGTACGGTTGGAGGAGTCCGTATCGAGGCAGAGAGCAGGCCGCCCAACATGGTCCTGCAGGTACTGCGCCAACAGGGCGACAGACGTCGATTTGCCCACGCCGCCTTTGGCCTGGAGCATCATATGAACTTTGAGCATGTGGTCCTCGCTGAAACCGGCCCTGGCAGGCCGTGTCTGATCAATCGTCAACTAAGGGGTCTCGCTCTTTGAAGAGCGCTTTTGGATCAGGGTCCTCATAGGGCACGGTCATCCATTTAGGCAGTGGCCGACTGTCAGCCTTATTGGCTGGCGCCGGCCCTTCGGGATTCTCAATCACCAGCACTTCCCCCGCCGGCTTCGCCGCTGTTCCCGCTCCCTCGCGGCGCGCCTTCACCTGACGGGCGAAGGCTTGCCTTGTGACGCTCACGAGCCCGGCTTTGCTCAGAATACGATAGACGGCCGTGACGGTGAGCTTGTTGTTCAAGGCCTCCTCGATCTCCGGCCAATAGGCTGCGACCGCCACCAACGCGGCATTGCGCGCACCCTGATGGGCCTCGCGGACCTCCGGGCCTGACGGACTGAGCAGCTTCTTGACGTCGACATTGGGCATGGCTTCGCCAATACCCGCAAAAATATGATTTGTCATCACACGTGTTCCGCCACGTTCCTTTGTGTGCTTTCAAGTGCGCGTGAGTTCTCCCAGATGTCCATTCAACCATATTGGGTTCCTTTTGGTTCGTGCGAGTTCCTATGGGTGCTTAAACCGCCTAATCTTGACAACTCGAACGTGAACGAACAAAACGGGTTGCTATTGGAACAGTAGATAAGCACGGCAAGATAGGTGATGTTGGCCAACAGGCCACCATCACAACCTTATTCGCACCCTTCGTGGGCTCAATGGTTTCTTGCTCTGCGAGGCCGGTCGCTACCGCGACCAGACGAGGGAGCCGCGAGGGGAGGGGATGGTGGACGAGCGGAAAAAGCGGATTTCCCCTCATGTTCTACGGGTCGTTGTTTCGGCCGGAGAACGAGATGCCATCGCGGCCAACGCGGACCGCTTGGGCATCAGCACGTCGGCGTACCTTCGCGCTCTTGGCCTCGGCTATCAGCCGCTCGGACACCTCGACAAGGAGGCGGCCGACAAGCTGCTGCTGGTCAATGCGGACCTCAGCCGGCTGGGGAACCTGCTCAAGCTGTGGCTGTCGGATGACGCCAAGCTGCGGGTGTTTAAGACCGGCGAGGTCGTCGCCCGCATCGGTCGGGTGCTGCCGGCGATCCACGCCAACCAGGTGCAGATATACGAGATCCTGCAGGGGCTGATCCGGCAAGGCTCCCCCATACGCTCGCGTCTTCTGGGAAAGTCGGGGGCGCCCGATTGATCGCGCGGAAAGTGCCCACGCGCGAGTCCCAGGCGAGCAACTTCGCCGCCCTCGTCCGGTACATCTCCAACGCCCACGGTAAGGAGGAGAGGGTAGGGGAGATGACGATCACCAACAGCGTCGCGCAGACGCCGGCGGAACTTGCCCAGGGCGTGGTGCTCGGCCAGCTTCATGCGCGGTCGAAGTCGGACAAAACCTACCATCTGCTTTTGTCGTTCCCCGCCGGCGAGCAGCCTTCGCAGGAGGTGCTGGCGCAGATCGAACAGCGTATGTGCGACGCGCTGGGCTTTGGCGAGCACGAGCGGATCAGCGCGGTGCATCACGACACCGACCATCTGCACGTCCACGTCGCGATCAACAAGATCCACCCGACGCGGCTCACGATCTGCGATCCTAAGGGCGACTTTCGGATCATGGCCAAGACCTGCCTGGAGCTGGAGGCCGAGTTCGGCCTGATCGCCACCAACCATGAGGCCGCAAAAACGGTCGGGCAGGGGCGGGCGGAGGACATGGCGCGGATCGCTGGGCTCGAACCCCTGCGAGACTACATCGCCCGCACATGCTCGGGCCTGGACCAGGCCGCGTCATGGCAAGCCGTCCATGACCAGCTCGCCGCGGCCGGACTTACGATCAAGCCGCAGGGCGCAGGCTTGGTGATCCTCGACGGGCAGGGGAGGGGCGTCAAGGCCAGCACCGTGGCGCGCGATCTCGGCAAGGGCCGCCTGGAAGCCCGTCTGGGGCCATTCTCAGCCGCGGTCGGCGACAGGCCAGTCGCATCTCAGGTCTATAGCCCGGCGCCCTCTCAACGGCGCGATCGGCCGCCGCGGGCGAACACCAAGGATCTGTACGCCCGCTACAAGACAGAGCAGGCGGCCAGCTACGCCGCACGCACGGCCACTTCGGCCGCTCTGACCAACCAGGTTCGTGCGCAGCTGGCAGCGCTGAAGGCGCAAATCAAGGTCCATCGCAGGCTGATCAAGCTCGCGCCGCCGGGCGGGCCCCGCGCGGCCATGCGCGCGGTCCACGCCGGCACGCAAAAGGCCGCTGTGGGCAAGGTCCTGGCCGCCCACAGGGAGGCGCGCGTGCAGCTGCGATCCAACGGACGCGCCATGGGCTGGCTGGAGTGGCTGCAGGCCCAGGCGCTGGCCGGCGATAGCGAGGCGCTGGCGGCATTGCGGGACCGGCCGAGGGCCAATCCTCGGCCGAAGGCTGGCGTCGAGGCGGGCCAGGGCGGGGCGGCCCTGCAGGCCGACAGCGTGACCAAGACCGGCGTCGTCATCTACCGCACGGCGGATGCAACCGTCCGAGACGATGGTGATCGTCTGCACGTCTCGCGAGGGGTGCAGGACAAGGGCGTGCTTGTCGCCTTGCAGATCGCCAAGGGACGCGGGGGCGGCATGTTGAACGTCAGCGGCGACGCATCATTCCAAGCCCGTGTCACACGGCTCGCGGCCCTGACCGACCCATCCATCCGATTTGCCGAGCCCGCCCTGGAGCGCCAGCGCGCGGCCATCATCAAACAGCTAGAGGAGGCCCAGCGTGGCGGACGATCCAGACCTGGACATGGACGAGGTGGAGCGAGCCTTGGCGGCGGCCGAGGGGACGATCCAGGGGTCCAGCGAGGCCGGGCCGCCCCCGCCCCCCGACGCGCCAATGGCGCCCGATCGGACCGAAGCGCTGTTGAACTCGCCCGGACGGCCGTCCGAATCCTACGATCCGGATCTACCGAATTGGGCGTTGGAGACCTCCAACGCCAAGAGAAAGCCTGGCAGTGGCCTAGCCTGCGTGACCTGTCCCGAAGCGGTCTGGATGAGTGGCGCCGAGGAGCTGCAAGCCTTCTGCCGCGTGCTGCGCGCGATGACCTGGTCGACGCGCGAGGTCGCGCCGATCCTGATCGAAGTTTGCAACGGCAAGGAGATGGCGATCATCGCGATAGAGGAAGCGAAAGCCCGCGAGGATACGACGGACTATTCCCCGCCCAGCCGATGACGCCGGCAGAGGCGTACATCGCTGAGCGCAACTCCAAGCGAGACGATGGCATGAACGTGCCGCGGCACGTGCCGTTCAAGGCCGATGCCAAAGAGCTAAGCTTTGCAGGGGTCCGCAACGTCGACGGCCAGGCGCTGGTCCTATTGCGTTCGAACAAAGTCATCATGGTCATGGAGATGGATCAATTGTCAGCGAGCCGCGTCGCGCGCATGAAGGTTGGGGACCCCATCCGCGTTCAGGATGGGATCGTGCAGGGGAGGGGGAGGACGCGGTAGCGGAACTCTCCCAGGCAATGACATCCTGGTAGCCCCGCCTGCGCTTCCTGTCTGCCAGCCGGGCCGCCGCGGTCGTGGCGGCCGCTGAGCTGGAGAACCAATCGGAACGACTCTGTCCGCGCTTTCCAATTCGGCCCCACACCCGAACAAGCAGGTAGTCGCCGAACAGCGAGCGCTCAACGCTGAGGGCGTAGAACCTCGCCAAATTGCGGCCAGCGTCTCGGCGATGAAGAAGGGCCATTGGCGTCTCCAAACCAGCACGCCAAACGATGCCGGTAAGCTACGTCAAATACGGTCGCAAGTCGGGCGAACAGCCGACACAGGGGGTGGCAATTGTGACGGACCAGAGTTGTTGTCCATGAAGAGCAACGGCGTTGCGAATCCGCGGGTGAGGGATGGTAAGCTGGGCTATGCCCGCTCTTCCTGCCGTTCCTATTCTGCATGCCTTGTGAGATGGCCTGGACGACGCATTTTTCTTGGATGCCTTAGTCAGCGTCCGGCGGGCGATGTCGGCGGGCGGGGTGGTTGAAATTCCGATTGGGAGACAACCGCAGGAGTCAGAGAAAGCGTTTCAACTCGGCCTTTGCCAAGCTATCTTCAAACATGGTTCATGAGCTTCCCCGGTCTCGAGCGCATCGCCAAAGGCGCGGGTCCCCAGGTTGGATCTGGGTCCTGGTCATAGCGCTAGCCGTTGCTGCGGCTAGCGTCTGGCTTGGCATTCACCACTAAAATTGGCGGCCGGATGGCCGAGGCGTATGGGACGCAATAGCCCTCCGGTGCTTCGGTGCATCGCCGGAGGGCCGATCGGTTGGAGCTAGCCTCAAGGGGCGGTCTTGACGCGGGGTTTGCGGGCGGGCTTTGCAGCGCTCTTGGCGCCCCGGCCAGAATTGCCGAGACCCATGGATTTGGCCAATGCCGAACGGCTGGCCGAGTAGTTGGGGGCCACCATCGGGTAGTCCTTGGGCAGGCCCCATTTGGCCCGATAATCTTCGGGGCTCATGTTGTACTTGGTCCGAAGGTGCCGCTTGAGGCTCTTGTAGGACTTGCCGTCCTCGAGCGAGATCAGGAAGTCCGGCGTAATGGATTTCTTGACCGACACGGCAGGCTTTTGGGTCTCTGCCGCCACCAGCGTGACCACGCCGGACCCGATGCCCGCCAAAGCATTGTAGATCGTGGAAATGATCGCGGGCACATCGCTGACAGCGACCGCGTTGTTGCCCAGGTAGGCCGAAGCAATATCGGCAGTCATTTCCAGAAGGACGGACTTGGTGTTCTCTTCGGCCACGGCAAAGCTCCTTGCTTATTTGAAGGGCTAATTATCCGAGCATCTTGAGTATGGCAAATGGAAGCCGCGAATCCATTCTCTGCAACGACAGATTTACATGTGGCCGATCAGACACGCTGCCGAGCGGACGCGAGCTCGGGGAACGTCGGCGTCAGGCCTGACCCCCGCGGAATTGATGCGGGCCCAAGGGCATTTCATGGCGTTCCTATCGAGCCTGCTGGAGCGGCGAGGCGTCTTGGCCAGTGGGGAGTTGGCCATGCTCTTGAACCTTTATGCGGATGTGATCGCGGAGTCCGAGCCTGGCGAGGCCGCGGTCCTGGCCTATTGGGCGGCGGTCGCGGGGAACGCGATTCCCCATTAAATAGGCCATACTTGGCACGTTAACTTGCCATGAAGCGTCTAAGAGGCCATATTTGGCCCATGCTGAAAACTGCGCAAGAACAGCTCCAGGAGCTTGGCCGCGCCATCCGCGATCGGCGGATCGCCCAAGGCATGTCACAGCTCGAGATTTCGGAGCGATCGGGTGTGCCGCTCCGAACGTGGAAGCGACTGGAGGGCCAGGGGGAGGGCTCGCTGCGCCACCTCATCCAGGCCGCAATCGCCCTGCGCTGCGAAGACAATCTGACTTCGCTGTTCCCAGCCCCTGCGGCCGCCTCGATGGACGAACTCCTAGCGCGTCAGGCGGCCACGGCGACGCCGAAACGGCCGATGCGCGTGCTGCGCGCGCGGGCGCGGGTCAAGTCTCAGGTCAAGCCGTGAGGCTGGCTCCAGGAACACCCCTCAGCCTCGCGTTGGCTTTCGACCCGGCCAAGCCGCCGATGCCGGCGGGCCGGGTGGCGATGGACGGCGGCCTCGCTCAACTCGAATGGTCTCGCGAGGTCCTGGCGACGAGGCTCCCGGTCGCCGCGCTCTATTATCCCCCCGAACCGGGCCTGCAGGCGGCGCGCGGCCGCGCCTTCGACGGTCTGCAAGGCTTCCTCGCCGACAGCCTCCCGGAAGGCTGGGGCCGCCGTCTCATGCGTCGCCGCCTTGAAAAGCTTGGCGTCGATCTCGCCACCCTGAGCCCGCTCGACCAGCTCGCCCTGGTCGGCCGTCATGGCCGCGGTGCTCTCGTCTATCAGCCGGCGACCACCCCGGCCGAGGATGTGAAGACGCTTGATCTCGACGCCCTGGCGGCCGAGGCCGCCGCGATCCTGGCGGGCGAGGAGGGGACGTTGGCCGACACTCTGGCCGACCTGGCCGGCGGTTCCGGCGGCGCCAAGCCCAAGGTGCATGTGGGTTTCAACGCCGAGGGCCAGGTCTCGGTCGGCGAGGGCGAACTGCCCACCGGCTTCACCCCTTGGCTGGTCAAGTTCCGCGCGCCGAACGACCCGCCCGACATCGGCCCGATCGAAGAAGCCTACGCGGATATGGCCGAAGCCGCGGGGCTCGTGATGAGCGAACACCGCCTCATCCCTGCGCGCCCGGGCCCGGGGTATTTCGCGACCCGGCGGTTCGATCGCACGGACGGAGGCGGGCGACTGCACATGGTTTCGCTTGCCGGGGCGGCCGAAGCCCCAACCGAGCCTGGGATAGTCTCATACGACACCTTCCTGCGCGCCACTCAGGCGATCACCCGTCGAAAGCCCGATGTTGAGGCGGTCTTCCGCCGTATGGTGTTCAACATCCTCGCCAGCAACCGCGACGACCACACCCGCCAACACGCCTATCTCATGGACGCCGGCGGCGACTGGCATTTGGCGCCGGCCTACGACCTCACCTATGCGCCAGGGCCGGGGGGCGAGCACTACCTCGACATCGAGGGCGAAGGCCGCAATCCGACCCGCGTGCACGTCCTTCGGCTGGGCGCCCGTCACAGCCTCGGCGCCAAGGCAGTTGCGGTGATGGTGGATGAAGTCCGGGCCGCCGTGGCGCGCTGGCCCGCGCTCAGTGAGGCGGCCGGGGTGACGAAGGCGTCAGCCAGCGAGATTGCAGCTGCGCACGCGCGGGTTTGGACCGCGTTCGATGTTTAGTAGGCGTTGTCGTTCAGGGCCCCGAACGACAACCAAGCTAGGTGAATTTTTGACTCAAAGCGGTCCTTGGGAGAGTCCGATTCCTGGCAGGTCGTCTTCGATCCCTGATGGTGGGAGGGTGCGGCCTGGGGGGCTTCTATTGATTGGAGCTCATCATGGCACAGCGAGACCTCTTCCGCCCCATACCCCGGCCTTGGAATTCCGGCCGGATCATTGGCGCCAAGCCGCCGTTCAAGCCCAAGCACGTCTGGGCGATCCGCCAACAGCTAAAAGCGGCCCGACGACTCCGCGATCTTGCCCTGTTTGATTGCGGCATCGACGCCAAGCTGAGGGGATGCGACCTCGTCAAGCTCAGGGTCAGCGACGTCGCGCCTGGCGGCGTCCTGCGCCAGCGCGCCACAGTGATCCAACAGAAGACCGGCCGACCCGTTCCATTTGAGATAACCGACCCAACCCGAGAGGCGTTGGCCGATTGGTTGAAGTTGCGCGGTCAGCGCGCCGACGACTGGTTGTTTCCGAGCCGTAGCCGGCCGGGCGATCACATCAGCACCCGCCAATACGCCCGGCTGGTGGGCAAGTGGGTTGCGATGATCGATCTGGAGCCGAAGGCCTACGGCACCCACAGCCTGCGCCGCACCAAGGTGGCGCTCCTATACAAGAAGACCGGCAATTTGCGGGCCTGCCAGCTCCTGCTGGGTCACAGAAAGTTGGAGAGCACCGTGCGGTACCTGGGCATCGAAGTTGACGACGCCCTTGAGCTTTCCGAGCAGGTCGATCTGTGACCTTGCGCCCGCGGCCGCTCACGCCGTCGCGGGCGCCTGACCAGGTCAACGAGGGCGCCCGGAACCGGACCTTGCCAAATTCGCAGAAGGGGGGCGAACGGACGTGCCGGATCAGGCGCCGCTCCCCTCAGTCGCCGACCCGACTCCAGGACAGGTAGGGCACCTCGTTCTCTTTCAGGAAGGTCTCAACACGCGAGGCGTTGGGACCCGAAAATCGGCGCCTAATCTCTGTTAGCAACTTCTGCCTGACATTCAGCGCGAGCATCAGCTTGGGGACGTCGTGGGCTTTGACCGTCCAAGCCCATTCGTACTCGTCGTATCCCCAGAAGGCTTCCACGCCCTCTCCGATGTCTTGCCCCTCGAAGACCAGGTCGCGCCCGCGCTTGTAGCCAGCTGTAAGGGAGCGGCGATCAGTCTTGGTCCGCTCGTCTCGAAGTACGACCTCTTTCGGCTCAAAAAACACGCCGCCCCCCGATTAGCCCCGCGATGGTAGCAGGAGCAGGAAACGACCGCTATCCAAGCGGCGATAAAGTCTCTTTGGCGTTGTCGGCAGTAGCCCGACGTCCGCAGAGGGTCGGGTTCGGCCGGATCGCCAAGGCCGCGCCGCCACTGTGCGGCCCGCCGTGCGGATAGCGGACCTTGGCGTGGACCGTTCAGGGGGGAATGCGGACCTAAGGCCC
>PLRV01000073.1 GCA_003164925.1 Caulobacteraceae bacterium
AGGGGGGAATGCGGACCTAAGGCCCTGTCTTGAGCAAGAGCGGTCCTTAGCCACCATTGGCCGCACCCGCACCGGCCCCGCATCACTTGAGGCACCTGAAGGCTGGGGTTATAGGGACAGCCATGAAAGTCGGGGGCTGGTCAGCGATATTCGGGAAAGTGGCGGTTTTCACCGCCATCCTGGCTGTCGCCGTCAATGTTCTGGTTCCTGCTGGATTCATGCCCGGCGCTCCCGGTGCGCCAGGCCTTGTGCTATGCACGGGTCATGGTCCAGTCCAGATCGCCTCTGATCTGACGGGACTGAGCAAGGCTTCCGGCTCCCACGACTCCAAGTCTCACGCCGACGGCCCGTGCGCCTTCACCGGCCACGGCGCGGCCCCGCCCCTGGCGGTTTCGCCGTTCCTGTCCAGCGAGGCGGCGACCTGGCTTCCCTTCGTTGAGCATTCGCGTCAAGCCTTTGCCGTCGCGCCGTTCCTCGCCGCGCCGCCTCCCCCGTCGCACGCGCCGCCCTCCGTTTCGGTCTGATCTGATCTTCATCGCCGTCCGCGTTCCCGCGCGGGCGAACGCCGCTGTCGCGGCGCCTGGATCAATGGAACGAAACCCATGTTCACACTGCGCTCTGCAGGCCGCACAGCCGCCTGCACCCTGGCTCTGTCATGCCTGTCCGTCGCGGCCAATGCGCGCGACTACGCCTTCGGCGAGCTTAAAATCACTCACCCGTGGACCCGCCCCACGCCGCCTTCGGCCCCCACGGCCGCAGGCTATCTCACCATCGTCAATCGCGGCAAATCGCCGGACCGATTGATCGGCGGATCGACCCCCGCGGCCGGCAAGCTTGAAATCCATCAGATGTCCATGACCGGAGGCGTGATGAGCATGCGCCCGGTCGCCGGCGGCCTCGTCATTCCCGCCGGCGGGTCGGTGTCCCTGGCCCCTGAGGGCTTCCACCTGATGCTGATCGGACCCAAACACCCGTTCAGGCCGGGCGAGCACATCCCCGTCGCCCTGACCTTCGAGCACGCCGGAACGGTGAAGCTGAACCTTGAGGTGGAGCAACCGGCGGATACGGGCGGCGCCATGCCGGGCATGGCCATGCCCGGCGGCCACATGGACATGCACTGATGCGAAGACTGTTCGGCGCGGCGGCGGCCTTGGTGCTGCTCGCCGGCATCGGAGTCGCGGTCTTCGTCGCATGGCCGCGGCCAGTCCCTTCGCCCAGCCGATCATCTGAGATCGGCGGTCCCTTTGCCCTGATCGATCAGGACGGCAGGCTGGTGACCGATCGGACCTTCCTGGGCAAGCCCACGGTGTTCTATTTCGGGTTCACCTATTGCCCAGAAGCTTGCCCGACGACCCTGGGCCATCTGGCGGTCTGGATGAAGGCGCTCGGTTCGGACGCGAACAAGCTCAATGTCGTGTTTATATCGATTGATCCGGAGCGTGACACGCCGGCCAAGCTGAAGGCTTACCTGTCCGCCTATGATCCGCGCTTTCGCGGCCGGACCGGATCGCCTGAAGCGGTGGCTGCGGCGGCGCATCAGTTCAACGTTTTCTACAACAAGGTCCCGCTGCAGGGCTCCGATTACACGGTCGATCATTCCACGACCCTGTACCTGATGGACGCCCAGGGCCATTTCGTCGAGCCGATCGGCTATGACGAGGATCCCAAGATGGCCCTGGCCAGTCTCAAGGCCTTGGTCGGCGCGTGACGGCTAGAGGGCGCATAGGGCCGCTGCCGCTCGCTCTGATCCTGCTCTCGCTGCTGCTGCAGGCGCTTGCGCCGGCCCAGGCGGCGGCGATGGCGGCTGCGCGTCTAGATCCCTGGGCGAACCTACCGGTCTGCGGATCGTCGGCGCAACGCGATCATGGCGCGCCGACCTCGCAGCAAGAGGGCTGTTGCCACGCCGCCTGTTTGGTCTGCGCGGCGGCGTCGAGCCTGGCCACTCTGGCCCAGACGCCCACGCCTGCTGCGCCGTTCGCCTACGTCTCGGTCATCCTTTCGGCGACGCATGCGCCCATCTCTATTGTCGCCCTTACGCCCTCACCCAAGGCGAGGGACCCTCCAGTCGCATCCTGATCCCAAACCTCGATCCGCGCCCTCGGGCGCGACCCGAACCAACAAGCCGACGACGCATGGACGCGTCGGCGATCAGGAGTTTTCTCTCATGAAGTCCCGTTTCATCAACGGCGCCAGCGCGCTCGCCCTGAGCCTCGCCGCGCTTTCCGCTGGGTCGGCGTTCGCCCAGACGGCGCCGACAGCCCTGCAAAGCACCGATCTGGATACCGTAACGGTTACAGCCAGCCGCGGGGCCGCCCTGGCCAGCCTGGACGTCAGCACCACGACTATCTCGGCGGCCCAAGTCGAGGCCGCACCCGAAAACACAGTCGATCAAATCGTCAACAAGATTCCAGGCGTCTTCACCTCTCAGGTCCCGGCCGCGCAACTGCATCCCACGGGCCAGGAGTTCAACATCCGCGGCTTCGGCACGACCACCAACGTCAACACCCTGGTGATGGACAATGGCGTGCCCATGAACGACCCCTATTTCCGCACCGTAGACTGGAGCCAATTGCCAAAGTCCGAGATCGACCGCATCGAGATTATCCGGGGCGGCGGCGCCACCAGCCTATGGGGCAATATGGCCATGGGCGGCATCGTCAACATCGTGACGCGGACGCCGGGTCCGGGGAACGACAATGTCGAAGCCAGCTACGGCAGCTTCAACACCTATTCGGGCGACATCGCCCTGGGCACGACCCTCACCGACCAGTTGAAGATCGGCGGCACCGCCGATGTCACCAAGACGGACGGCTACAACCAGACGCCCGCGCTTTATCGCAACCCTTACATGGATGCGACGGCGTCACAGAACAACAACTTCAGCGCTTCGGCCGTGTATACGCCCACCGCGAAATCCGAGGTCTACGCCAATTTCGTGGATCACCGGATTCGGGAGAACGGCCTCGTCTGGAGCATCGCCAGCAATACCTGGACGACCGACCGGGCGACCGTTGGGGGCTCATACGCGCTCGATCCAGCCACGAGCGTCAATGCGACGGGTTGGTACGGTTGGAACACCATGGCCACCACCAATTCCAGCAACGCCTCCTACACCATCTTTACCCCGACCCTGGGCGTTCCCTACGTCTCCCAAACCGAGACCGTTCGCTACTCCAACTATGGCGGCTCGGCGTTCATCAACAGCGCCTGGGGCGACGTCAAGGATATCAAGGCCGGGGTCGATTTCCGGTCGATCACCTCTGACGATCCACTAAACTTGTTCTCGGCGACCGCTCAGACGGGGACGATCGAAGCGCGGGCTCAGCACCATTTCGAGGGTTTGTTCGCCCAAGGCTCCTGGCATGTTCCGCAGGTCCCGTTGGAGGTGACGTTGGGTCTGCGCGAAGACTTCTGGCAGACCAGCAACGGCAGCATCGTCGGCGTCTATAAGGGCGCCGGGTTCGCCAACATACTGAGCAACGAAATCTACAACCACTTCGACCCCCGCCTGGGGGCCAAGTATCACCTGACCGACGAAGTGGACCTACGCGCGGCAGTCTACGAAGATTTCGCCGCGCCCGGCATGAACCAGATGTATCGGGCCTTCATCAGCGGCAGCAATTTTACGACGTCCAATCCGACGCTGCTTCCGCAGACCAACCTGGGCGAGGAAGCCGGATTTGACTTCACACGGAAGGGTCTGACCGTCTCGGTCACCGGGTTCTACAACAGCCTGAGCAAGTTCATCGACTACGCTACCGTCCAAAGTGGCTGCGCGGCCGGCAACAACTATTGTGGGACCAACATCGCTACGATTTCAGGCGGGTCTCTGCGTCAGTACGTGAACGCCGGCAATGCCGTCCTGAGCGGCATCGAATTCCTGGGCGGCTGGAAAGCGTCCGATACCCTGTCGTTCACCGCCGGGTACACCCGGACCGACGCCCATCTGACCAGTTCAAAATACAATGTCGCCTCGGCCGGCGTCATCCCCGATCCAACCGGTCAACAAATCGGCCAGGTCCCGCCCTGGATCGCAACGGCATCGGCCGATTGGAGCCCGATCGAAAGGCTCAAGCTTTCGTTGCGGCTGAAGTCTTTCCCCAACTACTGGAATAACACCTCGCACACCCAACTGAACCAGGGCGCGACCATCGCCGACATGGGCGCGTCCTACCGCGTTTATGGAAAGGTCGAGGTCTTCGCGCTCGTTCAGAACGTCGGAAACGCCCGCTACCTAGACCAGGGTCTTGGCTACACCACGACCAACGGCTCGACCGTCAGCAGCTCGACGGTGCCGGCCCTAGGCTTGCCGCTTGATGCGACGGTCGGAGTCCGGGCTCGGTTCTAACGCACTGCGGCTTCGCGTCGGAGTTGGACGCGAGGCCGCCCCTTTTCTGGCGACGCACCCATGACCTCTATCACAAGCTCAAAATACAAACCCTGGCTCGACTATCGCACTGTCTGGCGTTGGCACTTCTACGCGGGCCTGTTCTGCATTCCCTTCGTCTGTTGGCTGTCGATCACCGGCGCCATCTATCTGTTCAGGCCTCAGGTCGAGGCCTGGCTGGACAAGCCCTACAATCACCTGACGGCCGCCCAGGCCGCCGCGCCGTCCCAGGTGGTCCAGGCCGCCCTCGCAAGCCATCCCGGCTGGACGCTACACGCCTATCAGCTGCCGCAGACCGATTACTCGGCCGCGCAGGTGCTGATCGGACGCCAAGGGGAGGAGCGGCGTCTCTATATCGATCGCGGAACGTTGAAAGTGCTCAAGGACGTGCCCGAAGAGGGACGGTTCATGCGCGTGATGTTCCACCTGCACGGGGAGCTTCTGGCGGGAGACCGGGGCTCCATGATTGTCGAACTGGCGGCGTCCTGGACCATCATCATGATCATCACGGGCCTTTATCTCTGGTGGCCGCGCCAGACCCTTGGCCTGGCCGGGGTGGTCTATCCCCGATTGAACGCGGGCAAGCGGCTGTTCTGGCGCGATCTGCACGCGGTGACGGCGGTGTGGGTATCGCTGTTCGCCGTGGTCATGATCATGAGCGGCCTGCCCTGGTCCAAGAATTGGGGCGGATATCTTAAGGACGTGCGGCGACTGACGGGGACGGCTTCGGCCCATCAGGACTGGACCACCGGCCGGTCCTCGGAAATCGCCAAGAACAAGGCGATGGATGCGGCCGGCATGGCGTCCATGCCGGGCATGAGCGACATGGCCGGAGCGGGCACCGCGCACACGGGTCATGCCAAGAGAGGCGGGCAATGGCGGCGAGCAGGTATCGCGCTGTCCGCCGAAAGCCTAACAGCTCTGGATCGCGCCGCGCCCACCGTTCAGGCGCTGAATCTGGCTTGGCCGGTGCTTATATCGCCGCCCGCGGAATCCGGCGGCCTCTGGACGGGCCATTCCGACGCCCAGAACCGCCCGCTACGCGTGGACGTCAAGCTGGATCCCACGAGCGGCGCGGTGGTCAGCCGCACGGATTTTGCGCAACACACCCTGATCGACCGAATCGTCAGCGTCGGAGTCGCGGCCCACGAGGGCCAGCTGTTCGGCTGGGCCAACCAGCTGCTGGGCGTATTGATCGCCTCAAGCTTGCTTACGGTCAGCACCAGCGCGGTGGTCCTTTGGTGGCGGCGGCGGGCCTCCGGCGTGTTAGGCGCCCCCATTCCGGATGGCAATCCTAGGCTTTCCGCTGGACTGCTTGCGATCGTCATCATGCTCGGTGTGCTGTTGCCCCTGTTCGGGCTCTCGCTGACCCTTGTCTGGCTTCTGGAACGCATGGTCCTGAAGCGAATCCCGTTAGCCGCAGCCTGGCTAGGCCTTCGGCACACCGCCAATGCGGGTTCTGTCATGTCTTAAGGAATTGCAGGCGCGCCTATCGTCGCCCACAAGCAGACGTTCTGAACTTCCGCTCAGGGTCGATTCTC
>PLRV01000045.1 GCA_003164925.1 Caulobacteraceae bacterium
AAGCTGATGTCCCACGCCGGACGTGCGGTCAACGGCGATATAGGGCTAAGCGCCCTGCGCCCCCGCAATGAACCCGCCGCCCAGCACGCGACTAGGATCGCGCGGATCGTAGAGCACGCAGGCCTGGCCGGGGGCTACGCCTTCCTCAGCTGTATCGAACGTCACCGCAGGAGCGCCGTCGCGCAAGACAAGACGCCCTGGCACGGGCTCGCGCGTGGAGCGCACGCGGATCAGCACGGCCTGGCTCTCGGCGGCCGCATCGATCAGCGCCGGCTGATCGCCCAGCCAGTTGGTTTCCTTGAGAGTCAGATCGGCTGTCAGCAGGGCCGCGCGCGGGCCCACGATCACCTGGCGCTTGTCCGCGTCGATGCGCACCACGAACAGCGGCTCGCCCACGGCCACGGTCAGACCGCGTCTTTGGCCGACGGTGTAGCGTGTGACGCCCTCATGGCGGCCAAGCACCCGCCCGTCCAGATGCACGATCTCGCCCGGCAGGGCCCCCCGAGGGCGCAGGCGGTCGATCAGCGTGGTGTACTTGCCCTCGGGCACGAAACAGATGTCTTGGCTGTCGGGCTTGACCGCCACCGACAGGCCCAGCCGCGCCGCTTGCGCCCGCACCTGGGGCTTTTCCAGACCACCCAACGGGAAGCGCAGGAAGTCGAGTTGAGCGCGGGTGGTGGCGAAGAGGAAGTAGCTTTGGTCGCGCGCCGGATCCACCGCCCGGCGAAGCTGCGGGCCGTGGGGTCCAGGCTCGCGTCGCACATAGTGCCCCGTGGCCAAGGCCTGGGCGCCCAGGTCGCGCGCCGCTTCCAGCAGGTCGCGGAACTTGACGGTCTGGTTGCAGCGCACGCAAGGGATCGGCGTCTCGCCGCGCAGATAGGCGTCCGCGAACTCCTCGATCACCTCTTGGCGAAAGCGGCTTTCGTAATCGAGCACATAGTGGGGGATGCCCAGGGCGTCGGCCGCCATGCGGGCGTCCAGGATGTCCTGGCCCGCGCAGCAGGCGCCCTTGCGGGCCAAGGCCGCGCCGTGATCGTAAAGCTGGAGCGTGACCCCCACCACGTCGTAGCCGGCGTCCTTGAGCAGGGCCGCGGTCACGGTGGAGTCCACCCCGCCGGACATGGCCACCACCACGCGAGCGCCAACCGGCAGGCCTACGGCCTGAACAGCGAGATTCTGGGCGGCGGGGTTCTGGGCGGTGAGGCCCTGCGCCTCGGTTCGGTCAAGCACATCCGGCGTCATAATCCGACTATTTAGTCGTTCTTTGCGACGTTTGCGAGAGCGAGCGCCGATCCGGCCGGCCGTTCACCCCACCGTACCAGTCGATGACATGTAGTTGAGCAGAGACATCCCCTTGAGGGTGTTGAACACCTGGGCTGCCGCCGAAAATGCCGTCTGAGCCTGGGTCAGGTTGGTCGCGGCCGTGGCGGCGTCGGCGTTGCTCATGTCGCCGATCACCGATTGCAAGGTGGTCTGTCGCGCCTGCTGGGTGGTCAGGGCGTCGGTCACTTGGTTCTGGATATCACCGCCCTGGGCCGCGGTGTTGCTGCTAGCGGTGACCACCGCGTCGAGCTGGCTCATCGTGTTTTCCACGAACGTCTGCTGGGCTGAGGTCAGGGTTCCGCCGAAATTGCCGCTGGCGCTTTGCTGGAAGGATTGAATGCTCTGAAAAATACCCATCAGGCTCTGGCCGACGGTGCTGGCCGTAAAGCCCGTTTGGATGGTGGTGTTGTCGTCTATGCGGCTCACCGGGGCTAGATCGCCGTTCTGGAAGAAGCTGGAGACGGAGGACTGGGTGGTCAGATCCGACATGCTGGTGGCCGTGAACGGCTGGGTCGAGGTCTGGCCGCCGGAAAAGGTGTAACTGCCGTCGGGGTTCTGGGTGTTCAAGGCCGATACCGCCTGACTGAACAGGCCCTGCACCTGATTCATCAGATTGTCCCCAGAGCCCAAGCCATCGGATTCCGTCAAGTCAGTTTTCAACTGCTGAGCGATGGTGGAAATCTGCGTCAGGGCCGTCTGCTGGAAGGTGAGCTGGGTCGAGGTCTGGTTGAGCTGGCTGACCAGGCCGTTCACGCGGGTCATGACCGACTGAGCGGCCACGAGGGACCCGGTCTGACTGCCAAAGCCGGACAGGGTGTCGCCAAGCTTGCCGCTGGACGCCTGCTGCTGGGCGGAAATCTCGTTGTTTTCCGACGTGATGAGCTGGGTCAAGACCGACTGATAGGCGGCGGAGGTGGAGACGGGTTGCATGACTTTGCCTGTCTTACGGGATCATCTGCAGTAGGGAGTCGTACATGGAGTTGGCCGCTTGGATCAGACGCGCGGAGGCGCTGTAGGCCTGCTGATAGGTGGTCAGATTGACCAGCTCGGTGTCCAGGTTCACCCCGGTGGCCGAAGAGAGCTGGCTGGTGGCCTGGGTGGCCGTGGCGGTGGCGGTCTGCGACAGCGTGTCGGCGGCCGAGACGTTGGCGCTGATCAGGCCGGCGAGTTGCGAAGCGTACCCGGTCACGGTGGTCGACGACGAGGCCATGCCGCCCACGCCCGGTATGGTGATGGTCTTACTGCCGGACTGGGCCATCGCCAGGGCTCCGGAGCCGTCGCCGGCCAGCAGGGCCGCCGATCCGCCGACGCCCGCCGACAGGTTGAGGGTGGCGTAGGGCAGGTTGGCGGCGTTCTGGGCGATGTTGGCGTTGACCGAATAGGTCCCGGTGAGCGCCGCCGTGGCGCTATCGCCGATGCCGAACATCTGGCTGAGCGAGGGGCCGCCGGCGCTGTTGGTGGTGGAGTCCGAGGCCACCGATACAGTGACGGGCGTCGAGCCGTTGGAAGTGAACACCAGCGCGCCGTTGCTGTTTAGGCTGAAGGACCCGTAGGCCCCGACACCTGCGTTGAGCGCGCTGAGCACCCCCGACAGGGTTCCGCCCGCGGGCATGGAGACGGTCGCCTGCCGCACGCTGGCGCCCGTCGAATCGGCCAAGGACAGGGTGACCGTCCCGCTGAAGGTATTGGGGTCGGCGCCGGTCAGGCCCGTGTTAAAGTGGGTGTTGGCCGTCGATGTAACGAGATCGTTCAGGCCGAAGAACTGGCTGAAGCCCTGTCCGGCATTGGTGGAAGGCGTGGTGGGATCGTCGGCGATGGCCACGCCGTTGCCCGCGCCGGAGGCCGAGATGGACAGGGCGCCGTTGGTGAAGCTGGCCGATCCGGAGGAGCCCAGGGCCGTGTTGAGCGAGGTCAGGAAATTGGCCGGGGTGAAGCTGGTGGCCGCGCCCCCGTTGACGCTCATGGTGCCGGCCGAGAAGTTGATCGCCACCTGCTGCTGAATGACGCCGGAACTGTTGACGACAGCCACGTTGGTCGTGCCGGAAAAGCCGCTGACGGCCGTGGACAGGGCCATGCCGGTCTGGCGCCCGGTCAGGGTCGTCGGCGCGGGCACCGCGCTGGAGGCGTTGCTGGCCTGGTTGAGCTGGTTGACCGCCTGGCTGACGTATTCGCCCAGTTGGGCCGACAACCCCGGCAGGTCGGTCTGACTGAGCTGGAGCTGCCCGCCGATGCTGCCGCCCGCCGCGCTGATGGTCTGCGCCGTTCCGTTGGGCGGGGTCGCCGTCAGCGACGCCGCCGAGCCGGCCTGGGTCAAGGTCACCGTGGAGGCGCCCTGATTCCCGGCCAGGTAGACCCCCTCGGAACTGCGCACGGTCACGCCGCCGGTGGCGTTGGCCTGGACCTGCACGCCCATGAGCGAGGAGAGCTGGCCCAGAAGTTGGTTCTGCTGGTCCTGGGCGCCGGTGGGATTGCCGCTGGACAGGCTGGCTTGGGTGATGGTCGCGTTCAACTGACTGATCTGCTGGAGCAGGCTGTTGACCGAAGTGACGCTTGTTCCAATCTGCTGGTTGGTCTCGGTCTGCAGTTGGGAGATGCTCGTGGAAACGTCCTGGGCCTGCTGCAGAAACGTGGAGACAGCCGTGACCGCGCCCTGCTGCTGCAGGCTTGACGACGGACTGTCCGACGCTGAGGAGAATGCCGAATAGACGCTGTTCAGGCTCGAGAAGAAGGACGTGCTCGAGGAGGGGTCGCCGAAATAGTTCTGCGCCTGATCCAGGACATTGGAAACGGCCGAGGCCGAAGCCGATTGGGCCGTGGCCGTTAGGCTCGCCTGCTGAAGGAACTGGTTGGCGGCGTTCTGAATGCCGGTGATGCTGACGCCTTGGCCCTGGCCGGCGACAACCGATTCCTGCTGGTTGGCCGACTGTCGGGAATAGCCGACGGTGTCGATGTTGGAGACATTGTTCGAGGTGACCTGAACCTGGGTCTGCGCCGCCTGCAGGGCGGACTGGGCCAGGGTCAAGATGCTGCTGATTGACATAGCTCAGACCTCCCCGGCGCCGCGGTGAGCGCGCCGCCGCCCGGCAAGTCGCGGCCCCTTGGTCGGCGGAATTTGCCTAGCGCGGCCTGGGCCGGTGCGTTGGATTTCTCCTAACACATTGGATTTTATAATGATGTTCCGCAAGGGTCGATTCCTCTCGCGGATATATGCGCAAGACGGGCGCCAACACGCCCCACACGGCAAACATCGGCGCCCTGACGATGGAGATCGGCAAAAAAAGCCTCCCACCGGTCACCCGCGACGACAAAGATTTTCATAAAATATAATGAAAACAATATGTTGTTTCCATGCCGCCTAGTTGGCGCATTGATTGCTACGGGCTGGACGAACCCTTGCGCAGGATGCGCGTCCGCCGCTTGAGACGCTTTTGAGCGGCTCCACAGACTGGTCCCGATGCAGATCGCGTCAAAGCCTGTTCCAGCCCCCACCGCCGCGCCGGCCTCGGCGACGGACGCGTTCGTGCAGGGCAGTGGGCCGGCCTCGATAGCGGGTCTCGTTTCCGGCGCCGCCCCCACCGACGCGAGCGATTCGGGCCAAAGCGGCGGGACGAGCTCGATCAAGACCGCGACGAAGACGACAACGACCGACACCGGTGCAAGCGCGAAGCCCCCCAGCGCCGGACTTGATTTCGCCCAGGCCCTGGCAGCCAGCCTCGGCGCCCAGACCGCGAGCTCTCAGACGACTCAAGGGAACATCTCCCGCCCTCTCGCAAAGGTCGCCCGTTCAGGCGCGCCGTCTGCACCCGGCAGCCCGGCGTTCACGGCGCTCCTGCCCGCCTCCGCCAACGACGCCCAAGCCGCCGCTAGCAATGCCGCCCTCGCGGCGCTCGCCGGCAATGCTCCGATTGTCTCCCAGGCTGCCGTCGGAGAGGCGCCAACGGCGAGCAGCCCGAGCGTCCAAGGCGCGCAAACCTCAGCTTCGTTCGCCGACGCCAGCCAAGTTTCACCCTCCAGCACGGACTCTCCAGCCCAGACCCAGGCCGCCCAGAGCTTCGCAGTCACGCCGCCCGCCTTGGACCCCAATCAGGGCGCGGCCCTGTCCTTGCAGACGCAGGCGCTGAGCCAGCCCCCGGCCACTCCCCCCTCCGCATCAGCCGACGCCGCCACAGCGACCAGCGCCAAGGCCGTCTCCCCTGCCCCTTCACAGGACGTTCAGACTGCCGGTTCAAGCGCGCCGCCGGCGCCCAGCAGCCCGGAGTTCACTGCGGCCTCTCCCTCCTCTGCCAGCTATGTCCAGCCCACCGCGAGCAATGCCGCTCCGGTCGTCTCCCAGACAGTCGCCGCAGACGCACCGACGGCAAGCGGCCCGAGCGTCCAAAGCGCGCAAACCTCGGCCGGCGCAGGGACGCGCACCTCAGCTTCGCTCGGCGGCGCCAGCCCAGCGCGCGCCTCCAGAGCGGGCGCCACAGGCCAGACCCAAACCCAGACGTCGGCCCTGGCCGCCCAAAGCTTCGCAGCGACGCCCCCGACCCTGAACGCCGATCAGGGGGCGGCTTCGTCGTCGCCGGCGCAGACCCTTAGCCAGCCACCGGCCACTCCCCCGCCCGCAGCAGCAGCAGCAGCCACGGCGACCAGCGCCCAGGTTGTCTTCCAGCCCGCCGTGGACAATACTGTCTTTGCGGCGCTCCAGCCAGCATCGGCCAACGATGCCCGCCTCGCGGCGCCGGCCGACAACACTCCGATCGACTCCCAGGCTGCCGTCGCAGAGGCGCCAACGGCGAGCGGCCCGAGCGGGCAAGGCGCGCAAACCTCGTCCGGCGCAGGGACGCCGACCTCCGCTTCTGTCGCCGACGCCAGCCAAGTCCCACCCACCAGCGCGGGCGCCCTAGGTCTAGCCCAGACCCAGGCCGCCCAAAGCTTCGCCGCGCCGCCGGCCTTGAACCCCGATCAGGGGACCGGCCTGTTTTCGCAGGCGCAGACGCTGAGCCAGCCGCCGGCCAAGCCCCTGTCCGCATCCGCAGCCCCCGCCGCCGGCCCAACCGCCAAGGGCCAGGCCAAGACGGCTTCGCCCGCTGCCGCGGCGACGAGCGCCCAGACCGTCCAGGACCCGTCGACCTCGGGCGTCGCGGCTCTGGCGGGGCCGTTGGCGGCGAAGGCGGACGAAAAGGATGGCGGATCCGAACTCGACCCGGGCGGTCAAGCTGGTCTGGCCGACCAAGGCGCGGATCCGTCGGCGGCGGCTCAGGCGACGTTTCAGCCGGACAGCGCCCTCGCGTCCGCGCAGATGCAGTCCGTCTCGGCCGCGGCGGCAGGGCCAACGGTCCAGCCCAAGGTCGACGCACAGACAGTGTCCCAGCTGTCCGCCCAGATCGTTCAGACGACCTCGGGCGGCAAGTCCTCGTTCGAAATGATCCTCCACCCCGAAGGGCTAGGCGATGTCCGGGTCAAGGTGTCGGTAGATCGTAACGGCGCGGTGACGGCTGACATGAGTTTCAGCAACCCACAGGCCGCCGCCGAATTGGGCGCGCGCGCCGGGGATCTCAAGGACGCACTGGCCCAGGCCGGCTTCACGGTGGCCGACAACGGCCTGAACTTCAATCTGGGCGGTCAGAACCAGTCGGGCGCCGGACAGAACGCCTGGGCCAACGACGCCGGCGCCAACGCCGGTCGCGCCTTCCAGACTACGGCGGACGCCGCCGAAGACCTGCTCTCCTCCGTCAGCCAAGCCGCAATCCGCCTCCAGCGCCCTGCCGGCGGCCTCGACATTCGCATCTAGGACTCGACCATGACCGTAGCCGCCACCACCAACGCCACGACCGGCACAACCAGTACATCGTCCACCTCCAGCAGCACCTCGGCCGATCTCGTCTCCGGCCAAAACTCGCTCAATTCCACCTACACCTCGTTCCTGACCCTACTCACCGCCCAGCTGAAGAACCAGGACCCGCTGTCTCCGATGGACACCAACACCTTCACCCAGCAACTGGTGTCGATGAACGGGGTGCAGCAGCAGCTCCTGACCAACAACCTGCTGCAGCAACTGGTCAGCCAGTCCACCGGCGCCGGCAGCGTCGGCAGCGCCGTGAGCCTGATCGGCAAGCAGGTCACGTCGACATCCTCGGTCCAGGCCCTGCAAAACGGCTCCGCCACCTGGACCTACAACCTGCCCTCGACCGCGGCCAAGGCCACGCTGGAGGTCGAGGATTCCAATGGCAACATCGTCTGGACCGGCGCGGCGCCCAGTCTCACGTCCGGCAACAACACCTTCACCTGGAACGGCCAGACCACAGGGGGCGGCACTGAGAGCAGCGGCAACTACACCCTGGCCGTATCGGCGACGGACTCCAGTGGCGCCGCCATCACCCCGACGGTGGAGATCAACGGCACGGTCACCAGCGTGGGCGCGTCCAACGGCGTGACCCAGGTCGATATCGGATCCGTGCCGGTCAACTTCAGCACCATCACCTCCGTAACCAACTAACCCCGATCAACATAGGACCCTTCCCATGAGCGGCATCAACAGCGCCATGCTCGCCGGCGTGACCGGTCTGAGCGCCAACTCCGCGGCCCTGGCGTCGATCTCCGACGACATCGCCAACGTCAACACGGTCGGCTACAAGGCCAACGACACCCAGTTCTCCGACTTGGTGACCGAGACCGCCGGCAGCGGTTACGCGGCAGGGGGCGTGCAGGCCCTCTCAACCCAGAACGTCAGCGTGCAGGGCGTGCTGCAGTCGGCGTCCTCGCCCACGGACCTGGCTATTTCCGGCCAGGGCTTCTTCGTGACGAGCCAGAACGCGTCCAGCCCCGCCACCGCCGGCAACACCCCCCTGTTCACCCGGGCGGGCGCCTTCACCGAGAACAGCCAGGGTTATCTGGTGAACGCGGCGGGGCTATACCTGCAGGGTTGGACGGCGAATGCGAGCGGGAGCGTCACGACCGACCCGTCCAACCTGGCGCTACTGCAGCCGATCAACCTGGCCCAGATCAGCTCGACCCCGGAGCCGACCACACAGGCGACCGTCGACGCCAATCTGGAATCCAGCACGGCGGTGTCCCAGGCCGCCACGGACGCCAGCAACAGCGCCGCGAACGCCGCCACCATCACCGCCTACGCCAGCATCTCCTCGCCTACGGCCGCGCAGACCACCGCCTACAACACGGCCGTGGCGCAAACCGCAGCCGCCTATTCGGCGACCTCCGCCACCACCAGCATGGCCGCCTACACCAACTCGGGCGGCACGACAGGCACCCAGCCCGACTTCACCATGCAGATCCCGGTCTCCAACACCGAAGGCGGCACCCAAACCGTCCAGGTCGACTTCCTGAAGAGCTCCACCGCCAACCAATGGTACGCCGAGGTGGTCGCGGTGCCGGCCTCGAGCGTCACCGTGGGCTCGGGCCTGCAGGCGGGCCAGATCGCCACCGGGGTGGTGGCCTTCAACGACAGCGGGCAGCTCGACACCACCAACACCACCTTGCCTAGCAGTCTGACCTTCGGCGCCTCCGGTTCGAGCGCGCCGTCGTCGACGGGCGTGAACTGGGCTTCGAGCCTGGGCATCGGCGCCCAAACCGTGGGGCTGAACCTGTCCGCCCTATCGCAAGACAACGCCACCTCGGCCGTCACCAGCATCGCCGCCAACGGCACCCCCACGGGCAGCCTGTCCTCCGTTGACGTGTCTAGCACCGGCACGGTCACCGCCGTGTTCAGCAACGGCGTAACCCGCACAATCGCCCAGGTGGCCGTCGGCACCTTCGCCAACCCCGACGGGCTGACCTCGGTAAGCGGCGACGCCTATCAGTCCTCGACGGCCAGCGGCGCCTTCACCCTGAACACCGCCGGCACGGGCGGCGCGGGGACGATCTCGCCGTCGAACCTGGAATCCTCCACCGTCGACCTGTCGGCAGAGTTCACCAACATGATCACGGTTCAGCGCGCCTACTCGGCGTCATCCAAGATCATCACTACAGCCGACTCGATGCTCCAGGATCTGATTGCCATAATTCGTTAATCCCGCAAAAGCGTCGCGCAACAGCTGGCGGCCTATATGCCAAATACTCAAAGTAGACCCGTGATGGAAAAATTATGGTTAGCGGATCTTTACTATTGGGATTCACCGACTGTTATGCCGTTCGCGCTAATGTCCTCCTCGAAGATGGTGGGAAGGGCGTAAAGCCATGTTGCAACAGCAACGCCTGAACAGTAGAGGCGAAAAGTACGTGATCGGTCCGACCGGCGCGCCGCTGACGGTCAATGATCTGCCGCCTGAGAATACTCAGCGCTGGGTCATTCGCCGAAAAGCGGAAGTGGTGGCGGCCGTTCGTGGTGGACTGCTGTCCTTGGATGAGGCGTGCGAACGCTATCGTCTTACCAACGAGGAATTCCTCGGTTGGCAAAAGTCGATCGATCGTCACGGCTTAGCCGGACTGCGGACGACCCGGATCCAACAGTATCGATAGGCGCGCCATTTTTTGAGCGCTCCATATCTGTAAGCGCCCTTCCGTAAGCGGTCTGGGGCGCATGCCAAGACGGGGACGGCCGCGCCTAAAAGGCGCGGCCGTTTGCATTCTCACGCCCAGTATACGGCGCGGGCTTAACACCCCGTTTACCAAGCACCCGGAAAATACTGCCTAGCGGCGATCCGATTTGGGGGGTGCGTCGCCTCGGGGAAGGGCGCCGCGTGGAGTCGTTTATCAACGCGCTACAGCGTTTCGGTATTGGCAGGCTCGCCGCCATCGTCGGCGTAGCCGCGGGCGTGGCCGCCGCCCTGTTCGCCCTGGTGTTTAACGCCGGTTCCGAGCCCAAAGGACTGCTTTATTCCAACCTGGATCTGAAGGAGGCCGGCTCGATCACCCAGGCCCTGGATCAGGCGGGCATCAAATACGACCTCAAGGGCGATGGCTCGACCATTATGGTGCCGCGCGACAAGGTGGCGTCCGCACGCATCCTGCTATCCGGAAAAGGCCTGCCCACCTCCGGCTCGGTTGGCTACGAAATCTTCGACCAAGCCTCGCCGCTGGGCCAAACCGACTTCATTCAGAATCTGAACCGCCAGCGCGCGCTTGAGGGCGAACTGGCCCGAACCATCCGCTCCTTGCAGGGTGTTTCCTCAGCACGGGTTCACCTGGTCCTACCCAAGCGGCAACTGTTCGATGACGAGGCCGAAAGCCCCTCGGCCTCGATCGTGATCGGCATCGCCGGGCGAGAACCTTCCGCCGACCAGGTGCGCGCCCTGCGCAACCTGGTGGCCGGCGCGGTGCCGGACCTGAAGCCGGAGAAGGTCACGGTTGTGGATGAGCGCGGAAAGCTGCTGGCGGGGGCCGACGACGCCGACAACGCCGACCAGGCGGCCGACCAAGCCCGTAACGACACCGAAGAACGCATCCGCAAGACCGTGAAGGACCTGGTGGAAGGCGTGGTGGGGCCGGGCCGGGCAAGGGTGCAAGTCACCGCGGATCTCGATCTGTCACGGGTGACGACCCAGGAAGAAAAGTATGATCCCGATGGGCAGGTGGTGCGCTCGACCCAGACGGTCGACGAGAATTCCAAGCAGAACGACCCCAAGAACGCAGACGCCAGCGCCACGGCCAATCTCCCCGCCGCCGGCGCCACGGGCGGCTCGAGCGGCTCGGGCGACACCAACTCCAATTCCAGCGGCCACACCGAGGAGACCACCAACTACGAAATCTCCAAGACCACCCGCACCGAAGTGCAGGAGCCCGGTGAGGTGAAACGTCTGTCGGTGGCGGTGGCCGTGGATGGCGCGACCACCTACGACCACAATGGCAAGCCGACCTATACCCCCCGCACAGGCGAGGAAATGCAGCGGATCGACCAACTGGTGCGCTCGGCCGTTGGGTTCAGCTCCACCCGCGGCGACCAGGTCTCCGTGGTGAACGTGCGCTTCGACCACGATGATGCGGGCCTGGGATCGGCCGCAGGATCGCCTCTACTCAACTTCGACAAGAACGATGTGATGCGCGCCGCCGAACTGGTCGTTCTGCTGGTCATGGCCGGCCTGGTCGTGTTCTTCGTGGTCCGCCCCTTGCTCAGCACCGCGGCGGGCGGCGGCGCTCCTGCACCCTTCCGGCTGGCGGCGACCGGGCCGGGCCTGGGGGTTCCCGCCCTGGCTGGCGGCGGCGGCGGCATGGTCTCGCCGTCAGAAGGCGACTCCCTCGCCCTGGCCGGGCCGCAGGACACCGAATCGAGGATCGACATCGCCCGCATCGAGGGCCAGGTGAAGGCGTCGTCGGTCAAGCGCGTGTCGGAGTTCGTCGACAACCATCCCGAGGAATCCGTGTCCATCCTGCGCACCTGGCTGCACGAGGGCGTATGACCGACCCTCGCTCCAGCCCAATCGACCAAATCGGGAGACCCAATCGGTCCCCTGAACCGCCCAAAGCGGCGGCTCGGAGCATCGCCCCGTGAGCCCACGCAAGAAAGGCATCGTCGACACAGGCCGTTTGAACGGTGCGGAGAAGGCCGCGATCGTATTGCTGTCCCTAGGCGAGGAGCATGTCGCCCTGTGGGAGCAAATGGACGACGAGGAGGTCAAGGAAATCTCCCAGGCCATGTCGTCCCTGGGCACGGTGTCCGCCCAGGTGGTGGAAGACCTCCTGTTTGAATTTGTGTCCGGACTGTCCACCGCCGGCGCGATCATGGGCTCCTTCGAACAAACCCAACGCCTCCTGTCGGCTTTCATGCCGCCGGAAAAAGTCGAAACCCTGATGGAGGAAATTCGCGGTCCGGCCGGTCGCACCATGTGGGACAAGCTCGGCAACGTGAATGAGGCCGTGCTCGCGAACTATCTGAAGAACGAATACCCGCAAACCGTGGCGGTGGTCCTCTCCAAGATCAAGGGCGACCACGCCGCCCGCGTCCTGTCGGCCCTGCCCGAAGACTTCGCGCTGGAATGCGTGCAGCGCATGCTGCGCATGGAGCCGGTGCAGCGCGAAATCCTCGACAAGATCGAGCAGACCCTGCGCACTGAATTCATGTCGAACCTGGCGCGCACCTCCAAGCGCGACAGCCACGAGATGATGGCCGACATCTTCAACAGCTTCGACCGGCAGACAGAGAGCCGCTTCATCGCCGCCCTGGAGGAGCGCAACCGTGAATCCGCCGAACGCATCCGGGCCTTGATGTTCGTGTTCGAAGACCTCGGAAAACTGGATCCGGGCGGGGTGCAGACCCTTCTGCGCACGGTGGAAAAGGACAAGCTGGCCCTGGCCCTGAAGGGCGCCTCCGACGCCCTGCGCGAGATGTTCTTCTCCAACATGAGCGAGCGGGCGGCCAAGATCATGCGCGACGACATGGAATCCATGGGCCCCGTGCGTCTGCGCGACGTGGACCAGGCCCAGATGTCGATGGTGCAAGTGGCCAAGGATCTGGCGGCCAAGGGCGAGATCATGCTCGCCGGCCAGGGCGGCGACGACGAGTTGGTCTACTGATGAACGAGCCCCCGCCCATCGCTCCCCGCAAGTTCGTCTTCGACACGGTGTTCGAAGGCGACAACGTCATCTACACGGCGCCGCGGCCCAAGCGCAGCTACACCCCTGATGAAGTCGAGCAGATCCGCGCCGGCGCCTTCGTCGAGGGACAGCGGTCCGCCATGGTCAAGGCCGAAGAGACCCAGGCAGAGGCGCTGCGCCGCGTCGCCCACGAGGCCAACGGCGCCCTGTCCATGCTTGCCGCCGTGGCGCACGAGCACCGTAGCGGCGCCACGCGCCTGGCCCTGGCCGCCGCCGGCAAGATCGCCGACGCCGCCCTTCAGGCCTTTCCCCAGGCGCCCTTGGACGCCGCGATGCAGGCTCTTGCGCGCGAGGTCGAGGCCGTACCCCGCTTGGTCGTCCAGGTCTCGCCCCAGGCTTTGGAGCGGGTCCAAGCCGCCCTATCCGACACCGCGGCCCGCGCGGGCTATCCCGGCCAGATCATGGCGCGGGCCGACGGCGCCCTGCAGGGCGCGGCCTTCGTGCTGAGCTGGGGCGACGGCTCGGCCGCGTTCGATCCGATCCAGGCCGCCGCTCGCGTGGCCCAGGCGCTGGAAACCGCCCTGGCCGCCGAGGGTCTGCACGCCGAACCCCTGCTTCCCCTTTCACCCGACGCGCCCATGAGGCCTGACCATGGCTGACGAATCCATGCCGCTCGAAGATCTAGGCTCTGGCCAACTGGCCAATGAGCTGCACGTCGAGGCCGAGGACAAGATCGCCTCGGACCTGACCACGGTATTCGACGTCCCGGTCAACATCTCGGCGGTGCTGGGGCGGACCCATCTGTCGGTGGCGCAACTGCTGCGCCTGACCAGCGGTTCGGTCCTGGAGCTGGACCGAAAAGTCGGCGAGGCCATCGACATCTACGTCAACAATCGCCTGGTGGCGCGCGGCGAAGTGGTCATCGTCGATGACCGCCTGGGCGTGACCATGACGGAAATCATCAAGGACGGCGATACCAACGCCTGAGGCGGCGGTTCGCTTAAAGGAGAAGTCCCATGCGGCTCCTGATCGTTGGAAGGCTGAACGGCCAGATCACCACGGCGGTGAAGATGGCCATGTCCACGGGCGCCAAGGTGGCTCATGTGGAGACCTGCTCGGCCGCCACGCACGCCCTGCGCGCCGGTCAGGGCGCGGATCTGTTGATGGTCGACTACGACCTGGATATCGCCGGGCTGATCGAGGCCAACGAGGCCGAGCGCATCCGGGTGCCGGTGGTCGCCTGCGGGGTCGGCGCCGATCCGGACAAGGCGGCGGCGGCCATCCGGGCGGGGGCTAAGGAGTTTATCCCCCTTCCCCCGGACGCCGATCTTATCGCGGCGGTGCTGGCGGCGGTGTCCAATGACGAGCGGCCGCTGATCTGCCAGGACGGGGCCATGAAGCAGGTGCTGGCCCTGGCCGACCAGGTGGCGGGCTCGGAGGCGTCGATCCTGATCACCGGCGAAAGCGGCGTGGGCAAGGAGGTGATGGCCCGCTACCTGCACAAGAAATCCCGGCGGGCTGACAAGCCCTTCATCAGCGTCAACTGCGCCGCCATCCCCGATAACCTCCTGGAAAGCGAGCTGTTCGGCCATGAGAAGGGCGCCTTCACCGGCGCCCTGGCGAGGCGTATCGGCAAGTTCGAGGAAGCCACCGGCGGCACCCTGTTGCTGGATGAAATTTCCGAGATGGACACTCGGCTGCAAGCCAAGCTGCTGCGGGCCATTCAAGAGCGCGAGATCGACCGGGTCGGCGGGTCCAGGCCCGTGCGGGTGGACATCCGCATCCTAGCCACCTCCAACCGCGACCTGGCCCAGGCGGTCAAGGCCGGGACCTTCCGCGAAGACTTGTTCTACCGCCTGAACGTGGTGAACCTGCGCCTGCCGCCCCTGCGCGAACGGCCCGGCGACATCCTGGCCCTGGCGGAGCACTTCTCCCGCAAATACGCCGCCGCCAATGGCCTGGGCGAAAAGCCGCTGTCGGCGGAGGCGCGCCATCGGCTGGTCGCTTGCCGCTGGCAGGGCAATGTGCGCGAGTTGGAGAACGCCATGCACCGAGCCGTGCTGCTATCGGTGGGTCCGGAGATCGACGAGGCCGCCATCCGCCTGCCCGACGGTCAGCCCCTGGCCCAGGCGCATGGCGCGGACCCTGCTCAGGGCCTGGCCGCCCAGGCCGCCAGCCGCGCCGTCCAGGCCATCGGCGCGCAGGCGATCGGCGGCGGCGTATCGGCTTTCGTGGGCCAAACCGTGGCCGAGGTGGAACAGAGCCTGATCCTGGGCACCCTCACCCACTGCCTGGGCAACCGCACCCATGCGGCCAACATCCTGGGCATTTCCATCCGCACGCTGCGCAACAAGCTCAAGGAATATTCCGAAGCCGGCGTCGCCGTGCCCGCCCCGCAGGGCGGCCTGAATGCGGCGTAGCTTCACGCCTGAGGCCGAATCCGATTTCTTCTCCGCCCTGCGGGGAAGGATGATCGATGGCTGATATCAGTCTGCAGAGCATGATGGCCCAGAGGCCCACCGGCAAGGAGATGTGGTCCTGGCTGGCGCGTGGCGAGGTGGCCATGGCGCTGGGCGTCGTCGGCATCATCGTCCTGCTGATTATACCGGCGCCGCCGATCCTGCTCGACCTGCTGCTGGCGATGTCGATCACCAGCGCCGTGCTGATCCTGATGACCTCGCTGCTCATCAAGAAGCCGCTGGAGTTCACCGCCTTTCCCACAGTGCTGTTGGTCACCACTCTTTTCCGGCTGGGGCTGAACCTGGCCTCCACGCGCCTGATCCTCGGCCACGGGCACGAGGGCACCGAGGCGGCCGGCCACATCATCCAGGCCTTCGGCCGGCTGATGACAGGCGGGGATTTCGTGATCGGGGTGATCGTCTTCGCCATCCTGATCATCGTCAACTTCGTGGTGATCACCAAGGGCTCGGGCCGCATCGCCGAGGTGGCGGCGCGTTTCACCCTGGACTCGATGCCCGGCAAACAGATGGCCATCGACGCGGACCTGGGCGCGGGCCTGATCGACGAGACCGAGGCCAAGCGGCGACGTAAGGAGCTGGAGCAGGAATCGACCTTCTTTGGGGCCATGGACGGCGCGTCCAAGTTCGTGCGCGGCGACGCGGTCGCCACCTTGATCATCACCGCCATCAACATCGCCGGCGGCATGATCATCGGCATGGTGCAGCACCACCTGTCGTTTGCCGTAGCGGCGTCCAGCTACACCATCATGACCATCGGCGACGGCCTGGTCAGCCAGGTGCCCTCGCTGGTCATTTCCATCGCGTCCGGCTTCTTGGTGTCCAAGTCCGGGATCGAGGGCTCGGCCGACAAGGCCCTGGTGGCGCAGCTGGCCATGAACCCCGTCGCGCTCGGGATGGTGTCGGCCTGCGCCGGGGTGATCGCCTTTGTGCCGGGCATGCCGATCCTGCCCTTCGTGGGCATCGCCCTGGGCGCCGGCGCCCTGGCCTGGCGCCGCGGAAAGGACGCGGCCAAGCCTGCGCCGGTGGAGAAGCTCGCCCCCGCCAACGCCGGCGCCGAGGATGAGCCCATCGCCACGGCGCTGGCCATCGACGATGTCAAGGTCGAGCTGGGCTACGGCCTTCTAGGCCTGATCAACGACCTGGAGGGTCGCCGCCTCACCGACCAGATCCGCGCCCTGCGCCGCACCCTGGCGTCCGAGTTCGGCTTCGTCATCCCGCCGGTGCGCATCCTGGACAACATGCGTCTGCCCAATCAGGGCTACGCCCTGCGCATCAAGGAGATGGACGCGGGCTCGGGCGAGGTGCGCCTGGGTCATCTGCTGGCCATGGATCCTCGCGGCGCCCAGGTGGAACTACCCGGCCAACACGTGCGCGAGCCGGCTTTCGGTCTGCCGGCCACCTGGATCGACGAAGCCCTGCGCGAGGAGGCCACCTTCCGCGGCTACACCATCGTCGACCCGGCCACGGTGCTGACCACCCACCTGACCGAGGTGCTCAAGGACTCCATGCCTGACTTGTTGTCCTACGCCGAGGTGCAGAAGCTGCTCAAGGAACTGCCGGCCGACCAGAAGAAGCTGGTGGACGACATGATCCCCGCTGTGATCTCGGGGGCCACCCTGCAACGGGTGCTGTCGGCCCTGCTGCGCGAGCGGGTGTCGATCCGCGACCTTCCGGCCATCATCGAGGGCATCGGCGAAGTCGCCCCACACACCTCCAGCATCACCCAGATCGTCGAACATGTGCGCGGTCGCCTCGCCCGCCAGCTCTGCTGGACCAACCGAGGCGACGACGGCGCCCTGGCCATCGTCACCCTGTCCCCCGAATGGGAGCATGCCTTTGCCGACGCCCTGGTGGGCCAAGGCGACGACAAACAGCTCGCGCTGGCGCCCTCGCGCCTGCAGGACTTCATTCGCGGCGTGCGGGAGGCCTTCGAGCGCGCCGGCGCCAGCGGCGACAGCCCCGTGCTGCTCACCGGTCCCTCGATCCGCCCCTACGTCCGCTCGATCATCGAGCGCTTCCGCGGCCAGACCGTGGTGCTCAGCCAAAACGAGATTCACCCCAAGGCCAAGCTGAAGACGGTCGGCGTGATTTAGGCGGCGCGTGGTTCCAGAGCGGGCGCTTCGAATGTCCCAGAAGGAGTGGGGGGAGCAGAAGTTGACGCTCGCCCGGAACGGCGGTTGGCGACTAACCGTCGTTTAGCCGCCCGAATGATCAGCCCTATCCATCCTGACCCTTTGTCCTATTCCGAATGCATCACGTGGCCGTTCTGCGCAGTCACAGAGATCAGCGCTCCGCCGCGCCCGCCGTCGCGCAGGGGGTGAATTGTGAGCGTGACGTGCTGGCCGGGCATAAGACTTGTGGGCGTCCAGCCGCGCCGCGCGAGCACCGTCGGCGGGGCGGTCTCGATGCTCCAGGCGTTGATCGTCAGGTCGGGGTCCTGGACCGCGACGAGTACCCAGCCATGCGGTTGGGTCCAGCGGAATTCCTCGATCGTACCCGTCAGGGTGACGACCTTGTCCTGCGCCACCTTGCTGAGCGCGTGGTGGGCGTAGGCGGGGGCCGTAGACAGGCCCAGGGCAAGGATGAAGGCGCTCGCCGCCGTGTGGGGTTTCATGACATGATCCTCCAGATCAGCGCATCAGAAGAAGGCCGTGACGGTGACGCTACCGGAAAGCGGCTCGATGGGGTGGGTCTGCATGCCGGCGACGCCGTCGGCGGGCTCGCCGGGCAGCCGGGAAGTGTAATAATAGGCTGCGGCGTCTGACTTCTGATTGAAAAGATTGAAGATATTGGCCTGCACTTTCAGCTTTTCGCTGACCTTGTAGCCGAGGTCGACATTGACCTCGCTGTATCCGACGTCCTGCGGATTCTGATAGCCGTCGTTCAGCGGCGAGTGGCCCAGGATGCGCCACTGCAGGCCGCCGAACCACGGACCCAGATTATCGACCAGGGCGCCGAAGGAGCCGATAAAGGTTGGAGCGTCGGCGATATAGGGTCCGGCCAAGCCGAAGGCCGCCAAGTCGTTGGAGATATAGCGCGCCTTGGAGAAGGCCAGGTCGGTATTGAGCTCGATCCAGGACCGCGGACGGTATTCGGCGGAAATCTCCACGCCCTGCCGCCGGCTGGGCGCCGAGGCCTGGTCCTGGCCGATGTCGGCGTTGTAGCGCAGCTCCGAACTGAAATCCTGCTGGAACAAGGCCAATTGGACCTTCACCTTGGGGATGATATCCGTGCGCAGGCCGACCTCCTCGCCGGTTCCCTGGGCCAATAACGGCGTACGGCCACCGGTGGTCGGAATGCCCTCCACCGCCACCGTGCCGAACACGCCTCGCACGTCGTCCGAATGGAAGCCGCGACCGGCGCTGGCGTAGAACTCCGTCTTGTACCAGGGGCCAAGGATCAAGCTGCCCTTGGGTTGGAACAGAGCCTCGTTGCCCGCGCCGCTCAAGGGGAAGGTCAGGCTGCGGTCCTTGGCGCTGTAATATTCTTCGCGCATGCCCAGCACGGTGCGCAGCCAGCCGGTCCAGCGGGTCGTGTTCTCGGCATAGGGGCCAAGGTCAAGCAGCTCCACGCGGTCGGCGTTGCAGGCTCCGTTGACGGTGGCGAAAGGTATGGCCGGCCCCGTCGGCTGCTCGGCCTCGCAATAGGACAGGTTTGCGCGGTGGAGGGTATGGCGGCGGTCGATATAATTGCTGTCGTAGCGGGCCTGCAGCCCGACGGTGAAATCGCTGGTGATGTCGCCGAACCTCAGGCGCCGGCCATAGGCGGCCTGGCCGCCGAAGGTGTCGCGGGTTTCATCCTGCTGCTCCTGGTCGCCATTGATCGGGTCATCCAGAAAGTGGGTGAAATCGTTCCACAGGGTCATGGTGGAGTGGATGGCGTAGGCGCTGCCGGTGAAGGTCCAGCCGTCGCCCTTGACCGCGTAGTGTCCCGACAGGCTGTAGCGTTCCGACTGGCTGCCGTCGCTCGGGTCGAGCGTGCCGTAGCGACCGATCAGGCCTTCGCTGACCGCTCGCGCCGGCTGGTCGGTGGTGAAGTTGCCGGCGCTTTTGTAGTACATGCCGGTGACGCTGTAGCCGTTGACGTCGCTGCCCTTGGCGTAGCGCACCGCAGCATTGACGCGGTTGAAGTCGTCCGGATGGGTCCAGGGACCATCCAGATGGCCGAGGCTGAGTGCGCCCAGCAAGGTGTCGCCTTCGCCGAACTGCAGCGTGCCCCCGCCGAAGAGGCTGCGCATGCCCAAGGTGCCGACGGTGGCGGAAACCTGGTTGGGCAGATCGTTGGTCAGGTGGATGTGAGTGGAGGCGACGGCGCCGAAATCGCCCACCGCCGCGTAGTAAGGCCCCTTGGTGTAGTCCATGCTCTGCATGAGCTGGGGCATCATGAAGTTGACGTCCGAATAGCCCTGGCCGTGGGCGTTGGTCGGGCGGTTCACCGGCATGTCGTCGATGAAGTTGGCGATGTCGGTGCCATGGTCGAGATTGAAGCCGCGGATCAGGTACTGATTGGCCTTGCCTTCGCCCGAGTGGGCGGTGACCACCAGACCCGGCACGGATTCGAGCAGCTGGCCCACCCGATAGACCGGACGCAGCTCAAGCTCCTTCTTGGTGACCGCGCCCTGGCTGGCGGTGACGGCCTTGCCAAGCAGATCGGCGCGCGAGGCGGTAATGACCACCTCACTGACCGGGGGCGGGGGCGTCTGGGCGAACGCCGCCTCGCTGGACAGAACTAGGCCGGCCGTCGTGATGAACAGCATCAGGCGCCGGGAAGGAATGGGTCCGAGAAATGACAGGGCCAAGACGATCTCATCCGATAGGGGTTCAACCGGGCTAAATTAGTCCGATCGGCGACGAAGTCTTTGCGCCGCATCAACAGATACGCAGCGGCTTGCTCTGTCCCTTGGAAATGCCCGCCGATCCGCCCCTACGTCCGCTCGATCATCGAGCGCTTCCGCGGCCAGACCGTGGTGCTCAGCCAAAACGAGATTCACCCCAAGGCCAAGCTGAAGACGGTGGGGGTGATTTAGGGGGAAGGTAGGGCCGTAGCGGACGCTTGGAATGCCCGAGAAGGGGGGAAGGAGACCTTCACGGGAGCCACTTGGCGCGATTTTGATCCCGATCAAGTTCGTTTGATCGAATTTGATCGAAAAAGCGGAGATTTGTCCGAAACGACATCTCGCGGGCGATCGGAGAAGGCGGCCTTGGCTATGGACCAACTCCAATTCGGCCAATTGCTTATGGGCAAGCGACGCAAGCTTAAGAGGCTTGCCGCGTCGCTTAGCGGCGACGCGGAACTGGTGGGCGCCGCCATCCGTTGCACGCTTTGCGAAGCCTGGCACCGGCGATCACGGATCGATTCTGAGCTGGAGCTTGATGGCTTTCTCTCAGGCGATCTATGCGACAAAATCCGTTCCGGCCCCGGAGAGTGCGGCTCGCGTTGGCCCGTTTGCACAAGGTTTGGCCTCGAAACGGGCGATCCGCCAGCCCCGCCGAAAGCGGACCCAGCCCAGGACTGATCAGGGGGGAATCAAGATTTATGCATACGCGTCCTCCCCCGCTCGCGGGGGAGGGGGACCCGAAGGGCGGAGGGGGCGTGCGGCGGGCGCTGCGCTTGAACAACGCCCCCTCAGTCGCTTCGCGCCAGCTCCCCCGCAAGCGGGGGAGCACGCCTGTTAGCAGCCCTTCCCAACGACCGCCATGGGCCGAAAACGCCCCTCCACCCACAAGCCGACGCCCTACGGCCGCCCCGCCGCCTGCAGAAACGCCGTCATGTCCGCCAGCACCGGCGCCTTGCCCCTGAACGCGCGCGACAGGGCCAGGACCATGCCGATGTGGTCCACGCCGGGATAGATTTTCTCCTCCACCACATCCCCCGCCCCGCGCAGGGCCTCGGCCATGTTGACGGTGTTGGATAGCTTCACGATGTCGTCCTTGTCGCCGTGGGCCAGGAAAGCCGGCGGGCGGCCGGGGCCCACGTGGTCGATCGGCTGGGTGTCTCTCGGATCAGGCCATAGGCCGAAGGCCTCGCGGCTCGCAGACACGTCGAAGGGATAGAAGTCGTAGGGCCCAGACAGGCCGGCCACGCCCCGGATCAGCTTGGGATCGACCCCCGCCGCGCGCAGGAAGGCCTGGTCCATGGCCAACTGCATGGCGATGTAGGCGCCCGCCGAATGGCCCGACAGGAGCAGGCGACTGGGATCGCCGCCGTACTCGGCCACGTGATCGTGGGCCCAGCGCACGGCCGCCGCGCCGTCCTGCACGAAATCCGGATAGGGATGGGCCGGCGCCAGGCGATAGTCGGGGATCACCACCACAAAGCCCTGGGCCGCCAGGCTGTGGCCGACCCAGGCGTAGTCCTGGCGTTTTCCGCTGCTCCAGCCGCCGCCGTAGAAGAAGATCAGCACCGGCAGGCCTGAAGCGCCCTGTTTCGGCGTGTAGACATCGAGCGTCTGGCGCGCGTCGGGCCCGTAGGCGATGCCCAGGCCCGCACGGCGCGCCGGATCGCGCGGGGCTAAATCGTTGAACAGGGTAAGCGGCGAGCAGGCGTTAGCCAGCAGCGCGCACGCGCCCATCAAGGCGCCGGTGAATCCGCGTCGGGTCATGCGGGATATACGCAGAAGGGATCGAAACGGTTCACCTGGAGCCGCATCGCTCCTATATCGGGCCCATGACGTCCCCTTCCGCGATCCCATTTTCCGTTCTCGATCTGGCGCCCGTGCCCCTCGGCTCCAGTCCCGGCCAAGCCTTGCGCAACAGCCGCCGGCTGGCGCGTCACGCCGAGGCGCTGGGCTATCACCGCTTCTGGATGGCCGAGCACCACAACACCACCGGCATCGCCAGCGCGGCGACCGCCGTCGCCCTGGCCTTCGTGGCCGAGGACACACACACCATCCGCCTGGGCGCGGGCGGGGTAATGCTGCCCAATCATGCGCCGCTGGTGATCGCCGAACAGTTCGGCACCCTGGAGTGCCTCTATCCCGGCCGCATCGACCTGGGCCTGGGCCGCGCGCCCGGCACAGACATGGCCACCGCGCGAGCCCTGCGCCGCACGCTCATGGGCGATGAATCCCGGTTCCCGCAGGATGTGGCCGAACTGATGGCCTATTTCGCTCCGGTGCAGCCCGGCCAACAGGTGCAGGCATTCCCCGGCGCCGGGCTGGAGGTGCCGATCTGGATCTTGGGCTCCTCCACCTACGGAGCGGAACTGGCCGCCTATATGGGTCTGCCCTTCGCCTTCGCCTCGCACTTCGCCCCGGCCATGCTGGACCAGGCCCTGGCCGTATACCGCAGCGGGTTCCGACCATCCGAACAGCTTGAGGCGCCTTATGTGATGCTGGGCCTGAACGTGTTCGCCGCCGATAGCGACGATGAGGCCGCGTTCCTCGCCTCCTCCCAGCAGCAGGCCTCCGTCAATTTGCGCACCGGCCGTCCGGGACCGCTGCCTCCGCCCGAGCCAAACTATCTGGACAATCTGCATCCTCAGCTAAGAGCGCTGCTCGACGATCACCTGTCCTGCGCGGTGATCGGCGGCCCAGACAAGGTGCGCCAAGGCCTGGCCGCCTTCATCGCCCACACCAATGCGGACGAGTTGATGATCACCTGCAGCATGTTCGATTTCGGCAAGCGGATGCGGTCGTTCGAGATCGCCATGGAAGCGCATGGCCAAGGATGACGATCTTTATTGAAGCTGTGCGTCCAGCGTGATCTTGGCGTTCAGCACCTTGGACACCGGGCAGCCCAGCTCGGCGGCCTTCGCCAGTTCGGCGAACTTGGCCGCCTCGATGCCGGGAATGGAGGCGCGAAGGGTCAGGTGCGAGGCGTCGATCTTGAAGCCGGCGCCCTCGGGAACCAGCGAGATCGCGGCCTCGGTGCTGAGCTCGGTCGGCGTGAAGCCGGCGGCCTGGAGCTGGAAGGCCAGGGCCATGGTGAAGCAGCCGGCGTGGGCGGCTGCGATCAGCTCCTCCGGGTTGGTCCCCGGGTCGCCCTCGAAGCGGGTCTTGAAGCTGTAGGGTGTGGACGACAGGACGCCGGAATCCGTGGTCAGGGCCCCCGTCCCGTCGCGCCCCGCGCCCTGCCAGACAGCCTTGGCCTTGCGGATCATGCTCGTTCCTCCTCTACTTGAGCCGGGCGCAACCCTAGGAGCAGGGCTCCGCTTGGGCAACCTGAGCCCTGAGGGCGACCGTCGTCCATGCTCACCCGTTGCACGCGGACGCGCGCGCTGCTAGCGAGGTCTGGGATTGCTCGATCACGCCCGCGCGAGGGGTTGAAGCTGACAGATGGCTAAAGCCAGGCAGAAACGCGGACGGGGCGTTGGCGGCGACGTCTTGTGGGACCTGCTGACCTTCGACCGCTTGCTCACCGGACCGGTCGTGCACCTGATCTATTGGAGCGGCCTGGGCGTGGTGCTGCTGGTCAGCTTCGGCGTGATCGGCGCCTTCGTCGGTTTCCTGATGCGCGGCGAGACCCCGGTGGAGAAACTACTGGCCCTGCCGGTGTTGGTCGCCGGGGTGTTGGTGGTGGCGGCCATGATCCTGGTATGGCGGGCCTTCTGCGAGTTCTATGTCGCCATCTTCCGCATCAGCGACGACCTGGCCGCCCTGCGCCAGGTGGCCGAGGCCGCCTCCTCGCCCACACCGCCGCAACCTCGGCCGTACTGAGCCTGGTGATCCAGGAGGCGGCGGCCGTCATTCGCCGCTGCATCTTGCGGCCGCAAGCAGCCAACCACGCGAACTAGCTTGTCCTCACCGGCGCCCGACAGCATGTTGATGCGGATCGGGACAAATGGGGGGCCTCGACCGGCGATGCAGTACGCGATCGGCGCGTTCGCGACGAGCGACGAGCTTTCAGCGCGCGCCGTTTTGGCCGGCCAGAACCGGCTGAACGGATTGGATGGGCTGCGCGCCGTCGCCATTGTCGCCGTCTTTCTGTACCACTCCGAATTGCCGTGGGCGCGAGGCGGCTACCTCGGCGTTGACCTGTTCTTCGTCATATCCGGCTTCCTGATCACCCATCTCCTGGCCGAGGAAGTTGAAAACACCGGTCGGTTGAGCCTGGCCAACTTCTATTGGCGCCGCGCCAAGCGGCTGTTGCCGGCGTCATGGCTGATGATCGCGGCGGCGATCGTTGCGGCCTGGTATTTTGCGCCCGACGCCTTGCCCAGGCTTCGGGGCGAGGCCCTGGCGTCCCTCTTCTACGCGACCAATTGGGAGCTCCTCTCGGTAAAGGCGTCCTACTTTGAAAGCATCGGCCGCCAGCCCTTGCTGTTGCATCTGTGGTCGCTGGCGATCGAGGAGCAGTTTTATATCCTCTGGGCGCCACTGATCCTGATCGGGCTGCGATGGCTGGGACGCCCCAGGCTGGCCTTGTGCGCCGCCCTGGCCGCGGCTGCGCTGGTGGGGTGGACCGCATTTCTGGCGATGCAGGGCGGCTACCTTGTTCAGACCACCCCCACGCGTCTGGACTTCGGAACGGATACGCACAGCTATCCGCTGCTGATCGGCGCCGTGCTGGGCCTGCTTTGGCGACCTGGCCGGCAATCCGCAGCCGCCGCGCCCTGGGTCAGCGACGGCGTCTTCACGCTGGGCCTTCTCGCCTTGGGCGCGACCTTGTTTCTGCTGTCGCAGCTCGGCGGCGAGACGGGGTGGCTCTATCCGTGGGGTTTCCTGTTTTCGGCCCTGACCAGCGCGGCGTTGGTGGCCGCGGCGAGCTTCCGGGGATCGTTTTTCGGCCGCTGGCTGGATCAGCAGCCCATGAGGTGGCTTGGGGAGCGCTCCTATGGAATCTACCTCTGGCACTGGCCCATCTTCATGCTGACCAGGTCCGAGGACCTTCCGCTTGACGCCAATCTGACCCTGGCGCTGCGCATCCTCCTGACCCTGTCCATTTCGGCGCTCTCTTACCGCTGGGTGGAGTCGCCGATCCGCAACGGCCTGTTGGAGCGGATATGGACCGGCGTACGGACGCCGGGACAACGCCTGGCGTCGCTCGGCGCGGGCGCGCTCGTCGCCCTGGCGGCCGCGGGATTGATCTGGCCCGTCGCCACGATCTTTGACGCCGCGCCCAGCCATGTGGCGTCGGCCCTGGCCGCCACGCCCAGCCCGGCGCAGAAGCCGCCCTCGGCGGTCGCCGTCAAGGCTGTCGCCCCACCCAGGATATTCGCCAGTCAGGATGTCACGGCCATCGGGGATTCCGTCCTGCTCGGCTCGCAGGGTCCTTTCAAGGCCAATCTCCCGGGCGCGCGGGTTTACGCCCACGTCGGCTGGCAGGCCCGCGATGTGCTCAATCAGCTGCAAGACCTGGCCGGCGCACACGCGCTGACGCCGGTCGTGCTGATTCATCTGGGAACGAATGGCTTTGTCTACGAAGACCAGCTTCGCATAATCCTTTCGCTTTTGGCTGATCGGCAACGCGTCATCATCGTCAACGCCCATGTGCCGCGCCGCTGGATGGAGCCGAACAACGAACTGTTCGATCGCGTCCTGCCCGAATATCCCAACACGATCCTGGTCGACTGGCGGGGGGCGTCGGACGGACAGTCCGCCTATTTCGTGGCTGATCGGTTCCATCTGACCCCGGCCGGGCAGCGCGCCTTCGTGGCCGAGATCATGCGCGCCGGCCACCTGTCCACAGGGCCGCGGGAGGCGCAGCGTTCTGAACCTCAATCGAGCGGGACATAACCGCTTTGAACACCCGGTCCTGGTTTAAAAGGCCCCGCACTCTTGCGCCTCTGATCCTCAGCGGGCTGCTGCTTTTCTCTCCTTCCGCCAAGGGCGCCGACAGCGCGGTGACTGTGCAAGCCGGCCCGGCCGCTGGCGATCTGGTCTGCCCCGACTCTCCCGCCAAACCACCCCATCCGCCTGAAGCCGATCTTGGGCAAATACCGACATCGGTTGAGCTTGGGGCCCTGGCCCGTCCGGTGGTGCGCGAACAGCCGGTGATCGACCCATCGGTCATTCCCGGCTTCGTCTTGGACGACGCTTCGGGGCCTCGCCCGCGCCGCATCGCGGTCTGGGGCGACAGCCATGCCGCGGCCGGCCCCTTCATGCCCACCGTGGTTGAACGGCTGCAAAGCCACGGGGTCACGGTGGCGACGCGGTTTCTGGCGCCATCCATGGGGCGCGCCAATGTGCGCCTGCCCGCCCTGCACGCCTACTGCATAGGGCCCGGCTGGTCGACGGAGCTCGCCTACACCGCGCGCGATCCGCTGCAGGTCGGGCCGGGGTTGATGAACCGCATCGCTGAAGCAGGGCCGGACAGCTACCTATGGCTCGACCTGCGCGGCGCTGATCGACAGGCGATCGTTCGCCAGGTTCAGGTCGTGTATCGGACTCCGGAAGGGGCGAGGCTGGAGGTTTCGGTCAATGACGGCCCCGAGCAGGAGGCCTCGCTGCCCGCCGGTCCAGATAGCCAAACCCTGTCGATCCGCCCAACCACTTCGATCAGCACGCTGAAACTGCGCATAAGCCAGGGCCGGATCGTGTTGCACGGCTTCATCCTGGACTATCTGCATCCGCCCCTGGTCACCTTCGACGTGTTTGGCGTGCCCTCGGCGACGGCGCAGGGCTGGGCGAATCTGGACCCGGCCTATCTCAAGCGGTCGCTGCACGGTGAAGACTACGACGCTGTGGCGCTGGAGTACGGCGCCAATGAGGGCAGCGACCTTCATTTCGATCCCGACCGGTATGCGGCCGGTCTTACCGCCGCCATGCAGAACCTGCGCCAGGCTTTTCCCAAGGCGACCTGCCTTCTGATCGGGCCGCCTGACCGCGGCGTGCTGGTGAGACGGCGCGGGGAGCCGCTCGATCTGCTGAGCTATTCCAGGAATGTTCAACGTATCGAGGCGGCGCAGTCCCAGATCGGCGCCCGCTTCGGCTGCGCCCATTGGAACTGGCAGGCCCTGATGGGCGGCGAGGGAGGCAGTTATGGCTGGGCCCGGCGCGAGCCGCCCCTCATGGGCCCCGATCTGACGCACCTGACCCCCTCAGGCTACAAGCTGACGGGCGAGGCCTTGGCCCACAGTCTCGGCTTCTGAACCGCTCAGCCGACGGGATCGTTCGTTCCCATGCTGCGCCGCTGGGCCGCCCAGGCGCGGGCGACCTCGGCGCGGATCGCGCTGCAAACCGGTGCGGCGATGCGCAGATAGCCGGGCATGGTCATGTGGATGCCGTCCCTGGCCCGCATCAGCCGGGGGCGCGCGCCGCCGTCGCTGAGATGGTCGCTATAGTCGCCGCGTTCGTCGACGGTGACCGGCAGGGTGGGCGTGAACGAGATCCCGAGCGCGCGGGCGTGAGCGTCGTAGATCGCATTGAGCCACTGGGCTTTCTGATCGTAGCCGGGCTTGCGCATCTTAGGCAGGCCCACCCAATAGACCACAGCGCCCTGTTGGCGCAAAAGGCCGACCAGGGCGTCGATCCTGCGTTCGTAGATGATGCGCCAGCTCGGGCTGGCGAAGGCGTAGGCCTGGCCGCTGTCCAGGATGGCTTGCTCGTCGTTCGCGCCCACCATCACCACGGCGATGTCGATCTTGCGCCTGGCGAGCTGAGAGGCCGTTTCGGCCTGAACGTCGACATAGTCGTAACGGGCCAGGCCCGTGGCCGCCCGGCTGAAGCGGACGACTTCATAGGCGCGGCCGTCTCGCAGCTGGCGATAGAGGCCCGCCCAGAGGCCGTCGCCCATGGAGTCGCCGAAAACGCCGATGATGATCGGGCGCCCGACAGGAAGATGAAGCGCCTGGGCGGAAAGCGCGGAGGGTGTGGCAGAGGAGCCCCGCCCGGACTCCGACGTGGCCGCGGCAGGCGTGGGGGCGATGACGGACTTCAGCCCTTCGGGGATGGGCCAGGCCAGAACCACCGCCCCGACGCCCAGGACCGCCGCGAGCAGAACGCCGAGGATGACGACCGACACATGGCCCGCAACCGACCGACGCGTCGGCGAACCCGTGACGACCTTCCCGGCGCCGGACCTGTCTGTCACGCGAATTGAACCCCCCGCATCCCGTTGTCAGAACATCGAATTGCGGAATAAAGCGCAAGGCCGGTCAACGACTGCGGGAAACGACCGGCACGATTGGGTCCGAACTCGCGACGGGCCATAGGCCGATCAGGGCGCCGGGCGCCGTCGCCGCCCGCTCGCCTGCGCCCGGCGCAGGGACGAGCTGGACGAAACGGTAACCCCGCTCTTCCAGAGCGGTGATCAGGTTGGACAGGACCTCAGCCGTATGAGCCCGCGTGTCATGCAGGATCAGAACGCCGCCGTGGGATAGGGCCGCATTGCTGATTGCGCGGCGCTGCACCTCGGCGGCGTCGATGCGCAACCAGTCGTCAGCGCCCAGGTCGGCGCCGATCACGGCGATTTGCCTCTGGCCGAGCCATTCGCGCAATACCCGGTTGTCGTTGAGCCCCGGAAAGCGAAAGAAGGGCGCCAGCTGAGCGCGATCCGTTTCCGGCGCGCCCGAGAGGCTGTCCTGCACCGCCCGAAACCCGCGGACGATCTCACGCTCGGCCGCCGCCTGGTCCAGCCGGCGCAGATTGTCCGGATGGCTCCAGGTGTGCGAGCCGATGACGTGGCCGGCGGCCGCCTCGGCGCGCACCAGGTCGGGTCGGGCCGCCGCGTACGATCCGACCAGGAAGAATGTCGCCTTGATGCAATGTTGCGCCAGCACCCGCAGCACCTTGGGCGTCGTCGTGGGGTTAGGGCCGTCATCAAAGGTCAGCGCGATGTCCTTTGGGCCCAGCCCCGGCAAGCGGCGATACTGCAGGCTGCCGAAGGACGCGGCCAGTCCATCCGGGGTCGGATAGGCATCGAGCTGGACAACCGGATTGTTGGCCGGCGCCAGCGGATCGCCGGGACAGGCGGATTCCGTCGCCGCCTGCGCCCAGCCAGCAGTCATCACGGCGAAAACCGCCGTGGCGAAAAGAGCAAACCGCACGAACCTTCCCCCCGATCCCGACTGTACGCCGGGCTGGCTGCGGCATCGCAGCCGCAAGCTCCACCGTGCAAACTGCAGCGGAAAGCGGCAGGACACCAGTGGCTAAAGCTAAGGCTGCTGTCGCTTATCCAATAGATCCGGCTGAGGTGGGTCCGCGCAATCCAAACCGGTCAGCCTTTCATCGACCTCCTGGGACCTCACGCCTACCGCGCCTGCGCCTGTCGCAGGCCCAGTTCGTCCAGGTCCGCGGTCTCGCGCCTCGCGGCTTCCCTGAGTTGTTCGAGGCGGGCCATTTCGGCCACCTGCTCGAACTTCTTAAGCTCCTCGAAGGCCACGGCGAGCGCCTCGCGAGCGCCGTCTTCCTCCGCCTTGGCCGCCTCAATGTCGGCCAGCGCCTTGTCCCGCCGGGCGCGCCAGCCGCGCAGGAAGGCGATGCGGTAGAACCCCGCCTCCGGGTCGCGAGCCGCATAGGCGTCTTCAGCCTCGGCCTCGGCCTCCAGCATGAGCAGCTTCATCTCCGCCGCCGTGCGCGCCTCCACCAGCACCGCCAGGCGCTTCTGCAGGGTCTCCACCTGGTGGTTGGAGAGGCGGATTAGGGAATTGGCCCACTTCATCCCTTAGTCTCCCGCAAGGATGGCCGCGAGGTCGGCGAACCCGCGTTCCAGACTGGTCTGCTCATCCTTATCTTGACGTAAAAACGCCTCCAGCGCCGGATTGAGGCGGATCGCCCGGTCGATCAGGGGATCGGCGCCGGACCGGTAGGCGCCGATACGGATCAGCTCTTCCATATTGGCGTAGGCCGCCATCACCTGGCGGGCCTCGGCCGCGATCGGGCGCTCCTGCGGAGTCTGGCAGCCTGGCAGGGTGCGCGAGATGGACCGCAGCACATTGATCGCCGGAAAGCGACCACGCTCGGCGATGGCGCGCTCCATGACGATATGGCCGTCGAGAATCCCGCGCACCGCATCGGCGATCGGCTCGTTGTGGTCGTCGCCGTCCACCAGCACGGTGAACAGGCCTGTGATGGGCCCCGCCTCCGTCCCGTCCGGCCGCATGGGACCCGGTCCGGCGCGCTCCAAAAGCTTGGGCAGTTCGGTGAACACGGTGGGGGTGTAGCCCTTAGTGGTGGGCGGCTCGCCTGCGGCCAGGCCGATCTCGCGCTGGGCCATGGCGAAACGCGTGACGCTGTCCATCAGGCACAACACTTCCTGGTCCTGGTCGCGCAGATATTCGGCGATGGCCAGCGTCATGTAGGCCGCCTGGCGCCGCTTCAAAGCCGGCTCGTCAGAGGTGGCCACCACCACGATCGCGCGTTTGAGCCCTTCCTCGCCCAGGGTCTCCTCGATGAACTCGCGCACCTCGCGGCCCCGCTCGCCGATCAGGCCCACCACCACCGCGTCGCAGGTCGCGCCCCTGGCCAGCATGGAAAGCAAGACCGACTTGCCCACGCCTGAGCCGGCGAACACGCCCAGGCGTTGGCCGCGGCAGCAGGTCGTGAAGGCGTTCATGGCCCGCACGCCGAGATCCAACCGCGCGCCCACCCGGCCGCGTCCGTGCGCCGGCGGCGGGGCGCTCCTGAGCAGATAGGCCGCCGGGCCCTGCGGCAAGGGACCCTTGCCATCGATGGGCTCGCCGAACGCGTCGACGATGCGGCCCAGCCAGCCCAGCGTGGGACGGACGACCGCCCCTTCGGGCATGATGCGGATCTCCGCCCCCGGCGCCACGCCCTCCAGCGGCCCGAAGGGCATGAGCAGAGCCCGGTTGTCGCGAAAGCCGACCACCTCGGCCGGCAGGGCTTTAAGGCCGCCCCGACGCACCACTTCCGCCCGCGCGCCCACAGCCAGCCGCGTCAGACTGCCGCGCGCTTCAATAAGCAGGCCGTTTACCGCCGCCACGCTGCCGGAAACCGTCAGGGGATCGATCCGCTCGATGGCGTTCAGCAAGTTCTGCACGGACCCCGACCCTCTTGGCCCGCGGCGCACGCGCGGGAAAAACTCAATAGCTGCATGCGGTTAGCGCTGCCGAAGCAGAGCACGACCGCCGCCTCGATACGCTGAGCCAACATGGTTAATTTTTTTCTTCACAGCGGCCAACGCGGCGCTTGCCCTCGATTGGCAAATCGCCCTAACCAGTTATTCAGATTAACCAAGTTTAAATTAACTACCCCACACAGTGAGTCCGATTTCGGGCGTGGGAAAACGTTCCGTTTGGCGACCGCCTCGTGCGGGGAGGGGCAGATGCGCGTACTGTTGATAGAAGACGACAGCGCAACCGCGCAAAGCATCGAGTTGATGCTTAAGTCGGAAGGTTTCAACGTCTATACGACGGACCTTGGGGAAGAAGGGGTCGATCTGGGTAAGATCTACGATTACGATCTGATCCTTTTAGATCTTAACCTGCCCGACATGTCGGGGATGGACGTGCTGCGGCAACTTCGGGTGGGCAAGATCAACACTCCGGTGATGATCCTGTCCGGCAGCTCGGAAATCGACACCAAGGTTAAGACGCTCGGCGGCGGCGCCGACGACTATATGACCAAGCCCTTTCACAAGGACGAATTGATCGCCCGCATTCACGCGGTGGTGCGTCGGTCCAAGGGCCACGCCCAATCGGTGATCAAGACGGGCGATATCATCGTCAACCTCGACGCCAAAACGGTGGAGGTGAATGGCTCGCGCGTGCATCTGACCGGCAAGGAATATCAGATGCTGGAGCTGCTTTCCCTGCGTAAGGGCACCACCCTGACCAAGGAAATGTTCCTCAACCACCTGTATGGCGGGATGGACGAGCCCGAACTGAAGATCATCGACGTGTTCATCTGCAAGCTGCGCAAGAAGCTGGCCTCGGCCGCCGGCGGCCTGCACCACATCGAGACCGTCTGGGGCCGCGGCTATGTCCTGCGCGACCCGCAGGAAGGCTCCGTCGCGGCCTGACTACGCCACGATCACATGCAGAAGCGCCCGCCCCTAAAAACGGCGGGCGTTTTTTATTTGCGCCGCCCCAGACCGGCGGCCCGTCGTCGAACTCACGCTTCGTTCCAGGCCGGGCAGCGATAAGGCCCGCCCATCTTGGCGAATTGCAGCCGGATCGGTGGCCAATTGCGCTCAATTGTCGCTAGCACTACGGCTGCTGCTTCAAACACATTTGAGCTTAGTTGCGCGCACACTTAGCAAGCCCTCCGCCCACCCCCTAAACATAGCGGTCTTGTCACAGATTTTACTTGCGTTTAACCAAATGGGCTGGCCATGGTCGGCCTTCTTCGCGCCGGTTCAGACGTCGCCTCGGCCCGTGTGCTAGCGTTCCTTCGGGGGTAGAATGCAAGAATTCGATCCGCGTCAGCCGGCCTTGCGCCTTGCGCCGCGCTTGCTCGTGGTCCTCGCCGGTTGCAGCGCGCTCGCCATGGCCTGGCAGATGACGAGCCGCAATCATAGCGCGGCGCCCGCGACCGGGGCGCTGGATTCCTCGACCCTGTCCGACATCGAACGGCAGGCCTTCGCCCAGGCCGAGACCCAGCCGGGCTTTGCCCAGCCGATCAGCATCATGATCAAGGTCGCGCCGGGCGAAACCTTCGAATCGGCGGTGCGCCGCACCGGCGTCGGCCAAGACGAGGCCCAGCAGGCGGTGCGCGCCCTGGGCCAGGCGTTCGACACGGTCAACATCAAGGCCGGGCTGGCGTTCGAGGCGGCTATCGCCCGCCCGCGCGGCGCCAACGGTCCCGCGCGTCTGTTGGGCCTGTCGATGCGCACCGGTCCGGCCAGCGCCGTGACCTTGGCGCGCACCTTTGACGGCGCCCTGCATCTTCGCCAAATGGACGAAAAGGTCAGCGCCCAGACAGTCGTCGCCCAAGGGGAACTGCAGGGCTCGCTCTATGTGTCGGCCCAGAAGGCCGGCGCCACGCCGGAGTTGACGGCCCAGGTGGTGAAGCTGTTCTCCCACAAGCTGGACTTCAGCCGCGACATCCACCCTGGCGACAAATTCCAACTGGTGTTCGACCGCCAGGTGACCGAAAGCGGGCGTACGGTGCAAGCGGGGAACCTGCTCTACGCCGAGATCAACGCCAAAGGCGGAGCCAACCGCTTCTACCGCTTCAAACCCTCCGGTACGGCCGAAGCCGATTATTTCGACGAACTGGGCAAGAACATCCGGGGCTTCCTGCTGCGCACCCCGTTGGACGGCGCCCGCGTCACCTCGAGCTTCGGCATGCGCCTGCATCCGATCCTAGGCTTCTCGCGCATGCACGCGGGCATCGATTTCGGGGCTCCGGTCGGCACGCCGGTCTTCGCCGCGGGCGACGGCGTGGTGGAGAAGGCGCAATGGGCGGGCGGTTATGGCCGCTGGCTGCAGATTCGCCACAACGCCGAGTTCGAGACCGGCTACGGCCATCTGTCCGGTTGGGCCGTAAAGCCCGGCCAGCATGTGCGTCAGGGTCAGGTAGTGGCCTATGTCGGCTCAACCGGCATGTCGACCGGGCCGCATCTTCACTATGAAATCATCGACCACGGCGTGAAGGTGAATCCCGCTGGGGTCAAGGCGCCATCCGGCACGGTCCTCGCCGGAAAGGATCTTAGCGCATTCAAAGCCGAGAAAGCCCACATCGACAGCCTGATCGCTCAACAGCCCAAGACCCTGGCCCTGCGCCAAAGCGAACTGGGCTAAAGCCGTCCGGCTCCTAGAGCACGATGGGTTTAGGCGGAATCGCCTAAACGCTGAATCGTGCTCTAGATTCAAATATGTAGAGCCGGATTCAGACTTCGAGAGAAGCCATCCGGCGCTAGCGGAGGGCGCGCGGCTGCGCGTCCATCCCGGGCTTCGGGATGCTGCTCATATTTTCATCATCTGCAAAATTGCCGCCGGCCGTACAAAGGTTTGTGACTTTGCGGCGCGCAGGACGCTGCCTACATAGAGGGTGTCGTTCAACCATTGAAAGGAGGTGACCCAGTGTCTCATAGTTTCATCCGCAAGGCGGAAATCGTGACCTGGACCTCCGCTTACGGGGTCCGCGCCTAGTCTCCCGGGCAGGTCGCGAGGCCGCGCTGCGGTCCTGACTATGGAAAGGCCGTCCTGGCGACAGGGCGGCCTTTCGCATTGACGCGGCGGCTCATGCGACCGTGGGTCGCTGCCCAAAGCCGCCAAAAACCATGCCGTTTAAGGGAGTTGCAACCACAGACGCCGATAGTGCCCACAGAACCGTGCTTAGGGTTGCGTTTCAGGTCCGGCTGAAACGCGCCGTTGTGAAAGCGCGGACGAGGCGTGGATATGACCGATTCCAACAGGACAAGGCCGGGCCGCCTTGGCCGCCTATGGCATGAGGCCAAGGGCAGCGTCGCGATCATCTTCGCCCTTTCGGCCACGGCCCTGATCGCCTTCCTCGGCGCGGGCCTTGACCTGTCGCGCGCCTATGTGGCGCGTCAGGAGCTGTCAAACGTGGCCACTTTGGCCTGTCAGTACTCCACCCGCCCGGCGCTCCTTCAGGTCGCCTATAGCAACAACAGCGGCATCGCGACCTACGTCAGCCAGGTCAACACCTTCGTCACCCAGAGTCTGTCCAACCAGAACTTCCAGGTCACCCAAACCAATACCACGCCCTTCACCTATTCGGCCTTGGGCTCCACCGGGCAGGTTACCTTGGCCGCCACCGTCCCCACGCTGTTCCTGCCCATCGTTTCGATCACGTCCCTGCCGGTGGGCGTGACCGTCTCCTGCGCCACGACCCAGACGCAGAACAACGGCGGGACGAGCACGACCGCCGGAACGGTGGTTGTGAGCGAAAGCTTCGAGAATTCGGCCTGCTCGGGCACATGCTGGTCGAGCTTTGAGCCCAACGGTAACCAGAACCAGTTCATCTCCACACCGGTTTCAACCTTTCCGACGAACGTCGGCTATGTCGGCGCGACCGGGACCGAGTGGACGGTCATGGGCTATTGCCTGGAGATCGACGCAACGAACGTCATCCGATCGACCTCGGCCGACGGAACGCACGCGGCGGAATTGGACTGCGACAACGGCAGCGGCACGGGCGGCGTTTCTTCGATTTCCAACAAGACCTACTACCCGGCGGGAACCTACGAACTGCGCTACTCCTTCGCCGGTCGCATCGCCTATCCCGACTATGATCCGACCTATATCTGCGGCTCGACCGCGGGCGACGTGTCCTGGGCCAACGACACCAATGCCACCGCCGGATCGGCGACCAATGTTCTGCGAACCAATCAGGTCGGGGTCTATTTCGACGCGGACCAGAACGGCGCCCCGCCCACCCACGTTCCACTCAGCGGCGTGACCCTCGCCGGCTCCAACCTGGTCGATGTCTGCGTGACCTCCACCGGCTGGATTCAGCGTAGCGTCAAGATCACGGTGACGACCGCCGGCTACTACTGGCTGAGCTTCGCTGCGGACGGGGCGAACACCAGCTATGGCGCGGACATCGACGCCGTCCAGGTCTGCGTCACCAGTTGCTCAGGCTCGGTGCAGGACAATTTCCCCAGCGCCTGGACCAGCACCCCGCTGCTGTTCGAGGACAGCTTCGCAAGCCCCGCCGCCAGCGGAACGACGGTGAACACCGCCCAGGTTTTGGATGCCGACGACGGCGCCAGCAACAACGGCTGGCCAGGCCAGACCCTGAGCTGGGCGACCGGGCCCTACGATCAGGTCGGCATCGTTCGCGCCAGCGCCCTGGTGGACTCCGGCAGCCAGTCGCTTGAGCTGGACAGCTACAAGGGCTCCGGCCAGTCGACCTCCCGCCGTTCGGTCAGCCGCTATTTCTATCTCGATCCGGGCTACTACTCGATCACCTACGACTACATCTCGGCGGTGAAGTTCAACAGTGTCACCGGCACGAACTGCACCTACGCGCCATCGAGTTCCAGCGCCCTTTCGTCCTATTCCAGCACCACCTCCACGCCGGGCAAGAACCAGATCACCAACTCCACCGGCAATTGGCCCAAGGACACCAACGCGGTGGCCGTATTCATGTCGCATAGCCTGGAGGCGAGCTACCCCATCGGCGGCAGCGGTCTGAACGCCATCACCTCCTATTACAATCCCAGCGGCAGCACGACGACCACGCCCACTGTGGCGCCCGACAGCGTGAGCACCTCCAGCTACAACACCGCCCAGGTCAATCCGGTGCTGGACTACTGCAACTACTCCTCGTCCTGGACCACGCGCACGACCTATGTCGAGATCACCAAGCCCGGCCAGTACTGGCTGACTATCGGCGCGGCCGGCGCCAGCACGTCCCAGGACCAGGTCGGCGGCATCGTCGATGACGTGAGGGTCACGGCGCTGAACAGCCTTTATGGATCATCGCCCAGCTTCTACGCCGCTGTGCCGACGCCCACGCCGGCTAGCGGCGGGACCGTCAGCTACACAGGCTTCTCCATCGTCGCGGACCCCTTGACGCCATGACGGATGTCACCCGGACAAAGCCTCTGCACCGCCTGGGCCGGGCCCTCGTCCGCGATCAGCGCGGCGCTGCGGCGGTGGACCTTGCGCTGCTCGGCCTGCCCTTCCTGCTGCTACTGCTGGCGATCATGCAGATGGGCTCCTACTACATGACCCAGGTCGCGCTCGACGCCGGCACGGTGAAGGCCGCCGAGAGCCTGAGGGCGGCTTTCGGCACGGGCGTGACGCCGGTCACCCCCTCGGCGGCGTCCTTGAAGGCCACCATCGTCTCCGGTTCGGGCAACGGCACGAGCAACGGCGTCGTGTCGAGCGGACTGAGCGTGGAAATTCAGCCTTTGACCAACCTGGACTCGGGCGCGGTGGCGGTCACCGACGGCCTGGCCAACTACGGCTCGGCCTGGACCCCGCTGGTGCTGCGCGCCAAATACACCTTCAACACCTTCATGCCCGGTTTCAATTCGACCTGGTCGGTCAATTCCAGCTCCATCGTGCGCAGGCAGGGGCAATGATGAGGATCAAGTCCGTTTGGCCTCGCCGTTTTCTGTGGCATGCCGGGGGCTCGGTAGCGGTGGAATTCGCCATTCTGGCCCCGGTCATCATCCTGATGCTGGCGTGCCTCTACGAGTTCGGGACCGCCTTCCAAGCCATGACCGCAGCGAACCGGCTGGCGTCCGAATACGCCATCTCCTGGGCGGACTGCGTCGACAACCCCACGGGAACCTGCCAGACCGAGATGGGGCTGTACACGCCCGCCGCGTCCATCGGCAACATCGCCCCGCAACTCACGGCATCCCGCGTCGGCCTGCAGATGTTCCAGGTGAGCATGAGCGGGACCACGCCGAACGTCACCTACAGCTATCCCTCCGGCGCGGCGCTCAGCGCGGCCCAGACCACGGCCGCCCAAGCCTCGCTCACCACCGGCGAGAACGGCGTGATCGTGACGGTGAACTACACCTATATACCCGCCGTGTTCGGCGGGCTCACCATTCCCGGTTTCGGCAACATCATACCCACCGCCGGATTCCCGATGAGTTACACCGTGGTGCAACTGAAGGCCTGACCGCGCCCGGCGAAGGGGGAGCCTTGAATGCCGCATTCACCAGAGCGCAAACTTTGCCGGGCATGGTCGAATCCTGGCAAGTTGGTCGGTGGGCGTTGTGAATTCAATTTTTAGTTTCAGTCCTAGAGAAGCGTCTGAGTTCCCGCGCTGGACCTTTCAAAATATTGATGTCGATTACGACGCCCGGTCCCGTTCGGTCTGGATGTACTACAAGGAAAACGGACCGCCGTTCTGCTCCCTTCAAACCTTGATAGATGTGGCGTCTCTGCGAGAATCACTGAGGCTGTTAGTAACATCGATCTATAAAGACGACTTTCCGATCCACTATTTTGTCATGGCATCCCGCAAACCGGGCGTATTCAACCTAGGCGGCGACCTGGCGATGTTCGCCCAATCCATTAGGGATCAGGAACGCGAGCCGCTTCGCGCCTATGCCCACGCCTGCATCAACGTGGTGCACAGCCTGACCACGGCCTTCGGCCTAGCCATCGTGACCCTGTCCGTCATCACCGGGCAGGCGCTGGGCGGCGGGCTGGAGGCGGCCCTGGCGGAGGATTTCCTCCTGGCCGACGAAACCGCCCAGCTCGGCGTGCCGGAAGCGGCCTTCAACACCTTCCCCGGCATGGGCGCGGTCAGCTTGCTGTCGCGCCGCCTGGGCGATGCGCGCGCCGAGGAGATCATCGCCTCGGGCAAGGTCTACAGCGGCCGACAGATGTTCGAGATGGGCGTGGTCGATATCCTGGCGTCCGAAGGGCAAGCGCGCGCCGTCGCCCTCGCCTGGATGTCGGAGGGCGGCCAGGAGCGTTATGAGCGGCGCCTGGCGATCGCGGGGGCGCGGCGGCGCTTTTTCCCGGTATCCTACGACGAACTGATCAAGATCACCGACCTGTGGGTCAATTGCTCCTTCGACGTGACTCCCCAGGACATCCGTCACATGGAGCGTCTAGCGGCCGCCCAGAAGCGGATGGGCATGAGCTAACGCCCTATTAACTAACGATTTTTACGAGCTTTCAAGGGCGTCTGACCGATACTGCGCCCGCCGAAGCCCTTGCGTTGTCGGCATCGGGTGTTTTTATGATCGGAACCAGCGCCGCGCGCGCGCCAAGACCATCGTTACCGGCCGAAATCCATTCGGCGCTGGTGCAGACCCTTTTCGGTACGAAGGGCTCATTTGTGTCCGGCATCATCGGCGGCCTTCTGGTGCCCGCCGTCGCTTGGCTGCGCACGCGAAACCCTATTTTTCTGGCGGCCATGGCGGTTCTGCTTGGCATGTCGCTGCTGCGGATAATGGTGTTCTATGGCTACATGCGCCAGGACGACCAGGCCAAGGCCAGGGAAGCCGCGCGCTGGGAAACGCTCTACGCCACCGGCGCCATTGGCTTCATGCTGTGCGTGGGCCTGACCGCCGCGATCCTTTTCCATCTACGGTATGACGAGCTGACCAACCTGTACGGGGTCGTCATCGTCATGGGCGTGGCTGGCGCGTGCGCCTCGCGCAACGCCGGCCGGCCCGCCATCGTCCATGGACAGGTGCTGGGCGCCTGCGCGCCCCTGGCCTTGGTTCTGCTGTTCGAATACAGCGTCTGGTACTGGGGCCTGGCCACCATGATCGGCCTCATGATGATCTCGGTGAAATCCACCACCAAGGCCCTGAACCAGGTTCTGGTCACTGCTCTTTTGAACGGACGCGAAGCGGTGATGCAGCGCGCCCTGTTCGCCATGGCGCTCGACAGCATGTCCCACGGGCTGTGCATGGGCGACAAGGACGGCAAGATCAGCGTGGCGAACCGTCGGCTGAAGGAATTTTTCGGGCTGGGCGACACCCCCGCGGACCTTCACGTCGGTCAATTGGCCGAGATGATCGGCCGGGCGGGCCATCTTCCAGCGGCGCGCAGGGCCGAATTCGTGGAGACCTGGGAAGACCACGTCCATCGCAAGACGCCCTCGACCTTCTGCGAGGTGATCGACGAGCGCACCTTCGACTTCCGCTGCGAGCCCAAGGCTGCAGGGGGTTTTGTGGTCCTGGTGGAGGACGTTACCGCCCAGCGGATGGCCTCGCAGAAGATCGAGCGCATGGCGCATTTCGACGACCTCACCGGCCTGCCCAACCGCATGCACTTCCACAGCCAATTGCAGGCTACCCTGGAGGAACCGATCGAGCCGGGCTGGCAATTGGCTTTGCTCAGCGTAGACCTGGACCAGTTCAAGGAAGTGAACGACACCCGCGGCCACCCGATCGGCGACGCTCTGCTGCGCCTGGTGGCTAACCGTCTGCGCCATTGCCTGCAGGCTGACGACCTGGTGGCCCGTTTCGGCGGGGACGAGTTCCAGGTGATGCTGCGCATTCCCGCCAATATGAACCACGTCGGCGCCATCGCCGACCGGATCATTGAGCGGCTGAGCCAGAGCTATCGCGTCGACGGCCATATCCTGTCCATCGGTGCGAGCATTGGCATCGCCGTGACCACCGGCGAGGTGCAAAGCGCCGACGATCTGCTGCGCTCAGCTGACGTAGCGCTCTATCAGGCTAAGGCGGACGGCCGGGGCGCCTATCGCGTGTTCGATCCGTCCATGGATGAGGTGCTGCAGCGTAAGCGCGAGGTCGGTCAGATTCTGCGCGACGCCATCTCCTGCGGCGACCTGGAGCTACATTATCAGCCGGTGGTGGACAACAACACCGGCCGCATAGTCGCGTGTGAAGCGCTAGTGCGTCTTCGCCAGAAACACGGCGAACTGGTGCAGCCGGGCGAGTTTATCGAAATCGCCGAAGAAACCGGCCTGATCGTACCCCTGGGCGCCTGGGTGTTGAGCCAGGCCTGCCGCGACGCCGCATCTTGGCCGAAGTCCGTGCGGGTCGCCGTGAACTTCTCGCCCAAGCAATTTCTCATGTGCAAGGACCTGGCGAACGATATTAGCGAGGCCCTGCGCGAAGCGGGCCTGGAGCCGGAGCGCCTGGAAGTCGAGGTGACGGAAACCACCATCATCGACGCCAGCAACGCCTTGGCCATGCTGAGCGAGATTTCGGCCTTGGGCTGCAAGATCTCGCTGGACGACTTCGGCACCGGCTATTCCAGCCTGTCCTATCTGCGCAAGTTCCCCGTGGACAAGATCAAGATCGACAAGTCTTTCGCCATGGATATCAAATCCCGCGCGTCCCAGGCCGTCATCGGCTCGGTGTCCGTACTGTCGCAACTGCTGAATGTGGATCTGGTGATCGAGGGCGTTGAGACGGCCGAGCAGCTAGCAGCGCTCAAGATGTGGAACGTGCATCTGATCCAGGGCTATGTGTTCAGCAAACCCCGCCCCCTGGCGGAGATCAAGCCCTTGCTGGAAAGCCCTTCGCCCTTCGCGCCCCAACGAATGCGGTCCGTAGCCTAGATCCAAATCTGGAGGGCCTGCTCCAGGCTTCAAGATGAAGCCACCAGGCTCTAGGCGCTCAAGGCCTGTATCAGGGTGGGGTGGGCGATGCGCTGGGCGCGATAGATGCCGTAGGTTGAATTGTGTCGTCGGACCGAGCGGTCGAGGAACTGCTCCAAACCGGCAAAACCGAGGTTCGGCTCCAGCAAGGATTTGACCAGCAAAAGCTCGTTCATCTGGACTGCGTCCAGGCTCGCTCCGCGCTCCATCAGTCGCTCGGCGCGGACGAAGCCTATCTTTTGCGAAAGGAAGCCGTAGGTCGCCAAGGACACCGCCGGATCGGCGGCAAAAGAGAACCGCCGGCCCGGTTCAGCGACCATGACGTTGCAGGCCAGGGCCAGTTCCAGGTCGGCGCCCGATAGATCGGCCCGCACCGAGGCTACGGAAACGATCGGGACGTCCAGCACCAGGTCGGCCACGGCCCTGATCAGTTGATCAAACCCTTGCCCGCCCTCGGAGTCACGCTCCATGTGGTGGGCGAAATCAAACACCAGATACTTAATGCGCCCCCGGCGGCCCGCGACCACATCCTCGACGATGTGGCCCAGGCGCTCGACGCAGGCATCGTCGAACCCGGCCGCCAGCTTGGTCACCACCAGGCTTTGCTGCGCCTCCAGGCGCCGTTCGATCAGGCCTTCGACAGGCGCGGCCGGCGCCTTCCGGAGGGAGGACAGCATCGGCAGCACCGCCGCATCGTACTCATAGGAGTCGAAAGCCTGAAAGCCGTCCATATCGCCACTCCACCACAACGGTCGCTGCTTCGAGCAACAGCCGCCTAAGCCCACAACCGCAACCGCAACCGCAACCGCAACCGCAACCGCAACCAATTCCCGCACAGCGTGAGCTTGTCTTTAACACAAAATAAACCAAACGCGGAAGAGCTCGAGGCAAGAAATTCGTTTTTTATTAATCTCTGGTCTCAAAGGTTGCAGTTAACCATATTTTTTGGGCGCGCGATGGACGTTAACAATCGTTAACCGCTCGACATATTTCTTTCAAATTCGAGTGGAAGTTTATGTAGCCGCGCCAAATACCCACTCCGCCAAGCATTGGCTGGGGTATTTCTTCATTTGGCCTGGCCGTTTGGGCGGGCGCGCAAAGGCGTCGACCGGTCAAACCGCCGCGCCTCGCCCCACAGGCGAGCAAATCGAGCGGGATTCGAAGCCCCGCTTACAATTTAACATTGTGTTGCGGCGCGGCAATTTACAATCGTGGCCCATTGCGCAGAGCCGCTCAATCCAGGACCGGCTTACCCCTGAGCGCCTTGACCCCCGAGCGGCCTGACTTGTGCTGCAACCGGCGGAGTTTAGAGGCGTAGGTGGGCTTGGTGGCCATGCGCGCCTTGGCGCCTGTGCGCCGCCTGCCTGATGAGCGCAAGCAGGCGCTCAACGGCGTCCTGCCGATTCATCTCTTGCGAGCGGAAGCCCTGGGCGAACAGGATGATCACCCCGTCCAAGGTGAGGCGCGCCCCGACCAGCCGCTCCAGCCGGTCTCGTACATCCTCAGAACGGGAAGCCGAGCCGCACACATCGAACCTGAGCTCGATCGCGGTGGAGGTTTTGTTCACGTGCTGGCCCATTTCGAGGGCGCTCTCCTCAGATCAGGCCCATCGGGAGATTGATGAAGCCACTGACATCACGTTGCGTCTCTTTGCAGAGAGCATTGCCTTCGTTCGAGCGATTCAGAACACCGACCTCGTGACGGCTACCCTGTGGTCGATGATGGCTGTTCGCTTCCCCCAGATCGCTGCCATGCTCGAAGGAACCGCCCCGACCACGGCGGCCCTGACCCGACGCATCGGCGATGTGCCGCTGCTGGCCAAGGCGGCCGACACGCGGTTTGCCACCTTTGCGGACCTTGAGGAGGTCTGCTTCGGGGCAAGCCTCACTAAAGCGAGCAGATGTTCCCATGGATGGAATCGAGAATGCGGGTGATGTCCGAGGCCTCGCAGGGCGTCAGGCCTGCCAGAAGCGCCTCTTCACGGCGGTTGAGTTCGTGCTGGAGGACAGCCCACTTGTCGTCGCCGGCCGGAGCCGCGTCATAGACCCAGTCGTGACGGGCCAGCGCCCGCTTCCGGTGAATCAGGCCCAGTTGGACGAGGGCATGGGCGGTGCGATCGGTTTGCGCCTTCGGGCGGCCGATCAGTCGTGCAAGTTCGTCTCCCTGGATAGGGGCGTGGCCCCATGTGTGTGTCAGCACGACGGCTTCACTGGCCGGAAGCCCAGCCGCGCGTCTACACGTGAGGAAGAAACTTCGCTGCAAGAGCATGCCCAGTGTCGCGATACGCAGCGGCAACAGATCGATCCTCGTCGTCTGCTCCATCAGCTGATCGTTGATCCTGGCGAAGCTGGGCGCCGGGTTTCGGTCCTGCCGTCCGTTTTCCTCCGCGAGAAGCGCGCATGAGGTGGTCCACAGCCGCGGCAGGAGCGCGACAAGCTGCGATTGCTCGCGCCCCGAAATGCCGGCGACCATTTTCGCCGCATCCGTCTGCGCGTTCCCGACGATCGTCTGGGCCAGCGTCGCTCCCGCCGCGGAGAGGGCTATGGGCGAGCGCAGGGCGCCCCGGTCAACAAGGCTTGCCGCCAGGAGCGATTGCAACGAACGGCTCACCTGCGATTTCTCGTTGCCCAGTATTTCAACCAGGCTCGTCATGGTCAGCGGGCCGAAAAGATGCAGTTCCACTAGGATGCGCGCTTCGAGATCGCTGAGCCTAGCGACGCGTCCCTCCCCCCTTCGCGCCATTTTGCGCAGGGCTGAAGCCATCTGAGGCAGCAGGATGCTGGCGCGGCGGGACATGCTGGATAGGTCATGGCCAAATACCTGCGGACTGGCAAGCGCCCGATCCCCGCCGTTCAGCCCTTGGCGTCTCTGAGATGGCGCGGCCAGATGGCGTAACGGCCGGCGGACATGATGCCGTTGGGATCCACCGCGTCCTTGATCGTCTCCAGAAACTCGAGCAGGGCGTGATCGTTGTAAGAATAGGTCCCCATGATGAGGTCGTAGAAGGCCGGCGCTGTCCGGTATTCGCCCCAGCCCCGTTCGGCGGCGATCAGGACGAGTTCCCGGAACATCTCCCGGATTTTGGCGTTGACGGTTGGAGACCGGGTGACCGGCAAGGCGACTACGTACATGAAGGCCCGTTCAAACATGGACGCTGGGAACTGAACCGGCGGGTAGGGCAGCTTGTATTTGCGCGCGATCGTGGCGAAGACATCCATGGCCTCGATGGCGGCCTCGCCCGTCCTGGGAATGATCGGCGAGAAGAAGATATGGCCAACGACGTCCTCTCCCTCATAGGAAAGCATGGGGCCGAGGTCGAAGGTCTTCAGGGTCGGGATGCCGAGGGTGACGGCGTCGCGCATCTTCGCCAGCTCTTCCGGGGAAAGCGGCAGGGCGCGGATTTCATCCAGCTTGAATTTTGCCCCCGAGATTTCCTTCAGAGCGTCGCGGACGCAGTCCCACTGCGCCTTGATGAGTTTCTTTGGGCCGTAGAAGTTGAACTCGCAGGCCCAGAAGGGGATGCCAGCGGCCCCGGCCGCGGCGTCGAGCTTGTCCATGTCGACGCCGCCCGGATCGTTAAGGATGGCGAGGATCTTGGAATCTTTCTGCTTGGAGGCGCCGCCGCCGGGACCGCCGTCGCCGGACGTGCCGGTGGTGGGACTCGACAGATTCCACAGCCCCTGCACAATCTTGCTCTGCTCGAGGCGGCCGATGGCGTCGACGAGGGGGATGATGTCCCGGAACCTGGGGATGGTGACGACGCCAGTGGTGTGGTTCTCGGGCGCAGGCATGAGCCAGAAGCCCATCTTGGTCACGACGCCGTAATTCGATTGCTTGAACAGCCCGTCGATGCGCGGACCGAAGCCTGGCTTGAACTGCTGCCAGGTCTTGGCGCCCGGCAGGGCGCCCATGCCGGTGCGCATCATCCTTCCGTTGGGCAGGACCACCTCGATGCCGCACTGGGCGTCGAAATGGCTGCGGTAGGTCGCCAGGGTGTAGCCGAGGCCGCCGTCCAGCGCATTGCCCAGCAGACTGCCCCAGCCCGGACCCGCGCAGTCGATCCAGAGCTTCAGGCCCTTTTCCTGTATGTATTTGTGCAGGTCGAAATAGCTGACGCCCGGCTCCACCACGACATAGCCGTTTCGTTCGTCGATCTCGACTATCCTGTTCATCCGCTTCAGGTCGAAAACCACGCTGCCGGCGAAGGCTGGGGCGGCCCCCCCGTAGCCCAGATTCTTGCCCGTGGAGATCGGATAGATGGGAATGCGATACTGGTTGGCGATTTTGACTAGCTCGACTACCTGGTCGGCGTTGTCCGGCGCCACCGCTGCGGAAGCGGTGCGCTCATCCGCTTCGCCCCACATCAGCGAGTAGGAGTCGCGATAGAGCTCCAGATCCTCGTCGGTGGTGAAGACCCATTGATCACCGACGATGCCCGCGAACGCTTTGAGGGCGGCGGTGAAATCAGCCTGACTAACATTTTGCGGTAGTTTCATGGTCATACGTCCCGGCGGCCCTGGCGGAATTGAGGGCCGGCGGATCTCCGCATGACCCAGGCGTGCAGAAGTCCGTCCGCCCGCGACGGTCGATAGGCGCGGGCAAGGGACGGCGGACTGGCGGCGGGATGCGTTCCGCCAAGAAATGCAGCCAAATCCTGCAGGCAAGCCTCGCCCGGGCCGCTGGCGCATCGCTGACTCCGCCCTGTCAGGCGAAAGCCCTGATCCCAGGCGATCCGCTCCAGACAGAACAGCGTGGCTCCGGAACTGAGGCCGACGACGGCCTGGCTTTTTTCCAGCACGCGCTGCAATCCGGCGAGGTCGGCCGCCTCGAGCCGGATTCGGACGACGGGTAGCGCCCGCCCGCCCGCCTCGACGAGCGCCGCCATCTGACGGGGCGTCTCAAAGCTTTCATCGATGAACAGCGTGTCGATCGATCGCCCTTCGCGGGTGCGTCCTGGGGCCTGCCCATAGGCGCCGAAGCCGGCGGCGCAGGCCACCGAGCCGAAGGCTAGGCCGGCGCCGACTGCCGTCCGTCTCGTCAACATTTGCGCCTACCTCCCCAATGGCACTGTTCAGGGCCGTTTTGTCGTTTGATCCGCCCGCCCCTGCCCATGCGCAAGGTAGTCAGCCACCAGCGCCAGTTCGGCGTCGCTGATCTCCGTCTTGCGGAAGGAGGGCATGAACGAAATGCCATGCCGGACCACCACCTTTACATAAGCAGGGGGCAGGCTGCTCCTCTGTTCCAGGATGGCGGGGAGGCTGCCCTGGTACTTCCGCTGCAGCGCCATGCTGCCCGGCCCCTCAGCGGTGCTGTGGCAATCGCTGCACCATTTGTAGAAGACCATCCTGCCTGCGGACCGATCGGGCCCCGCCGGAGGCGCGGCGTTGAGCGAGGGGAGCGTCTGCGACAGCGCGGGGCCGCCCAGCGACATGGCCAGGAGGGCGCAGGCCGCAGCAAAGCGCAAACGCCCGATTTGAAAACCGTCCATTCCCCTCCCTCTGCACCGATCAGGCTTTGGGGCCCCGGCGCCCCGAAGAAATATGTGAAATACAATGATAACTGCACAAGTCAACTAATGGGACACAGGCCGATCCGGCGGCGCTCGCTTACCGGAGGGGCGACCTCGGCCGAAGCCCTCAATCCTTCCCCGGCTTGCCCCGCAGCAACTTCACCCCACTGCGCCGTGTTTTGCCCTCCAGCCGCCGCAGCTTGGAGGCGTAGGTCGGCTTGGTCGCCCGGCGCAGGCGGGGGCGTATGCCGGCCTGCCGGATCAGGGCCAGCAGGCGCCGGACAGCATCCTGCCGGTTCAACTCCTGCGACCGGTGGCCCTGGGAGAACAGGATGAGGACGCCGTCCTGGGTCAGGCGCGTCCCGGCCAGCCGCTCCAGCCGGTCTCGCACATCCTCAGAAAGGGAAGCCGAGCCGCGCACATCGAACCTGAGCTCGATCGCGGTGGAAGTCTTATTCACGTGCTGGCCGCCGGGCCCCGACGCGCGCGCCGCGCGGAACAGCAGCTCCTCGTCATCAATCCACAGCCCGGGCGCGACCTGGATCTTCACCCCGCATTCCGAACAAGGCTGCGCATGTGGCGGGCCTTAGGCTAAGGCCGCGCGCCGACAGCGTGCAACTGCGCAAGCCGTTCGCGCCCGCCCGGCAGACTCAAGAGGGCCTTCAGGCGACTGGCCAGCAGCGCGCGGTAGCCGTCGCACGCTTCGTCGATGCCGTGCTGGTCGCCTGCCCGCAAAGGATCCTCCAGGGCCTCTTCTATGTCGGATAAATCGTCGTCGTCCTGGATATTAAGATGCAGCCCCACCATCGCCTGGGCCAGATAACCCAACGCCGGATCAATCACCGCGCGAGGCGCCAGGACGTCCAGCAGGAGAAGTCCGTTGTGTCCCTCCAGTCGCCCTGAAATACCGAGAACACGGGCGGCTTCGTCGATCTTGGCGTCGTCTATCGTGACGCTCGGAACCTTTGATAGCTGTGGGCTCATGGGGGACTCTCGCTGACACCGGGCCAAGCCCCGCGTGTTTTCTAACAACGGTTCCCTAACCTGAAGCGGTTAGGCTCGTCGAGTTTCCCCTTCACTTGGCCCACACAGCATGGTTTCCGCCGAAAGCATTCTCCCCTCGGACCTGACCCCATCGGATCGCGGGGCCTGGCGCGCGTACTGCGCCGCTACGCCACTATTGCGCAGCCCCCTGCTCGGGCCCGACTTCGCCCAGGCGGTGGCCCGGCGCAGGCCCGACGCCCGAATCTGGGTATTCCGCCGGGCGGGGCGCGCCGTGGGTTTCCTGGCCTGCCATCAGCGCCCCTCCGGCTTCGCGCGGCCAATCGGCTCGCCCTTCTCCGATTATCACGCTCTGATCACGGAGCCGGGCGTAAGGCTAGAGGGCCGTGAAGCCCTTGCGGCGGCCGGCTTGAAGGGACTACGCTTTTCAAATCTGATCGACCCCTACAGCAGCTTCGACGCCGTCGCCCAGAGCGCCAACGACGGCTACGCCATGAAGTTGGGACCCAGGGGCGCGCAGGCCTATCTGGAGGCCATTCGCACGGCCAACCCCAAGCGCGCCAAGAACTGGCGGCGGCTGGAGAACAAGCTCGAGCGGGAGGTGGGGCGGATCGCCTTCCTGATCGACGACCGCAGTCCCGAGGCCTTCGAAACGCTCGTGCGCTGGAAGCGCGAACAGCACGTGCGCACCGGACTGCACGATGTGTTTGGCGCGCCCTGGAGCCTGGGTTTGATGCGCGACCTGTTCGTGCAGCGCCAGGGGCCGTTCCAGGGCCTGATGATGACCCTGCGCGCGGGCGACCAGCTGGTGGCGGGCCATTTCGGCGTGCGGACGAATGGCCACTTCCATTCGTGGATATCCTCGATTGATCCGCAAACCGCCGCCATGGGCGCGGGCAATACCCTGCTCCTGCACGCCGTTGGGAACATGCCCGAGATCGAGCTGGAGACATTCGATATGGGGCCGGGCCACGGCCACTACAAAGAACCGTTCTGCACTACTCGCATCGCTGCGGGGCGCGGTCTGGCCAACGCCGCGGGCGCGGCGCGCGTGGTCCAATCCGCGCAACAGGCGCTCGCCCTGGCGGCGAGCCGCTCCTCGGCGGTAGCGCGCCTGATGCGACGACTGGACCACATCGCCGCCATCGAACTGTCGATCGGCGGGCGGTTGCTGGGGGTGGCCCAAGCCTTCGTCGGCCAGAGCCGCCGCGTTCGCGCCGGCGACGCAGACGTCGACGTCTGAGGGCCCGATGACCCGCCCCCCTTTCGTTTCAGTGATCATCCCCACCCAGCGCCGCCCAGGCGCGCTCGACCGGGCGGCCAGTTCGGTGCTGCGTCAGCAAGGCGTCGACGTGAACAATCTCGAACTGGTGATCGCCGACAATGACGAGCAGCCCAGCGCGCGCGCCATGGCCGAGCGCCTGGCCGCGGACGCGCCCTTCCCTGTGCGGTATGTGCATGAGCCCAATCCCGGGGTGGCCAATGTGCGCAACGCCGCCCTGACCCAGGCCCGCGGCGCCTTGATCGCCTTCCTGGACGACGACGAGGAAGCGCCGCCCCATTGGCTGGCCGAACTGCTGGCCGTGATGGAGCGTTACGACTCCGACGCGGTGTTCGGCCCGGTGCGCGGCCGCGCGCCGGACACCGTCCAGCAGCATCGCCAGTATCTGGAGCGCTTCTTCTCGCGCGAGGGGCCGGCCGAGACGGGTCCGATCCCCAGCTACTATGGCTGCGGCAACAGCCTGGTGCGCCGAGCCGCCCTGCCCGACCCGCATCATCCCTTCAATACCGTGCGCAACAAGACCGGCGGCGAGGATGACTTGCTGTTCGGCGGCATGCGCGATCGCGGCGCCCGCTTCGCCTGGGCCGCCCAGGCCTGGGTATGGGAAGATCCCGCCCCTGAACGCCTGACCCTGAACTACACCTTGAAGCGCGCCTTCGCCTACGGCCAGGGTCCAACCGCAGCCAGCGCGGCCAGCAAACGGACCCTTGGCGTAGTCTTCTGGATGACCGTGGGCCTGGGACAGATGCTGGTGTTCGGCGCCCTGGCGGCCGTGAAGTGCGTGCTGCACGCGCCCGACCGCGCCTACACCCTGGACCGCGCGGCCCGCGGCATCGGCAAGCTGATTTGGTTCCCGCCGTTCAAGTTCCGTTTCTACGGCCAAGTCGCCCCTCGGCCCTGACCTCTAGGGCCTCCAGGCCCTAGCTGGAGCCTGACGACTTGTTGGGCGTCCACTTCAGGCTGGGCGCCGAGGCGTTGGTCTTGGGCTTTTCCTTCTTCGGCTTGCGCGCTTCCTTGCCGCCTTTGTTCTTTTCCTTCGACATGGCGTGAACTCCAAGGGTTGTCGGCCGGCCCAAGGCGCGGATCCAGCGGGCTGTCTCTCCATAGTACACTTCCCGCCGGGGGGAAGCCCGAGGATTCGCGGTGGTCTCGCGCCCGGGGAAAACGCCGCGCTTGCCCGTCGACACAGTTTCGCCACCGGTATCGGCCCAGATAAGGTTCGGTTCAGGTTGTTGCGGAGTTGATCTCTCATGCGCGCGATGGCGTTGGCGACGGCTGTCGCGCTCTTGCTCGCGGGTCCCGCCCTGGCCGACGGTCCGATCGCGACGGCGCCCGCTTCAGGCCCCGCAGCGCCCCAGCCGACCACCCCGTCGCCGCCGCTATCGCAGCCCGCCGGGGCTTTCGCTGAGGGCCAGCCGGTCGCGATGGGGCCCTGCGGCCCGGAAAAGGTGAAGCCCGACGGCCAGCTCGACACGGCGCCGCACGGCGAGGTCGACGCCGGTGTGGGCTCGAACGGCTATCGCAGCCTGGCCGGCGCCGTGTGCCAGCCGATCGGCCAGGACGGCTATGTGGCGGCCAGCGTCAGCGAGGCCCAGGGCAACAATCGGCGCCACTGAAGGACCGAGCGGCGCATCATGGCGGGCGCTCGCGCCGAATCCGCGCGACCCGCCGGTGACATCCGGATTTCATAGTTTTTAATCGGCCGTTTTCGATTTTGCCGCACAGTCCTTCGATGGATGGCGGAACAGCAACGATGGGCGCCGAACACCGTTCGATGCCGAAGTGGGCGCTGATGGGCGCATATATCCTGTGCTTCTGGGCGACCAACTTCAGCTCGATGGTCTTGCATAAGCACTCCGAGCCGGATGCGGTCCTGATCTCTAATGCCTTCGCGATCGGGATCTACGCTCTTCTGCCACGTCCATGGTCAATCTTGGGCGGACTGGCCTGCATGGCCTGCGGCATGTTTGATATGGCGCTGTTCACGGGGCTGGCAATTCAGGTTCTCGTGTTTCCGATGCTCAACAATCTTGAAGCCATGATCCTCGCCGCCTTGATCGTGCGTGCGCGGGTGGTCCGCCTGACAACCCCGGGCAGGGTGGGACGACTGCTCGGCACAATCATCGCGCCGGGCGCGGTGGTGTTCGCGATGATCAATGCATTGGCCACTCATCTGATGACCGGCCCCCCGGTCGGCGTCGTATTCCTGAGCTATTTGCCGGCCGAGACTCTTGGTCTGAGTTTGGCCTTGCCTGCGGTGCTGCTATTGGCGCGCCGGCGCGACAAGGCGTTCCCGACGAGGCATTGGTTTGAGACGGCGTCCCATTTCATCGCCATGGCGGCCCTCTCATTTTTGGCGTTTTCAGGCATTCAGGCTCCTTTCTTCCTGATGCTGTTTCCGATCATCGCCCTGCTTGGCTTCCGGCTGGGCCCACGGTCGCTGACGGTCAGCCTGATCCTCTGCGCGATGATCTTAACTCCGATGATGTTGATCTCTGCGCCCAACCGGCTGTTTGATCATCAGGTCTACGGCCCCGGCCAGATGCTAACGCTGCAGATCTACATCGCGTCCCTGTTCTTCACCGGGCTGACGGCGGCGTTAGGGGCGATGCACCAGCACCGGCTGCGCGGCCTTTTCGAAGCCCGCTCGGCTTCAGCGATGCGCGCGCGCGACCGGGCCCGGGCCGCCAGCGCGGCCAAGACCAATTTCCTGGCCACCATGAGCCACGAACTTCGCACTCCCATGAACAGCATCATCGGCTTCTCCATGCTGCTTGGCCGTCGACAGGACCTGCCGCGGGAGGCCATGGACCAAGCGCGGCTGATCGAACGTTCCAGCGGGGCGTTGCTGAAGGTGCTCAACGACATCCTGGACTTCTCCAAAATCGATGCCGGCCGTATTGAGCTCGACCCCAAGCCGACCGACCTTGAAGCTCTGGCCCGCGACGTCGTGGCCATCACCACCGACATCGCCCAACGCAAAGGGCTAGCCCTGACCATGACGGTTGAGGGCGAACTGCAGCGGGCGCATATCGTCGATGATCACCGGCTACAGCAGGTGCTGCTGAACCTCTTGAACAACGCGGTCAAATTTACCGATGCCGGCGAAGTCTGCCTGAGCCTGTCGATCCGGCCCGGCGCGGACCAGCAGGATCTGGCGCGCTTCTGCGTGCGCGACACCGGCGCGGGGATATCTCCAGAGGCGCAGGAGCGGTTGTTCAAGCGTTTCAGCCAGGTGGACAATTCGATCAGCCGCAGGCATGGCGGCACCGGCCTTGGGCTGGCGATCAGCAAGGGCCTGGTCGAGGCGATGGGCGGGACCGTCGGCGTGGATAGCGCGCTGGGGCAAGGCTCCTGCTTCTGGCTGGAAATTCCGATGATGACCGCCGAGGTCGTCGACCACAGCGAGACCCGCGACGAGGAGCGACCACTGTCGGCCCATGTGCTCCTGGTGGACGATCATCCGATCAACCGCCAGGTGGGCCAGGCGGTGCTGTCGCTGCTGGGCTGCACCTGTGAGCTGGCGAAGGACGGTCTCGAGGCGGTGGAGGCCGCCAAAACCGGATCTTACGGCGTGATCCTGATGGACCTGCATATGCCGGGGATGGATGGCCTGACCGCCTGCAAGACGATCCGCGCCCTCAACGGCCCGGCGGCGTCCACGCCAATCATCGCCATGAGCGCCGATGTGATGCCCGAACAGATCGAGCGCTGTCTGGCCGCCGGCATGGTCGACAGCGTCAGCAAGCCGATCGACATCGCCAACCTCGCCGGCGTCCTCGCCCGGTGGGTTGGACGCGACAGCCAGGGACGGGCGCTGAAGGCCGCCTAGAGCACGATTCAGCGTTTAGGCGGAATCGTACTCTAAATTCAAATATGTAGAGCCGGATTCAGACTTCGAGAGAAGCTATCCGGCTCTAGAGTCTTGCTGGTCTATCGACGCGGCCGGCGAGCGCCCAATTCCAGGCGAGGTGGACAATATCGCGCAGACCGCTCACCTCGAGCGTGCGGGCGGCGGGCGGCAAGCCCGAGGACCTGCTGCCCAAATAGGCCGGCGCACTCAGTTGACCTTGCGCGTCCCGATATCCAGCCTTCCCTCCCCGGCGCTCACGGACATCACCTCGCCGTCCTTGATCTGTCCGGCCAGCAACAGCTTGGCCACCGGATCGACCAGCTCCTTCTGGATCACGCGCTTGAGCGGGCGCGCGCCATAAACCGGGTCGTAGCCGCGTTCGCCCAGCCAATGCAGGGCTGAGGCGTCGAGCGACAGGTTGATGCGGCGTTCGGCCAGGCGTTCCTCCACCCGCTTCAGCTGGATCGCCACGATGGAATCCATCTGATGGCGCCCCAGGCGGTGGAACAGGATGATGTCGTCGATGCGGTTGAGGAATTCAGGGCGGAAATGATGGCGCACCGCGTCCATCACGTGCGGGCGGGCGATATCGATGCTCTCGCCTTCCTCCAGCCCCGCCAGATAGTCCGAGCCGAGATTGGAGGTCATGATGATCAGGGTGTTCTTGAAGTCCACCGTGCGGCCCTGCCCGTCGGTCAGCCGCCCGTCGTCCAGCACCTGCAGCAGCACGTTGAACACATCCGGGTGGGCCTTCTCCACCTCGTCGAACAGCACCACTTGATAGGGCCGGCGGCGCACCGCCTCGGTCAAGCTGCCGCCCTCGTCATAGCCGACATAGCCCGGAGGCGCGCCGATCAGGCGACTGACCGCGTGCTTTTCCATGTACTCGGACATGTCGATGCGGGTGATGGCGTTGTCGTCAGCGAACATGAATTCGGCCAGGGCCTTGGTCAATTCGGTCTTGCCCACGCCGGTGGGGCCCAAAAACAGGAACGACCCTATGGGTTTGTTGGGGTCCTGCAGGCCCGCCCGAGCGCGGCGCACCGCATCGGACACCGCCGCCAGGGCCTCGTCCTGACCCACCACGCGCAGGCGCAGGGCGTCCTCCATATGCAGCAGTTTCTCGCGCTCGCCCTCAAGCATCTTTTCCACCGGCACGCCGGTCCAGCGGCTGACCACCGCGGCGATCTGTTCGGCGTCGACCACCTCGGGCGTCATCTGGTCCTTGGCGGCGGCCTCGGCATCGGCGAGTTGCTTTTCCAGCGAGGGAATCTGGCCATACATAATCTCGCTGGCGCGCTGCAGATCGCCCTGCCGCTGGGCCTGCACCAGTTCGGCGCGCAGGCGGTCCAGCGCCTCGCGAGCCTGGGCGGCCGAACCGACCTTTTCCTTTTCCGCGCGCCAACGAGCGGTCATCTCCTGGGACTGTTCGTCGAGATCCGCGATCTGGGCCTGAATGTCGTCTAACCGCGCCTTGGAGGCGGCGTCGGTCTCCTTGCGCAGGGCCTCGCGCTCGATCTTGAGCTGCACCAGCTTGCGATCGACCTCGTCCAGCGCCTCGGGCTTGGAATCCACCTGCATGCGCACGCGGCTGGCGGCCTCGTCGATCAGGTCGATAGCCTTGTCGGGCAAAAAGCGGTCGGCGATGTAGCGGTTGGACAGGGTCGCGGCGGCCACAATCGCGCTGTCGGAGATGCGCACCCCGTGGTGCACCTCGTACTTCTCCTTCAGGCCCCGCAGGATCGAGACCGTGTCCTCGACGGTGGGTTCATCAACAAAAATCGGCTGAAAACGCCGGGCCAGGGCGGCGTCCTTCTCCACATGCTTGCGATATTCGTCCAGCGTCGTGGCGCCCACGCAGTGCAATTCCCCACGCGCGAGCGCCGGCTTGAGCAGATTGGAGGCGTCCATGGCGCCTTCGGATTTCCCGGCGCCGACCAGGGTGTGCATCTCATCGATGAACAGGATGATCGAGCCTTCGGCAGCGGTGACTTCATTCAGCACGGCCTTGAGCCGCTCCTCGAACTCGCCCCGGTACTTTGCCCCGGCGATCAGAGAGCCCATGTCCAGCGCCCAAAGCTGTTTATCCGCCAGGCCCTCGGGCACGTCGCCATTGACGATGCGCAGCGCCAGGCCTTCGACGATGGCGGTCTTGCCCACCCCCGGCTCGCCGATCAGCACTGGGTTGTTCTTGGTGCGGCGGGACAGGACCTGGATGGTGCGCCGAATCTCCTCATCGCGGCCGATGACGGGGTCGAGCCGGCCCTCGCGGGCGGCCTGGGTCAGGTCGCGGGCGTAGCGCTTGAGTGCGTCATAACCCTCCTCGGCGCTGGCGCTGTCGGCGGTGCGGCCCTTGCGCAGGGCCTGGGCGGCTGCGTCGATGCCCGCCGCTGTGACGCCCGCGCGCTTGAGCGCCACGGCGGCCTCCCCGCCGTCCTTGGCGACGGCGGCCAGCAGGCGCTCGGTCGTGACAAAGGCGTCGCCGGCCTTCTTGGCCGCCTCTTCGGCGGCGGCGAACACCCGCGCCGTATCCGGCTTCATATAGAGCTGGCCCGAGCCGCCCTCAACCTTGGGAGCCTTGCTCAGCAGGGCGTCGGTCTCGCTCGCGGCCACATCGGCCTTCCCGCCCGCCGATCCGATGAGTTGAGCGGCCAGGCCATCCTTTTCCTCCAGCAGCACCTTGAGCAGGTGCTCGGGCCCGAGCTGCTGATGGCCCCGGGCGAGCGCCAGGCTCTGGGCGGATTGGATCGCCTGTTTGGCGCGGTCGGAATAGATATCGATGTTCATGCAAGCCCCTGAATGGCGACAGGCGAACGCGACCCTATCAGGCGCCGCGTCCTTGTGCCGTGGATTTAGGTGTGGCGCCGGCGCCACACAAGAGATGCCGGACCGGGAATCCATTTACGGGGCTTCCGCCGTCGTCGGCCTTGCGCTCCATCAAAACCAATCGGTCGACGCAGGATGACGAAGGAAGAATGGTCGATCGATACGTTTTACGTTTGGTCTGGTACGCGCCCAACGAGATCATGACCGAAGCCATCCAGCGCGGCTGGAAGCTGAACCTGATCGGATGCGACCATCCCGATTGGATCGATCGTATCCGGTGCTCACGGGCTAAGTCGTGACGGGGCCCCGGCTCATCTCGTGTGGCGATTCAGAAATTCGCCTGCGGCTTGCGGAGAGCGCGGAGCGAACTTCAGATCCAGCACACTAGCCGCGTCGCCTCATACCGCCACCCCAGGTTTTTCCCAGGATGACGGCTGCTTAGGCCTTGAGTATTCAGACTTCTTCAGTCTCGGCCGGGGCCGGGCCGGCATCGCCTTCAAAGGTGCGCGGGGTCCGGCGGCGGCGGGGCCGGCGGGGTTCGCTTTCCTCGGCGATGGCCTCGGGCGGACGGTCCACACGCGCTTGCAGGAACGCCGGCGCCGGGCTCAAGGCCCCGTCCTGAGAACGCAACTGATGGCCGCCTTCGACGGGCAGCGGCGTGGTCTGGGGTTCGACCACGGCCAGAGGATCACGAAATTGCGGATCCCGAGATTGGGAGTCGCGCTCCTCGCGGGGCGGACGCTCGCGGTCGTTGGAGCGGCCCTCGTTGCGGAACCGGTCGCGTGGCCGCTCGTCCCTGGGTCGCTCGTCTCTTGGACGCTCGTCTCTGGGGCGCTCCTCTCTGGGGCGTTCGTCACGCGCGCGCGGCTCTTGGCGTTGCTGCTGCTCGCGGCGCTCCTGGCGCTCGCGGCCCCAGTCGCGTTGCTGATCACGGTTCTGCTGTTCGTTGCGGTAGGGCTGTTCGCCTCTGCTCTCGAAGCTCTCGCCGTCGCTCGAAGATTGCCCCTCGCCTTCGCCCAATGACTCGCCATCGGTGAAGTTGTTGTTGCCGTCGTCCTCGAAGTCGATGTCCATGCCCGAACCGAAGCTGTCTCGGCCCAGGAAATCGGAGGGCGGACGCTGGGGTTGGAACGCCCGCAGCACCCGGAAATAGTGCTCGGCGTGCTGCAAATAGCCCTCAGCCAGGACCCGGTCGCCGCCGGTGGACGCATCACGCGCCAACTGCTGATACTTCTCGAACACGTGCTGGGCGTTGCCACGGATCTTGACCCCGTCCGGACCGTTGGAGTCGAACGCCCGGTTGACGTTGTGCTGAGGCTTACCCCCCCCGCCACCGCCGCCACCGCCAGCGTTCCCGCCCCGGTTACGGCCGCGCTGCCGCTTCATACCCTTGAAATCTCTCATCTATCGCTGACCGTATCGACGCCGCCTGCGGACTGTCCCAAGCGTTGCGATCGAAATGCCTTGCTCGGACGCCGCCCCCTGTGGCCGGCGCACCGGCCCCAGGCCCTTGCGGCCCCCGGGTTCCCCGACGGCGCTCCGCAAAACCGCGGTCGCGCCTAGCCGGTTTCCTTCGCGCTCTTACTTGGAACGCTCAGTCCGACGATTTGGGTGAAGACAATCCTGGTCTAGCGAATGAGTCGTGCTTTTCCAAGGGCTTTATTGAAAATCCAAGGGCTTTATTGAAAAAGGCTGTCAGCCGGCCTTGCGGCCAAACACGGCGCGGTCGCGACCGCCCAGATCGCCCAACACCTGGACCGCCTGCGCGCCCGCGTCAGCCATCAGGGCCTCCACCGCACGGCCCTGGTTGTAGCCGATCTCCAGAGCGAACACGCCGCCGGGCTTGAGCACCCGCAGAATCTCCGGCGCCAGAACGCGGTAGGCGTCCAAGCCGTCCACACCCCCGTCAAGGGCCAGATGCGGCTCGCGCTGCGACACCTCCGGCTCCAGCCCGGCGATGTCGCCCGTGGGGATGTAGGGCGGGTTGGACACAACCACGTCGAAGGCGTCGGCCGGTTGCCCTTCGGTCCAGGACGCATGCAGAAACGCCGCCCGGTCTTGCAGCCCCAACAGGGCCGCGTTCTCTCGCGCCACCTCCAGCGCCGCCAGGGATATGTCCACGCCCACCCCGTGCGCCAGAGGCCGCTCGGCCAGGATCGCCAACAGGATGGCGCCCGAGCCCGTGCCCAGGTCCAGGACGTCGGCCGCGCCGTCCTCCTTCAGGCACTTCAGCATGGCGCCCACCAGGGTCTCCGTGTCCGGGCGCGGGGTCAGCACATCGGGCGTGACCTTCAGCTCGATGGTCCAAAAGCCCTTGCGCCCGAGGATATGGCTAACGGGCTCGCGCGCCTCGCGCCGCGCCAGATAGGCGTCCAAGGTTTGAGCCTGCTCGGCGCTGAGGACGCGGTGCGGATCGTTGAGGATGTCAGCGCGGCTGGCGCCGGCCGCGGCCTCCACCAGAAGGCGCGCGTCGATCACCGGCCCATCGACGCCCGCCGCCTCCAGGCGTCTGCGCGCGCGGGTCCAGGCCTGAACAAGGGTTTCGCTCATGCCGGCTGCATGCCCGAGGCGCGCTTTGCGCGCAAGGCCGGAACACGCCGGTCAGCCCGGCGAACGCCGCTCCGCCGGCGCGCCCTCGCCAGCGTGCTGCGGCGGGACGTTGGCGTTCGCCGCCGCCAGACGGGCCCGCAGGCGCTGCACCGTCAATTGCGGCAGCGGCCCGAGCGCGCAGGCGATCAGGCCCGCAGCCATGGGAATCAGCCAGACGATGCGCGCCTGATAGCGCGAGAAGGCGCCCGACAGCACACCGCACACGCCCGCGTTGACCACCACTAGGCCCAGGAGGATCAGGCAGGCCACGACCAAACGCACCGCCTCGTGCGACCAGGGCTGCCTGCGGTCGGCCAGGGCCGTCAAAACATCGGGCCGGCTCATGCGCCAAAGGCCGTAGGCGCAGGAGACCAGGATCACCCCCACATGCCACCACTTGACCGGCGTGGGCCTCAGGATCGGCCGGCAGCCCGGTCCCACGGGCTTGCAAGCTCGCGCATCGGGAATCAGGTCGACCAGACGCGTGGTCTGCCAGTACTCGTTAGCCAGAAAGGCGCGCGGATCGCGCAGCGGATCGTGGGACGAGATCTTGGTCAGCTGGCGACCCCAGTTGCGCAAGGCCGAAACCAGCACGCCTCCAGGATCGGAGGTTATTACGCCCCGCACGAAGGCGGCCTGCTGTTGTTCCATCACCAACTGCTCGGCCGGCTTGATCGCGTTGAACACTCCAAGGCCGGGCTTGTCCTCCCACAGGATATCGTCCGATCGCGTCAGAGCCGCGCCGCGGAAACGGCAAAGCAGGAACGGGTTTTGCGGCCCGACGCAGACCTTGGCCAAGTAGTCCCGGCCTGGGCCGTCGGCCAACAGCCGCGCCATCAGGAAGGGCGGGCGCCCCAGCGGATGGCCCGTGCGCATGTCGAAGGCGACCGCATAGGCCTTGCCCGCCAGGATCGATACCAGCGCGGCGGCCAGCACCAGGCCCGCGCCCTTGGCTACGGGCCGCCAAGGCGCCTTGAAGGCCAGGAGCACGGCGATGGCCGGGATCATCGCCGCCAGGGCGATCACGGAATGGGAGGTGTGGAAGCTGAAACTGGCCGCCATCAAAAGCAGCACGCCCGCCTTGCTGGCGCGGTTCAGTCGCTCGCCGTAGGCCAAGAGCAGCAAAAGTCCCAGATCCGCCACGCCGGCGAAGATGTCCGGCATGATGAAGGTGGCGAACAGGGGTAGGGTCGAACCGGCCGCCAGACCGCCGGCCAGGGCTAGGTAGCTCCACGCCGGAGCCTGGGGCGCACATACGCGCCAAGTCAGATACAATACCCAGGCCGCAGCCAAGGCCTGAACCGCCGCCAACAGCCAAGCCCCGCCGATCTTGTCCGTCACGTACAACAAAAAGCCGTAGTAGGGCGAGCGCGCGCCCATGATGGCGATGTCGATCTGGTCGTCATCCGAGACGGGCGCGTGAAGACTGGCCCCGTGGGTCGCGATCGCCTGCGGCAGGCTCTTGATCACCTGGGCGAGATTCTCGCCCATCAGATAATAGCCGTCGGTATCGAAGAACACCGACGGACGGCCCGCCAGGAAAGCCGTCGACATCAGGAGCAGCATGCCGGCCAGTACGCTGACGACCGGATTCAACCCGGCTCCCGCCCGGCTGCCCCCGAGCCGGGCTACGGCGGCGATCGCCGGCCAGGAGCCACGCTCCGGGTTTCTTTTCGCATGCCAAACCATATGAAGGCCTTAGCGCGGGCAGCTTCCCTGCGCCAGCCACGCACCGCCTCAGCTTCCACCTCAGTGCGGCTGGCGCGCGGACGAGGCTGCGCCTAGGATAAGCGCATAAGGTATGAGCTGATGAGCAAAATTTCGCATGGCCGATAGTTCCGTTCGCACGACCGATGGCGACTCCGGCGCAGGCGCGCGCTCGACCCTGACCAACAGCGTCCTGATCATCGCTGTGCTCGGCTGCTTTTCGGCGGCCCACTGGCTGCAGGAGCTGCTTAACCCCCTCATCGTAGCGGTATTTTCCCTGTTCCTGATCGACGTCCTCGCCGACCAAGTGGGGCGCTGGGCGCCGCGCACGCCGGAATGGGTGCGCGTGGGCGCCGCTTTCGCCTTCATTATCGTTCTTCTGGGCGCGTCCGGCGCCCTGATCTACCACGCCGCACCTAAGTTCAGCCTGAGCCTGGCCGAGGCCGCCCGTAGGGGCCAGGACCTAGTTTACAACGTCTCCGATCGGTTCGGCCTGCCGTTCTCCGACCGCCCGTTGAGCGAAAGCGTGGACTTCAAACCCCTGGGTCTGGGCCTGCTTTTAGCCATCCGTCGGTTCGCCACCGGGCTTTTGTTGGTAATCGTCTATCTGGGCTTCATCCTGGCCTCGCGCCGCACCTTCGCCAACAAGCTGGACCGCCTGTTCAAGAGTCCCGAGTCGCGCAGTCACGCCGAACGGGTGTTCCAACGGGTGCGGCTTGGAGCCGAAAGCTATGTGGGTTTGCAAGCCTTCAAGGGCGCGCTTCTGGCGTTGATCTTTTGGATCGTGATGCGTCTGGCCGGGCTGGACAACGCCATGTTTCTGTCCTTCCTGGTGTTCCTCGCGTCTTTCATACCGATCATTGGACCGGCCGCCGCCGTGGCGCTGCCCGTCGCCCTGTGCATGGCGCAATTCGACCTCGGCTGGCGGCCGCTGCTCATGGGCGTGTCTCTGGAGGCCAGCGTGATCGCCATCGACAGCGTGCTCCTGCCGCGTCTGCAAGGCGAACGGCTGGATGTGGATCCGGTGGTGGTTCTGGTGTCCCTGGGCTTCTGGAACGCCATCTTCGGCATCACCGGCGCCCTGTTCTCCACCCTGCTGACGGTGGTGGTGATCGCCATCGTCTCGGAGGTTCCGCGCCTGCACTGGCTGGCGGTGGTGCTGTCCAAGCGCGGCGAGCCCGTGTCGCGCTGACCAACTTCAGTTGAAGCTGTCTTCCAGACTGGCCAGACGCTCAGCCTGATCCTCTGCGATCAGGGCGTCGAGCACCTCGTCCATCTCGCCCTCCATCACCTGCGGCAGGTTATAGCGCGTCAGATTGATGCGATGGTCGGTCACCCGGCCCTGCGGGAAGTTGTAGGTGCGGATGCGTTCGGAACGGTCGCCCGAGCCCACCTGGCTCTTGCGCGCCTCGGCCCGCTCGCTGTCCAGCGCCGTGCGCTGCTGATCGTACAATCGCGCCTTGAGCACCTTCATCGCCTTGGCCCGGTTCTGGTGCTGCGACTTCTCCGAAGAGGTCACCACGATGCCGCTGGGCAGGTGCGTGATGCGCACGGCGGAGTCGGTCTTGTTCACATGCTGGCCGCCCGCGCCGGAGGCGCGATAGGTGTCGATGCGCAAGTCCGAATCATTGATCTCGATCTCCACATCCTCGACCTCGGGCAACACAGCCACGGTCGCTGCGGAGGTGTGGATGCGCCCTTGGGCCTCGGTCGCCGGCACGCGCTGCACCCGGTGCACGCCGCTTTCGAACTTGAGCCGGCCGAACACGCCATCGCCGGTGATCGAGGCGATGATTTCCTTATAGCCGCCCATCTCGCCCTCCGAGGCGCTTTCCACCTCCACCTTCCAGCCCCGCGTGGCGGCGTAGCGTTGGTACATGCGGAACAGGTCGCCGGCGAAGATGGCCGCCTCGTCCCCGCCTGTGCCGGCGCGCACCTCCAGGATGGCCGAGGCGTTCTCGTCCTTGTCCTTGGGCGCCAGCAGCAGCGCCACCTCGCGCTCGAGCCGCGGCAGCCGTTCGTCCAGCACCTGGAGTTCGTCGCGCGCGAGGGCCGACATCTCCGGGTCTTCCGCCCGCGCCATCTCCTCCAGTTCGGGCCGCTCCGCGTGGGCCCGCGCAAGGGTCTGGACCGCATCGGCCACAGGCTTCAGCTCGGCATGCTCCTTGGACAGGCGCACGATCTCGGCCCCATCAACCGCCGAGCCCATGCGGGCCTCCACCTGGTGGAAGCGGTCTAGAACCTGATCGAGACGGGCCTGGGGCAAACGCATGAAGCAACCTTGCAAGATGACCGCGCTCTTAGCGCAGGCGCGCACGCCTTGTCGAACCCGCCGCGTGCGCGGGCCTGCGCGATCGGTCGCCTGGATAGGCGCGGCGTCCTCGCGAGCGGGGTCCTGGGCGACATGAAGCGCACGCACCGGGCCTTAAAAGGCCGACGTCGGATTTTTTGGAGCGGCGCTCGTGACCGCTTGATCTCAGCCCGTGAGCTTCTCGACCGGAGTCTGACTGGATTCCAACTGCCCGTGCGCGGAGCCGTTGAGATAGATGTCGAACGCCGCAGGCTCGGATACGTCGACCACCAGGCCCTTGACCGTGACCGGCGCGCGATAGGCCTCGCCAGCCGCCAGTTGCCGAGCGAAATAGACCGTTCCGTCAGCGCCGCGAACCACGATCGAAGCTGGTTTGCGCGCCTGCAATGTCACGGGCGACTGATCCGCGGCCGCGCCGTACACAGCGCCTTTCGCGGCGAAAATGGCGGAAGCGACGTCGGCCAGCTGAGCTGTTTGCGGCGCTGTCGCCACGCTGGCCGGCGCCAGGCCGGGCGTGATGTAGGGCTTGGGCACATCGGATTCCGCCGGGGCGGGTTGGGCCGCCGCCAAGGTCACAGGTCCTTGTCGCACTGCCGCAGGCGCTGCCGCCGAGACGGGCACGAGCGGGGAGGCAGGCCCATCGCCAGCGACGGCGTGCTGGGCCAAGTTCCAAACCAGAACGGCGGTGACCACGATCCCAGCCGCGGCGGCGGCAAAGGACAGACGCGGATCACGGTGGCGGCGCACGCCGATCGGCGCCCGCAAGGGCTCGTTCTGAAGCGGTGCGCATTCCTTGAACTTAGCCACGGCGTCTTCGGCGTCGATACCCAAGACCTGGGCATAGGCTCGCACATAGCCGATGGCGAAGGGCCGCGACGGCAACTGGTCCAGGCGCATTTCTTCCAGCGCAGCCAGATAGGCCCGGCGCACGCGCGTACTGTCGGCAATTTCCTGAAGGCCCAGCCCGCGAGATTCACGCATAGCGCGAAGTGCTCCGCCGAAGCCGACCCCGCCGCTCATGAACGGTTCAATGCCTTCGATGATCCGTCCGCTGGCCGCCTGAGCGACCAAAGTGACTGAATCCGTAACCGCGCCCGAGTCCAACGGCATGGCGACTGTCGCCCCCCACTCTTCAACGTTGGCGCTCACAGTCGACATCGACTGCACGCGCACAAGTGTTAAAGCCCGGTTGTGGATATCAAGCTATCCCGCCGATTTCAATAGATTAAATTGACACGTATAGTTTACGCGCCAGCGTTTCTATCTCGCTGCGCAGGGACCCGCCGGACCCTTTAAGTAAATGCACAACCCCGCGGCGAGCAGCCTCGCGATCAAGCGAGAGCACCATGCGTTTCACTGGGCCTACGCCCGACGGCGGCATCGATAGTCGGTCAAACCCGAGCGCCACCAATGCGAAAGCTTCCAAAGGCCGTCCGGCCATTTCTCCGCATACGGACACCGGTGTCCCAGATTCCGCGCAGGCGTCCTGGATGGTCTTCATCACCCTCAGCGCCGGCGTGGACAGGAAGTCATATCGCTCGCTCACCCGTGGGTTGCCCCGGTCGGCGGCGAACAGGTACTGCATAAGATCGTTAGTGCCGACTGAGACGAAATCGACCATCGAAAGCAGAGCGTCCAGGTGCCAAACCAATGCCGGCGCCTCGATCATCACGCCCACCCGCAGCACGCTGGGCGTGGGCCGCCCACGCCGTCCGGCCCAGGTGATCTCGTGGTCCACCAGAGCCCGGGCGGTCCGGAATTCCTCCACCGTGGTCACCAGCGGGAACATGACCCGCAGCTCTCGCCCCTTGGCCGCCCAGATCAGGGCGCGCAACTGCAACCGCAGCAGCGCCGGCCGGTCCAGACCCAGCCGCACCGCCCGCCAGCCAAGGGCCGGATTGTCCTCCCGGTCGGCCTCCAGATAGGGCAGCACCTTGTCGCCCCCAAGGTCCAGGGTGCGGAAGATCACCGGCAAGTCCCCCGCGCCGTCGATCACATGCGAGTACAGCGCAGTCTGAGCCTCCAGCCGCGGCAGCTCCTCGGCCACCATGAACTGGAACTCGGTGCGGAACAGGCCGATGCCCTCGGCGCCGGTCTCATGCAGGATGTCGATGTCGACCGTCAGGCCCGCGTTCATGAGCAGGGTGATCTTGGCCCCATCGCGGGTGAAGGCCGGCGTGTCACGCAGACGGGCGAACTCCTGGCGACGCAGGTTGCGCACCTCGATGCGCGCCATGATCGCTTCGATCACGTCGGGCCGTGGCCGCAGATAGGCCTCGCCGGACTCCGCGTCCACGATCACCGGGTCGCCTTGCGAGACCCGGTCGCGCAGACCGGACAGGCCTCCCACCAGGGGAATATCCATGGCCCGGGCGATGATGGCCGCGTGGCTGATGCCGGAGCCCTCTTCCAGCAGCACGCCCTTCAGCTTGGTGCGGTCGTATTCCAGAAGGTCGGCAGGCCCCAGGTTGCGCGCGATGAGGATGGCGTTTTCGGGCAGCACCCGCGGCGCCGCCCCATCGCCGGACAGGTGGCGCAGCAGGCGGTCGTTGAGATCCTCCAAATCGTGCAGACGTTCGCGCAGATAAGGATCGCGGGCCTGGCTCAGTCGCGCCCGGTGCTCGGAGCGGACGCGGTTCACCGCCGCCTCGGCCGTGAGGCCCGAACGCACCGCTTCCTCCAGCGACCGGTTCCAACCGCGGTCGTGAGCGAACATGCGGTAGGTCTCGAGCACCTCGAAGGAAGGGCCAACAATGCCGTGCTGTCCGTCCAGCATGATATCGAGCTGGCTCTGCAGCGCTCCGATGGCCGTCTTGAGCCGCTCTTCCTCGCGCGTCGCGTCGTCCGACAGCAGTTGTTGGGAAGCGACCGGCGCCTCGTGCAGCACCGCCTCGCCATAGGCCAGGCCTTCAGCGAACTTCAGACCCTTGAGGCGCTCGGGCCGATGGGGCGCCAGTTCGACGCCTTTCAGCTCCGCTTCGTCGACCAATTCGCCGCCCGCGACCATCTCGGCCAGGACCATGGCGATGATCTGCAGGTCCTCGACCTCGTCCTCGCTGTAGAGGCGCTCGGTGCGGTTCTGCACGACCAACACGCCGATGGCGCGCCCGCCGCGCAAAACCGGCACGCCGAGGAAGGCGTGGTAGGGATCTTCGCCGGTTTCTGGCCGGTAGGAGAAGGACGGATGGTTGGGCGCGTCCGACAGGTTCAGGGGCCGGCCCAGCCGCATGATCTCGCCGACCAAGCCCTCGCCCGGCTTCAACCGCGTATTGTGCACGGCGTCGGGATTGAGGCCTTCGGTGGCGAACAGCTCCAGATCGCTGGTGGCGCGGCGCAGATAAAGCGAACAGACCTCGGCCACCATCGACAGGGCGATGATGCGCACGACCATGTCGAGCCGCGCCTGGGCAGGGCCCCCGCTTGCCAGGGCTTCGCGGATCTGGCGCAGAAGACTGCGCGGTCCGCGAGCGGCTAGGCCAGTGATCGCCATCGAGTCTCCCTTGCCTTCAGCGCCTTCTAACCCGTCGCGTCGGGCGGGGGGAGAGGCGCCGGGCCGATTGTCCCCGATTGATTTCGCTTTGGCTGCGCACAGGCGCTTTTGCCGCTTCTTAACCTGCGCGGGCCGATTGTGCAGCCCGTCGCAAATCCTATGCCGCCCACAGTAAAGCTATGGTGTCGTAATTTTGGTTTCCAATGGCCCGGCAGGACAATGGCAGGCGCCGAGCCTCGCGGGCGCCGCGGCCGTGCAGCGCCGGGCCTGCGTCCAAAACGGCGGGCCCCGATGAGCCAACCCGCGCCAGCCGCCGGCTATGGGCGCCGCGTGATCATCGTCGACGACGAGATGATGATCACCATGCTGCTGGAGGAGATGCTCGTCACCCTCGGTCACACTGTGGTGGGCATCGCCGGGCGGCTGGACAGCGCCCTGGATTTGGCCCGCAGCGCCGAGGCGGACATAGCGATCCTGGACGTGAACCTGAACGGCGAGGTCTCGTTTCCGGTGGCCAAGGTGCTGGCGGAACGCGGCCTGCCCTTCATGTTCGCCACCGGCTACGGCGCCCTGGGTCTGGAGGCGCCGTTCCAAAACGCTGTGACCCTGAAAAAGCCCTTTGAGCTGAAGGACCTGTCCCAGGCGCTGGAGCGGCTGCTGGGCTAGTGTGGCGATTCAGAAATTTGCCTGCGGCGTGCAGTGAGCGCGGAGCGAATTCCTGAATCTCAAGCCGCACTATAAATGTATGATTCTAGTGTGCTTTTGGATCTGAAGATCGCACCTCGGTCTACCCAAAGTGCGGGCGAACTTCAGATCCAGCACGCTAGAGCTGATCCAGTCCGTAGGCGGCGTGCAGGGCGCGCACCGCCAGTTCGGTGTAGGCCGCGTCGATCAGGACGCTGATCTTGATCTCGGAGGTGGAGATCACCTGGATGTTGACGCCCTTTTCGGCCAGGGCGCCGAACATGGTCTTGGCGACGCCGGTGTGGCTGCGCATGCCCACGCCGATTACCGACACCTTGGCCACGTCCTCGTTGACCGCAACCTCGTCGAATCCGATCTCGGCTTGGGCGCCCTTGACGATCTCCACCGCCCGGGCCGCGTCGCGCTTGCCCACGGTGAACTCCATGTTGGCCGAGCCGGCCGTGCGGGCGTGGCTCTGCACGATCATGTCAACGTTGACGTTGGCGTCGGCCAGACGGCTGAAGATCGACGAGGACACGCCGGGATGGTCCGGCAGCCCGTACAGGGTGATCTTGGCCTCGTCGCGGCTATAGGCCACGCCGCTCACGATACGCTTTTCCACGATCTCCTCCTCGTCGCACACGATGGTGCCCTGCCCGGGCGCTTCACCCGGCTCGACGAAACTCGACAACACCCGCACCGGCACGCGCTGGGCCATGGCCAGCTCCACCGATCGGGTCTGCAATACCTTGGCGCCCAGCGAGGCCATTTCCAGCATCTCCTCGTAGGAGATCTTGGCCAGCTTACGCGCCTTTTGCTCGATGCGCGGATCGGTGGTGTAGACGCCGTCCACGTCGGTGTAGATGTCGCAGGCGCCGCCCACCGCCGCGGCGATGGCCACCGCGCTGGTGTCGGATCCGCCGCGCCCCAGGGTGGTGATGCGCCCATCGGGCGTGACACCCTGAAATCCGGCGATCACGGCGATCTCGCCCGCCTCGAAGGCGGCCAGCAGCTTTGCCGGCGGAATGTCCTCGATCCGCGCCCGGCCGTGGGCGTCATCGGTAAGGATCGGCACCTGCCAGCCCAGGAAGGAGCGCGCCTTCAGGCCCATATGGCGCAGGGTCATGGCCAGCAAGCCTGCTGTGATTTGCTCGCCGGACGCGACCACCGTGTCGTATTCGTCGTCCGAGGGATCGAGCCCGGCCGCCGCTGCGCCCGCCCCGTCGGTCCAGGCGACCAGCTCATTGGTCTTGCCCGACATGGCCGAGACCACCACGGCCACCTGATGGCCGGCCGCGACCTCCGCGGCGACAAGGCGGCCCACCCGGCGGATGCGTTCCAGATCCGCCACCGAGGTCCCGCCGAATTTCATCACCAGCCGCGACACGCCGGAGTTCTCCCGCTATGGCTTCGCGAAGCGGGGCAACACCCGCCGTCTCGCGCAAGGGCGCCCTTCTAGCGGCGCCGAGCGCCGGCTGCAATGCGAAGGCTCGAGGATCGCCAGCGACAATGAACCCCGCCCCCGCTCCATCCAGCATCGACGAAGCCGAAGTCGCCCGCTTTTCCGCCATGGCCGCCGAATGGTGGGACCCCACCGGCAAGTTCAAGCCCCTGCACCGCTTCAATCCCACACGGCTGGCCTTCATCCGCGACGAGGCGGCCCTGCGCTTCGGGCGCGACATCACCGCGCCGCGCCCCTTCGCCGGCCTGCGCCTGCTGGACATCGGCTGCGGCGGCGGCCTGCTCAGCGAGCCGATGACGCGGCTGGGCTTCCAGGTCACCGGCGTGGACGCCTCGGAACGCAACATCGGTACGGCCAAGGCGCACGCCGCCGAACAGGGCCTGGACATCGACTACCGCGCCTCCACCGCCGAGGCCCTGCTGGCCCAAGGCGAAGCGCCGTTCGACGTGATCCTCAACATGGAGGTGATCGAGCACGTGGCCGATCCGGCCCTGTTCCTGAAGGACTGCCTGCGATTGCTGGCGCCGGGCGGGGTGATGATCCTGGCCACGCTCAACCGCACGCCCAAGGCCATGGCCCTGGCGGTTCTCGGCGCCGAGTACATCCTGCGCTGGCTGCCGGTAGGCACCCACGACTGGAGGAAGTTCCTCAAGCCGGAGGAGATCCTGGGCATGCTCGCCGATGAGCCGGTGCAGGTCGCAGGGCCGTTCGGCGTGTCGTACGATCCGTTCACGGGGAAGTGGTCGCGCTCAGGCGATGTGGACGTGAACTACATGATGACGATTGATCGGGACGCGGCGGCGGAGCCGACGGTTTAGGGGGGCGAGAAGCTGCTGCCCCCTCAGTTCAACTCCCCCTTCGCCTTCGGCTTAGGCGGTAGCGCCGCGACAGGCACCCCGTCTTCGACCAGGGCCTTGACCTCCGCGCCGGTGGCTTCGCCATAGATGCCGCGGGTTTCAGACTTGCCCTCGTGGATGGCGCGGGCCTCCTTGGCGAAGGCGTCGCCCACATAGTCGAAGTTTTCCTCCACCGTCTTGCGCATCTCGGCGGCGGCCTGCATGGCCATTTCGCGCATGGCCTGCGCCGGAGGCCCCGAGCGGTCCTTGGTCCCGGCCACGGCGGGGGCCATGATCTGCTTGCGCACCGAGCCGGAACCGCACACGGGGCATTGCATCAGCCCGCGCCCGTGCTGGTCGTCGTAGTCGGCCGAGGAGCCGAACCAGCCTTCGAACTCATGCTCATGCTCGCACACCAGAGCGTACTTAATCATGGGGCGTCCTTGATCATGACGCCATATCCGGCGCGGCGAAGACCCGCTCGTTGGCCAGGGATGGGATGGCCTGGCGGGTCTTGGCCACCTCGTCCAGGTCCAGGTCCGCGATCACCACGCAAGGTTCGTCGTCCTTGGCCTGCGCCAACACGCGGCCCCACGGGTCGATGGCGATGGAGTGGCCCCAGGTGGCCCGGCCGTCCTCATGCTGGCCGCCTTGGGCGGGCGCCAGGATGAACACGCCGTTCTCGATGGCGCGGGCGCGCAGCAGCACCTCCCAGTGGGCCGCCCCGGTAGGGCGAGTGAAGGCGGCGGGCACGGCGATCACCTGGGCGCCGGCCTTGGCCAGGGCGCGGTACAGGTGCGGGAAACGCATGTCGTAGCAGATGGTCAGGCCCAACAGGCCCCACGGGGTCTGGGCCAAACACGCGGCCTGCCCCGCCGCGTAGAGCGAGGATTCGCGGTAACGGTCGCCATTGGGCAGATCCACGTCGAACATGTGCACCTTGTCGTAGGTCTGCACAATGCGGCCATCCGGCGCGACCAGCATGGCGCGGTTGGCGGCCTTTTCGGCGCCCCCCTCTTTCTTGGAAGAATTCGCCACCAGGGCCGAGCCGATCAGGATCCACACCTTCAACTCGGCCGCCAGGGCGCGCACGCCCGCCACCAGAGCGTCGTCCTCGGCCGGGCGCAGGGCGTCCTGCATCTTGGTCCGGTCGCGCTGCAACAGGTTGGAGCCTTCCGGCGTCAGGATCAGCTGCGCGCCGTCCTGGGCCGCCTGGCGGATCAGGGGCTCAATCTGCGCAAGGGCCGCGGCCTGGGTCGCGGGCGTTCGGGTCTGGATCAGGCCGACGCGCAGCATCATGCGGCGAGCAGGGGATCAAGTTCGCCCTTGCGCTCCAGGGCCAGCATCTCGTCGCAGCCGCCGATGTGGTGCTCGCCGATGAAGATCTGCGGAAAGGTGGTGCGCCCGGAACGCTCCGTCATCTCCTTGCGCTTGACGGGATCCATGCCCGCCTCGATCTCCTCGAACGCCACGCCCTTGTCGGTCAGCAGCGCCAGCGCGCGCGCGCAGTAGCCGCAGAACGGACGGGTATAGATGGTCACCTTGGCCATGAATTCGCGCCGGGAACGGCCCGGTCCTCAAATGAACGTTGCTTTGATCATATAGATATGTGGGCCGCTTCGCGCACCCTGGCCACCACGGCGACATCCACGGCCGCCGCCCCGGCCTTGAGCAGGGCCTTGGCGCAGGCCTCCGCCGTGGCCCCGGTGGTGAACACGTCGTCGATCAGCAGCACCCGCTTGCCCTGCAGCACTCGTCCGGCCCCGGCCGGGACCTGAAAGGCGCCCTGCACATTGCGCCGGCGCCCCGCGCCGGACCGTCCGGCCTGGCTTTTACCCGCGCGCCGCACCAACAGGCCGGGCCGATAGGGAATCTTCAGCCGCGCCGCTAGCGGCCGGGCGATCTCGGCGGCCTGGTTGTAGCGGCGTCGGATCAGGCGCGTGGGGGGCATGGGAACTGGCGCGATGGCGTCCGCCTGGGCCAAAAGATCGCTCGCAGAGCGGCTGATCCAGCCGGCGAACAGCCCGGCGAGGTCGAGCCGGTCGGCGTGCTTGAACTGCAGGATCAGATCGCGCGAAGCCTCGTCATACAGGCACGCGGCACGCGCTCGGGCGAAGGCGCGCGGGCGGGCCTCGCAGGCGGCGCAGCGCACGAGCAGGCCCATGTCGTAGTCGAACGGCGTTCCACATCCATCGCACACAGGCTCGTCCAGAAAGCGGATTTTCGACCAGGCCTCGGCGGCCAGACCGGCCGACCCCATGCGACCCGAACCGTCCAGGGCGTGATGCGGAAACATCAAATCCTGCACCGCGCGGGCCCCGCCCATACACAGACCCTTTGCCACAGCGGGCGCGTCAGCGCATGAGTGCAGCCATCGCGACCTCCAAACTTTCGCCTTCGCCAGCATGAGCTCCCCGCCCCGCCTGTTCGACCGCGCTTTGCATCGCCGCCGCCTTGATCGCGCCGCACCCCGCTACGGCGAGGCCGACTTTCTCAAGGCGAGGGCGTGCGCCGACATGGTCGAGCGCCTGGAAGCCATCATGCGCAGCTTTACCGTGGCCGTCGACCTTGGCGCGCGGAGCGGGGCCTTCGCCAAAGCCTTGGCGCAAAGCGATGCACGCGAGCGGGTAGGCCTGCTCATCGAAGCGGACATGTCAGCCCGAATGTTGGCTTTGCGGGGTGGCCTGCGCGTTCAGGCCGATGAGGAACGCCTGCCCTTCGCCGCCGAAAGCCTGGACCTTATCGTCTCGACCCTGGCCCTGCACTGGACCAACGATCTGGTCGGCGCCCTGATCCAGATCCGCCAGGCGCTCAAGCCCGACGGCCTGTTCATCGGGGCCCTGCTGGGCGGCTCCAGCCTCGTGGAGCTGCGCCAATCCCTGCTGGCGGCCGAAGCGGAGCTGAGCGGCGGCGCTGGCCTGCGCGTCTCGCCCTTCGCCGACGCCCTGGACGGGGCGGGCCTGTTGCAACGCGCCGGCTTCGCCTTGCCGGTGGCCGACGTGGACCGGGTCACGGTGCGCTACACCCACCCGCTGAAACTGATCGCCGATCTGCGCGCCATGGGCGAGACCAATGTGCTGGTCGAGCGCGCCCGCCAGCCCCTCAGCCGCGCCGTGCTGGCCCGCGCCTGCGAGATCTACGCCGAGCGTTTTTCCGATCCCGACGGGCGGGTGCGCGCCACCTTCGACCTGATCATCCTCACCGGCTGGGCCCCGCACCCGGACCAGCAACAGCCTCTGCGGCCCGGCTCGGCCAAGATGCGGCTGGCTGACGCTCTGCATACGCGGGAGATCCCAGCGGGGGAGAAGCCTCCGAAGCCGGGCAGAGCTTAGCTGTTCAAGGACCTAGAATATCTGAATTGGCTTGAACGCGTGCAGCGCTTATTTCCTAGTGAAACGGTAGGGATTCGGCGATGCAGGACATAGGGATTTCTCGGCGAAGCTCGTATTTTCGGAGCGCGAGGGGCGGCGCCTTGGTCATCGCGATTGTGGCGGCCCTGGCCGCGGGGGGGCGGGCTCACGCCACCGATGGCTATTTCTCCTTGGGCTACGGCACGCAATCCAAGGGACTGGCTGGCGCTGGGCTGGCCTACCCCAAGGACGCGCTCGCCATCGCCACCAACCCGGCCGCCGCGAGCGCGCTGGGCGACCGCACCGACGTGGACATCGACTATTTCCAGGCGGCCCGGACGGCGTCGCTGACCGGCAACGCCTATGGACCGAACCAGAGCTTCAACGGAAATGGCGGCGGTCCCTCCCCGATTCCCGAATTTGGGCTGACCCGCAAGATCGGCGACCAGTGGACCGCGGGGCTGGCGGTCTACGCCAACGGCGGGATGCAGACGGACTACAAGACCAATCCCTTCGCCCGCTTCGGCGCGAGCGGCACCGCGGGCGTCTCACTGGAGCAGGTCTTCATCTCGCCCACCGCGTCCTACCAGTTCGCGCCGGGCCAGAGCGTTGGCGTCTCGCTTGACGTGGGCGGTCAACTGTTCGACGCCCACGGCATCCAGCCCTTCGCCAACTATTCCTTGAACCCCACGCACTTCACCAACCGGGGCTCCACGACATCGTGGGGTTATGGCGCCAAGATCGGCTATCTTGGCCAAGTGACCTCAAAGCTGTCGGTCGGGGCCTATTATCAGTCACGCACCTACGGCGAGAATTTCGGCGCCTATTCCGGCCTGTTTGCTGGGGGCGGCGGCTTCGACATTCCGTCCAGCTATGGAATCGGCGTGGCCTTGAAGGCGACAGATAAACTCGACCTTGTCGCGGACGTTCACGAGATCAACTACAGCGAAGTGGCCGCTGTCGGCGACAAACTCGCCGCCCTGTTCGCCGGCAATTACTTCGGGTCGACCAACGGACCGGGGTTCGGCTGGAACAACGTCACCGCGGTCAAGATCGGGGCCAACTACCGGATCGATCCGACCTGGCAAGTGCGCGCCGGCTGGGGCTACGCCACCAATCCGATCCCGTCCGGCCAGACCTTCCTGAACATCCTGGCGCCGGCGGTGGTGCAGAACCAGTTCACGGTGGGCGCCACATGGACGCAACCCTCGGGCCTTGAGATCAGCGTCTACGTCCTTGATGCGCCCAAGACGACGGTCAACGGATCTGGTTCGATCCCCAGCGGTCCGGGCGGCCTCGGCGGCGGCGAAGCCAATATCGCCCTGGGCGAAACGGCGGTAGGTATAGGGTTCGGCTGGAAGCACTGAGGCGTATTCGCCATGACTATCGTCCTTCAATCCCTGCTGGGCGGCGCCCTGATCGGCGCTTCGGCGGCCGGGCTCATTCTTCTGAATGGGCGGATCGCGGGGATCAGCGGCATCCTCGCCGGGGCGACTTGGGCAAGACCTCAGGCTTGGCAGTGGGCGTTCCTGGCGGGACTGATCGCGACCGGCGTCGCGGCCAGTCTGGCTGGACATCCGGCGGCGGCGGCGCTCCGTGAGCAGACGTTCTGGCGTCTGGCGCTCGCCGGGCTCCTGGTCGGACTGGGCACGAGGCTGAGTGGCGGCTGCACCAGCGGTCATGGCGTATGCGGCCTTGCCAATCTGTCGCCGCGCTCCCTCGTCGCGGTGATCACCTTCATGGGCGTAGCCGGACTAGTAGTGTACGCGACCCGGCATCTAGGCCTACTGGCCCAATTGTGATTGCCTTGAAAATCCTGACCGCGGCTCTTTTCGGTGTTCTGTTTGGCGTCGGATTGCTGATCTCCGGCATGACCGATCCGGCGCGCGTCCTGGCCTTTCTCGACGTCGCGGGCGCATGGAACCCCGCCTTGGCCCTGGTCATGGGCGCTGCGGTGATCGTCGCGGCGCCAGCCTATGCCTATGTGCGACGCAAGGGCGTCGACGCCCTGGGCGAACCTGTGGCTCTGCCGAATCGGTTCCGCATAAACATCCCGCTCGTGGCCGGCGCCGCGATTTTCGGCCTGGGCTGGGGGCTCAGCGGCCTGTGCCCCGGACCGTCCCTGGTCGTGCTCGGTCAGGACGCTGAGAAGGCCGGGGTGTTCGTCGTCGCGCTCGTCGTGGGGGCTTGGATTGTGAGTTTTGCCCGGCGGAGCGGCTGTCCACCCTCAGCGTAGCGGGTCGCTAAAGAAAATCCCGCAGGTAAGCCACCAGGGGCGCGTCCGCCGGCGGCATGGCGTAGTCGCCCAGCTTGTCCGGCCTGACCCAGGCCAATGCCGGATGCTCTAAGGCCGTCACGAAGCCCTCCCACCGCCGGCACAGGTACAGGGGCATGAGCAGGTGGAAGTCATCGTAGCTGTGGGAGGCGAACACGAAGGGCGCCAGGCAGGCGGCCTTAACGTCGATGTCCAGCTCTTCCTTCAGTTCACGGATGAGCGCCGCCTCGGGGCTCTCGCCTGGCTCGACCTTGCCGCCGGGAAACTCCCACAGGCCCGCCAGTTGCTTACCCTGCGGCCGCTGGCAGATCAGCACCCGCCCGTCCGCGTCGACCAGGGCGCAAGCTACGACAAGGACGATAGGCGCGGTCACGACCGATAGTCGCCGTTGATCTCGATGTAGCGCTTGGTCAGGTCGCAGGTCCAAACCGAGGCCTGCTTATGCCCAACGCCCACGTCCACCGCGATGTCGAGCTCAGGATTGCGCATATAGGCGGTCATCGCCGCCTCATCGTAGTCCTTGGCCACCGCGCCGTCCTTGGCCGCCCACAGATCGCCGAACTTCACCGACAGCCGGTCGCGGTCGAGCGGCTCGCCGGCGCGGCCGGCGGCGGCCACCACCCGGCCCCAGTTGGCGTCCTGGCCGGCGATGGCGGTCTTGACCAGGGGAGAGTTGGCGATGGTCATGGCGATGCGGCGGGCCGAGGCCTGCGACTGAGCGCCTTGGACGGTGATCTTGACCAGCTTGGTGGCGCCTTCACCATCGCGCACGAGCTGCAAGGCCAGGTTCTGCAGCACCACGTCCAGCTTCTCACGGAAGTCCGCCAGCCGCTTGTCGCCCGCCTTGTCGATACGTTGGGCGCCCGCGGCTCCGGTGGCGAACAGCAGCAGGGTGTCATTGGTGGAGGTGTCGCCATCCACCGTCACCGCGTTGAAGGTGCAGACCACCGCCTGGTTCAACAGTTTCTGCAACGCCTTGGGCGCGATAGCCGCGTCGGTGACCACGAAGGCCAGCATGGTGGCCATATTGGGCGCGATCATGCCCGAGCCCTTGGCCAGACCCGCGATGTGCACCGTCATCCCATCGATCTTGGCCACCGCGTGGGCGCCCTTGGGGAAGGTGTCGGTGGTCATCATGGCGCCCGCGGCCGCGCCCCAGCCTTCGGCGCTGAGCGTGGCGGCGAGGTCGGGAAGCTTGTCGGTGATCTTGTTCGGGTCCAGTGGCGCGCCGATCACGCCCGTGGAGGCCTGCATCACCGCCTCGGCCTTGCAGCCGATCACCTTGGCCACGGCCTTGCCCACGGTCTGCACGGCCTTCTGGCCGGCCTTGCCGGTGAAGGCGTTGGCGCAGCCGGCGTTCAGCACCAAGGCCCGCACGTCCTCGCCGTGGGTGGCGGCCAGGGCGTGACGACACCAGTCCACCGGGGCCGAGCCTACCGTGGACTGGGTGAACACGCCTGCGCAGGTTGTGCCCGGCGCGAAACCGACCAGCAGCAGATCGTCGCGCTCATGCTTGTAGAACCCGGCCCTCAGGGCCGACAGCGCGACGCCGCCGATGGCGGGAATGGCCGGAAAGCCGACTGCGAGCGGCGAGATTTCGAGGCCCGGCTTGCCAGGCGCGGTGGGATCGGAAGCGCTCATGACTTGGCGCCCGGCTGTAACGGGACGCCGGCCGAAGGCGTCGGGGGCGGGGGCGTTACGGCGCCGGGGGGCGCCGAGGCGGGCTCCTTGCCGGCGTCCTTGGCCGGGGCGATCAGGGTCTCGACCTTGCTGTGGCCGCGCAGGGTTTCCAGCAGGTCGCGCACCTGATCGTAGGTGAGGAAGCGGACAATCTGCGGCCGGGCCGCTTCCAAGGTGATGGGTTGTTCGGGGCGACGGTCCTCGACCTTGACCAGCACCCAGCCAGCCTCGGTCTGAAACGGACCCACGACATCGCCCGACTTGGCGTCCTTCAGGGCGTGGCCGTAGGGATCGGGCATCACGTCCAGGGTGAAGTAGCCCAGATCGCCGCCGTTGAACTTGGTTTCCGAATCGGTGGAACGCTCCAACGCCAGGGCGTCGAAGGTCGCGCCCGCGCCCAGCAGCTTCTTGACCGCTTCTGCGTCGGCCTGGCTTGCCAAGACAATTTGCCGTCCATGGAATTCCTCGGACTGCTTGGCCGCCTTGAGCTGCTCTTCGTAGAGCGTGCGGATGGCGTTGTCGTTGACAGCCTTATCCACCACCGATTCCACCAGCATGTCAGACAAGATGCGCTCGCGCGCGGCCGCCAGCCGGCGCTGGGAGGCGGGGTCGCGGTCCAGCTTGCGCGAGATCGCCTCGGCGGCCAGCAGCTTCTGGTCGATCACCTCGTCCAGCGTGCGGTGGAACAGGTCGGACGAAACGTCCAGCGGCTCGCCCTCGCCAATCAGGCCCTGGGCGACCGCTTCGCGCACCACGTCGGATTTCCACACGGATCGGCCATTCACCTTGGCCACGGCTACATCGCCCGCCTGGGGCGGCCGCTCAGAGATCACAGGGCGGTTGCACGCCGCCGCCGCGAGGGCCATAAGCCCTGCAACGATCAAAAGGATTGGGCGCGCGGCCCTCGTCTTGGCTGTGGTCATCGTCTTGTCCCCGCGCAAGGCGCTTTGACGCAGGCGCCTCATCAAAGCCTTGATGGGAAAGGCCATTGCGTTGACAGGCCATCGGCCGGTGCTTAAGTCTCGCGCGCGCGCAAGTCGAGCGGTTTTTCTGACCTTCTCGCGCGAGCCTCCGCCTAGGCGTGGCGCGCTTTAATCACCCGGACCTTGGACTCTGCATGCTCGGCCTTGCCAAAAAGATTTTCGGTTCTTCCAACGATCGTAGCGTCAAGACGATGATGGCTCGCGTGGGGGCGATCAACGTCCTGGAGCCGGCCTATGCGGCCCTGTCCGACTTGGAGCTGCGCGGCAAGACCGATGAGTTCAAGGCCCAGCTCGCCGCCGGCAAGACCCTCGAGGACATCCTGCCCCATGCCTTCGCCGCTGTGCGCGAGGCTTCCAAGCGCACCCTCGGCCAGCGCCAGTACGACGTGCAGCTGGTCGGCGGCATGGTGCTGCACAAGGGCGGCATCGCCGAGATGCGCACCGGCGAAGGCAAGACCCTGGTGGCCACGGCCCCGGTCTATCTGAACGCGCTGGCCGGCAAGGGCGTACACGTCATCACCGTCAACGACTACCTGGCCGCCCGAGACAGCGATTGGATGGGCCAAGTCTACCGGTTCCTAGGCCTGTCGGTGGGCGTGATCGTCAACGGTTTGTCCCAGGGCGAGCGCCAGAAGGCCTACGGCTCGGACATCACCTACGGCACCAACNNTCGATCCTGATCGACGAGGCGCGTACGCCGCTGATCATCTCCGGCCCCACCGAGGACCGCTCGGAATTCTATCGGACCATCGACACCCTGGTGAAGCAGCTCGTCCAGGAGCCGTCGAGCTTCGAGCTGGACGAGAAGCAGCGCCAGGTGATGCTCAGCGAGACCGGCTCGGAACTGGTCGAGGAAATGCTCGAGCAGGGCGGGCACCTGGCCGAGGACTCCGCGGGCCTGTACGACCCGGCCAACATCTCGGTGGTGCACCACATCAACCAGGCCCTGCGGGCCAACACCCTTTACCAGCGCGATAAGGACTACATCATCCGCGCCGGCGAGATCATGCTGATCGACGAGTTCACCGGCCGCATGATGACCGGCCGACGCCTGTCCGAGGGCCTGCACCAGGCCATCGAGGCCAAGGAAGGCGTCGAGATCCAGCCCGAGAACCAGACCCTGGCCTCAGTCACCATCCAGAACTACTTCCGCCTATACGGCAAGCTGTCGGGCATGACCGGCACGGCCGCCACCGAGGCGCAGGAGTTCCTCGACATCTATAAGATGGACGTGGTCGAGATGCCGACCAATCGACCCATCGTGCGGATCGATGACGACGACGAGGTCTACCGCACCGCCGCCGAGAAGAACCAGTCGATCATCCTGCAGATCGAGGACTGCTATCGGCGCGGCCAGCCGATCCTGGTCGGCACCGTGTCCATCGAGAAGTCCGAGCAGCTGTCGGAGCTGCTCAAGATCCACAAGTTCGAGATCGATGGCCAGAAGAAGACCGGCGTGCCGCACCAGGTGCTCAACGCCCGCTATCACGAACAGGAAGCCCTCATCGTGGCCGACGCGGGCGTTCCCGGCGCGGTCACCATCGCCACCAACATGGCGGGCCGCGGCACCGACATCCAGCTCGGCGGCAACATCGACATGCGCGTGCTGACCTGGCGCCAGGAACAGCGGGGCCTCGGCATCGAGGTGACGCCCGAAATGGCCGCGCAGCGCCACAAGGAGTTGGCCGGCGAAATCGCCGACGCCAAGGCCGCGGCCCTGGCCGCCGGGGGCCTGTTCGTGCTGGGCACCGAGCGCCACGAAAGCCGCCGCATCGATAACCAGTTGCGCGGCCGCACCGGCCGTCAGGGCGACCCGGGGCACTCTAAATTCTTCCTGTCTTGCGAAGACGATCTGCTGCGCATCTTCGCGGGCGAGCGGCTGGACGCCATCATGCGCACCTTCGGCGTGCAGGAGGGCGAGGCCATCACCCACAAGTGGCTGAACTCCGCCATCGCCACGGCCCAGCGTAAGGTCGAGCAGCGCAACTACGACATCCGCAAGAACCTGCTCAAATACGACGACGTGGTGAACGACCAGCGCAAGGCCGTGTTCGAACAGCGCCAGGAGTTCATGGAGGCCACCGACCTTTCGGAGATCGTCGCCGAGATGCGTCGCGATACGGTGATCGATCTGGTCAATCGCCACCTGCCGCCCAAGGCCTATGCCGAACAGTGGGACATCCCGGGACTGGACGAGCGAGTGCGCGCCCTATTGGGCCTGGAACTGCCCCTGGTCGAATGGGGCCAGGAAGAGGGCATCGCCAACGAGGAGTTCATCCAGCGCATCACCGAGGCCGCCGACAAGCGCGCCGCGGAGCGCCAGGACGTCCTCGGCGAGGCCTATATGCGCCAGATCGAGAAGAACTTCCTGCTGCAGATGATCGATCTGCAGTGGCGCGAGCACCTGATGCACCTGGACCATCTGCGCAACGTCATTGGCCTCAGGGGCTACGGCCAGCGCGACCCGCTCAACGAGTACAAGGTCGAAGCCTTCTCCCTGTTCGAGACCTTGCAAGTGGATCTGCGCCACAACGTCACCCGCTGGCTGATGACGGTGGAATTCCACTACCAGGAGCCCGAACCTGCGCCCGTGGCCGCGCCCCTGAACATATCTGAAGTGCACCTCGATCCCCTGACCGGCCAGAACGAACGGGCGATGGCCGGCGCGGGCCTTCCGGACGGATTGTCCGCCGAACAGCGCGAGGCCCTGCCCATCAGCGCCTTGCCCGCCGGCTGGGAGCGCACCAGCCGCAACGCCCCCTGTCCCTGCGATTCAGGCAAGAAGTTCAAGCACTGCCACGGTGCGCTGATCTAAGAGGTCGCAAGGCGCTCAGTAGCGCGAGACGGAGCCCAAGGGAGCCATGGTCAGGGTGACGATGGCTCCGCCCACCAGCTTGGGCGTGTCCTGGAACTCAATGGTGGCGCTGCGGCCATTGTGGGTGAACACCAAAAGACTGGTCTTGGAGCGCACCGCGCTCTGCAACGTCCAGCCCTGCCCCTGGAAGGCGTCCATAAAGTACTTGTAGGCCTCGGTCACATCGCGCCCGACGTCCAGAGTCAGGCGCCCGACCCAGGCATCGCCCGAGCCGATGATCAGCGACTGGTCGGATATGATTTTGGCGCCGGGCGGAATGGGCAGGGAACCGAGCAGGGCGGCGTCGCCGGACGGCGGCTGAACCGCCGATGGCTGGTCGCCGACCGCGGCTGGACCGGCGGGCTGAGGAACCTGGGCCAGCGCCACGCCGGTTTGGCTAGCCGCCAGAACCAGCAACCCGCACCACAGCTTGGCCGATCTCAGAGGCGCAGTCATCGGAACGCGTCCATCCTGGCGCCGCAGCTCCAACACCCGCCCATGCGGGACCCGCGAGCTGCAACCTTTGCCGTAGCTAGATTGATTCCGCGGGTTTGTCAGCGTGGCCCGGCTGGTGGCGGTGACATCAAAGCCGCCAAGCAAGATCGAGTGGCCGTGATCGGATCAGCCGACGAGCGGAACAGGCCCGGCGCCATGCAGATAGAGGGATAATTCCGCCGTCCATTTGCGCGCTGCCTGGAGGTCGGCATTGTCAGCGGCTTGTTCAATGGCAGCGCCCAGGTCGGTGATGCGCTGTAAGCCAAATCCGCCGCCCGACCCCCGCATATTGTGCGCCAAGATCGACACGGCCTCGAAGTCGGCCCTATCCAAGGCGTTCTGAATGGCGATGACATTCTGTCTGCAGTTCTCCAGATAGGCTGGCGTGCGGGCCGCCAATTTCTGAGCGGCGGTGGTCCTGCGAACGAGCGCCTCCACCGGGGGAAGCAACGCCACCTTGGAATAGTCCTTGATCGCTTGCAGCAGCACGTCCTGCTTGATCGGCTTGGTCAGATAGGCCGTGCACCCGGCCGCCAGGCACATCTCCCGATCACCCTTTAGCGCCGAGGCGGTCAGTGCGATGATCGGTGTTGGCGCCCGACCTTGGGTCCTTTCCCACTCCCGGATCGTGCGCGTGGCGGTCAAGCCGTCCATGACCGGCATTTGTCGGTCCATCAGGACCAGATCGTAATGGCCCGCCATGAACAGTTGGCAAGCAACGGCGCCCGTCTCGGCCACGTTGATCTGGTAGGGCGTGCCCTCCAGATAGGCTAAGGTAATGGTGCAGTTGTCCGCGGAGTCCTCAGCCATGAGGATGCGCAGGGCGGGCAAGGCCGCCTCAGAGCCTGCGCCCACCGGCGCGGTCACCGGCCGCACGCCGGCCGCCCACACCTCGAACGGGACCGCGAAAGCAAACTTGCTTCCCTTATCGACCTTGCTTTCGACCCAGATGCGACCGCCCATCAATTCGACCAGACGCTTGGAAATGGTCAGCCCCAAACCCGAGCCGCCGAACCGGCGAGTGGTGGAAGAATCGGCCTGGGTGAAGCGTTCGAACACCCGCGCCAGCTTGTCTTCGGCGATGCCGATGCCGGTATCGGTCACCGAGAACCGCAGGGCGGTGGGAACGGAACTATCGAGGTCCGGCTCGACTTTGAGCGACACGCCGCCGGTTTCGGTGAACTTGATCGCGTTGCCGAGCAGGTTGAGGAGCACCTGTCGAAGCCGGGTCGGGTCACCGACGAGGTCGTTGCTCACGCTGGGCGCGATTTCGCATACCAGAGTCAGCCCCTTCTCGTCGGCCTTGGGCGCCACCATCTCGATCACCTTCTCCAGGTGGTCGGTCAACGAGAAGCCGGTTCGCTCAAGGTCGAGCTGTGAGGCTTCGACCTTGGACAAATCAAGGATGTCGTTGATGAGGTTCAGCAGATTGTCGCCGGAGCGGCGGAAAATCTGCACAAACTTGTCTTGTTCGGGTGAGAGGCTGGTCTTGGCGAGCAGATCGGCGATGCCCATGATCGCGTTCATGGGCGTCCTGATCTCGTGGCTCATACTGGCCAGGAAATCTGACTTGGTCCTGCTGGCGCTCTCGGCCGCGGCCTTGGCCTGCTGCAGCTCTGCCTCGACCCGCTTGCGCTCGGTGACGTCGCGCGCCGCCGCGAAGACGCCCTGAAGCTTGCGGTTGCGATCATAGAAGGTTGTGGCGTTGTAGGAGACGACCGTCTGCTTGCCGTCTCGGGCGCGCGCCGTCAGTTCGTAGTCGGTGACTGACTTTTCACTCAACACGCGCTTGATGGCCGCTTCGGCCCGTTCGGGGTCGGTGAAGCAGTCCTTGAACGGCGCGCCGATCAGCTCGTCACGGGTGCAGCCAGTCAGCGCCTCCGTCTGTTTGTTGACGTCGGTGATAATGCCGGACGGGTCCGTGGTCATCAGGGCATCGATGTTGGATTCGATCAGAGACCGCGTGTAAAATTGCTGATCACGCAGGCGCTGGTCCGATTTCTTCTGCTCTTCCTCGACCAGCTTTCGCGCGGTGTTGTCGGTGCCGATCAGCAGATAGCCGATGATGGCGCCTAGAGCGTCGCGCAGCGCCGTCACGGACACAACCGCCGGGAACCGGGTCCCATCCTTGCGGATGTATGTCAGCTCGTAGATGTCCTCGATGCCGCGTGAGGCCTTGAACACCAGGGCCTCNNCCTCGAAGCCCGGCGTGATCGCGGTCGCCAGCTCGGCGCTCAAGGCCTGAGCGCGGGCGATCAGCTCCTGAGGATCGGAAATGTCGGCCGGGGTGATCGTGTTCATCACCTCAGCGGCCGTGTAGCCGAGCATCCGTTCGGCGCCGACGTTGAATATCTGAATCACGCCCTTGGCGTCGGTGGCGATGCTGGAAAAGTTGGCGCTGTTGAAGATCGCGCTCTGCAGCGCGCCGGCCTTGAGCAAGGCCTCTTCCGCCTCCTGTCGCGCGGTGTTGTCGGTGCCGATCAACAGATAGCCGATGATGGCGCCTAGGGCGTCGCGCAGCGCCGTCACGGACACGACCGCCGGGAATCGGGTCCCATCCTTGCGGATGTATGTCAGCTCGTAGATATCCTCGATGCCGCGTGAGGCCTTGAACACCAGGGCCTCAAAGCCCGGCGTGATCGCGGTCGCCAGCTCGGCGCTCAAGGCCTGAGCGCGGGCGATCAGCTCTTGAGGATCGGAAATGTCGGCCGGGGTGATCGTGTTCATCACCTCAGCGGCCGTGTAGCCGAGCATCCGCTCGGCGCCGACGTTGAATATCTGAATCACGCCCTTGGCGTCGGTGGCGATGCTGGAAAAGTTGGCGCTGTTAAAGATCGCGCTCTGCAGCGCGCCGGCCTTGACGATCGATTCTTCCGTTTGGCGGTGCACTGCGTTGGCGGCGGCCTGGGTGATCAGGCCCTCCGCGCTCCCCTCCGTATGTGAAATAGAGATGGGGTATCCTAACTAAAATTTACGATCGAAGCTGCAGTGTATATTGTAGTATTCATCAGTTTGTTAATGAAGAAGTTTCCCAAAAGAAAAGTCAAGCTGGGCAGGAGAATATGGTTTCTGAATAAATTGGCCGCCATCGACAAACAAGTCTATCATATTGTCAGTCAGAGTTCTGCCGGACGTGTACAGAACCCGCAATTCTGGCCGAAGCTTGATGGCTTGATTGGCGACGTCATAGCCGCCGAATGCCAGTTCCCTTAAGCGTATATCGACGAAGAGTGCGTCGATATGTCGGGGCGCCGAAAGGTGCAAAAACGCTTCACAGCGGTCGCCCGCCACAAGGGTGTTGTGGCCCATATCCTCAATGATGCACTCGGCATTTTGGCGGATAAAAACCTCATCCTCGACGATGAGTATGACAGCCATCAAAACACCGCCGGCTCTGAACTCGGCATAACGTAAAGACCCCAACGCCGCCTTGGTGAATTTCAGCGTCTGAGACGTAGCGCATGTCGGACGTGAAGGTTCCGCGGATCAGGCAAGAAGTTCAAGCACCCCCACGGGGCTCTGATCTGACGGGGCTGTTCTGACGGGCCGGCGACGCCTCTACTGCGCTGCCCTCAATCGCCTTAGGGGACCCGCCAGCCGGTCGAGCCCGCTCTTGGCCGGCGGTGGCGCGAAGGCGTAGTCGAACTCGCCGGTCAGGGCCTCGACCGCGTGCAGGGCGAAGTTGGGATCATCCAGCGCCTTGCGGGCGAGCAGCACCAGGTCGGCGGCACCGTCTTTCAGGATCTGTTCGGCCTGCTCGGCGCTAAGGATGAGGCCCACCGCGCCGGTGGCGACGGCCGCCTGCTTGCGCACCGCCGCCGCATAGGGAACCTGGTAGCCCGGCGCCACGCGCGGGGCGGTTGCGGTGTTGCCGCCCGCGGAGCAGTCGACCAGGTCCACGCCCCGAGCCTTGAGGGCTTTTGCGAAGGCGACCGTGTCTTCGATCGTCAGGCCGCCCTCGTCGAAGTCGACCGAGGACACGCGCACGAACAGCGGCTTGTCCTGCGGCCAGACCGCGCGCACCGTCTCGACCACCTCCAGCGGGAAGCGCATCCGCCCCTCGCGGTCGCCGCCATAGGCGTCGGTGCGGTGGTTCGACAGGGGCGAGAGGAACTCGTGCAGCAGATAGCCATGGGCGGCGTGCACCTCGACCACATCGAAGCCGCAGGTCAGCGCGCGCTTGGTCGCCTCGCGAAAGGCCACGATCACCTCGCCGATGTCGGCGGCGCTCATGGCGTGGGGCGCGGGATATCCATCGGCGAAGGGCAGCGCGCTCGGCCCGACCGTCTGCCATGGCGCGGCCCCGGACACGGCGTCCGCCTCGGCCAAGGGGCCCCCGCCGTCCCACGGGCGGTGGGTCGAGCCCTTGCGACCGGCATGGGCCAGCTGGATTCCCGCTGCCGCGCCATTGGCCTTGAGAAAGTCGGCGATGCGCGCCAGGGCTCGAGCCTGCTCTTCATTCCACAGGCCCATGTCGGTCGGGCTGATGCGGCCGCGGGCCTCCACCGCCGTCGCCTCCACGAACACCAGTCCCGCCCCGCCCAGGGCGAAGCGGCCCAAGTGCACTAGGTGCCAATCCTGGGCCACCCCCTCGATCGCGCTGTACTGGCACATGGGCGACACCGCTACGCGGTTCTTGAGCGTCACGCCCTTGATCGTCAGGGGCTGGAGCAGAAGCGGTTGGAGCATGAGAAACGCCGTTCAATGGAGGAGACCCGTCACAGATAGGGCGTAGCGCGGGCCTCTCCAACCTCGCGTCGCCGCAAAAGTCAGGCTGGAACGATCTCGCTCAGGACTGGTCCGATCTCGTCTTGCAGCACCAGGTGAGCGAAACGGTCTTGCTCGGTCGGCTCGCGGTTGACGATGGCCAGCTTGGCGCCGTTGCGCGCGGCCATCAGCGGGAAGCCGGCCGCCGGATAGACCGCCAGCGAAGAACCCAGCACCAGGAAGAGGTCGCAGTCGAGCGTTTCCTCCTCCGCGCGCTGCATCGGCCCCTCCGGCATCGGCTGGCCGAAGGCCACCACCGCGCTCTTCACCAGTTCGCCGCACACGCGACAGGTCGGTATGACGCCCCGATCCATGAACGGCGCCTTCAGGTCCTCCAGCTCGTGGCGCGCCTCGCAAACCAGGCACTTGGCGAAGCTGGCGTTGCCGTGCAGTTCGATCACCTGCTCGGCCGGCACGCCCGAGGCCTGATGCAGGTTGTCGACATTCTGGGTGATCACCGCCCCGGCCCTGCCCGAAGCGATCATCCGCGCGACCGCGTAGTGGCCGGCGTTGGGCGCGCCGCGATCCCAGCCGGCCGCGCCGGTGAAAGCGCGCGTCCAGGCCTCGCGCCGCTTGGCCTCGCTGCCCACGAACTCCTGAAAGGTGATCGGCTTCATCCGGCTCCACACGCCGCCAGGGCTACGGAAGTCGGGGATGCCGGATTCGGTCGAGACGCCCGCGCCGGTGAACACCACCACGCGCTTGGCGTTGTCGATCATCCGGGCAAGGTCGGCGCGCGAGGACATGGGCTCGCAAATAGGCGATGCAGGGCAGGGTTGGTAGGCCGGCTGAGAACCGGCGGCTGCGAAAAGACGACTTTCGGGAAGGACGCGGGGGAAGCCGTGAGCCGGTTTGGGCCAGCGCTGAAGGCGCTCAACGCGGCGCGCCTATTCTGGAGCCTACTTTCACCCGCGCACATGGACTAGCCTCTCAAGAGTCCGCCGCCAAGCGCCAGCATCGCGCAGGCGGGCAAACAACAGATGAGAAACCTGGGCGGGGCTCAACGTCTCGCGCCCAACAATCCAATGAGGAGTGAAAGCCAATGCGCAACCCAAGTCCAAGCTCAAAGGTCATTGCCTTGGCCGTAGCCCTAACTGCGGTGGCCGCGCTGGCTTTGTCGGGCGCATCAGCCCGAGCTGGCGAGTCCACCCAACAAGAGGCGAACAAGAAACTCGTGAGTGAGTTCTATGCCGCGCTCTACGACGCCGAAGCGACCGGCGCGATGAAGACAAAAGGCCGTAGCATCGTGGAAAAGTTCATTGCTCTGGACTACATCCAACACCGTCCGGGCGAGAAGAACGGGCGCGAAGCCATGATTCACAACACGGAAGCAGCACCGTCCATGCCGGGGGGGACCATGCCGCCCGCGAAGCTGTTGTTTCTCGCCGCTGACGGCGATCTCGTCGTTCAAGTGACCAGCCGCGACCTTCCCGACCCGGCGACCGGCGCCCCGAAGCCGACGCTGATCTGGAACATGTTCAGGGTCCAGGACGGCAAGTTGGCTGAACACTGGGACGCCGTGCCGGGTGCGCCGATGGGACAGCCGCCCGCGCCGGGCATCCAGCCGCCGCCTGGGCGCTGATCGTCCCACGCTGATCGGCAAAGGTTGTCTCGACCGCCGCCAACGCACCACTCCTTGTTCGGCCAGGTCCAGGCCTTGGCGCAACCCCTGCGCCAAGGCCTGGATTTGTTATAGTTGCGTCGGCCAGGGGGCCTGGGCGAGCGGCGGCCGACAAGGCCTTCGGCGTTGTAGCCGCGCCCTCAGTCAAGCAGGTCTGGCGGTCCATCTCGCAGCCGCGCCGTCTCGTCCCGTCGACGGCCCTCCAGAACTGCGCCAAAGCCGGCGTTCGACGCGCTGCGTCCAAGTCCAGCCGCATGAACGACGCGACCGCAGCCATCACCTCCAGGCAAATCACCCGGAAGGAGGCGAAACACGCCCGGCCCCGCTTGGGAATCCCGCGAGTGAATCGGCGCTCAGCGCCGTTGGTATAAGTTGTCCAACAGGATCAATCTTTAGGTTCGGGAATAAGCCCAGCGTCCACATCTTCATGGGGGTCGCCGACCTGCTCTTCACAATTGTACTCCCGGAAGTGGGCGGTTTCCGGTTGCCAACTGAAAGTCCGCATAATCGACCACGGGTTTGTGTAGTAGACCGGATCGAAGACCGTGGTGACCACTTCCAGGTAGGGCTTGCGATCGCCGTTGTCGACCTTGCGGATGCGCTGGACGAGCTTGCCGTTGGCCGATAGAGGCGTGCCATCGACGTCCAGTAAAAGCGCCTGTTTGAAGTCGGAGCTTTCGACCACCAGCGTGTTGCCGTCCCAGCGCCCGACGGATCGGCCCATGTATTGCTTTTGGGCCGGCGGCGGCGAACGGGAAGGTTCAAGCAGTACCTGCCATCGGCCATGGTACTCCTCGAACACAAATTCGATCCAGGCCTTCGACTGGAAAATCTGGAACGGGAAATTCAAGTCGCGCTGCCATTCCGGTCCCGGGAGGCGGCACTTGGCCGAGGCATTGCTGTAGGGCTTGCCGTTCTTCGAAGACATAACCCGCCGCACCAGGACCTCGGCCCCCTTCATGGTGTACGGAATCGCGGCGCCGTACATGTCCTTCTGGATGCGCGCCTCAAGCGCCTGATTGTGCATCCAGGCGCCCTGCAGATCTCGCGGATTGGACGACGGCAATGGACCGTCGGCAGGCAAGGGCTTCATGGGGAACAAACCGCCCGCCTGAAGCGCCGGCAGCGCTTGGACGAGCTTTTGGGCGGGAGTGAAGACAGGCCCGGGCGGAGGCGGAAGACCGCCGCCGGGCGAGCCGGGAGGACCGCCGCCGAGCGAGCCGGGAGGACCAGGTTGGGCGACAGCGGCTCCGCTCGCGGTCACGGCGAACACGGCGGCGCTTAACATGGCGCATCGCGTTAGGCGGGGCAGGAATTGTGTTTCAGTCGTCACGGGACGGCTCCAGTCAACGTCGATCGGATTAGGAGGACGGCAATGTCGGTTGATGGGCGTCGAGCCGGTCCAGGCAAATGTCCTCGGCAAACAGCGCCGCCGGTTGCCGCTTGTAGGTGACGACCCCGCTCCACGGACGCGTGAAATAAGCCGGATCCTCGATGGTGATGCGGTCTTCGAGCGTGTCGTGATCGATCAATCGCAGGCGCTCGGTGATCTTGACGTCCTGGGTGTGGGGCACGAGATCATCAATCAAGGTGCGATCGGACAGATTGGTGGTCTGGGCCACCAGCGTCTTTCCCTCCCAATGCCCAACCGAGTCGCCGGTCATCGTGGGGACGAGGGATGACATAGGGTCAGGGTCACGGGGCACGCCTCCCGTGTCGATTTGGCGAATGGCGTGGTTCCATTCATAGTCGAAGGTCATGACCCCAAGGCGCTGCCAGATCTTGAAGCGCTTGGCCGTCAGCATGAGACGCGGAACGCCGGGGCTCGAGCAACGCGACGTGGCGATGTCATAGTCGTCGTAGTCGCCCCGGGCCTTCAGTTGCTTGTTCTCTTCATAATGCTTGCGGCCTTCCTCGGTGAACGGCACGGGGCCGGACGTGGGCTTAAGGACGGACGTTGGTTTGGCGATCTTCCACACGCCCTCCAGGTTGACGGGGACGGTTGGCCCGGCCAGAGCGCCCTGCGCGCCAAGCGAGAGCGAGAGCGAGAGCGAGAGCGAGAGCGAAACACTCAAGGCCAGCAGCCCTGTGGAAAAGGCGCATCGCCGCATTCACCGTCTCTCCTTTAATTCGCCCGCCAGGTCCGGCGCCGCTCGATTGTCGAGGTGAACCGCCGCGCCCAGAGTCGCTGGCGCCAAACGTCAGCCCAATAAGTATTCGCAGGCTTATCTGCAGGACCGGGAGGGCCGAAAATAGACGCATGAATTGAGGCGCCGAGTTTGTTCAGCGGCGCTAATCGATGAGCGAGGATGCCCTTGCCGCCGCCCGGCGAAAGTTCGGGGAGGAGGCCGGCTTGTATGCCCAAGGTCCGTTCGCGGTCCCACAGCCTCTCAGACAGAGAAGCGGCAAGGCCGGTGTTCTGCCGGATGGTCGAGACCAACCCGGACCTGGCTACTCAAGCCGGCCGAAAAACCTATTCCCGGAAATGTTACAGTCTCGCGGACAAGACCACGCCAAACGTTCTTGGGTCATATAACCCCGGTATGGGAGTGAACCCGCTCCCGGGGAAATCCGGAATTAATACGACATTCGTCTTGTAGCGATTATCGCCCACATTGCGCACATAGCCGGTTAGCGAGAAATGGCCGTCGGCGGAATTCCAAGTCGCATTTACGTCGCCAATGAACTGTCCGGCGGTTCCGACATAGGGCGCTCCGCCTTCGGCCAGTTGATCGGAGGCCAGGGCGCTCACGTCGTGAGCGCTCAGATAGCGCGTATCGCCATGCAGGGCCACGCTCGATCCGCCAGCAAGGTGGATGATGTGGTCATAGGAAAGATTGGCCGTAAAGGGCGTCACACCGGGTATTTCGGGACGCGTGAAGTAATAGGCGAAGGTTTCCCCCGGAGGGGCCCCGGGAACGACCAGTTTGTCGGTGTTGACGAAGGTGGCGTTGGTATAGCTGAAGTTCAGGCCGAACCGATCCTCCGGCGTCATCTGGTAGAGGAATTCGGCCTCTAAACCGTAGGCGCGCGCGGGCGCCGAGATAGGGATGTTGGCGTACTGTCCGTTCACGTTGATCGTAACGCCAGCGGTCTGGTAACCGCTGTAGTCGTAATAGAAGGCCGACGCATTGGCTTGAAGGCGGTTGTCGAGGAATCGGTTCTTGCTCCCGATCTCGTAGGAGGTCAGCACTTCCGGTTTGTAGATCGCCGTGGTGGGTAAACCATTGAAGCCGGTGGTGAGAGCGATGTCACCGGGCGAAAACCCGGTGCTGGTGAGCAGATAGACCAAATTGTGCGCGGTCAGGTCGTGTTCCAGGCGCGCCTTGTAGGTCGTGGCGTAGAAGCGCCGTGTACCGGCCTCGCCTGACAGCGTTTGGCTGACGTCGATCTCCGGGAGGCCATAGGTCGTCGACCCGACGGGGCCGCTACAGCACAGATTGGTGTTGCTCGTATAAATTTCATCGACCTTCACTTCAGTGTAGTCGTACCGAAGGCCGCCGGTGAGACGCCAGGTGTCGCTGAAGGCATAGGTGGCCTCACCGAAGCCGCCGACCGCCGTGGTCTGCTTGCCCGTGGTGGATTTGAACTCGAGGGCGTTGGAGTAGCCGTCGCTGGTCGTGTTGATGTTGTCGAGGCGGTTCAGATAATAAAAGGCGCCGGCCTGCCAGCCGAGCTTCCCTCCAGGCGCATTGGCCAAGCGGAACTCATTCGTATAAAAGTCGTCTTTAGGTGTTGATAAGTTCTGCTCGCCTATATCATGAATGGCCGCGATAGATTGAATATTATGCGCATTGGACCACCAATTACGATATGCTGGAAAATAGGTCAGCGTAAGACCGTCGAATGTCCATTTGAACTCGCCCCAAACTTGACGGGCGCTGTTCGATCCTTGCCCGATGGGTGCGGGCGCGGCGGTAGCGGTGTTGGGGCTGATCAAGCTGAGCGTCACGCCGCCGGTATGCACGACGTTGTCTTCCGACGCATAGCCCACCAGAGCCGAGATGTCGTCGGTCGGCTGGTACAGCACCTTGACCCGGGCGTCGGCATTGAGCTGCGCGCCCCCGTCCGCTGAATCATAGCCATCACGGCTGTTGCGGTTGCCGGAGATTCGCACCGCCAGCTTGTCGTCGATCAGCGGAATGTTCACCGCGCCGTCGTAATGCTGGAGGTCGTAGTTGCCCTCCTCAATCGTCACAGAGCCGCCCAGCCGATGCAGGTTGGGATTGGCCGTGTTGATCGCCACCACCCCGGTGGTGGCGCTGCGGCCATAGAGGGTTCCTTGGGGACCGCGCAAGACCTCCACCCGGTCGATGTCGTAGGTGCTGCCCAGGCCGTTGTAGATGCCGTCAACATAGATGGCTGACGAGGTCGCAACCGACATCACGCTGCCGGCCACGCCCCCGTTGGACGGAATGCCGCGGATGGTCAGCCCCGCGGCCGGGGAATCCGTGCCGGCGGGGGAATTTGGCGTTCCGCTGGGAGTGGTCAAGTTGGCGTTGCTCTGAATGCCCGGCACGTCTTCCAGTATCTGGCCGATCTCGACTTTGCCCTCAGTCACCAGTTCCTTGCCGGTGCGCACGCTGACCGCGGCCGCGGCACGCTGCAGGTCCTCGGAGCGCCGTTGGACCGTAACGACGACTTCCTGCAGTGTATTGGGCGGCGATGCGGCAGGCGCCTGCGCCTGTGACTGCGCGTGGGCGAGGACTGGCAAGAGCGCTATGGCGCTCGCGGTGACAAATAGCGATCTCGAAATACTCATTTCAGTTCTCCCTGTAGGCCTGACCTTCGCAGGCGTGTTTTTGTTGATCTTCGAATAACCGTAGAGTCGTGAGGGAGCCGCGCCTCGTTTGCTTTGCCCCTCGGGATTCGTCCGATACATCTCCGTGGCGCCCGTCTCCGGCCGCATGAGAACTTGCCGAACCCCTCTTCGTTTCCACTGCGGAAAACGAATGACGAGCCACCACAAATCAGTAGAATATCTTATGTTCATGAATAGATTAGACATGATCCGTATTGTAGGTTTAGGCGTTCAGCTATAATCATCTATATGTCAGGTAATGATCCTTCTCGATTGCCGGTGACGTCTTGAGGCGATCGAGACAAATGTTTTCGCCTAGTCGCGTTCCAGCGGGCACTTTTCGATAAGTTACGATTGTCTCCCACGGCGCGCGAAACGTCTTGGGGTCCTCGAACCGCATCCTGTTTTCGAGCGTGGCGTCGGGGCGCAACCTGAGATGCTCGGTGACTTTCAGCTCTGGGCTGTGCGGCATACCGGCGTCATCGAGAAAGGTTTCGTCGATCTGGCCGGTGACAATGACAAGGGAGTCCTGGTCCCAGTGCCCGGACGAGCGCCCCGTGAACTGGAGGTCATCGGCCGCCCGCGATGGCCCGTCCAGATCCACGCGGCGGTAAAGGCGGTTCCATTCGAACAGGAAGGCGAGGCGCCGGGGAGTCTGAACGATCTGGAAGGCGTAAGGGATCGTCATGATCCTGGGCATTCCAGCTGGGGCGCATCGCGACGCCACGGCATCGTAGCTGACGTCGCCTTTCGCGAGGCTGGCCTTGCGCTTTGCGTAAAGACTGGCTGCGGCCGGCAGCAGCGGCGGCGTCCCCCCGTCGACCATTTTGATCTCGTGCGCGTAGCTGGTGACGACCCAGACGCCGCCGAGATCGGGAGCCTCCGCAGCCCTCGCCGGCAATGCTACGGCGAGCCAGGCCAGGATGCAGGCCGCCGCAGTTACCCGCTTAACGGGCGCAGCCGGCTCACTTCGAAGACAGGTACGGAAAGGCTTCTTCACGGGTAAAATCCTCGAATATCATCCCCTCGTAGTTCTCGGGACTTGAGCCTTGCGTGCAGTGCTCCTCGTAGATTCGGTGATCTGGCGACAATCTCGCGCTCCCCTCCGGCAGGGTCGCCGGGCGGGTCATGTTGGCCGGATCTTCGAAGTAGGTCTGAAACTTGAGCTCGCCGCCGCCGCTGGCTTTCCAGATGCGGGTGATGGTGTGCAATTGACCGTTGGAGCCGGTGCCTTGCGCCAGCGAACCACGCCCATTGTAACCAATCGTGTCGATCACGAGCACGTCCCCTTCCCAATGGCCGATGGAATCGCCGAGGTAGGAGGGCTTCAAATCCGCCGGATGATCGCGATCGAGATCGACGCGCCAGTAGGTGTTGTCTGTTTCAAACAGGAACAGGACCTGGGTGGGCGTCTGGACGATTTCATAGCCGCCGATGTCGTCGCCCAGTAGCGCCTCCGGAGTGCTGGGCCGACAGGCGACCCGCCAAGTCATGAGCGGCGTTCCCTTAATCACGAGGTCAAGCTGTCGCCTCGATCTCGCAGCCGCCTCCGGCTTCATGGGCAAGGCATCGATATCGGCCACGCCAAAGCCGGTGGGCGCCTTGCCGGGCCCTTCTCCTGCCTTGGTGGGATCTTCGTAACCGGCTGCCTGCGCACGGTTGCTTGGAGGCGCCTGCCACATGCCCTGCAGATCGCGTGGATCTTTATCTAGCGTGGGCAGCGGCTTGCCATGATCGGACGCGAGGGGTTGGCAGAATGCCTGAGCGCCGATCGCCGAGCAGGACAGGACGCTTGCCGCCGCGATACCGCGCCACATTCGAAGGGGACGGGGTAAAATTTTCATTTCTTGAGATAGGTGGCTAGAGGCCCGCTCAACTTGCGTCCGTCACGCGTTTCGACCAGCAAGAGAGCCCCACCCGGGCCGCCGTCTCGCAGTGGAGCCGCAGTAACTTTAACCTTTTCACCGGGGGAGAAGGTGTCTCTATTCCAACCAAACCTGTTATTTACAATCGGAGTCCCGGCCTCAAACGTCCATAGAACGATTTTTTCTTCTTTGTCGCCAACCGCAACGACCAACCAACAATGAGGTGAGCTCCATTTGTATTCTTTTATAGTTCCATCAACAATAACTGACCTGTCAATGTCATACGCGGACAGAGAGTGATGAGCATATGCGGGCTCTCCGCTCGCTATGAATGAGATCATAAGCGCTGACATTATCTCAATTAATTTAAATTGCGGAAACCGTATTTGACCATCCATCCCGTTATTGAGTATCCGTAGGGCAGTTCGGCCATTGGACAATGGCGATGGTCCGCTTATATTTTCACTGTCGGCGCAAAAAAAGACCTAGGAATTGGGTCACCTCGGGCCAACCGAGGGCGCGAAGGAAGTTAGGGAGGGAAGCTCAGCCATGACGGGACAATTTGCAGCCCGAGCATCCGCGACGGTCGCCAGGAGCGGACGGCGCGCCGCTCTGCTCGCACGACAGATTGAACAGGATCTCTGCCAGCGGCATTGGCCGGTCGGCACCGTATTTGCTTCGCGGCAGGAGCTCAGCAAACAATACCGCGTCGGAGAAGATTGCCTGCGCGATGCGATCAGAATCCTGGAGTTCAATGGGGTGGGCCGCATGCGGCCAGGGCCGGGCGGTGGATTGTTCGTCGGCCGCCCTTCGATCAACCTTCCAGTTGCATCTGTCGTTGGGTACTTTCGAGTGGTCTGGGAGGCGGAAGACGGCTCGGCCTATCGCGCCATCCTGTCCGCCCGCGCGACGATTATCGCCGTGGCCGCAAGACTCTGTTGCCAGCGAATTGACGACAAGAACGGTACGACTGTTCAAGAAAAAATCGTGACTTCGCCAAAAATAAATCCATCCGACGCCCTCATCACGGCCTTAGCAGACCTATCTGCTGATCCAATGCTAAAATTAGCAAGCCGATCCCTAGTGACGTTAAGCCATTTCTTCGGCGAACCCGGCGGGATTTCCTTGAAGGATTCGAGAATTGATAATCGAGAAATACTCTGTGAGCTGACAGAATCAATAATCGCAGGCGACGAGCAAGGCTCAGTATTTCATGCGAAGCGTCTGCTCGATTTTCTCGAGGATCGGGATGATGGCCGCGGAAAGCAACTGTCGGATCCCTTTATGTCGGAGGGCTCGCCTCTGAATCGCTCCCGCGTCGGCCAGCTTGTGCGCACCGTCGCTACTGAAATAAATACTGGCGCGTTCGGGGAGGAAAAATTCTTGGGTTCCGCGGCGATCCTAGCCGACCGTTATGCCGCCGCGCTTGGGACCGTCAAACAGGCTCTTGCGGTGCTAGAGGACGCTGGAGTGGTTGCGGTGCGCCGGGGGCGAAGCAACGGCTGGTTCGCCTGCAGCCCATCGCTGGAACTTCCGCTGAGGCAGGTTCGAAATTACCTCGCGAGCTGTCAGGTGGATTTTAGGCAAGCGCCGCGTCTGATCGAGATGATCCAGAAAGAATCCGGCGATGGCTCAAAAAACGCCATTATCGATATGTTGATTCAAGCGCTCGAAAGCTACGCGGCGCTTTCCATGCCGACCTGAAAGCCTAGTTCCACGACGCGGATTTCAGGAGCGCACCAGTTCTTCCAACGACGTATTAAGCCGCCGCGGTTACCCTATCGTTCCCCAGGGGGATTTTCGGCCATCCAAGACCTGCCAGTCGCGAGAAGCAGGTCATTGAAAAGGCGTTGGTAGGCCGGCTGGGAATCGAACCCAGGACCATTCGATTAAAAGTCGAATGCTCTACCGCTGAGCTACCGGCCCCTGTTGCCCCGCCGGGCGCGGCAAAGCGCGCGGACCATAGGGCGACCCCCTGGACCGGACAAGCGGTAAAGGCCAAACTGTAGCCAAATATCGCTTAGAGAATAGGCCGTCATGCGTATTGCGCCCCCAAAACGGTTCCCGGCCATGACTGCTCTGGGCGCGTTCGCGCTCGGCGCGTTGGCGGCTTGCGCCACGCCCGAGCCGGTCAAGACCGCCAGCGACACCACACGGCAGAATATCGGCGGCGCGATCAGTGCGCCGCTGCATGATTTCAACGTGGTGCGGTCCCACATTCCCGCCGTACTGGTCGAGGCCAAGGCCGACCCCTATGCCCGGCCCAACCCCCTCGACTGCCCCATCCTGGCCACCGAACTGGGCCGCCTGGATGAGGCCCTTGGACCGGATATCGACGTGAAGAAGCCAGCCCTGACCCGCTCCGACCGAGGCGCGCAATACGCCGCCAACGCCGGGGTGGCGGCGGTGAAGGACGCGACCGAGAGTTGGATCCCCATGCGAAGCTGGGTGCGCGCCATGACCGGCGCCCAAGGCCACGACGACGCGGTGCGCGCGGCCGTCACCGCCGGGCAGGAACGGCGAGCCTATCTGAAGGGCTTGGCCCAGTCGCTCGGCTGCATCGGCATCGGCCCCAAGCCCACCAAGCTGTTCCCCGCCCCGCCGGTGACGCCCTCGACCGTCACCAATCTCGCCGTGGCGGCCAAGCCTTAACCGCCGCTGTCGTCCTGGTCCAAGCCGGCGTGGAAATCGCGACGGAAGGCGTCCAGGCGTCCTTCGGCGATGGCTAGGCGCAGGCTGGCCATCAGGGCCTGGAAGAAGGCCAGGTTATGCCAGGACAACAGCACCTGGCCGAGGATTTCGCCGGACTTGAACAGGTGATGCAGATAGGCCCGCGAATAGTCGCGGCTGGCCGGGCAGTCGATGGACGGGTCCAGCGGCTGATCGTCCTCGGCGAAGCGGGCGTTCGTCAGGTTGACCGAGCCCGACCAGGTCCAGGCCTGGCCATGGCGGCCCGACCTCGTGGGCAGGACACAATCGAACATGTCCACCCCACGCGCCACCGCCTCCACCAGATCCACCGGCTTGCCCACGCCCATCAGATAGCGCGGACGATCCTGCGGCAGCATGGCGGGCGCATAATCCAACACCTCGCACATGGCGCTGTGCCCCTCGCCCACCGCCAGTCCGCCGATGGCGTAGCCGTCAAAGCCGATGTCGATCAGGCGCTCGGCCGATTCCCGGCGAAGGCCTTCGAACGTCGAACCCTGTTGGATGCCGAACAGCGCCTGGCGCTCGCGCTGCCCGAAGGCCGCCTTGCAGCGCGCGCCCCAGCGGGCCGATAGCTCCATGGCCTGGCGCGCCCGGTCCCGCTCCGCCGGCCAGGAGACGCATTCGTCGAGTTGCATGACGATGTCCGAGCCGATGCGATCGGCCTGAATCTCGATCGAGCGTTCGGGTGTGAGATTGTGACGCGAGCCATCGATATGGCTCTGAAAGGCCACGCCGTCCTCGGTCACCTTGGCGATCTTGGCCAGGGACATCACCTGGAAGCCGCCGGAATCGGTGAGGATCGGCCGCTCCCAGCGCATGAAGCGGTGCAGGCCGCCCAGGCGCTCCAGGCGCTCGGCGCCAGGTCGCAGCATCAGGTGGTAGGTATTGCCCAGAAGGATGTCGGCGCCGCTCTGGCGCACCTGATCGGTGGTCAGTGCCTTGACCGTTCCGGCCGTGCCCACGGGCATGAAGGCAGGCGTGCGGATCTCCCCGCGCGGGGTCTGGATGACGCCCGTTCGCGCGGCGCCGTCGACGGCTTTGATCAGGAAGGGGAAGGCGGCCATGCGAGCCTGTTGCTGTCTAGGCCGCGCGCCATAGCAGCGAACCGTCGCCGTAGGAATAGAAGCGATAGCCGTCGGCGATCGCGTGTGCATAGGCGGCGCGCATTTGCGCCTGGCCCGCGAAGGCCGACACCAACATGAACAGGGTCGACTTGGGCAGATGGAAGTTGGTCATCAGCCCCTCCGCCACACGAAAACGATAGCCCGGCGTGATGAAGATGTCGGTCTCCGCCGCGAAAGGCCGCGCCTGGCCGTTGGCGTCCGCCGCACTCTCGATCAGGCGCAAGGCGGTGGTGCCGACGCAAATCACCCGGCCGCCCCCCGCGCGCGCGGCATTCACCGCCAGCGCGGCCGCGGCGGATACCTCGCCGTATTCGGCATGCATGCGGTGCTGCGACAAATCCTCGGTCTTGACCGGCAGGAAGGTGCCGGCCCCGACGTGCAAGGTCACGAAGGCGAATCCCACGCCCTTGGCCTTCAGAGCCTCCAGCAGGGCCGAGGTGAAATGCAGGCCCGCGGTGGGCGCCGCCACCGACCCATCCAGCCGGGCGTAGACCGTCTGGTAGTCGGTCCGGTCCTGCTCATCCTGCGCCCGTTTGGCGGCAATGTACGGCGGCAGCGGCATCAAGCCCCGCTGGGCGATGGCCTCGTCCAGGCGCGCGCCGGACAGATCGAACGCCAGGGTCACTTCCCCGCCCTCGCCCTTGGCCTGAATGTGCGCGCCCAGAACGCCGAGCAATGGGCCGCTGAGCAGGCAGGCCCGGTCGGCGCCATCGCCGAACTCCACCCGGTCGCCCACGGCCAACCGGCGGCCGGGCTTCATGAAGGCCGTCCAGCGGTCGGGCGACAGACGCTTGTGCAAGGTGGCCTCGACCGCGACCGTAGAGCCTTCCCTCGGCCGAACGCCGTTCAGGCGCGCGGGGATCACCCGAGTGTCGTTGAACAGCAGAAGGTCACCAGCCCGCAACAGGTCCGGCAGATCCCGAACATGCCGGTCGCTCAGGGCGCCGTCCTCGACCACCAGCAGCCTGGCCGCATCGCGCGGCTGCGCAGGCCGCAGGGCGATGCGGTCGTCCGGCAGATCGAAGTCGAAGTCCGACAGGCGCATGCTTGCTCTCGGTCGTCCGCCGCGCCATTCCAAACCATCTCCCCTGCGGGCGGAGGGTTTGGTGAGGGGGACCTCCTACAGGTCCGCGGCGACTTTCATGGAGACGATCTTGCCGGGCGCGCGTGGCGGCTCGCCTTTAGGCAGGGCGTCCACATGCTCCATGCCGTCGGTCACTTCGCCCCACACCGTGTACTGGTTGTCCAGGAAGGTGGCGTCGTCGAAGCAGATGAAGAACTGGCTGTTGGCCGAGTTGGGATTGCTGGAACGGGCCATGGAGCAGACGCCGCGCACATGGGCGGCGGCGGAAAACTCAGCAGCCAGGTTCGGTTTCTTGGAGCCGCCCATGCCGGTGCCGGTGGGATCGCCGCCCTGAGCCATGAAACCCGGGATCACCCGGTGGAACACCACGCCATCGTAAAAGCCCTCGCGCGCCAGCTCCTTGATCCGCTGCACATGGCCGGGGGCCAGATCCGGACGCAGGGCGATGGTCACCGGGCCGCTTTCCAGCGCCATGACGAGGGTGTTTTCGGGGTCGGCGGCCATGCGTGGCAACTCCTGTAGGACGATGAGCGGGCCTTTTAGCGCCTCGTTCCGAGCTTGTCTCTCAGATGACGCGCCGCGAGCGCGTATTAGAGCCGGATGACGTCTCTCGAAGTCTGAATCCGGCTCTACATATTTGAATCTAGAGCACGATTCAGCGTTTAGGCGATTCCGCCTAAACCCATCGTGCTCTAACGTGCAGGCAGGTCGATGTCGCACACGGAGAAAGACCCCCCGTGCTGACTCTTCTGATAAGCAAGCAACGCCGTGAACGAAGCGCTGGCGGTATCGAGCACCTGGACCTTGGCCTGCCGATCCGCCGGCAGATCGGCCATGACCCGCACGGTCCTCATGTGGTCCGGATTGCGCGGCGGCTCGCCCACGGCCAGGGCGCGCACCACGTCCTCACCCACCACCACCCGACCCCAAGGCGTGTAGGTGTGCTCCAGACCTTGATTGAACTGGCGCATCAGGAAGAACTGGCTGTCGGCTGAGTCGGGATCGTTGGCGCGCGCCATGCCCGCGACGCCGGGGCACCACAGCCCCCAGCCGGGCACCTTGCCGTCGGCCATCATCACCATCAGGTCGTTGGATTGGGTGCGGATAGGCAGAGATTTGAAGAACCCGTCCTCATGGCCTGCAGCGGATATGGCGGTGACATAGGGCATGTCCGCCCCGCGCCGAAAGGTAAACTCGCCCTTGAGCGGCTGGCCCGAGCCGCCTGTACCATCGCCCTTGGGATCGCCGCCCTGGGCCATGAAGTCGTCGACCACCCGATGGAAAGCGAGTCCGTCGTAGAAGTTGGCGCGGGTCAGGGCCTTGATGCGGTCCACCGAGGTCGGCGCGATCTCGGGGTACATCTCAACCAGGATGCGGCCCTTTTCCGTGTCGATCACCAGAAGATTGTGCGGGTCCACCGTCCGATAATCGCCGGGCGCGATCACAGGCGCCTTTTGCGCGGCGGGCGGCGGCGCATGCTGTCCGAAGGGCCCAGGCAGGGACAGGAGGGCGGCGAGGAAAATAGAGATGTTCATGCGGCTTTCTCTAGCGGCTTCTTTCGCACAAGCTAGGCCTTATCGTCCGGCATACGGGCGGAATTCGGGCCGATGGATCAGGCTCGGCCCACCTTGGCCAAGAGCCGCGCGGCGACGTGGGGCGTCACGAAGCTGGAGATGTCGCCGCCCAGACGGGCGACTTCCTTGACCAGCCGCGCGGCAATGGCCTGATTGCCCACGCCCGCCATCAGGAACACGGTCTCGATCTCGCGGTTGAGCTGCCAGTTAATGGCGGTCATCTGGAACTCGTATTCGAAATCGGCCACGGCGCGCAGACCGCGCACAATGATGCTGGCGCCCACCTCCTCGGCAAAGGTCATCAGCAGGACCTCGAAAGGGCGCACCTCGATCTCGGCCAAGTCGGAGAAGCGCCGGGTCTCCTCGCGCACCATGGCGACCCGCTCCTCCAGCGAGAACAAGGGTCCTTTGTCGCGGTTGATCGCCACCCCGATCACCAGCCGATCCACCAGCTTCGCCGCGCGGGAGATGATGTCGATATGGCCGTTGGTGATCGGATCGAAGGTGCCCGGATAAAGGCCCGTTCTGGTCATTAAAGCCTTTGCCCCCAAAAGCCTGCGCCTACGTCAGGCGGACTCGTCGCCATCGGAGCCTTCAGCGTCGTCTGACCCTTCGGCCTCCGCCAAACGCTCCACCGAGACCACATGCTCGTTCTCGGCCGTGCGGAACAGGATCACGCCGCGCGTATTGCGTCCAGCGATGCGGATGTCCTGAACCGGCGCGCGGATGATCTTGCCCTGGTCGGACACCATCATCAGTTCGTCGCCCGGCTCAACCGGGAAGGCCGCCACGAGATGGCCGCCGCGCGACATGTCATGGGCGATCAAGCCCTGGCCGCCGCGGCCGGTGCGCCGGTAGTCGTAGGCCGAAGTACGTTTGCCGAATCCCTCCGAATCCGCCGTCAGGATGAACTGCTCGGCCGCCTCCAGTTGGGCGATGCGCTCGGAGGTCAGATCGGTGTCCGGCCCTGCGTCTTCGGTCTCATCCGGCGTCGGCGTCTCGGCCTCGTCCAATGCTTCGCCCTTGGCCCGGCGCAGAGCCGTGGCGTACTTCATATAGGCGCGCCGCTCTTCGGGCGTGGAGTCCACTTGGCGCAGGATGGCCATGGACATGACCCTGTCCGCATCCGCCAGGCGCACGCCGCGCACGCCGGTGGAGTCGCGGCCGGCGAACACGCGCACCTCGTCCACCGAGAAGCGAATGCAGCGGCCGAGCGCGGTGGTCAAAAGCACATCCTGGTCCGCCGAACAGATCGAGACGCCCACGATATGGTCGCCCTCGTCCAGCTTCATGGCGATCTTGCCGTTGCGATTGATGCGCTGGAAATCCGACAGCTTATTGCGCCGAACGCCGCCGCTCTGGGTGGCGAACATCAGATCGTGACGGTCCCACGCCGCCTCATCCTCGGGCGCCTCGACGATGGTGGTGATGGTCTCGCCTTGCTCCAGCGGCAAGAGGTTCACCAGGGCCTTGCCGCGGGAATTGGGCAGGCCCACCGGCAAGCGCCAAACCTTGAGGGTATAGACCTTGCCCCCGGACGAGAAGAACAGCATCGGGGCGTGGGTCGAGGCCACGAACACCCGCACCACCGCATCCTCTTGCTTGGTGGCCATGCCCGAGCGGCCCTTGCCGCCGCGCTTCTGCGTGCGATAGGCGCCCAGCGGCGTGCGTTTGACATAGCCACCGTGGGTGACGGTGACGACCATATCCTCGCGGGCGATCAGGTCCTCGTCCTCCAGGTCCGCGTCGCCGTCCACGATCTGGGTGCGGCGGGGCACGGCGAAGGCGGCGCGAACCTCGACCAGTTCCTCGCGGATGATCCCCAGCACCCGTTCGCGCGAGCCTAGGATCTCCAGGAAGCCGGCGATGGATCCGGCCAGACTCTGCGCTTCCTCGCCGATCTCTTCGCGGCCCAGGCCCGTGAGGCGCGACAAGGTCAGCGCCAGGATCGCGCGGGCCTGCTCCTCGGTCAGGCGAATGCGATCCTCGCCCACGAGCACCGTGCGCGGATCGGCGATCAGGGCGATGAGCGGGCCCATGTCGCCCATCGGCCACTCGCGCGCGGTCAGTCGTTCGCGCGCTTCGGCCGGATCGCGCGAGGAGCGGATAATGGCGATGAATTCGTCGATGTTGGCCACGGCGATGGCCAGACCCACCAACACGTGGCCGCGGTCGCGCGCCTTGGTCAGCTCGAACTTGGTGCGCCGAACGACGATCTCTTCGCGCGCTTCCAAGAAGCAGTCGATCAGGGGACGAAGTCCCATCTGCTCGGGCCGGCCACGGTTCAGCGCCAGCATATTGACCCCGAACGAGCTCTGCAGCGGGGTGAACCGATAGAGCTGGTTGAGGATCACCTCACCCGAAGCGTCGCGCTTGAGCTCCACCACCACCCGCATGCCCTGACGATCGCTCTCGTCGCGAATGTCGGCGATGCCTTCCAGGCGCTTCTCGCGCACCAGATCGGCGATGCGTTCGACCAGATTGGCCTTATTCACCTGATAGGGGATGGCGGTGATGATGATGGCTTCGCGATCCTTGCGGATCTCTTCCACGCTGGCCACGCCGCGCATGATCACCGAGCCTCGGCCGGTCATCAGGGCTTGGCGCGCGCCCGAGCGACCGATGATCTCGCCGCCGGTGGGAAAATCCGGCCCCGGTACGATGTCGAGCAGGTCTTCCAGCCCGACGTCGGGATTGTCGATCACGGCCAGGCACGCGTCGACGACCTCGCCGAGATTGTGCGGCGGGATGTTGGTGGCCATGCCCACGGCGATGCCGCCAGCGCCATTGACCAGCAGATTGGGGATGCGCGCGGGCAGGACGGTGGGCTCGGACTCCGAGCCGTCGTAGTTGTCCTGGAAGTCGACGGTGCCCTTTTCGATGTCGGCCAGCAACGCCTCGGCGGCCCGCTCCATCTTCACTTCGGTGTAGCGCATGGCCGCGGGCGGATCGCCGTCCACCGAACCGAAGTTGCCTTGACCGTCGATGAGCACCAGACTCATGGAGAAGGGCTGGGCCATGCGCACCAGGGCGTCGTACACTGACTGGTCGCCGTGCGGGTGGTACTTACCGATCACGTCGCCGACCACACGGGCGGACTTGCGATAGGCGCCGCTGTGGCCGTAGCCCTGCTCGTGCATGGAATAGAGGATGCGCCGATGCACGGGCTTGAGCCCGTCGCGTGCGTCCGGAAGGGCGCGCGAGACGATCACGCTCATGGCGTAGTCGAGGTAAGAGCGCTTTAGCTCGTCTTCGATGGCGATGGGAGCGATGCCCCCTCGCCGGTCCGCGGAACCCTCTTCCGGGGTCGGTATGCTGCCGTCGTCGCTCAAGGTGATCTGGAACTTTTAAAAGGGTGGAATCGCTTGGGATTGCCGTGGGGGTTTGATTAGCACCCCACCGGCCCCGGCGCAAAAAATCCTCCTTGGACCCAGTGTGGCGATTCAGAACTTCGCCTGCGGATTGTGGAGCGCGCGGAGCGAATTTCTGAATCTCAAGCCACAATAGAAATGTATGATTCTAGCGTGCTTTTTGGATCTGAAGCTCGTACCTCGCCCTACCCAAAGTGCGGCGAACTTCAGATCCAGCACACTAGCGGCTGACCATCCATTTGTGGGAGCTGCACGGACGCCGCTCCCGCGCTATACGGAACCAGACCCTGCCGGAGCTGTTTTCCTTGCCAGGATGTCGCATGGCGTTGGATGAACAGACCCGATAATCGTCCGTCAATGTTGGGGGGCGAAAGTACAGGTGGATGATCCGCCCCTCGACAAAAAAGCCCGAGCTTGATCGCCGTGGCTCACCCCGACATTCGTGTTCTCTCGACGCCTTCGTGATTCCGGGGTCGCATTTTTGCACCGTCGTCGAGAAATCCGAAAACGGTCTCAGGCTTCGCTTCCGCCGCAATTACGACGGTCGGGCGAAATTGGTGATCATCCTCATTGCATCGGGCCAAGCGTTTGCCGCCAGCGCGCAGTGGTCCAATGGCGCCGAAGTGGGAGCGCTGATCACCTCGCGCTGCGATCTGAACGGGCTGGTGCCGAGCACCTTCGCCGAGGCGCGCCACGTTTGGAGCCGGCTGAAGGCATCGGCCCTGCCTAAATAGCCAAGAAAATCCGGCTCTACATTATTTGAATCTAGAGCACGATTCAGCGTTTAGGCGATGCCGCCTAAACCCATCGTGCTCTGGCGACCGTCATGACCCGCGCTGGAGCGCGTTCCGAAAAGTGGGAACCGGTTTTTGAAAAAACACGCGTAAAGACAAAGATATAGAGCGCGCCGCGATTTCGTGGAAACGCAACCCGCCCTAGAATGGAATCTCGTCATCCAGATCGGCGCTGAAGCTTTCGCGCGGGCCTGAGCTCTTGGCCTGGCCGCCAGCCTGGTAGCCGCCGCCCGCCGCCCCGTAGTCCTCGCCAGAGGCGCCGCCTTCGGCCCCGCCGCGTCCGCCCAACATGGTCAGCTCGCCGCGGAATTTTTGCAGCACGATCTCGGTGGAATATTTTTCCACCCCCTGCTGATCGGTCCATTTGCGGGTCTGCAGGGAGCCTTCGATATAGATCGTGGAGCCCTTCTTCAGGTAGTTCTCAGCCACCTTGACCAGGTTATCGTTGAAGATCACCACCTGGTGCCACTCGGTCTTCTCCTTGCGCTCGCCGGTGGACTTGTCGCGCCAGGATTCGGAGGTGGCGATGCGTAGATTCGCCACGCGGTCGCCCGAGTTGAGGGTGCGGATTTCCGGGTCCTTGCCGAGATTGCCCACCAGAATGACCTTGTTGACGCTTCCCGCCATCACACCCTCGTCTGCTCTATTCCCGCACGCAAGGCGGGCCACGCCCGACCCTAGCGGTCGGCGCGGCTCTGTCAATGTTCTATTAATGTTCTAGTTCAATAGACCCAGGCCGACCCGCTATTGCGCCGACTGATCCACGGCGCCGGGTACGACCAAGCGTCCGTCTCCGGTGCGGACCAGGGCCGGATAGCGGGCGCTGGTGAGGCTCGGAGCCGTGAACACCCCGTATTGGTCGAGGAACAGGAAGTTGCCCTGGTAGGCGCCCACGATGGACACGGCGTTGCCGCCCAAGGACAGGAAGTGGATGCGCATGCCCTCTAGCGCCGCCGCGCAGCTTTCCAGGTTCGGGCGTCCCTTGGCCACCTCGTTGAACCGGGCCGTTTTGCCGTTCTTGTCCAGGAAGATCACCTGGTAGCACATGCCGGTGACATAGGGCGGCTCGATGGGCTTGTCGCAGGCTGTCAGGGGCAGCGCCGCAAGCGGCAGGGCGGCGACAAGCGCGGCGTGGAGGAAGGCTTTCATAGGCATGAACCTACATCAGCTTTGAGCCGAGGGCAGGCGCCAATCAGCCGATCGGCGAGATGGCGCAGGCGCCGTTCTGTTCAGCCAGAGGCCGGAACGTGCGATTGTCAGCGGAAATCTCCACATGGCGGGGCACCAGACGGATGGTCTCCTCGCCCCAGCGCCCGTAGATCGCCTCGCCCGGCTTTTCGCATTTGCCGGCGAATAGCGCCTGGACGCAGGCGTTCAGGCTCATCTCGGCGGGCAGTTTGCGCCAGTCCGTGTCGCGCCGCCAGCAGATCGATGTCGCCAGCCCTGTCCCGGCGGCCGCGGAGGCGGCGGGCGTAGCCTCGACGGGCGCGGGCGGCGGCGGCTGCAGCGGCGTGACCTTGGCCTCCGAAGGACTCAAGGGCTGGATCACCGGCCCGGTGTCGCTAGCCGCCGCCAGGGCGCCGGTGGAGTCGACCCCGACGTCCAGGGCGCGCGTGGCCACGCCATTTTTCTTGGCGCAATCGGCCAAGGTGGCCATACCCACGAACTGGCCGCCGACGAAGCAGCGCAGGGGTCGGGCGGGATCGAGAGAGGGCTGGTCCGTGCCGGTCTCCACCACCAAACCCGCGCGCGAAGCCGGCGGCGGGGTGGTGGGTCCATGATCGCGCATCATGATGCCGATGGCGATGCCCGCGCCCAGCAGGACGGCCAAGCCCCCGCCGATCGCCAGTACCGCCTTCCGGTTTTGCAGTCCGCTCATATCCGACCCTGCTACGCCGGCCGGACGACGGATTCAAGACAAGGTCGGGCGGGGCGGGATGTGGACATCCTGCCTCAGGCGGCGATCAGTTGTGCGCTGGCCAAGATCTTTCGCACCCGGGCGCGGCAGGCGCCCCATTCCTCCGCAAGGATCGCCAGCAACACCACGTCACGAAACTGACCGTCCTTCAGCGCGTGCCGCCGCAGATAGCCCTCCCGTCGGAAGCCGGCGGCGGCCTGGGCCTTGAGTGCGGCCTCGTTGTCGGCGAACACCTCCGCCGAGACCTTTTGCAGCCCCAACTCGTCGAATGCCTTGTCCAGGCCGAGCGCCTCGGCCGCGCGGCCCACGCCCCGGCCCCGAGCGTCCGCATCGGCGATGTACCAGCCCCACTCGGCACGACGATTGCAATTGGTCAGCCCCGTGAGGCTGAGGAAGCCGACCGGCTGTCCGTCGCGGTTGATGATCCAGCCGCGTCGGTCCTGATCGGCCATAAAGGCCAAGAACGCGGCCTGGTGTTCGCCCCACGCCTGAGGCGGTTGGTCGGACATCCAGCGATTCACTTCACCTTGCCGGCGCCAGGCGAACAGGCGTTCACTGTCGTCGGCGACAAGGTCGCGCAAGTCGATCATGGCGTCCATCTTGGCCCGGTCCGAAGTGCAAATGATTAACGCGCATCGTGCAGGTTGACATCATCAAAAGGCAGGAGAATGACGTGTCGGCGCCTTTCACCATCGCCGGACGCATGGTCGGGCCGGACCATCCGCCCTTCATCATCGCCGAGCTGTCAGGCAACCACAACGGTCGACTGGAGCGTGCGCTCGAGCTGATCGACGCCGCGGCCAACGCCGGGGCCGATGCGGTCAAGCTGCAGACCTACACCGCCGACACCATCACCATCGATCACGATGGGCCCGGCTTTCGGCTGGAAGGCGGCTTGTGGGCGGGTCAAACCCTGCATCAGCTCTATTCCCAGGCCTTCACGCCCTATGAATGGCACGAAGCCCTGTTCGCCCACGCCAAGGCGCGCGGCCTGATCTGTTTTTCTTCGCCCTTCGACGAGACTGCGGTCGAGCTTCTGGAAGGCCTGGACGCTCCGGCCTTCAAGATCGCTTCCTTCGAGGCGATCGACTTGCCTCTGATCGCCCGGGCGGCCCGCAGCGGACGGCCGCTTATCATCTCCACCGGCATGACCAGCCGATCCGAAATCGCCGACGCCCTGCGTGCGGCGACCGAGGCCGGCGCCGAAAGCGTGGCTCTACTGCATTGCGTCAGCGCCTACCCGGCAGATTTCGATGAGGCGAACCTGGCCATGATCCCCCGGCTGATGGCCGACTTCGACTGCGTCGTGGGTCTGTCGGACCACACCCCCGGCACGGCGGCCGCGGTGGCGGCGGTAGCGCTGGGCGCGCGCATCGTCGAGAAGCACGTAACCCTCGCCCGGGCGGACGGGGGCCCCGACGCCGCCTTTTCGCTGGAGCCCGCCGAATTGGCGGCGCTGGTCCACGATTGCCGCGACGCCTTTCGCTCCATCGGACAGGCGCATTACGCGCGCAGCCAGACCGAGCAGCACAATCGCCAGTTCCGACGCTCGCTTTATGTGGTCCGGGACGTCTTGGGCGGCCAGGAAATCGGGCCGCAAGACGTGCGCTCCATCCGGCCTGGCTTCGGACTTGAGCCCTCGCGCCTGCCCGATGTGATCGGCCGGCGCGCCGCCCGCGCGCTCAAACGCGGCGAGCCCCTGACCTGGGACATGCTTACTTGAACAGCGACAGAAGCACATTGGGCGAGGCGTTGGCGATGCCGCCGCCCTGAAGCGAAAGCTGCTGCTGCACCTGCAGGGCCATCAGCTTGGCGCCGTCCGCTGAGGTCGGGGTTGAGGTCGAATCCCCGCTCGCAGACAGAACGTCGCTCAAGCGGGAGATGAAGCTGGCGTGAGCCGAAATCTGCCGGGACTGGTCCGAGATCTGGCCGAGGGTCTGGTTCACATTTTCGATCGACGTGTTGACGTCGTTCAGCACGGCTGCCGCCGCTGAGGCGGTGGACATGGTCGACACGCTGGCGAGGGTGATCACCGAGCCGCCAAGAGACAGGTTCGACGCGGCCAGGCTCACCTGGCCGCTGGTGCCCGCGCCGACCGTGACGCTGGGCGTGGCCGAACCGTCCAGCAGGTTCAAGCCGTCAAAGCCCGCCGACGAGATCGTGGCGCTGATCTGCTGCAACAGGTTGGACAAACTGCTGTTGGCGGCGTCGCCCGAGGTTGAGCCGTCCTGCACCTGGCCGGCCAGGGTCTTCATCTGGGCGAGCAGGTCGCTGACCGATTTGCCGGCCGACAGGGCTGCGTCGGTAATCGAGGCGGCGCGATCGAGGCTGGCGCTGGCCTGACCCAGGCCGTCGGCGCTCACGCCTTGGATGGAGCCGGTGGCGATCGCCGGGGATGCGGTGGTGGACGCGGCGGCGGACGTGCTGGCGCTGGACGCCGCAGCGGCGTCGCCGCTGGTCGCCGCGTCGTTGAGACGGCCCAGCGTCTGCAGAGCCAGGAGCGCCGCATTAGTGTTCTGCACGCCTATGGACATCGGTCTTCTCTCCTCTCGCCGACGAATCGCGAGGCGCGTTTCGCGCCGGGCAAGAGACTAGGCCGCTTTCGTATGAAGATCGTTAACCATAATTCGTCGGGCGCTGGCGATCAGCCTACCGCCTCGACGGCGGCCGATGACTCCGGTGTGGCCCGATTGCTTTTCTGGGTCAGCCACCGCCGTACCGGACGATCAAAGTAGGTGTCGATGAGGCCGATCGCCGTCAGAATGGCGGCCAAGAAAATCAACCCGGAGAACGGAGCAAATTGGTCGAGTCGAAGGTGAAGCACGCGCAAAGCCGCGCCGATGACGAACTCCTCCACCGGCTTGTGCGTGGCGTAGATACCGTAGGAAGCCATGCCCAAGAAGGAAAAAATAGAGCGGAGATTCTCCGAAGGCTCCGCGGCAGCAGCCAGAGTAACAAGAAGGGGAAATAGGACAAATATACAAAAAAGTGGATATATATTTAGCCCAGTTCCTTTTGGAAGGCCAACTAAAATAAGTACAAGCAGCACACATAACACAAACGGCGGGATATTTAAATTAACCCGCGGGACCTTATAGAGTACAATTCCCAAAGGGAAGGAAAATCCAATTCGTGAAAGGCCCTCCACAGCATAATTCCAGCTAAATCCATCCCCAATGCCGCCAAGCTTAAAATCATAATAAATGATGCCGACGGCTGAACACAGGATGATGGCCCCAACGACCAAGCCCAAGAACGTCTTTAGTTTTGAAATTACGCCGTAAGCGGCATTGCCGATGAGTTCAAAGAACAGAGACCACGCCGGCTGGTTCAAGGGATAAAGCACCGGGCTGACCATCGGCAGCGCCGGCAACATGAACAGGGCCATCATGGCGTCCGGACCGAAGGTCCTGGCTGTCACCGTCAGAGCGTCATGATTACCCAGCGACTGGCTGCGGGCCACAATCAACGACATTCCGACTGCAGCGATGCCCACCAGCGTACCCAGACCGTACAGTGGGTAGAGCCGAATGAGGCGTATCTTCATAAACTCGACCGTCGACAGACCGGTCTGCAGGCGTCGCCCGTAGGCGTGCGCCAGGACGAATCCACTCAATACAAAAAAAAGATCGACCGACAGTTGGCTGTCGGGCAGCCGCAGATTGCCAAAAAGATATGGACAATGCCGGATCAGGATCGCGACTGCTGCGACGCCACGCAATCCGTCTAGCGTGTTGAAAAATCTCTTGGGGCCGATTTGCTCGACCATCGATCAAGCCGCTTGGGATCGGGGGTTGGCGATTATGAATAGCAATTGCGTCATTGGACTACCCGCTTCCCTATTCGTCTAAAACCACGAATCAAAGCGATGCTCGTGAATTTGCCAAGCCTCGACAACCTCGCGCTTGTCACCCTCCACCCTCGCGCCGGATACATAGGCGACATTACGACAGCTCCGCCCCGTGGGGATCATCGGCGGAGGTTCGCCCGCGAACCCGACCCGCGCCTCAGGCCTTGGCCTTGACCAAGGCGCCAGCGGCATAGTCGGACTTCAGGCCTAGACGGGCGACGTCCTCGCGCGTCAGCCGGGCGACAATCTGACCGTTGTCGCGGTCGGTAACCGTATAGATCCACTCGCCCGTTAGCGGATCCTGCTGGATCGCCAGGCGGTGGCCCCCGCTGGGCGCGGCTTGCGCTGCGTCTTCAGGCGCGGCGTCCTTTCGACGCGACCGTTTCGGGTCTGCGAAGGCCTGATTGTGCGGGTGATCGGCGCCAATAGCGTCGCCGCCGCCAATGGAGAGGTCTGCGGTGCTGGTCATGAGGGCGTGCGCCCGAATTGCGTCCGGCGCCTCCGGCTAAGCCGCGGCGGCGAGGGGCGAACCCTTCGCCGCCGCTTCCGCATTAGCGGAACAGGCTGAGCACGGACGAGGTGGACTGGTTGGCGATCGACAGCGCCTGAATGCCCAATTGCTGCTTGGTTTGCAGCGCTTGGAGCTTAGCGCTCTCGGCGGCCATGTCCGCATCGACGAGGTTGGAGATGCCGGTGTTCAGCGAGTCCTGCAGCTTGGTCACGAAGGACAGCTGACCCGCCAAGGCGTTCGACCCGGTGCCGAGATCGGTCAACGCGGTGTTCACGTTGGTGATATCGGTGGTCAGGGTCGCCACATAGGCGCTCGCGGCCGCGGCGGTCGCGAAGGACGCGGCGGCCGCGATGGTCACGATCGAGCCGCCCAAGGACAGGTTCTGGGCCGCCACCGTGATCTTGGAGGTGCCGCTGTCGCTGGCCAGGGCTTGGATCGTGGTGCCGCCCGTGTTGATCATGTTGACGCCGTTGAAGGCGGCGTTGTTCACGACGTCCGAGATCTGGCTGAGCAGGGACTTGAAGTTGGCGTTCATCGCCTGCCGGCTGGTGGTGTTCAGCGAGGTGTCCGAAGCGGCCAGGGCCTTGGTCTTCAGTTGGGTGAGCAGGTCGGAGACCTGCTGACCCGCCGACATGGCCACGTCGACGGTGGAGGTGGCCCGGTTCAGCGAGTCCTTGACCGCGTCCAGGGCGGAGACCTTGCTGGTCATGGTGTTGGCGATGGACCAGACGGCGCCGTCGTCCGCCGCGGTGTTCACCATCTTGCCGGTAGAAATGACGTTCTGCACCTTGCCCAGCTGCGTTGCCGTGTTGGACAGGTTTTGCAGAGCGACGAGTGCGCCAGCATTGGAATTGATGCTGAAAGTCATGGTTTTAAGTCCCTTATTTCCAAGGTTCGGCCCTTGGCTATGAGCCGAGGCTTTTTGCCCGGGAGGGACCAAGCAAGCGGGGCGCCACAGCGCGGCGCGGCGGCGACTTTGTTTTTATTGATGAAATTATCGTCCAGGGCCGCCACCTAGGACAGTCGTGGACAAATTGGCCCGGTGGATCGGAAATTATTGCCGCCGAGCCGGTCGATTTTGCCGGATCAGCCGCCCAGGCCCTGCATGATCATACGGTTCACGTCGATCAGCGGCTGGATGGGCTCGTTGTTCTGCATCACGGCGCTGGTGTGCCGGTTAACCCACAGGGCCAGGGAAATGATCCGGGCGCGAGCATCGTCCGGCAGGGCGTTGTTCGGCTGGGCGCAATCGTCGGCCAAGGCCGACCACAGGCGCCGATTCCAGTGCAGCGCACGGATACGCCTGCCGATTTCCTTGGCGTCGCTCGCCGCGGCGTCCATCAGCGCGCGGGTGACCAGGCCAAACAGGCGATACTCGACCTGTCTTGGGGCCTCAGCCTGCTCCGCCGCCTTTTGGTAGGCCTGTAGCGACATTTCCTAGCCTCTCATCTTCATATTCGATCAGCCTTCGACACAACATCAAGGCCTTATAGTATTCCCTCGACATCACATGCTTGGATACGGCGACGCAGTCGGCAAGAACTGTCGCGCTGCCGATAACGCTCATGAAGTCGTTAAGACGATGCGCAAATTCGTCGTAGAATCGCGGGGCGTTCAGCTCGTCCAGATACATCATCATCACGGGAAAATAGATGCGCCGCGCCGGAGAATTGGCCTCGTCGGCCTGCATGATGTCCTTTTCACGCAAGACCGATGCCTTGTTCTGAAGAATCAACACGCCCCTACGGTCGCCGTTCTGCACGACGGCCCCGTTCAACACGAATTTTTCGCCCGGCTTGAGCGAAAGCTTGAGAGGCATGATTCACTCCACCCGGCCGCGGACTCCCCGCACGCCGTTTGCCGAACACCTAAGCTAGGCGCCTGTGGTTAACGCCACCTTGCGGCTTTGCCGAACGAGCCTTAGGCCCGCGTTAAGCATGACCGGCTCATGCAAGGATCAGTTTCAGACAAAGCAGCCGATTCCTCATGTCCGCCGAGCCTTCGCTTTGCGCTCCCGATATCGTCGGCCAGGCCGGATCGCCGCGGGCCATGCGGCGGCTGCAAGACGCCATAGCCGACCTGCGCGCCCTCAGCGTGGAGCCCTATCTGCGTCAGTCCGTCGCGGCACTCCAGGCCGAGCAAGCCCAGGAAGCCGCCCAATGGGCGATCAAGGCGTTGGAGCGCGACGAGCGCTGCGGCATGGCCTGGTACTGCCTGGCCATCGCGCGCGAAAAGGCGGGCGACTTCAAAGGATCGCTGCAGTGTTACGAATCCGCTCTGGCGCTCAGCCCCGAGCATGTGGAGATCGCCAACAACCTGGGGCGGCTGGCCTATCGCATGGGCATGAGCGACCTGGCTGAGCAGTTCTTCCGCCTTTATCTGCAGCGCCACCCGAACGCCTTTGAGCCCTCCAACAACCTTGCCTGCTGCTTGCGCGACCAGCATCGCTATGCCGAGGCGATCGACATTCTGCGTTCGGCGATCGAGGCCGACCCCGAAAATCCCATGCTGTGGAACACTCTGGGCACGGTGCTGACCGATCAGGGCGAGTTCGAGGCTTCCGTCACCTTCTTCAACGAGGCCCTGCGGCTGGACGACGGCTATGTGAAGGCCCGCTACAACCGGGCTACGGCCAAGCTGTCCCTGGGCGATCCCCACGGCGCCCTGATCGACTGCGACGAGGCGCTTGCGGGCCAGATGGCCGAGCACGAGCGCGCCACCATGAACCTGGCCCGCTCCACCATGCTGATCGCCCAGGGCCGGCTGAAGGAAGGCTGGGACGCCTATGAAGCGCGCCTGTCGCATCACTACTACGACGCCTTGATCTACCTGATCGACCGACCCGCCTGGACCCCCGACATGGCGTTGGAGGGCAAGACCCTGCTGGTGTTCGCCGAACAGGGCCTGGGCGACGAGGTGCTGTTCGCCAATGTGGTGCCTGACGTGATCCAGGCGCTCGGGCCGTCCGGCCGGTTGATCCTGGCGGTGGAGCAGCGGTTGGCGCCACTGTTCCGCCGGTCCTTCCCCACGGCCCGGATCGAGGCCCACGCCACCTACAACGTCGACGCCCGCACGGTGCGCTGCGCGCCGTTTCTGACAGAGGGCGATGTGGTGGACGCCTGGGCGCCCCTGGGCGCGCTGCTGCGCCGTTTCAGGCCCGATCTAGCCGCCTTCCCCGACCGCCCAGGCTTCCTGACGCCCGATCCGGCGCGGGTCGCCCACTGGCGCGCGGCGCTGGAGGCGGCGCCGCAAGGCCCCAAGGTCGGCATCCTCTGGAAGAGCCTGAAGCTGGACGGCGCGCGCCTGCGCTATTTCTCGCCGTTCGATTTCTGGCGCCCGGTCCTGGCCACGCCGGGCGTGGCGTTCGTGAACCTGCAGTACGGCGATAGCGCGGCGGAGACCGCCCAGGCGGCGCGCGAGCTGGGGGTGCAACTCTGGCGCCCTCCCGGCTTGGATCTGAAGGAGGACCTGGACGATCTGGCCGCCCTGACCCTGGCGCTTGATCTGGTGATCGCGCCGGCCAACGCCACCAGCAACATCGCCGCCGCATGCGGCGCCCCCGTGTGGCTGATTTCCACGCCGGGCGCGTGGCCCAAGCTGGGCGCGGACCGCTACCCCTGGTACCCCAGCGTGCGCGTATTCAATCCGCCGGCCTTCAATGACTGGGCGCCGGTGATGGACGAAATCACCCAGGCTTTGGCTGCGGCTTTCGCCAACAATGGAACGCAGGTCACAGCGCCGAGTTAAGGCCTTTTACCGCGCCGTGCGGGCGCGACGGGAGGCCGATATGGCGAATGATGAAGGCGACGAGCAGGACCTGGCCGAGGCATTCGACGAGACCCATCGCGAAGGCGAGGATCCCAACCTGTTCGATGTGGAAGATGAACTCGATCCCGACCTCGACAGCCGCGCCTATGACGCCACGCGCGCGGAAGGCGATGAGGACGAGGAAGAAGATCAGGACGATGAGGACCTCGACGACCTGGACAAGGACGACCTGGACGACGAGGACGAGCTGGACGCCGGCGACAAAACCGGCCTGATCCTGGCCGAGGATCAGGCCGAGGATTCCAAAAGCGTGACCGCGTTGCGCAACCGCCGGGTCGACAAGTTCGAATCCAACAGACCCCTGTCGGACGAACAGATCGCCGACCTCGGCTACGCCCCGCCGACGGAGCCCAAGCCGGATTAGCCCTTAGGGCGGTTCACACCGGCTGCACCTCGGTCACCTTATAGGTCAAAAGCCGCCGCTCCTCGTCGGTCACGGCCACATATTCGCCCACGGCGAAGCGGTGCTCGCCCAATCGGTAGACCGGTTCCTCATCGGTGTCCGCCTCGTCGCCGTAGTCGAAGAACCAGCGCTCGCCACGGCGCGATAGCAGGCCGGTGGCGGGATCCTCGTCAGGCGCGAACCGGCGCACCGTGCACTGGGCGCGCGCCTTGGCGTAGGCCTTCTCGTCCAGATGGCCGTCCGGCGTGAGCGGCGCCACAAGGGTGTAGCCGCGGTGGTCGTCGCCGTCGGCGAACACCGTGCCGGGATTGCGCGCCAGGCGCATGACGATACGGAACAGGCCCATCGGGGGGCTCCTTACTTGCTTAGGACTCTAGTGGGACAAAAACAGGGATGGCGCGTCGGCGTGCAGGAAGGTGCGCGTGGCTCCGCCGAAGATGAATTCCCGCAGCCGCGGATGGCCGTAAGCGCCCGCGACGAACAGACTGGCGCCGATCTCCCGGGCGGTCTTGAGCAGAAGCGGCGCCGCTTCGCCCGACCCTTTCACCAGATGCGCGTCGGCGACGACGCCCCGCTTAGCCAGGAAATCCTGCAGGGCGGCGGGGTCGAACTCGCCCTGGGCCGAGGTTTGCACGCCCAGGATGGTCACCGTCTTGGCTTTCTGCAGCAGTGGAAAGGCTGTGCGCACGGCCCGGGTCGCTTCCTTGCCGCCATCCCAGGCGAGCACCACATGGCCGGCGGGATCCAGGCCCGCGCGGGCGATCACCACGGGCCGCTGCTCCACGGCGAGGATCTGCTGGAAGGCCTGGGCCAACGGCCCCCGGCCGCGGGCGGCCTCGTTGTCGAACACCACCACATCCGACAAGCGGCATTCGAGGGCCAGCGCCATCCAGACGGGGGATTCCAGGGTCTTGAACAGCTTGGGCTCGTAGGCGAGCGCATGAACCGAGGCGCGCGAGGCCTTGCGTCCATTCACGGCGGCCTCCTTCAGGCTCTCGACGGCCGCCATCTGCACCCCGCCCATGAAGCCCTCGCCCATCCATGGCGTCAGGTCAGCCAGCTCCGCCGGCGCGAAAACCCCCGCCACCTCTGCTTCGAACGGCTCGGCCAGGCGCGCCGCGGCCTCCAGCACAACCTCGTCGCGGTCGATGCCCGCCAGGGGCGCCAGAATCCTGGACCAGTTCACTGCTGCACCGTTCACGTCGCGCCCCCTCTGCACGGGGCCAGGCCATGCAGGCCCCAGAATCTGTCGCGGGTCCTTGATTCAAGTCAGTTCACCGCCCGCGCGGCGCCGATCCTGTAAGTCTCTCTTCAGCTTGGCAAGCGCGCGCCGGGGGATTGAGTTCCGACGCCGTTTGCCGCCGTTCGGCCGCCTCGGCCATTTTCGGGTTTGAATTCCTCGCCCGCCCCTGCGATCACCATTGCGGACAGCAACGTCTTCGGGAAACGAACGGTTGGCCAGAGGGCTGCGTCAGACACAGCGCGTAGGACGGGGACCGCAAACGGGCCAAGCGCCGCGCGCCTGGCAGAGGATGCTGTCTGGCCGCCGGCTTGACCTGCTCGACCCCTCGCCCCTCGACATCGAGATATCCGACATCGCCCACGGCCTGGCGCGGGTGGCGCGCTGGAACGGCCAGACCACCGGCGAGCACGCCTTCTCGGTCGCCCAGCACTCTCTGGTGGTGGAGGACATCTGCGGGATTCTGGAGCCGGGCCTGGAGGCGCGCTGGCGGCTGGCCGCCCTGCTGCACGACGCCCCCGAATATGTGATCGGCGACATGATCTCGCCCTTCAAGGCCGCGCTCGGCCTGGACTACAAGACCTTCGAGGCGCGGCTGGAGGCGGCGATCCACATCCGCTTCGGCCTGCCGCCGCATACGCCCCAGGCCGTCAAAGCCCTGATCAAAAAGGCCGACCAGGCCTCAGCCTTCTATGAGGCTGTCCAGCTTGCGGGTTTTTCCCATGAGGAGGCCCTGAACCTGTTCGGCGCTCCCCCGGGCGGCCCCCGGGTGGATGTCGCGCCTTGGCCCACCGGCATGGCCGAGCAGCGCTACCTGGACCGCTGCCACGCCCTGGCCGGAGCCATGAAGCCATGAGCGCCACGGTCGTCATTGGCCTGTCGGCCGTGATCATGGCCGTGCAGGGCGGCGAAGGCGTGGTGCTCACCGTGCGTCCGCACGATCCGCGCACCAGCCGGCCATCGACCCTCGGCGGCCTGCCCTTCGGCCCCTTCGATCCGGAGGGACAGCGGACCTTCGAATTGTCGTTGAGAGCGTTCGTCGCCGCCCAGACCCGTTTCGAGTTGGGCTATGTGGAGCAGCTCTACACCTTCGGCGACAAGGGCCGCGACGCGCCCCTGGCCGATGTGGGCGCCGGCGCCGCTCGGGTGATTTCGGTGGGCTACCTGGCCCTGACCAACGAGGCGGTGGACCTGCCGGCGCCCGACACCGCCTGGGCGCCCTGGACGCGCTTCTTCCCGTGGGAGGATTGGCGGCGCGGCCGACCGGCCCTGATCGACGAGGCCATCGTTCCCGCGCTGAAGGCCTGGGCGAAAGGGGATGACGCGCGCCTGTCGCGCATTCGGTTGCTGTTCGCCCAGGAAGGGGCGCCCTGGAACGAGGAGCGGGTGCTGGAGCGCTACGAGCTGCTGTACGAGGCTGGCCTGGCGTCCGAAGCCGCGCGCGACCGCGACCGGGCCCGCGGCGGGCCAGCGCCCGAGCCAGAACGCTTCGATCCCGCCTTTGGCGAGCCGATGATCTCGGACCACCGCCGCATTCTGGCCACCGGGCTGGGCCGCCTGCGCGGCAAGCTGAAGTACCGCCCTGTCGCCTTCGAGTTCATGCCGGCGGAATTCACCCTGTCGCGCCTGCAACGGGTGGTGGAGGCCATCGCCGGGGTGGCGCTGCACAAGCAGAACTTCCGCCGCATGCTGGAGCGCGCCGGGCTGGTGGCGGGCCTGGGCCGCTTCGACGTCGACACCGGCGGCCGCCCGGCCGAACTGTTCCGCTTCCGCCGCGAGCTGCTGGGCGCCAGGCCGATTTCGGGGCTGGCGCTGCCGTTGTTGAGGGAGGGGTAGACGCAAACCACCAAGCGACCGCCTGACCCCAATAATCGCCTAAAGCACCACCTCGGCGCTGAGCCGGTCCGCCGTGGCGCGCACCTCGCCGCCGGAGCGTTCCACCAGGCCTGCGCGCTCAAGGATGGTCACATCCTCATGCACCCGCCGATACTGGCGTCCCAGGGCCAGGGCCAGGGCGTTGATCGAGCGTTCGGGGTGGGCGTGCAGGTGACGCAGCAGACGGTAGCGTTCGGTGGTCATAACCGAGGCCAGACCCTCCCAGCTTTCGAAGGCCAATATCCGCTCCTCGCGAAGATCGCCCTCCTCCGCCCGTCTCCAGGCTCGGGTGAAGGCCGCGAGGTCTTCGGCCATGCCGCCGCCGACGCGGATTTTGATGTCTTCGCTCATCTCTCAACGCCTCGCAACGCTTCCACGTCGGCCCGAAAATCCGACACAAGCTGCTCCAGCGACAGGAACCGATAAGGCTCTTCCCTACCCAAATAATGGCGGTGATCGCCCTTGCCCGCCTCGTTGTCGTAGCCGACGAGCCTTTCGCCTTCGCGTCCATAGAACAGCGAGTATTTCAAATCGTGCCGCGAGCCCTCCACCGGCCGGGGAACGAGCCAAAGCTTCAACTCCATGATCGCGCCGTCGTCGAAGATGCGCTTGCTATGAAAGAGCAACCGGGCGCGAGCCATGTCTAAGTATGGCGCGCCCGATCTATGACATCAAGTGACATATGTCAATTTATGACAGGGGGTTCGAAACGGACGAGCTAGTGGCGGCAAGAACCGGCAGGCCATGCGGACAAGGCCTGCCGGTCTTTGCTAACGTTAGCGCTATCCTAGAACCTGCGCACGTAGCTGACGCCCCAGACGTCGGCGCCGCTGGGGATCGCCGAATTGCCCAGATAGTCGCGGCGAGTGTAGTCCGCGCGGATGGCGTCCACGCCGGTCAGCCAGTACTGGGCCCCGGCGCCGAAGTTGACGCTGTTGGTAACGCTGTCGGCGCTCACGCCGTTGATGGTCTGATGCAGACTGGAGGCGCCGTAGCCGATGCGGGCCAGAAGCTCGATCTTGGGACTGATGGGGTAATAGCCCACCGCATAGCCCGCACCCGTCACCGGCTCGGTGACGTTGTTTGAGCTGGCGGCGTTCGTGTACCGGCTGATCCCGCCGGCGATTTCGCCTTCCACGCCCCAGTTTTGGCCCAGGCGCGCGCCGATCCGGCCGGTCAACTCGTCGATCCCGCCGTTGTAGCCGGGGGTCAGATAGCTGTCGCCGAGGCTAAAGTAATAGCTCGGGTGCGTTAGGTCGGGCGCGGTCTGCGCTAAGGCCGGCGCGGCAAATGATAAAGCAGCCAACGATGCTGCAGCAGCAATTAACGTTTTCACGGTGAATACTCCAAATCTGTTTCCAGATGTGAGTAAGAACGCACGCTTTCATGAAAAGGTTCAATTAAATCCAATCCATGATGTATATCGCTAGCCGCTCTGCGGCATTTCAGCCACAGCTTGTGTCGAAGGATAGCTAGACTTGTGGCGAATGACGTTAATTTGGACTACATAGTGTTCGAATTACGGCGTTACTTTACGCATTATGTCCAGATAAGCCCAGCCTCCACGCGCCGAGCCGTCGTCCAACGGACGACTCGAACCCCGCTCGCGTGGGGATGTGCGGAACTAAATAGGGATCAGTCCCTGGGGCCGCTCACAGCCAGGAAGGCCTGGGCGGCCGCGAGGCGGGCGATCGGCGTGCGGTAGGGCGAGCAGGACACATAGTCCAGGCCGACCGTCTCGCAGAAGCCGATGGAGGCCGGATCGCCGCCGTGCTCGCCGCAGATGCCCATCTTCATGCCCGGCCGCTCCGCCCGTCCGCGCTCCACCGCGATGCGGATCAGATCGCCCACGCCTTCCTGATCGAGGGACACGAACGGGTCCTTGTCGAAGATGCCCTTGTCGATATAGGCGGCCAGGAACTTGGCGGAATCGTCGCGGCTGATGCCGAAGGTGGTCTGGGTCAGGTCGTTGGTGCCGAAGGAGAAGAACTCGGCGCTCTTGGCCAGGTCGCCGGCGCGAATGGCTGCGCGCGGCAGCTCGATCATCGTGCCGACCTGGTATTCCACCGTCACGCCCCTGTCGGCCATCACCGCCTTGGCGACACGGTCGGTGAGGGCGCGCAGGTAGTTCATCTCCTCGCCCTTGGACACCAGGGGGTGCATGATCTCAGGCTTGGGCGCTTCCAGGGTCTTGGCCACCTCGATGGCGGCCTCGAAGATGGCCTGCACCTGCATCTCGTAGATCTCGGGATAGGACACGCCCAGGCGGCAGCCGCGGTGGCCCAGCATGGGGTTGGTCTCGTGCAGCTCCTTGGCTCGGCGCATCAGCTTGGCGGCGTTGAGCCCCGTGGCCTCGGCCACCGCCTTCACGTCCTCTTCGTTATGCGGCAGGAATTCGTGCAGCGGCGGGTCGAGCAGGCGGATGGTCACCGGAAGACCGCTCATGATGGTGAACAGCTGCACGAAGTCGTCGCGCTGCATGGGCAGGATCTTGGCCAGGGCGGCGCGTCTGCCCGCTTCATCGTCGGCCAGGATCATCTCGCGCACAGCGGCGATCCGGTCCTCCTCGAAGAACATGTGCTCGGTGCGGCACAGGCCGATGCCCTCGGCGCCATACTGGCGGGCGGTCTTGGCGTCCAGCGGGGTCTCGGCGTTCGCGCGCACCTTCATGCGGCGCACCTGGTCAGCCCAGGTCATCAGGGTAGCGAAATCACCCGTCAGCTCCGGCTCGATCATGCGCACGGCGCCGGCCAGAATCTCGCCCTTGGAGCCGTCGATGGTGATGATGTCGCCGGCCTTGAAGGTGCGGCCCTTCACCTGGAAGCGCTTGCCCGCGTGGTCGATCGCCACGTCGCCGGCGCCCGAGACGCACGGACGGCCCATGCCGCGCGCTACCACCGCCGCGTGGCTGGTCATGCCGCCGCGGGCCGTGACGATGCCGCGCGCCGCGTGCATGCCGTGAATGTCCTCCGGCGAAGTCTCCTCGCGCACCAGGATCACCGCCTCGCCGGCTTGACCCAGATGCTCGGCCTCGTCGGCGTCGAACACCACCTTGCCGGTGGCCGCGCCGGGCGAGGCGGGCAGGCCCGTGGTGATCAGGTCGCGTTCGGCGGTCGGGTCCAGGGTCGGATGCAGCAGCTGGTCAAGTGAGGACGGATCGATGCGGACGATAGCTTCCTTCTGGGTGATCAGGCCCTCGGCGGCCATGTCCACCGCCACCTTGAGGGCCGCCTTGGCCGTGCGTTTGCCGCTGCGGGTCTGCAGCATGTAGAGCGCGCCCCGCTCAACGGTGAACTCGATATCCTGCATGTCGCGGTAGTGCCGCTCGAGCCGCTCAACCACCGCCTTGAACTGGGCGAACACCTGCGGCATCGCCTCTTCCATCGACGGGTTGTGATCGCCCATTTCCTCGCGGGCCACGCGGGTCAGGCTCTGGGGGGTGCGGATGCCGGCCACCACGTCCTCGCCCTGGGCGTTGATCAGGAACTCGCCGTACAGGCGGTTCTCGCCGGTGGAGGGATTGCGGGTGAAGGCCACGCCGGTGGCCGAGGTCTCGCCCATGTTGCCGAACACCATGGACTGCACATTGACCGCCGTGCCCCAGCTTTCGGGGATGTCGTGCATGCGGCGGTAGAACTTGGCCCGGTCGTTCATCCAGCTGGCGAACACCGCGCCGATGGCGCCCCATAGCTGGTCCTGCACATCCTGCGGGAAGGGCCGGCCAAGCTCGCGCTCAACGGCCTTCTTGTATTCGCCCACCACCTCGCGCCAGTCCTGCGCGGTCAGGGCGGTGTCCACGATCACGCCCAGCCGATCCTTGGCGTCGTCGAGAATCTCCTCGAACATGTGGTGGTCCAGGCCCAGCACCACATTGGAGTACATCTGGATGAAGCGGCGGTAGGAATCGAAGGCGAAACGCTCGTCGCCCGACAGCACCGCCAGGCCCTGCACGGTCACGTCGTTGAGACCCAGGTTGAGCACCGTATCCATCATGCCCGGCATGGACGCCCGAGCGCCCGAGCGCACCGACACCAGCAGCGGGTTCTTAGGATCGCCAAAGGTTTTGCCGACGATGGCCTCGACCTTGGCCAGGGCCGCGCCCAGCTCAGCCTTGAGGGCCGGCGGATAGGCGCCGCCGTTCTGATAATAGTGCGTGCAGTTCTCGGTGGTGATGGTGAAGCCTGGCGGCACCGGCAGGCCCAGGGCGCACATCTCGGCCAGATTGGCGCCCTTGCCCCCCAGCAGGTTCTTCATCGAGGCGTCGCCGTCCGCGCCGCCGCCTCCGAATGAATAGACCCAACGCGTCGCCGTTTCCGTTTGCGCCAACATGCCTTGTCCTTGCTTCGCCGCGGGCCTCAGCCCGCAATCAACGAAAAGTCAGCCACCAAGCCCATGGCGTCCCGCACCTGGGCGAGCAGCCTAAGTCTGTTTTGCCGCACCGCAGCATCTTCTGCGTTCACTAGCACTTTGTCGAAGAATGCGTCCACTGGCGCCCGCAAGAACGCCATCATGGACAAGGCGTCGGCGAAACGCTCGTCCTTCAAGGCGATTTCGATTTCAGGCTGGGCGTTTCTCAGCGTCGCGATCAACGCCAATTCCTCCTGCGGCGCCTCCGGCATGGCCGAAGCCGGTCCCGTGGGCAGCGCACCCTTCTTCTCCTCGGCCTTCAGAATATTGGCCGCCCGGCGATAGCCGGCCAAGAGGTTGGCCCCGTCCTCGGTCTTGAGGAACCCGTCCAGCGCCTCGATCCGGTCCACGATCCGCACCAGATCATCGTCGCCCAGGGCGAACACCGCGTCGACGAGGTCGTGCCGCTTGCCCTGGTCGCGCAGGAGGACTTTGAGGCGGTCGGCGAAGAAGGCGAGGAGCGAAGCATCGGCCCAGCGGCCGAGGTGCAGTCGCACGCCCTTATCGAGCACAATGCGGATCACGCCCAAGGCGGCGCGACGTAGAGCATAGGGATCTCTCGAGCCGGTCGGCTTTTCATCGATGGCGAAGAAGCCGACCAACGTATCCAGCTTATCCGCCAAGGCCACCGCCACGCTCACCGGCGCGGTCGGCACGGAGTCGCTCGGCCCCACGGGCTTGTAGTGGTCACGCACAGCAGCGGCGACGACGTCCGGTAAACCCTCCGCCCGGGCGTAATACCCGCCCATCAGGCCCTGTAACTCGGGGAACTCTCCGACCATGCCCGTGCCGAGGTCCGCCTTGGCCAGGCGCGCGGCCTGAGCCGCCAACTCCGGATCGGCGCCCACCAGCGGCGCGATCTCGCGGGCCAGGGTCTCGATCCGCTCCACCCGCTCGTACATCGTCCCAAGCTTGGCGTGGAAGGTGACGCCCTTCAGCTTCTCCAGCCGGCTTTCCAGCGAAACCTTGCGGTCCTCGTCCCAGAAGAAGCGCGCGTCGTTGAGGCGGGCCGACAGCACCCGCGCATTGCCCGCCGCGATGGCCGCGCCGCCGTCGATGGCCTCGATATTGGCCACGGTGACGAAGTGCGGGGCCAGCTTGCCGGTCTTGGGATCGCGCACGGCGAAATACTTCTGGTGCGTGCGCATGGAGGTGCGGATCACCTCGGCGGGCAGGTCCAGGAAAGCCGGGTCCATATCGCCCAGGATCGGGGTGGGCCATTCGGCCAGGCCCGCCACCTCGTCCAGCAGGCCCTCGTCCTCCACCAGCTCCAGGTTGCGCGCATGGCACAGGGTGCGCGCCTCATGCAGGATGCGGGCCCGGCGCTCCTCGGCCTCCAGCACCACGAAGCCGGCGGCCAGGCCATCGGCGTATTGATCGAAGGTCCGCGCGCGAAAGGGCTGGCGCGCGCCCATGAAGCGATGGCCTTCGCTCAGGTCGCCGGCCTTGATGCCGTCGATGTCCAGCGCAACGACCTCGCCGTCGAACACGCACAGGATGCGCTGCAGCGGGCGCACCCAGCGCAAGCTGCCCGTGCCCCACTTCATCGACTTGGGCCAGGGAAAGCCTCGCACGATCTGCTGGGTCATCTCGGCGATGATTTCGGGGGTCGGGCGGCCTTTCTTGGCGATGACCGCGAACAGCGCGCCGTCCCGTTCGACCAGCTGATCGCGGGTCAGGCCGGTGGAGCGCAGGAAGCCCTCGACGGCCTGGTCCGGCGCATTGGCGCGCGGTCCCTTGCGCTCCTCGTTGCGGTCCGACTGCGCCGGCGGCACGCCGTCGGCCACCAGCGTCAACCGGCGCGGCCCGGCGAAGGCCTTGACCCCTTCGGGAATAAAGCCGGCTTCGGCCAGCTTCTCCCGCGCCATACGCTCCAGATCACGCGCGGCCTGGGCCTGCATGCGCGCGGGAATTTCTTCGGAAAACAGTTCGAGCAGGAGTTGGGGCATGTCAGTAGGCGATCACTTAAAGCCGGGCGGATAGGGATCGTCGGAGAGGATTTTTTTCATCTCCGCCTCGTCCTTCGGATGGCCCTTAATCAGGACCCGCGTGGTGAAATGGCCGTACTGTCGGCCTTTATATCGGATGGCCCAGTCGATGATCTGGCTTTCCATGAATGACACCGTCCGTCCGTATTTCAGGTCCGGCCGGAAGTCGGGATCTTGGTCGAGCTTGCCCGTCACTGTGTCGCCGTCAAGCTTGAGATGATTAACCCACATGTACTCGACCGACTTGACGGGCTTGGTGATCGGAAAGCCGACCTTGACCATAAAGCCGGGCTGATCTGGCGTCTGCTGCGAAAGCCAGCGCCAGAACGAAGGCAGGGTGCGCCGAGCCTCGGTCTTCGCTCGAGCCATTTGTGGCATGTCAGGGGAAGAAAAAATGAGGTCGTCGCCCCCGGAGACTGTCTCGTCGGGCCCCGCGAGCGCCCCGCCTGCCGCAAGCGCCAAGCATAGGGAAAGCAGCGGGAGACCCGCTCGCCCCCTCACGCCGCCGCCGTCTGCTGCTTCAGCCACGCCTCGGCGCACATCTTACACAGGTCGCGGATGCGGCCGATGTAGCTCTGGCGCTCGGCCACTGCGATAGCGCCGCGCGCGTCCATCAGGTTGAACAGGTGGCTGGCCTTGAGCACGCGGTCGTAAGCGGGCAGCACCAGGACTTGGCCTTGCGGCCCAGTCTGCCCCAGCAGGCTCCTAACCTCTGTCTCCATGTCCACGAATTGCCGCTGCAGCATGGCGACGTCGAAGCCGTGGAAGTTGGCCGCCGACTGCTGGCGCTCGTTCTCCAGGAACACCTCGCCGTAGGTCACGCCGGCCTTGTTGAACTTCAGGTCGTACACATTGTCGACGCCCTGCACGTACATGCACAGGCGCTCCAGGCCGTAGGTCAGCTCGCCCGCCACCGGGTCCACGTCCAGGCCGCCGACCTGCTGGAAATAGGTGTACTGCGACACCTCCATCCCGTCGCACCACACCTCCCAGCCCAAGCCCCAGGCGCCCACGGTGGGGTTCTCCCAGTCGTCCTCGACGAAGCGGATGTCGTGCAGGGTGGGATCAAGGCCGATGGCCGCCAGCGAGCCCAGGTACAGGTCCTGCATGTCTGGCGGGTTGGGCTTCAGGATCACCTGGTACTGATAATAATGCTGCAGCCGGTTGGGGTTCTCGCCGTAGCGGCCGTCCGCGGGTCGGCGCGAGGGCTGCACATAGGCCGCGTTCCACGACTTGGGACCCAGGGCCCGAAGCACCGTGGCCGGATGCAGGGTGCCGGCGCCCACCTCCACGTCATAGGGCTGCAGGATCACGCAGCCCTTGTCGCTCCAATAGGCGTGCAGCGTCAGGATCAGGTCCTGGAAGGAGAGGGGTTCGGCGGACATCGGCAAAGGGCCCAAAAAAAAGTCGGCGGACCATAGGGCCCGCCGACCTGAGCTTCAAGCGCTTGGCCGAACCGACGGCTCGTTCCAGGCGACGGACTCATTTCAGGCGATGACTTAGTCGCCAGTCGCGGCGGTCCTGCGTCCGGTCTGCGACAGGGGCCGGCCGTACTTGGCGCGGTTTTCGTGCGTGTCGGGCACGGGCGCGTTTGACACCACGTTCGGGTCGCCAGCCTTCAACTTGGATGTATCGCCCAGGGTGCTGGAGGAAGTGAACCCTTCGGCGGGCGCAGCCGTGCCGTCCTGAACGGCGGCCGGCGGATTGACCGCCGTGTCGGCGGCGGGCGCGCTTTGGGCGAAAGCGGAGCCGGCGGTCAGGACGGCGGCGGCTGTGATGGCGGTAATGATCGAGACGCGCATGGAGATCTCCTTGGATACGGCCCCTCAGGGTCCCTGCACTAACTACCCTCCAGACCCCGTATTGGTTTCACCGCTCACCGGGTCGTGATCGGCCGGCTGGTGAAGGGGCGCCGGACGTCAGGCCACAGGGCCGGAGTCGAGGCGCCCAGTAAGCGACCCGCGCGCCCCAAAACATGGATGCAAAGACGGCGCGCGCGGCCCGTTGGTAGGTTTTGATTAACGAAGACGCGGAGATTGTCGCCGCCCGCCGAATTTCTCGCTTATTTTTTGCTCGATTGATGCTCCAGTTGCTCATGGTTTGCACAGCTGCGTGCAAAAGAGCCTTTAGGCGCCGTCAATAATCACCGCGCGCGAGGCACCTCGATAGCGTCGCCCGACCGGATGAACGGGGGGACGCCCGTACGTCGCGGCATAACATGCAGAGGAGCGGGCCTTTGCACGCGCAGGAGCAAGGCGAATGAAGCTGATCATTGCGATCGTCAAACCTTTCAAGCTGGACGATGTCCGAGAAGCCCTTGTGGGCGCGGGCGTCGAAGGGCTGACGGTCAGTGAAGTCAAGGGGTACGGCCGTCAGAAAGGCCAGACCGAAATCTACCGTGGCGCCGAATACCAAGTGGTGTTCGTGCCCAAGGTAAAGCTGGAGGCGGTCGTGGATGACGCGGCTGTCGGCAAAGCTGTGGAAGCGGTCAAGGCTGCTGCCGCTACCGGCAAGATCGGCGACGGAAAGATATTCGTCGTCAACGTCGAAGAAGCCATTCGCATTCGGACCGGCGAAACCGGCTCGGCCGCGCTCTAAATCTTAGGAACAAGGGGACTATGACAATGAAGATATTTGGGACCTTCGGGTTGAAGCGGCTGGGGGCTATCGCCCTGGCCGCGGCGATCCTCGGGGCGCCGGTGATGATGGCGCACCCGGCTTTGGCGCAGGACGCATCCAGCGCAAGCTCGGTCGCGGCTTCCAGCGCGCCCGCCGCCGCCGCTCCGGCCGCTGCGCCCGCAGCCGCCTCCAACGACGCGGTCGTGACCTACCCCAAGGATGCTGTGAACTCCGGTGATGACGCTTGGATGCTCACCTCCTCGGTTCTGGTCCTGATGATGACCATTCCCGGCCTGGCCCTGTTCTACGCCGGCATGGTCCGCAAGAAGAACATCCTGGCCACCTTGGCCCAGAGCTTCGGCGCCACGGCGCTGATCACGGTTCTGTGGATGGTGATCGGCTATTCGATCGCCTTCACCGGCCATGACCCCTACATCGGCGACTTCAAGTACTTCCTGCTCGCGCCGCTGAACGGGGACATCAACATCGCCAACACGGACCTGGCGCCGACGATCCCTGAATCCGTGTACATGTTCTTCCAGATGACCTTCGCCATCATCACACCGGCCCTGATCGCCGGCGCGCTGGCGGACCGGATGAAGTACTCGGCGTTCCTGCTGTTCATGGGCGCCTGGCTGCTGCTGGTCTACTGCCCGATCGCTCACTGGGTGTGGTCCGCCAAGGGCTTCCTCGGCACGGGCGGCTCGATTGGCGCGCTGGACTACGCGGGCGGCACGGTGGTGCACTTGAACGCCGGCACCGCCGGCTTGGTCGCCGCCCTGATGCTGGGCAAACGCAAGGGCCTCGGCACCGAGAACTTCGCCCCGCACAACCTGGCTTACAGCGTCATCGGCGCTTCGCTGCTGTGGGTCGGCTGGTTCGGCTTCAACGCCGGTTCGGCGGTTGAAGCTCACGACGGTCAGGCCGGCATGGCCGCCGCGGCGACGCAAATCGCCACGGCCGCGGCTGCTCTGGCCTGGATGTTCGTGGAATGGATCGTCTCCAAGAAGCCTTCGGTTCTGGGCATGATCTCGGGCGCTGTGGCCGGCCTTGTGGCCATCACCCCCGCGTCCGGCTTCGTGAACCCGACCGGCGCTCTGGCCATCGGCGTCGCCGCTGGCGTGGTGTGCTACCTCTCCGCGGTGCACCTGAAGAAGCTGATCGGCTACGACGACGCGCTCGATTGCTGGGGCGTGCACGGCATCGGCGGCGCCCTGGGCGCGATCCTGACGGGGGTGTTCGCCTCCAGCAAGATCAACTCCGCGGGCAAGGGCTGGCTGTATGACGGCAACTTCCACCAAGTGATCGCTCAGTTCGAGGATGTCGGCATCGTCTTCGTTTACTGCCTGGTGATGACCTTCATCATCCTGGGCGTGCTGAAGCTGACCATCGGCATCCGGGTTTCGGAAGAAGTCGAACAGGAAGGCCTCGACATCAACCTGCACGGCGAAGTGGTCCACGGCTAAGGCTGCGGCCCGAGGGGTCCGCGGCGACGCGGACCTCATCGCGGTTCAGTTTGAAGGAACGGCGGGATCCCTCGGATCCCGCCGTTTTCTTTTGCGCGCGCTGAAGGCCCTGGTGAGATTGAGCTTCGAGGTTAGGCCGGCTCCGAGCCGACAACCTGTCGATCCACCACCGCTACATATTGGAATCTAAAGCGGGGCGTCGCCCAGGCGGCAGGCTCGAACCCACCAGCCGGCGTGGTCGCGCGCCAGTCGATCGGCCAGGGCTTGAGCGGCGCCGTCGCTGGGACACAGGGCGAAACAGGTGGCGCCCGAGCCCGACATGCGGGCCAGGAGCGCCTCGGGCGCGTTGGCCAAGGCGTCCAGCGCTTCGGCGATGCGCGGCTCCAGCTTCAAGGCGGGGGCTTGCAGGTCGTTGCGCAGCCCGCCAAGCCAGGTCGCCGCGGCGCCCACGTCGGCAATAAAGTCCGGCGCTTGCGGCAGGTCGGCGCGACCCGGCGCGCCCATGGCGTCATAGGTCCGGTAGACCGCGCCGGTGGGGGACGGGACCCCGGGATTGACCAGGACAGCCGGCAGCGGCGGTAATGGGGGCGGGGGCGAAAGGCGCTCGCCCCGCCCCTGCGCCGTCACCGCCCGCCCCCACAGACACGCGGCGCCGTCCGCACCCAAGCCCTCGGCGAGGGCCTGCAAAGCCGCGTCGTCAATGTCTAGCCGCAGCAGGACACGCAGCAGACGCAAGACGGCGCCCGCATCGGCCGATCCGCCGCCCAGGCCGGCCGCCAGGGGCAGACGCTTGTCCAGCACCAGCCTCGCGCCTCCCCGACAACCGCAGGCCGCCAGCAAGGCCCGTGCAGCGCGCAGCACCAGGTTATCCTCGCCAGCGTCGAGGCTCGCGCCGAACGGTCCCTCCACCGAGAATGAAAGGGTGTCGGCCACGCACCCTCGCACCTCATCGCCGATATCGGCGAACACCATCAGGCTGGCGAGCGGATGGTAGCCGTCGGCCTGGATCGGCGCGACGTGCAGGTACAGATTGACCTTGGCCGGAGCCAGACACGCGATCACCCGACCATCAACCCCGGGCGACGCTGGGGGGTGCAACCGGCATGTCCAGACCCAAAGATAGCTTCTTTTCGGTCGCCGCCTTCAGCTCGGGAGCGGGCTGCAGACTCAGCACGCGCCGCCATTGATACTGGGCCTCGGTCTTGCGCCCCACCTGCCAGTAGGCGTCGCCCAGGTGGTCGTTGATCTCGGGGCTGACGGCATTGAAGGATACGGCCCGCTCCAGGTTCAGCACCGCCGAGTGATAGTCGCCCAGATGATAGTAGGCCCACCCCAGGGAATCGGCGATTTCGCCCGATTCCGGCTCGGCGGTGGATGCCTTTTGCAGCATGGCCATCGCCTGTTCCAGCCGTTCGTTCTTTTCCACCCAGGTATAGCCCAGATAGTTCAAGACATCGGGCTGATCAGGCTGCAGGGATAAGGCCTTGAGCAGGTCCCGCTCTCCCTCCGCCCAATGGCCGGCCTCGCTGAGCGCAGTGCCGCGCAGGAAATACAGGGTCCAGTCCTCGTCTGCTGGATCTGCGTCCATCACGTGAGCCAGGACCTGGGCCGATTCTTCGTACTGCTCTTTCCCGCGCAGCGTTTCGGCCAGGATGAGCAGGGCGCCTCGGTCCTCCGGAGCGGCCTTAGCCAGCTCTCGCGCCAGGGTCAGGGCGGTATCGTGGTCGCCCGCATTCTCATAGCTGGTAATGATCCGTTCGCGCGCCTCGATGGCTGTCGTCGAGGCAGGCGAAACGCGCGCATAATCGTCGCGGGCCTGGGGGTATCTGTCCGCCGCCGCTTCGACGTCGCCCAGGAGGAGCCAGGCCTCGTCGTTGGTCGGGTCCAGCTTCAGGCCCAGCCGCAGATAGATTTCGCCCTCTTCGACGGATCTTTGCACCAGCGCCAATTCGGCGGCGCTGGTCAGGGCCCGGCCGGCGCCGGCCGCGATCGTCGGCATGGGCGGCGCGGGCCGCCGCTCCATCACCCGCGTCAGGGCGCTCTGCAGATCCCTGTCCTCCGGAATCTTGGCCAAGTATTTTTTATAGAGCGCTTCGGCGTCGTCAGCGCGGGCTCGGCGCTCCAGATAGGCGCCGTAGGAAAGGACATAGAACACCCCGAGCTGGGCGTTGGCGGTGAGGGTCTTATAGCCCGCCTCCGCCTCGTCGAACCGGTGCAGGCGCTCGTCGATCAGCGACCGGCTCAACACCGCCGCCATGCGATTCAGCTTCTGGCCCTGGGTATCGGGCAGCATGACCGCGTGGGCGCCGTCGCCCGCGGCCAGGGCGGCCCAGGGCTTCAGCAATTGATAACCGTCCACATAGGCGAAGCCGCCGGCGTCCTTGGACAGGATGGCGTAGGCGTCCTTGCCACGCCCGCCCGCCAGATCGGACACCGCCTGCACCAACCGGCCGAGCCTGGGCACCCCCCCCGAAACGTCCCCCCCCACCCCGGCCGCTAGAGCCGCGGCCTTATCCACGTCTCCCGCGGCCACCGCCGCAAGGAAGGCCTTTTGCCGGATCAAGGCATCCTGGTCCTCGCGATCGGCGCGCGCGAAATACTGGGCGGCGTCCTGATCGGCGTCATTGTCCAGCGCCGCCTCTCCCGCCAGGAACAAGCCAAAGGGAGAGCGATCTTCCGGCGGCGCCTGGGTCACGGTCGATGCGACGTCCCCGGGCGCGGCGGGGGGCGCGCTGGCGCAGGCGCAAAGGCCGAAGGCGGCGGTCAGCGCAAGAATCGGCGCGGCGAGGCCCTTGAAGCTGGACAAGCCTTTGAAGCACGAAGATGGGCGAGGGTATGACATGGCGTCAAATTCTGCTGTTTCAGCTTGCCGATCAAGGCCGCCATGGCCAAGCCCTCGCATTGGCCGCTCACATATTGGGATAGTTGGGGCCGCCGCCGCCTTCCGGCGTGGTCCAGACAATGTTCTGCGATGGGTCCTTGATGTCGCAGGTTTTGCAGTGGACGCAATTTTGGGCGTTGATGACGAAGGCCGGCTCGCCCGCTTTCTCGACCACCTCATAGACGCCCGCCGGACAATAACGCTGCGCCGGCTCGGCATAGAGCGGCAGGTTGACCTTGATGGGCGTGGCGGGATCGCGCAACTTCAGGTGACTGGGCTGGTCCTCCTCGTGGTTGGTGTTGGACACGAACACCGACGATAGCTTGTCGAACGACAGCACCCCATCGGGTTTGGGATAGGCGATGGGGGCGAAGTCCTTGGCCAGGCCCGTGCACGCCGCATCGCTCTTTCCATGGCTCAGCGTACCGAACGGCGACCAGCCTCCGGTCAGGCGGTTGATCCATAGATCCACGCCCGTGAGCAGCACCCCGCCCAGCACTGTGCCAAAGCGCGACCACAAGGGCTTGGCGTTACGCACCAGCTTCAGGTCCCGATGCACCCACGAGGCCTCATAAGCCGCAGGATAGTCGCTCAGCACATCGCCGCCGCGACCGGCCCGCAGCGCAGCGAACGCAGCCTCCGCCGCCAGCATGCCGGTCTTCATGGCGTTGTGGCTGCCCTTGATGCGGGGCAGGTTCACAAAGCCCGCCGCGCAACCGATCAGAGCGCCGCCGGGAAAGGCCAAGGCGGGCGTCGACTGCAAACCGCCCTCGGTGATGGCCCGCGCGCCATATGAAATGCGCGTCCCGCCCTCCAGGTGCTGCCGGATCGCCGGATGATGCTTGAGCCGCTGGAACTCGTCGAAAGGCGACAGGTACGGATTGGCGTAGTTCAGGTGCACCACCAGGCCCACGGCCACGTAGCGGTCGCCGAAGTGGTAGACGAACGAGCCCCCGCCCACGTCGTTGCTCAGCGGCCAGCCGAAGCTGTGCTGCACCAGACCGCTGCGGAATCTTTCGGACGGAACTTGCCAGATCTCCTTCAGGCCAAGGCCGTACTTCTGCGGCTGCACCCCCGCGCACAGGTCGAATCTGGCCTGGATCTCCTTGGCCAGAGAGCCGCGTGCGCCCTCGGCGATCAACACATAGCGGCCGTTGATCTCCATGCCGGGCTGATAGTCGGCCTTGGACTCGCCGTCCTTGCCCACGCCGAACACGCCCGCCACCACCCCGCGCAGGGACCCATCCTCGCTGTACAGCGCCTGCGAGGCGGCCATCCCCGGATAAATCTCCACTTCCAGCGCCTCGGCCTCGGCGGCCAGCCAGCGGCACAGATTGGCCAGGGAGGCGATATAGGCGCCGTGGTTGCTCATGAAATCCGGCTTGGGCAGCCAGGAGATGTCGAGCTGGCCGTTCGGACCCAGCATCAGGTAGCGATCCTGGGAAACCGGCGTCTCCAGGGGCGCGCCGCGATCCTTCCAGTCCGGGAACAGCTCGCTCAGAGCGCGTGGGTCGATCACGGCGCCCGACAGGATGTGGGCGCCCACCTCCGAGCCTTTTTCCAGAACGGCGACCGAGACGTCAGCGCCGGCCTCGGCGGCGAGCTGCTTGAGGCGGATGGCCGCTCCAAGACCCGCCGGGCCCGCGCCAACCACCACCACATCGTAGTCCATCGCCTCGCGGCTGACGGCTTGGATCATGAAATTCCTCAGGACGCCATTGAACGGCGTGCGAACTTAACCGAAGTTGTCCTAACCGCGGTAAGGCAAAACCGCAAAGCAACAGCGCGACAGCACAGGCGAATTGGAACGGTGGACATCGCAGCCGACACGCGCGCCATCGAAAGCCTGCTCGCCTTCTGGAGCCAGGCGGGCGCGGACGGCTGTTTTTCGGACGCCCCGGTCGACCGTCTGGCCGAGCGAGCCCCGACCACCCCAAGGCCTACGACGCGCGCGCTCCCGACCGCGCCCGCCGTCGCCGCTCGCAGCGCGGCGCCCGATCTGGCCGGGACCATCGAGCAAGCCCGCGCACTTGCCGCCGCCGCTCAAGACCTGAGCCAGCTTGAAGCCGCTATCGCAGGCTTCGACGGGTGCGGGCTGAAATTCGAAGGCGCTAAGCGGGCGGTGTTCTCTCGCGGGGCGGCCGATGCGCCGGTCATGATCATCGGCGAGGGGCCGGGCGCGGAGGAAGACATCCAGGGCGTGCCGTTTGTCGGTCGCGCGGGCAAGCTGCTGGACCGCATGCTCAAGGCCGCGGGCCTCAGCGAGCGCGTGTTCATCACCAACACGGTGTTCTGGCGTCCGCCCGGCAACCGCACGCCTGCGCCGGCCGAGCAGATGGTCTGCGCGCCGTTCCTGGAGCGGGCCATCGCCCTGGTGAATCCGCGCTTCCTGCTGCTGGCGGGCGGGGCGTCGGCCAAGGCGATGCTGAAGCGTGATGAGGGCATTCTCAGCCTGCGTGGGCGCTGGTTCGACTGGAGCCCCGAGGACGGATCGGCGCGATTACCCGCCCTGCCGACCCTGCACCCGGCCTTTCTGCTGCGCCAGCCCGGAGCCAAGAAGCGCGCCTGGCAGGACCTCTTGACCCTGACCGAACGGCTCGATCGGCCCGAACGGCCCGAATAGCCTAAAGCCCGTCCCTTACCGGCTTCAGTCGCTCTAGCTTCCCGCCCAGCTTGCGAATCAGGCCCGGCCCGTAGCCGCCCGCCGCCTCCAGCCGCGTACGGGGCAACAGAAGCCCGTGCGCCTTTGGCGGTCCGCCCAAAAGGCCGCCTCGGCCGGGCGCGAACCAAGCCGCACGATCGGGCGTGCGGTCGATATGGGCCCGCGTCGCAGCAACCCAGCCGGGCGGCGGGACCACTTCAGGGTCGAGGATCAACAGCCAATCGCCCCTCGCCTTGGCGCAGGCCTGAGCCAGCCGCGCCTCAGCCGGGCCGCTCAACTCCAGCACATCGGCGCCGGAATCCAGGGCGATGTCCAAGGTGGAGTCGATCGAGCCGCCGTCCGCCACGATCACCTGACGCACCAACCCGTCCACCGCCGCAGGCACCAGGGCCCCTAGAACTTGGCCAAGCGTGCGCTCGTGGTCCTTGGTCGCGATCACCACCGAAATCATGGCGCCATCAATCGTGCGTCGGGGGCTGACGTCAAGAATTCTTGTTTTGTTCCAATGGGGTCATTAGACTTGGAGCCATGTCGCCCCTCATCCGCCTCGAAGGACCCAACGGCCGCGGACCCAATCCAAATGGCGCTGGCCGCCGCCACTGACGCAAGATCAGGCCGTCACGCTCACATCTAGAGCGCCGGCGTTGCGGCGGCTGTTCGAGCCGATGAACTTGCGGCGATGCCGAGCCAACCGATCACCGACAGCGCGATGAGCATCAAAGGATTGCTCACCAGGCTGGGGTAGGCGGCTCCGCCGATCAGCCCGAAGATCGAGGTGCTCTGGCTCATCAGCCCCGCGATGGCGCCGCCCTGCAGCGGCGAATGGGCAAGCGACGGCATGCGCGTCGTCAGCATCGCGGTGACCATTCCAACCGCAAGCAGCGCAACGACGAGCGCAAAGATAGCGACGCCGAGGGGCTCTGTCGGCGCGAACGCGGCCCCCAGGCCGACGATCCCCACGCCCACGATCAATATCGTCGCCTTGCGCAGACCCAAAGCCGTGGCGGTCGGAAGGAAAGCGAGGCCGCCGAAGAAGTTCACGATCGAACCGCCCGCCAGCAGCAATGCCGCGGCCGCGGCTGACAGGCCATGGTAACGGACGAAGTAGAGCGGCACGACCCCGTTAATCCCGACTCCGACAAACGCGCTCAGGCCGAGCGCCAAGGCCACGAACAGGATTTGGCGATTGCGGAACAGGAAGCCGATCCCCCCTCGCGCCGGTGCGCCATCGGGCCCGGCCGACGGCGCTCGGATCGCCAAGGCCCCGATCGCCATCAAGGTTCCGACGGCCGCTGCGTGGAAAAGGAAAGTGAGCCGCCAGTTCTCCCCTCCCGCCACAGCGGCGGACAACAGCGGCCCGATGACCCATCCGGCCGGCACGAAAGTCGACCAAAGGGTCATCGCTGCGTGCTGCCGTCGACCCGAGGTCGCCCGGATGAGGAGCGCGGGCGGACCGTTCGTCAGGCCCAGAAACCCGATACTGGCCACACAGCGCGCCACGATGAACCAGGTGATCGTTGGCGCCGCATAGGCGGCGAGGTCGGCGGCGGCATAGAGCAGCCCTGACATCCAGATCACGCGTTCGGCGCCCAGCCGGTTGATCACCCAGCCGCTCGCCAGCGATCCCACCGCCGCCGCCGCGAACAGGGCGGAAAGGGATAGGCCGGCCGGTCCCGGCCCCACGCCAAACGACCGCATGATGTCGGCCAAGACCGACGGGATCTGCGCCAAGCCCGCGGTCCCGATCATGCTCATGGCCCAAGCCAGAACGATGAGGGACCAAGCTCCAGCGCCGGCGGCTCGATCATCTATCTGCTGGCGGGGGGCCATCCTAGGACTCAGGCCGCTTGGGAAGCATCTGTTCCCACCATGCTGCCAGCTGTGCGCTGGCCAGCGAGAAGTCGTCGCGATCCAGAGAGGTGCGGCGGAAGAAGGCGACGGCGTCCTCGAGGGTGATCCGCATCATCCCTGGAAGGCGCACGAACTCGTGGATCAGATCGGAATAGAGCCGCAGGTCGGCGACTCGGCCGGCCGCGCGCATCGCCGAGTGGAGGTCGATCGCGTGGGAGGCGGGCACCATTCGATCGCCATCGCCGGCGAAGAGAATAGTCGGCGGCATGCGGTCGGCGAACGTCATGGGGCTGGCCGCAGCGATCGCCGAGAGGGCCACGTCCAACATGCCCGCGTCTTGGGGCCCCAGCCGTATGGGCGCGAAGAACGCCGCTACGCCGGCGACTGCCGGCGCGCCGTGCTGGCTCGCGGCCAACAGCGCGAGATGGCCGCCGGCGGAGTAGCCCATCACGAATAGCTGGGAGGAATCGATCCCGAGCGAGTCGGCCTGGTCGACCGCGCTCCGCAGCGCCGCCGTCACGTCGTCGAGCGGCGCGGGCCAGGGGGCCTCCCCCAGCAGTCGATATTCAACGGCGAGCGCGACGAAGCCGAGTTGCGCGAGCACGGTGGCGGCTGGGGCCACCATGCCCCGATCGCCCCTTCGCCATCCGCCGCCATGAAGAACGAGCACCGCGGGCCGTGCAGCCTTCCCAGCGCTCGCGGGACGATAGACATCCCAATGCAACGGCCGATCCCGTTGGAGATAGACCTGGTCGATCTGGACAAGCGTCTCGCGCTGCGGCTCGCCAACGTCGGTTCGGGGCTCTGGCATTTTTATCCTCCCCGCGGACGAGAGCCGCGCCAGGCTGAGGTTCTAAGTCGCCAGCATCGCGTGAGAAGACGCCACAAGAATGTGTGTTCTGAACAGCGATGTTCGCGGCTCGTGCGAGCTATCCGTTCGCCGCTTCATCATAGCGGCTGCGCGCCAAGGCGATGTCGGCGCGGTGGCCCTCAAGCCATTGGACAACCAAAAGAAACTGCTCGTGCAGCGCGTGCCCGAGCGGCGTCAGTCGGTACTCGGTGCGCGGCGGCACCGCTGGAAAGATGGCGCGGGACGCGAAGCCGTCGCGCTCCAGCCGGCGCAAGGTCAGCGTCATCATGCGCTCCGAAATGCCTTGATCTCCGCCCAGGACCGAAATCGCGGAGACCAGCCGGCGCAACAGCGAATAGCGTATGGGGCCGGCGGCAAGCAGGTAGAACACCAGGCCCGTCCACTTCTCTCCAAGGAAGGCGATCGTCTCGCGAACCGGCGCGATATCCGCAGCGGGATTGTTGCCGCCCCGGTTGATAAGATCAGTGCAGAGCCGCTTGAGGCGCGCCGCATCCTCGCCGGCGAGATCCCGGTCGATGATCTTCTGAACTTCGAGCGCCACACGTTCGAGCTGCGCGTTCAACGTCCCCATCCCCGATGTGCGCGGTCCGCTTGGGCGAACAGCTATGTGGTTTTCGAACAGGGATGTGGCGCCTTCCAGCCGTTAGCCGCAACGTACAAAACGTCACCGCGCAGGTGAGACGTCCTGGGAGGATTGCGATGATCAACGCATGGCTGTTCGTCCTTCCCGAATATTTCGGCTCCCGCCCGCACGAGCTGGGCACTGATCCCAAGGAGGCGGCGTCGATCTACGCCTGGAACGTGGAGCAGTGCGTGCGAAGCGAGGCGCTCGGCTTCACGGGGATATTCTTCAGCGAGCACCACGTGCCGCGCTACAGTATGGGGCCGGTTCCCAACTTGCTGCTCGCGGCGGTGGCCGCCCGCACCCAGCGTGTTCGGCTAGGCGTGCTCGCCTCCACGCTGCCCATGCATGCGCCGTGGCGGCTGGCCGAGGAATGCTCGATGCTCGACAACCTCAGCGGCGGCCGACTGGAGATCGGTGTCGCTCGGGGAGCCTCACCCGACGAGCCGGCGGTGGTCGGCGTTTCGCCAGATGAGATCGAGCCCCGTTTCGATGAGGGCCTGACCGTGCTGCGGCGATGCTTCAATGAGTATGAGATCGATTTCGACGGCCGTTTCACCCAGCTCAAGAAGTTCAGCCTTTTCCCGCGGCTGTACCAGCAGCCCACCCCGCCCTTCTGGATCCCGGTCATGAGCGCGCGCTCAGCAACGCGCGCGGCGCAGGCCGGTGATCGCGTCTGCGCCGGCCTGCATCGAACCGTCGTGATCAAGGACATCTTCGACGCCTACCGTGACGCTGCCGCAAGGCAAGACTCCGAGCAGGGCTCAGGTGACCATGCGCCATCGCTGGCGATCCGCCGCCACATGGTCATAGCCCCGACCGACGCCGAGGCGGAGGCGCTATCGCAACAGCACAAGCAAATCCTGCTCGCCCACGTCGAAGCTCTGACCCATCTTGTCAGCGAAGACGAATTCATCTTCGGCAGTCCGTCGACGGTGACCGATCAGATTCTTCATCAGTGTCGCTCCACCGGCGCTGGCCATATCGTGCTAACGCAGTTCGGCACCCTTCCCCGCGCAGCGGCCGAACAAACGATCACCCTGTTCGGGCAGGACGTTTTGCCTCGACTTTCCGCGGCCAACTCTGCGGCTACGCTAGAACGAGTCTGAGGAAAGGCGGCTGGTTCGAGGCCGCCGGTAGGGTTCTTCCGCCCGTTCCGCGCGGATTTTTCGGCACAGTTTCTACACGAGCGAAATCGGCCGATTTTTAGGGAATAATCATATAGACAAAACGGCCGGCCCTTTCGCCGGGATGAGTCCAATTTGATGTCATGATCCGTCCCCTCGCCCTGATCACCGGCGCCTCGGCGGGACTGGGCGCCGCGTTCGCTTGGGCCTACGCGGAGCGCGGGCATGACGTGGCCCTGGTCGCCCGGCGGCTGGACCGGCTGGAGGTTCTGGCCCATGCCTTGACCGCGGCGCATGGCGTCCAAGCCCTGCCGATTCAATGCGACCTGGGCGCCTGGGAAGCCCACAAAACGGTGCTGGGTGCTCTGGGCGAGCGCGCCGGGTCGGTGGACGTGCTGGTCAACAACGCCGGCTTCAGCCTCGCTGCGGACTTCGACGTCGCGCCCTGGGAGCGTCAGCGGGATCTGATGATGACCATGATCGTCAATGCCGCGGGCTTGGCCCATGGCGTAATCCCCGGCATGAAGGCGCGGCGGTCCGGCGCCATCATTACCGTGGCGTCGCTGGCAGGTTTCGCGCCCGGCGTCGCAGGCCACACGCTTTATCCGGCGGCCAAGAGCTTCGCGATCAAGTTCTCCCAAGCCTTGCACGCGGAGTTGGAGGGCTTCGGGGTCAAGGTCACGGCCAGTTGCCCCGGCTTCACCCGCACCGAGTTCCACACGGCCAACGGAACCCAGGCCCTGATGGACAGGACGCCTGGCTTCATCTGGCAAAGCGCCGAGCAGGTGGTGCAAGGCGCCTTGGCCGCCAATGACCGTGGACAAACCATCCATGTGCCCGGCCTGCATAACCGCATCGCCGCTTTCGCCCTCCAATGCCTTCCCACAAGCTGGGTCGCCCTCCTCGCACGGCGGGCGGAAGGACGGTATAAAACGGGGCCGTAAGCCAAGGTTCGCCTTTATTACGGCGTCGAAATCAAACCGTGACAATTTCGGTGCAACAGCCCACCACGCAGGCTTGTTTACTTCGTCCGAGCCTGCGTCAGACCCGTCAAGGACCGCGAATGCCTGAACCGTCTCACACCCCGATCTGGGCCCGATCCGAGAAAATGAAGTCCGGCCGCCTGCCCACGCTGGTCGGAATCGCGGTCGTGGTGGTCGCGGCTCTGGCGATCGGCGCCAGCCTCACTCTGCTCAACAAGAGCGGGCAGGGCCAAGGCCCGAACGGCCAAGGCGGACCCCCGGGAGGACCGGGCGGACCGGGCGGGCCCGGCGGCGGTTTCGGCGGCGGACGTCGGCAACCGGTGACCGTGGGCACCGCCAAGGCCGTGATCGGCCAGATTCCCATCACCCTGGACGCGCTCGGCGCCGTGACGCCGCCGGTGACGGCCACCATAACCCCGCGCATCGCCGGCAATCTGATGGCGGTGAAATTCACGGAAGGTCAGATGGTCAAGAAGGGTCAGGTCCTGGCCCAGATCGATCCGCGACCCTATCGAGTGGCCCTGGAGCAGGCGCGGGCGGTCGTGGCCCATGATCAGGCGCTCCTGGCCGACGCCCAGCTCGACCTGAAGCGCTATCAGACCCTGCTGTCCCAGAACTCCATCGCCAGCCAGACGGTCGACACCCAGGCCGCCCTGGTCAAGCAGGACCAGGCCCAGGTCGCCAGCGACCAGGCTTCGGTCGACAACGCCAAGCTGAACCTGGACTACACCACCATCACCGCGCCGGTGAGCGGCCGCGTGGGCCTGCGCCAGGTGGATGTGGGCAACTACATCCCCGCGGGCAGCACCACCGGGCTGGTCGTGCTGACCCAGATCGACCCGATCGATGTCGAGTTCGCCATTCCCGAAGACAACATCCCGCGCATCCTGCGCCGCCAACAGCGCGGCGCCACCCTGACCGCCACGGCCCTAAACCGCGACGCCGGGGCGGAGTTGGCCGTCGGGACCCTATCGACCCTGGACACCCAGATCGATCCGACCACCGGCACAGTCAAGGCCAAGGCGCGCTTTGAAAACGCCAACCTGGCCCTGTATCCGCAGCAGTTTGTCAACATCCACCTGCTGGTCGACACCCTATGCAACCAGATCGTCGTGCCGACCACGGCGGTGCGCCACGGCTCGGCCGGCGATTACGTCTATACCGTCCAGCCGGACAAGACCGCCAAGGTGCAATACGTCAAGACCGGCCAAAGCACGCCGGAAACCGTGGCGATCATGTCCGGCGTGGCGGCGGGCGACGTGGTGATCACCGACGGCGGCGACCGCCTGCGCGACGGCTCGCCGGTGCTTCTGCCGGGCGATAATCCGGCGGCCTTCCAACAGGCGGAGGCCCGGTTCGGCGCCAAACGCGGCGGACCCGGCGGCCAAAGCGGCCAGCGGCGCGGCGGCCACGGCGGCCATGGCGGCTTTGGCCCACGCGGCGGAGCGGGCGGCTTTGGCGGACCCGGCGGCGCGCCGCCTCCGGCCACGACCGAGACCACCGCAGCCCAACAGCAGGATCGCGATCTGGCCGAGGGCAGCTGCGACGGCGGCGGCAACGGCCGCGGTCGGGGCGGCCACGGCCACGGCGGATCAGGTCAGGGCGGACCGGATCACGGCGGACCACCCCCAGCCGCGGCAGGCGGTCATGCCTGGGGCCCTCCGGCCGGACGCTTCGGCGGTCGCGGCGGTCCAGCCCTCAACGGCCAGGGCAATGCCCCGGACGGCGATGGCCCAAGCGTCAACGGTCAGGGAGTCAGCGGTCAGAGCGGCCGGGGCCACGACGGGCGCGGCGGCTGGCGTCGTCGCCAAGGGCCAAGTCCGGGGCAAGGCGATCAGGGCCAGAATTCAGGGGGGCCGGCGGCTTGACACGGGCCGGATCAAACGCGGTGGTCGGGGCTAAGCGATCATGAGCCCGTCCCGCCCGTTCATTCTCAGGCCGGTGGCGACGTCGCTATTCATGGCGGCGATCTTCCTGGCCGGGGTCATCGCCTTCAGGGTCCTGCCACTATCGGCCCTGCCTGAGGTCGATTACCCGACGATCCAGGTGCAGACCTCCTATCCGGGCGCCAGCCCCGAGGTGATGTCGCAGACGGTGACCGCGCCGCTGGAACGGCAGTTCGGCCAGATGGCCGACCTGAACCGGATGTCCTCGATCAGCTCGGGGGGCTTCTCGGTCATCACCCTGCAGTTCAACCTGGATCTGAACTTGGACGTGGCCGAGCAGGAAGTGCAGGCGGCGATCAACGCCTCCAACACCCTGCTGCCCACCGACCTGCCGCAGCCGCCGATCTACGCCAAGGTCAATCCGGCCGACGCGCCGATCATGACCCTGGCGCTGACCTCCGACACCATGCCCCTGCCCCAGTTGGAGGACCTGGCGGACTCCCGGCTGGCGCAGAAGATCTCGCAGGTGAAGGGCGTCGGCCTGGTCAATATCTCCGGCGGCCAGCGGCCGGCGGTGCGCATCCAGGCCAACAGCGACGCCCTGGCGGCCGTCGGCCTGACCCTGGACGACCTGCGCACCACCCTGGGCACGGTCAACGCCAATCAGGCCAAGGGCTCCTTCGACGGCCCCACCCGCGCCTACACCATCAACGCCAACGACCAACTGGCCACCGCGGCCGACTACGTCAACCAGGTTATCGCCTACAAGAACGGCGGCCCGATCCGGCTGAAGGACGTGGCCAAGGTGGTGGACGGCGCCGAGAACACCCGGCTGGGCGCCTGGGTCGGGACCAAGGTCGCCGGGCCCAACGGCCACATGATCGGCGGCGTGGCCAAGCCCGGCATCGTGCTCAATATCCAGCGCCAGCCCGGCGCCAACGTCATCCAGACGGTGGACGACATCAAGAAGGCGCTGCCGGAGCTGGAGGCGAGCCTTCCAGATTCGGTCAATGTCCAGGTGCTGACCGACCGCACGACCGGCATCCGCGCCTCGGTGAACGACGTGGAATTCGAGCTGCTGCTGGCCGTCGCCCTGGTGGTGATGGTGATCTTCCTGTTCCTACGCAGCGTGCCGGCCACGTTCATCGCCAGCGTCGCCGCCCCGATCTCGCTCGTGGGCACCTTCGCGGTGATGTACCTGCTCGGCTTCAGCCTGAACAACCTGACGCTGATGGCCCTGACCATCTCGACCGGCTTCGTGGTCGATGACGCCATCGTGATGATCGAGAACATCGCCCGCTATATCGAGCAAGGCGAGAAGCCGATGGAGGCGGCGCTGAAAGGCGCGGGCGAGATCGGCTTCACCATCATCTCCCTGACCGTATCGCTGATCGCGGTGCTGATCCCTCTGCTGTTCATGGGCGACGTGGTGGGGCGGCTGTTCCGCGAATTCGCCATCACCCTGGCCGTGACCATTGTCATTTCGGCCGTGGTGTCCCTGACCCTGGTGCCCACCCTCTCGGCCCGTTGGCTCAAGCCGCACAAGGCCGGACCCGAGGGACCCAAGGCCGCCAGCAAGATCACCGCCCTGTTTGACGAGGTTATCGCCCGCTACGACCGCGCCCTCATCTGGGTGCTGGACCACCAGAAGGCGACCTTAATCGTGGCTCTGGGCACCTTTGTCCTGACCGCCGTCCTCTACATGATCATTCCCAAGGGCCTGTTCCCGACCCAGGACACCGGGGTGGTGCAGGCCTATACCGAGGCGGGCCAATCGGTTTCGTTCGGCCAGATGTCCAATCTGCAGCAGCAGATGGCCAACGAAATGCTGAAGGACCCCGACGTGGAGAGCCTGACCTCCTTCATCGGGGTGGACGGCTCCAACACCACGCTCAACGCCGGCCGGATGTTGATCAATCTGAAGCAGCGCGATCATCGCACCGGCGCCCTCACGGCGGTGATGGACCATCTGCGCGAGCGCGCCCAGCACGTGGCCGGCATGACCTTGTACCTGCAGCCGGTTCAGGACCTGACCATCGACGCCAACGTCAGCCGCACCCAATACCAATTCTCGCTGGAGGGCTTCGACCAGCCCACGATCAACACCTGGGCCGGCACGCTGGTCGATAAACTGAGCCAGGACAAGAAGCTGCGCAACGTCGGGGCCGATGTGCAGAGCCAGGGCCTGTCCACCTTCATCGCCATCGACCGCGACACCGCCGCGCGCCTGGGCGTGGCGCCGTCCACGGTGGACGACATACTGTACGACGCCTTCGGCCAGAGGATCGTCTCGACCATCTTCACCGAGTCCAGCGAGTACCGGGTGATCCTGGAAGCGGACCCGAAATCGCTACAGACGCCTGAGGGCCTCAACCACGTCTTCATGCGCACCACCAGCGGCGGCACAACCCAACTGGTTGGCATGGCGTCGATGAAGCAGCAGCTTTCGCCGCTGCAGATCAACCGCGTGAGCCAATTCCCGGCGGCGAACCTATCGTTCGACACCGCGCCTGGCGTTTCCCTCGGCGAGGCGGTCTCCTCGATCCGCCAGGCGGAGAAGGAGATCGGGGTTCCGGCCTCGATCACCACCACCTTTCTGGGCGCCGCCAACGCCTTCCAGTCCTCTCTCGGCAACGAGCTGTGGCTGATCCTGGCGGCCATCGTGACCGTCTACATCGTGCTGGGCGTGCTCTATGAGAGCTACATCCATCCCTTGACCATCCTGTCCACCCTGCCCTCCGCCGGGGTAGGCGCCCTTCTGGGCTTGATGCTGTTCGGCCAGGACCTGGGGGTGATCGGCATCATCGGCATCATTCTGCTGATCGGTATCGTCAAGAAGAACGCGATCATGATGATCGACTTCGCCCTGCACTCCGAACGCAATGAAGGCATGGGACCGCGAGAGGCGATTCACCAGGCCGCCCTGCTGCGCTTCCGCCCCATCATGATGACCACCTTGGCCGCCTTGTTCGGCGCCCTGCCGCTCATGCTGGGCTGGGGCGAGGGTTCGGAGCTGCGCCATCCCTTGGGCATCAGCATCGTCGGCGGCCTGATCCTCAGCCAGCTTTTGACCCTGTTCACCACGCCGGTGATCTATCTGACCTTCGACCGCTGGGCCAATGGACGTAAGCGCAAGCATACCGAGCGCGAAGAAGCGGAGCCGTTCCTGCCGCTAGGTCCGGGTTCGCCGCAGACCCAGGCCGGCCAGCCGTGAACCTTTCGGAGCCCTTCGTAAGGCGGCCCATCGGGACCGTCCTGATGACCATCGGCCTGGCCCTGGCCGGGGCGGCGGCCTATTTCCAACTGCCGGTCTCGCCCCTGCCCCAGGTGGACTTGCCCACCGTGACGGTCAGCGCGACCCTGCCGGGGGGCAGCCCCCTGACCATGGCCACCAGCGTCGCCACGCCGCTGGAAAAGCATCTGGGGCGCATCGCCGACGTCTCGGAAATGACCTCGCGCTCGAGCGTCAACTCCACCCAGATCATTCTGCAATTCGGGCTGGAGCGCAACATCGACGGCGCCGCGCGCGACGTGATGGCGGCGATCAACGCCGCCCGGGTCGACCTGCCCGCGACGCTGCACGCCAACCCCACCTATCGCAAGGTCAACCCGGCCGACGCGCCGATCGTGATCCTGGCGATGACATCGCCGACCAAGACGCCCGGCCAGATCTACGACGCGGCGTCCAACATCGTGCAGCAGCAGCTGTCGCAGGTGAACGGCGTGGGCGAGGTGGACATCGGCGGCGCCTCCCTGCCCGCCGTGCGCGTGGACCTGAACCCCACGTCCCTGGCCCACTACGGCGTCAACCTGGAGGACGTGCGCGCGGCGCTGGCCTCGGCCAACGCCAATCGGCCCAAGGGCCAGGTCGAGACCTCCAGCCTGCGCTACCAGATCTACACCAACGACGCGGGCACGGTGGCGTCCGACTACGCCCGCCTGGTGGTCGCCTATCGCAACAACGCGCCGGTGCGGCTGAGCGACGTGGCCCACGTGTTCGACGGGGTGGAAGACGTCCACAACATGGGCCTGTTCGGGACCAACAGCGCGCCCAAGGTGCAGGGCACGGACGCGGTCCTAGTGACCGTCACCCGCTCGCCCGGCGCCAACATCATCAAGACCGTGGATCTGATCAAGAAGCGCCTGCCGTCGCTGTCCCAGGCCCTGCCGCCCGATATCGACGTGCGGCTGGCGGTCGACCGCTCGGTGACCATCCGCGCCTCCCTGGCCGACGTGGAGCGCACCTTGGCCATCTCGGTGGTGCTCGTCGTCGCCGTGGTCGCCTTCTTCCTGCAAAGCGGCGGCGCGACCTTGATTCCCAGCGTGTGCGTGGTCGTGTCGCTGCTGGGCACTCTGGGCGCCATGTATCTGCTGGGCTTCAGCCTGGACAACCTGTCGCTGATGGCCCTGACGGTGGCCACCGGCTTCGTGGTCGACGACGCCATCGTGGTGGTGGAGAACACCACGCGCCACGTGGAGCAGGGCATGCCGCGTCTGCAGGCCGCCCTGAAGGGCGCCCAGGAAGTGGGCTTCACCGTCCTATCCATGACCGTCTCCCTCATCGCGGTGTTCATCCCGATCCTGCTGATGGGCGGCATCGTGGGGCGGCTGTTTCGGGAGTTCGCGATCACCCTGTCGGCCGCGATCATCATCTCGCTGGTGCTGTCGCTCACCACCACGCCGATGATGTGCGCCTATCTGATCGGGCGGCCCAGGCCCGAGCATGAACGCGGATGGTTCGGCCGCATGGCCGAGCACGTCATCGGCTGGATGACCCGGGTTTACGAGAAGAGCCTGCGCTGGGCGCTGGATTCCGGCCCCATCGTGGTGGCGATCATGATCGCCTCGGTAGTGATGAACTGGTACGTCTTCTCCATCGTGCCCAAGGGATTCTTCCCTGAACAGGACACCGGCCAGTTGATGGGCGGCATGCAGTCCGACCAGAGCGCCTCGTTCCAACTGAGCCAACAGCGCATCCGCACCTTCGTCTCGATCCTGCAGAAGGACACCGCCGTGAACACCGTGGTGGCCTACGCCGGCGGTCAATCGTCCGGCGGATTCCTCCAGGTCCAGCTCAAGCCCAAAAGCCAGCGCGCGGGCATCGACGACGTGGTCGCCCGACTGCGGCCCCAGCTGGGCCGAGTCACCGGCTCGTCCCTATTCCTCAACCCGGTGCAGGACGTGCGCGTGGGGGGACGCCAGTCCAACGCCACATACCAATATACCCTCGAAGCCGACGATCTGACCGCCCTGAAGACCTGGGCGACCAAGCTGGCCGCCGCCCTGGAACAGGCTCCCTCGCTGACGGACGTGAACACCGACCAGCAGGACCACGGCCTGCAGAGCTATGTCACCATCAACCGCGACACCGCCGCCCAGCTCGGCCTAACGCCCACCGACGTGGACAACGCCCTGTACGACGCCTACGGCCAGCGGCAGGTGTCGACCATCTACAAGGACCTGAACCAGTACTATGTCGTGATGGAGGTCGACCCCAAGTTCGCCCACGATCCCACCGTCCTGAAGGACCTGTACATTCCGGTCCACGCATCAACGGTGCTGACCAACGCCGGCGCGTCCTCCAGCGCCCTGGGCCCTACCCTCGGTTCAACGGCGGCGGCGGCCACCTCCAACGCCGGGGCGACGGCCAACGAAGCCACCGCGCCCCCGGGCCGGGGCGCCTCCACCGGAGCGGCCGTGGCCACCACCCTGGAAACTCCGGTGCCGCTGGGCTCCCTGGCCAAGTGGGCCGACGGCTCCTCGCCGACCACCATCAATCACCAGGACGAATCCGCGGCCACGACCATCTCGTTCAACCTGGAACAGGGCAAATCCCTCAGCGACGCCACCACCGACATCCGCAACGCGGAGCGCTCCATCGGCATGCCCGCCACCATCCACGGCAGCTTCCAGGGCACGGCCAAGATGTTTCAGGACACCCTGTCGGGCGAACTGGTAATGATCGTGTTCGCGATCGTGGCCGTCTACATCGTGCTGGGCGTGCTCTACGAGAGCTACATCCATCCCCTGACCGTGCTGTCCACCCTGCCCTCGGCGGGGGTCGGCGCGGTGCTGGCGCTGATCATCTTCCACGTGGAGTTCAGCATCATCGCCCTGATCGGCGTCATCCTGCTGATCGGCATCGTCAAGAAGAACGCGATCATGATGATCGACTTCGCCCTGGAGGCGCAGCGCGCCGAGGGCCTGTCCAGCCGCGAGGCCATCTACCGCGCGGCCTTGATCCGCTTCCGCCCAATCATGATGACCACCTTCGCCGCTATCCTCGGGGCCATCCCCCTGGCGATCGGCTGGGGCGAGGGCGCGGAGCTGCGCCGCCCGCTGGGCCTGACAATCATCGGCGGCCTGATGGTCAGCCAGGTGCTCACCCTTTTGACGACCCCCGTCGTCTATATATATCTCGACCGCTTCCGCCGCGTGCGGTCCGACGAGAAATCCTTGAGCCGTTTTGATGTGCAACCAACACCCGAGCCCGCCAGTTAGGAACGCCATGGCCCTCCGCCCATTCCGTGCCGCTCTCTTTGCGACCGCCTTCGCCGGGCTCAGCCTTGGCGCCTGCGCCGTTGGGCCGGACTATCACCGCCCCGCCGTCAATACCGGCGTCACCTTCAAGGAGGCCGACGGCTGGACGCTGGCCAATCCCTCCGACGCCCTGGAGAAGGGTGATTGGTGGACGGTGTTCAACGACCCGGTGCTGAATGATCTCGAACAGAAGGTCTCGGTTTCCAACCAGAACCTGGCGCAGGCCGAAGCCGCATATAGCAACGCCAAGGCGCTCGTCGAGCAGAACGAAGCGACGCTGTTCCCCACTGTGACGGCGACAGGGAGCGCGACCCAGAACAAAGCCTCGGTCAGCAGTCTCGGCCGCGTCTCTGGAGTCGGAGGGGGCGTGACCAGCACGGCCTTGACCAGCAGCAGCTACAGCGCCGGTCTGGACGCCACCTGGTCCGTCGACGTGTGGGGCCGGATTCGGCGCGAGATCGAATCGGCTAAGGACACCGCCAAGGCCAGCGAAGCGGACATCGCCAATGCTAGGCTGTCAGCCCAGATCGCCTTGGCCAATGACTACGTCCAACTGCGCGAGCAGGATGAGAGCAAGCGGCTGCTCGATCTGGCGATCGCCGCCTACGCCAAGACCCTTGAAATCACCCAGAACAAATATACCGCCGGCGTCGCTGCGCAGAGCGATGTCCTGACGGCCCAAACGACCTTGCAGACCGCTCAGGCCCAGGCGGTGGACGTCGTGCGTACGCGGGCGGCTCTGGAGCACGCCATCGCCGTTCTCATCGGTCAGCCGCCCTCCGCGCTGACCATCGCCGCCCTGCCGGCCTTCAACCTCGTCACACCGGAGATTCCCGTCGGCATGCCGTCGACCTTGCTGGAACGGCGGCCCGACGTGGCCGCCGCCGAGCGGACCATGGCCGCCGCCAACGCCCAAATCGGTGTGAACATCGCCGGCTACTTCCCCAGCCTCAGCCTGTCGGGCAGCGACGGGTTCACCTCTTCAGCCCTGTCGCAGCTGTTCAACTCAGCCAGCAACACCTGGTCGATCGGGGCGTCGCTTAGCCAGACCGTGTTCGACGCCGGCGCCACCCAGGGACGGGTGCGAGCCGCCCGCGCGGTTTACAACGAAAATGTGGCAGCCTACCGCCAGACCGTGCTGACCGCCGTGCAACAGGTGGAGGACGCCGTCGCCGCCGAGCGGGTGCTCAAGGTCGAGGAACAGATACGCGATCAAGCTTCCAAGGAAGCCGATCAGGCCGAGGCCATCGTCACCAACCAGTACCGGGCCGGAACCGTCGACGAGACCACCCTGGTGGTCGCCGAGGCCACCGCCTTGACCGCGCGCACCACGGCGGTTTCGACGACGCTCACCCGGCTGCAGAACGCCATCAACCTGATCTCGGCCCTGGGCGGCGGCTGGCAACCGACCAAGAGCAAGATGGGATAAAATTCAAAGGTAGGCGATCGCGGCGACGATCCCGCCCAATGCGCCAAGGATGAGGGAGGCCTGCCACGGCCAACGCTTGCCGGTGATGATGGCGACCGTCGAGATGGCGATGCCCATATGCATCAGCGTCGCGGCGATGGTCAGCTTATGGTGCCGGTCCTCGGCGGCGTCGCTCGCCTTGAGGTGCTCGTCGCGTTCTTTTTCGAAGCGCCGCGCATCATCTTGGATCTTGTCCTCGTCGGCGGCGTCCGACTTGGCGATGGCGGCGTACTTGGCCGCGTTGGGCCCGCCCTGCCCCGCGCCCACCGTGTAGATATGCTTCTTCAGGCTCTTGGCCTGGTAGAAGTTCCACCGATCCGAGGCCAGGCTCTGCGCCAGCACCGCATCGTTCTTTTGCCCCAGCGCCTGACCGCTGGCGATAGTTTCTAGACTGCCCACCAGGGCAGACAGCACCGCCAACACGGCGATGGTCATCGACACCCAGGTTATCAGCTTGCTGCCGCTATGGGCCGCGTGCTCGGCGTGCTCCACATGCTCGCGGTTTTCCATCTCTTCCAGAGGGCTATCGGACATGGCGGGGCTCCCGGCGATTCTGTTATGGACAAGGCATGCAGCTTATCGCCCCGGCCTTGGCCGCAAAAAGCACGTCTTTGCCGCAGGCGACAACCGTTGGGATGCGATGAGGTGAGCGAAGACGAAGCTTTTGGCCAAGGGCCTTCGGCAAAGGCTCTGTTCAGCGGGCGGCCGCGCCTGTTCGCGGCCATGAGCGTGGGGCTCGCGGCCGGTGCGGTTCTGACCGCTTGGCCCAACCCGTTGAGCTGGAGCACGCGCGCCATCCTCGCCTGGGACGTGGCGGCGCTGGTGTTCCTAGCGCTGATCCTTCAAATGATGTCCGGCTGCGGCGCCGCCCGCATTCGAGCCCAGGCAGCCGGCCAGGACGAGGGCCGCGTCGTGGTGCTGGGGCTCTCGCTCGTCGCGGCCAGCGCCGCCGTGCTGGCGATCGGCATCGAGCTGAGTCTGGCCAAGAACGATCACGGCCTGGAGAGAACCCTGCGGGTGATCCTCGCCTTCGCCACCATGGCCCTGTCGTGGCTGTTCGTGCACGTGATCTTCGCCCTGCATTACGCCCACGAGTACTATGCGCCCGATCCGACCGAGGACGAGGACTACGAGGATGGCCTACGCGGCGGCCTGCGCTTCCCCGGCGGACAGGATCCCGACTACTGGGACTTTCTGCATTTCTCGGCGATCATCGGCGTGGCCAGCCAGACCGCTGACATCGAGTTCACCTCCCGCACGCAACGACGCATCGGCACCGTCCACTGCCTGGTCTCGTTCGTGTTCAACACGGTGGTGCTGGCCTTGACCATCAATCTGTTGGCGGGGCTTTTCTGACGAGCCAGGTCGCGTCCGTGCATCGATTGGATGGCGTACTCGAAACCAGCGCCCTCAGTTTTTTGGGCTAAATTTCAAGACCCAAGAACAAGGTCGGAACGCCAGAAGTCTTTCAGCGTTTAGGACCTACCGCTGAGCTGCTCAACGGCGTCCTCCCATAGGTGAATCCTTGAGCCTTATCCTGATCATCATCGTGCTGGTCCTGCTTTTTGGCGGGGGCGGCGGCTACTATGCGCACGGTCGTTACGGCCTGCCTGGCGTCGGCGGCGTTGTGGGCCTGATCGTCGTCATCCTTTTGCTTCTCTGGCTGTTCGGCGGCGTCCACGTTTAGCGGCGCGGTCGACCAGATCACTCAGGAACAGATCGGCGCCGACAACATGGCTATCGAGCTGCTCCCATAGACATTGGGTGTTTACGTCACGGATTAGACCGGCCAGACGCGTCGTCCTCCAGGCTGTCTAAACATCAAGGCGTTCAAATGGCCTACAAGGACATTCTCGTTCAGGTCGACGAGGCGACACCGCCCGGCCGCTGCAAAATCGCCGTCGAACTGGCGGCGCGCCATGGCGGTCGCGTGACCGGCCTTTATTTGAGAACTGACTTGGTCGCACAACTGGAGGGCGCCGTCGCGACGGGCGCGCCGCCGCCGATGGATATTGGCCAGCGCATTCGTGATCGGCTTCGGTGCGAAGATGAGAATGCCGCCGCCGCCGCGGCGATGCTGAGACAGATCGCCCTGGCGTCGGACGTGGATTACAACTTCCGCATCGTTGGCGGTGATACGCCTCGCGACATGATCACCGAGGCGCGGCACGCTGATCTCGTGATCGTCGGACCGTGGAACCCGTCGCGCAAGGGTCAAGCCTTCGCCGTCGATATCGTTCTTGGCGCCGGTGTTCCGGTCCTGATCCTTCCGGCCGAGGTCGATCTGCCGCGGGTTGGGGCGCGCGTGCTCGTCGCATGGAACGGCAGCCGAGAGTCTTCCTGTGCGCTACGCGACGCATTGCCGATCCTGACCCACGACGCGCTTCTGGAAATCCGCACGGCCCAGTATAAGCACGATCGGACGGACGCCGCCGCTTTGGGCCGTTACCTCGAACGACACGCCTGTCGATCAAATTTCAAGGTCGTCGAGGACGAAGGCCAATCGATTCCCAGATGGATTATCAGCGAAGCCATCGAAGCCGGCTGCGATCTCATCGTCATGGGCGTTTACGGTCACACGCGGCAACGTGATTTCGTACTCAGCCCGATAAGCCAGCACATGCTTGAGAGTTCACCCCTGCCGCTCCTGATCGCATACTGATCCGGTCCCGACCTATTTGAGTCCTGCACGGATCAACGCGCGATTCCGCCTCAGCATATCGCGCTTTAGGCCCGCACGCACCTGAGCGCGCGCTCGTGCAGGCGGCAGCGGGCCACCACGCGATCCTGGGCGTCGTGAAAAGCCCCGGCCCAGTCCTCGCCCTGACGCTCCAGCAGCAAATAGCCGAAGCGGTCGAAGGTGAAGAAGTCTGCGGCCATGTCATCGATGCTGCGCGGGCCCTGGCGAATGCGCGGTATATCCGCCGGCTCGCCCACGTCTCCGCCGGTGCCCACGACAAGCTGCGCGGGACGGTCCGGCCCGAACGACAGGGACTGGAAGTCGTGGATATGGCCTGAGACGATCATCTGCACTCCGGCCAGGGCGCGCCCGCGCACGGCGGCCTGCTCGTTCACATTGATGCTTAGTTCGGCCGGATTGAGCGGCGGCACGCGCGCGACCGGCACGAAACCCCATATGGGCCGATGGGTGAGAATCCAGCCCTTGCCCTGTTCCAGCTTCGGGCCGATCGCGTCGAGCTCCGCGCTGAACTTGGCCACGTTCCAGGGGGGCGCGCCGCGGTCGATCGTGTTGGAGCTGTCCAGCACATAAAGGTTCAGCCCGCCGATATCGACGACGAAGGGCGTGGTCCAGCCGCTGCAGGGCTGAAGCTGCGCCGAAGCGTCGAGAAAGGCGTACCAACCCTCGCCGCCGCGATAGCATACCTCGTGGTTGCCCCGCACGAACACCCAAGGCGCGGCGGCCAGCAAGGGCGCGGCGGGGCGAAAAAATTCCGCCTGCCAGGTGGCCCAGTTGTCGCCGTGGGGACTGCCCGCGCAGGCCCGGTTGAGCAAGGGACATGGATTTTCCCGGTAATAATAGTCGCCCACATGGATCACCAGGTCGGGTTTCTGGGCCGCGGCCAGCCGCGCCACCTCCGCGAAGGGCCAGGCCTTGGGGTCGTTGCAGGACTGCACGGTCAAGCCCTGGATGCGACACCCGCTGTCGCCCAGCATGACAATGCGCTGCGGCGCGCGTGTCGGCGTCGGCAGGGCCTGGCCGCCAACGGACAAGCTGTGAACGCCCGGCGGGATCAGTCTCTGGCACACCGTGGGGAATAACCCGTCCGCCTGGCGTCGCAACGCCATGGGCAGGGGCTGGCCGTCGGCCATCACCGCCGGACAGCCGCCCGCGGTCACGGCGGCGCGCGCCACCGTCCCGTCGCCGGTCAACTGCACCCANNGCGGTGCTTCTGGCGCCTTTCGCCGGGTGAAGCTAAGGGTGTGCCGGGCGGAAACGGAGAATCACGGGTGGAAGGCGCGCAAGGGGTCAGCAGCGGTCAGGCTGCGCGGAGCCGGGCGAACAAATCCCCCGCGTCGGCCGCGATCGAACTGACGGTCGTTTCCCCCACTTTCAACGAACGCCCGAACATCCGCCCGCTGACGGCCAAACTGCATCAGGCGCTCGATGGCGTCGCGTGGGAAGTGATTTTTGTCGACGACGATTCTCCGGACGGCACAGCCGTGGAGGTCAAGGCCCTGGCCGGAGAGGACCCTCGGGTCCGCGGCATTCGTCGGGTGGGGCGGCGCGGCCTGGCCGGTGCGGTGCTGGAAGGGGCCATGGCCAGCGCGGCGCCCTATGTGGTGGTGATCGACGCTGACCTGCAGCACGACGAAAGCATTCTGCCCCAGATGCTGGAGACCATCCGGGCCGGCGACAAGGACCTGGTGGTGGCCACGCGCTACCTCGACCCGGAGGGACTAGCTCAGGGCCTCAGCATCACGCGCCAGCGTGGCAGCCGCCTTGCCACCTGGCTCAGCCGCCTGGTGCTGAAGACGGAGGTGTCCGACCCTGTCAGCGGCTTCTTCATGGCCCGGCGCGAGGTGTGGGACCGGGCGGCGCCCCAACTGTCCACCGAGGGCTTCAAGGTGCTGTTCGACATCATCGCCTCCCACGCGGAGCCCTTGCGGGTCGCCGAGATTCCGTACCGGTTCCGCGATCGGCTGGAGGGGGAAAGCAAGCTCGACAGTCGCGTGGTGGTCGATTACCTGGGCCTGATCCTAAACAAGGCCACCCACGACGTTATACCCGCCCGCGCCATCTTGTTCGGCGCCGTGGGCGCCACCGGCATCGCGGTGCATCTGATCGCGCTGACGCTGCTGAGCCGCCTGGACACCAGCCTGGCCTTCGTGCCGGCCCAGTTTCTCGCGGCCCTGGTGGCGATGACCTCCAACTATTTCATCAACAACGCCGTCACCTACCATGACCGCCGCAAACGCGGCTGGAGGCTTTTAACCGGCTACCTGGCTTTCTGCCTGGCGTGCAGCGCCGGCCTGTTCGTCAATGTGGCGGTCGCCTCCTTCCTGCACGAGCGCCTGCCCATCACCCTCCTGGCCGGCGCCATCGGCGCCGCGTTCGGCGCTGTCTGGAACTATGTCACGACCGCCCTCGCCGTCTGGTAGCGCCAGGGTCTGGCCCGAGCCGCGGATCGGGCTGGCCGTCCTGATCGCGGGCCTGGCGGTCCTGCGCCTGGTCAGCGCCGGCGCCGTCCCCCTGACGGAGGACGAGGCCTATTACCGGCTGTGGTCCCAGCACCTGGCCCTGGGCTACTATGACCACCCGCCCATGATCGCCTGGTGGATCCGTGCGGGAACCGTGCTGGCGGGCGACACGCCGCTCGGCGTGCGCCTGCTGCCCTGCCTGGCCAACCTGGTCGCCACGGCGCTGGTGTTCGACATCGGACGCCTAGCGGGAGGCGGCCGCACGGGCCTGACCGCGGCGCTCTTTTACAACTGCACCCTGACCGTGGGCGCCGCAGCGGCTCTGGCCGTGCCGGACGTTCCGGCCGGACTGTTCTGGACCTTAGCCCTATGGGCCCTCGTCCGATCTCTGCACGGAACGGACGCCCGGTGGTGGGCGCTGGCCGGCGCGGCGGCGGGGCTGGCGTGCCTGTCCAAGTATTCGGCCCTATTCCTGGCGCCCGCCGTGCTCCTGTGGCTGGGTGCCAGCGCCGAGGGCCGCAAGCGCCTGGCTCAGCCGTGGCCGTGGATCGCCGCCGCCCTCGCCGTGGCGCTGTTTGCGGCCAACGTCGCCTGGAACGCCCAGCACCACTGGGAAACATTCGACAAACAATTCGGCCGTGCGGCGGCCAGCCAGCTGGCGCCCCACTATCTGATCGAGTTCCTGGCCGGCCAGTTCCTGCTGTTCAACCCCGCCCTCGCCATTCTGGCGGGGCTCGGCGCCGCGAACGCCTGGCGCCAGAGGACTGAGCGGCCCATCCCCTGGCTGATGCTGGCCAGCCTGATCCCCTTCCTGGCCTATCTCCTGGCGCACAGCCTGCACGACCGGGTGCAAGCCCATTGGCCCGTTCCGCTCTATAGCGCAGGCGCGGTGCTGGCCGCGCTGGCGGCCAGGGACGCGGGCGGCTGGCGCAAAGCCCTGGTGCAGTGTGCGCCGCTGGGCCTGGCCCTCAGCGTCCTGGCCCTGGCCCACGCCGCCCTGCCGGCGACCGATGGAGGGGGCGCCGATCCGGCCCTGCAGCTTCGTGGCTGGCCGGGTTTGGCCCGGACGGTGGACGCCGCGCGCCTGAAGGCCGGCGCGGCCTGGGTGGGAACGCTCAGCTACGGAACGGCCGCCCAGCTTCAGGCTGCGGATTTAGCCGGGGTCCTGCAGGTGAACGAACGGGCGCGGTACGAAGGCTTCGGCGCGCCGGACCGGGCGGATCTGTCGCAGCCAGGCCTGATCGTGGACCTGCCCCGGCGGATCGATCCGGCCAAACTGGCCGTCTGTTTCGCCAAGGTCGAGCCTCTGCCTGGCGTTATGCGGGCGGATGGCCGCGCAAAGGACGAGCGCTACGGCGTCGTGCGGGTATCGGGAAGCAAGGTGGACTTGATCAAGAACGGCTGCCCCGGCTGAGGCAACCTCGCGTTAACCTTACCGCAAGGCCGACGCGGGCAAGCTTGGGGGATCGTCCGGCATCCGCCTCGGCGATGGGGGACCTTCAGTGGCGCAAGGCGCGTACAGGCTTCAGGAAAAGACCCGCCCCGGCGAGGTTCAGCCCTCCAACGAGCCGCGCTCGACGCCCGACGCCAGGCCCGCGCCGCTCACCATGGGACGATTGCTTCCTTCGGGCGGCGACAGCCGAATCCTCCTGGACGAAACCACCGGCCTCAATCGCTATAGCTGTCAGCCCTTCCCGGACGAGGCCGCGCGGGCCTTCGGCTCATCCACCGCCTCGGTGATTTCGGTTCCGGCCTACGCCGCCGGCGAACGGCTTGCCAAACACCTGAACGTCAGCCTGGCGCAAGGTGCGGACGCGGCGGACCTCTACGCCCAGGAAATGGACCGTATCCGCCAGGCCCTGCTCACGCTGCTGGGTCTGCATGACCTGCCCGGACTGGGCGTCATCATCGGGCCCTCCGGCACGGATCTGCATCGGATCATGGCCCAGCTCGCGGGGCTAGGAACCAACGCACCCCCGCTGGTGATCGCCTGCGAAAGCGCCGAGACCGGCAGCACCGTGGGCGACGCCCTGGGCGGACACGCCAGCGCAGGCTCCAGCCTGCGGGGCCACATCAGCGTGCTGCAAAGGCCGGACGCGGCCCAACCCTGCCAGATTCTCCAAGCGCCCAGCCGGACCCCGGACGGAGAGCCGCGGCCACCGCAGGAGGTCGACCAGGAGGTCATGGCCGTGGCCAGCGCGGCCGCAACCCTGGGCCGTCGGGTGGTGCTGGTGCTGATGGACGTGTCCAAGACCGGCCTGATCTCGCCCAGCATCGACTGCGCCCTGGAGCTCAAGCGCCGCTTCCCCGAGCAGCTTGAGGTGCTGGTCGACGCCTGCCAAATGCGCATAGGCCCGGCGACCTTGCGCGCCTATCTGGAGGCGGACTTTCTGGTGGCCGTCACCGGCTCCAAATTCATGACTGGGCCGACGTTTTCGGCCGCCCTCCTGGCGCCGGAGGGCGCGCGCCGGCGTCTCGGCGCCCAGCGTCTGCCCGTCGCCCTGGCCGCCCATTCGATGCGCGCGGACTGGCCGGCCGACTGGCCTGGCGTGGGCGCCCTGCCGGCCGCCGCCAACTTCGGCCTGGCGCTGCGCTGGCAGGCCGCGCTGGAGGAGATAGCGCCGTTCCTGGCCCTGCCCCAGGATCAGGTCCACGCCTTCTTTCAGGCCTTCGCCATGGCGACGACCGATCACCTGAACCACGACCCCGCCTTCGAGCCCCTGGCGCAAAGGCCCTTGGACCGGGTGGCCCTGGGCGCGCCCCTGGGCTGGGACGCAGTGCAGACCATCCATCCGTTCCTGCTGATCGGCCCGTCCGGACCGATTGCGCCCCAGGACGCCCTGGGCCTGCACCGGCTGATGGGCATGGACCTGGGCGGCTGGGCGCGCGCCGTAGGGGAAAGCCCGGCCCATCAAGCCTGCGCCCATGAGCGGGTGCAACTGGGCCAACCGGTGTCCTGCGGCCAGCGCGACGGGCGCCCGCTCAGCGCCCTGCGTCTGTGCGCCAGCGCGCGCCTTGCGGTGGACGCGCTCGGGCCCGGCGGACTCGGCCCCCAAGCGGTGATCGACGACGCCCTCAAGGCGCTCGACAAGGCCGCCTGGCTTTGCCGGCGGGTGACGTCGGCGGCTTAGGTCGCGCCCGATAAGGCGACAGGCCCTTGCCGACCGGGGAATCCATCGGCCGCTGCGCTGACGCTATCGACAGTCCTGGGCTACGTTGTAGCCCATGGGTAAGCCATGACCGAGAACGCCGCGGTCCGCGCACCGGAGCCAAGGGGAACAATCCACGCGAAGCTGACGCCCCCTTGTTGATGGCGGCTAAAGCTTCCGAATTTTCATTCGAGGGACTTCGCGACTAGGCCGCCCAGGAACCGCCGGAATCCGCGCGATCCGTCGTGGCGCCGAGGCTAAGCTCGAAGTCGGCCAGAAGGTCGATCAATTCGTCGGTATCGATGGTTTTGCGGCCGCCGACCGGGAAGCGGAAACCCCAGAAGCTGACGATGTGCTGGATGGCCCCGAGCCTTTCGCCCAGCTCGTGGAACAGTCTGGGCGCGGTCAGCAGGAACTCGCGAAACGCCTTCGGCTGGCCGTTTCGGGTCAGATCGCGATAGGCGTCGTCGTAGATTTTCAGGGTGACACGCACCGTTTCGCAGGCCCCGGCAATGGCTTCAGCCAAACGAGCCCTGGCGGCGATGATGTAGGCTCGCTCTTCGTCCGTGATCGGCCCGGAGGGCTTGATCGCCGCGAACTGCGAGAGCAGTGGCCTCACTTTCGGCAGCAGGTCGGCCATGGACCATTTGTAGTAGATGAAGCCTTTCCAGCAGAATATGCCCTCGGCGAAGTCGCTCGACTCCATGCCCATGCCGATGCGCAGCGGCTCCATTTCAGAGTCGCTGGCGTTGGCCATGATCTTTTCGGCCAGCTTTGCCGTCAGGGAGTGGCGCCTGGTATCAACGCTGCCGTAGGTCATGCCGATGAGCGGGGCGACCTCCTGCTCGACGAACAAAAACATGCGTGTCGTGTCCGCGTCGCTCAGCTCAAAATAGCATCGCGCGGCATGAAATCCCATTTGCTTGAAGCGTTCGCGCATCAGGAAGGGATCGAGCGAGGGCAGCGAGTCGATCATCTCCAGCAGCGCCCTGTCATGGGTGTTGCTCTCGTCAGAGCCTCCCAATACCTCCCTCAGTACGTCAAGATAGCCTCGCTGGCCGACGAAGAAGGACCGGGCTCCTGACCGCAGGTCCGCGATGTCGATCGGCAATATGACTTTGGTCGCTCCTCTCCGCTCGTCGTTGAATACGTCCCGTTCATTGGCCCGCAGGCGGTGCTTGACGATTATGCTGCGATTGAGAACCGGGGCGTGGAACAGCGGGTATTTTCGGTATTCGGACGAATGGCCGTGCTTGGCCAGGATCGCGATCAAGTTGAGTGCGCGCACCGTAGAAGCATTTTCATGCAGATGAACTAGACTGCGCAGGGAACGGCTCGCTCCGCTGGACTGTCGTGCTTTTGTTTTCAATAGCCTAGTCCCTATGGTATAAACTGAAACACTGAAGCGCCATTGAGAACAAACGACACGTTGAAATTTGTTGTGATTATAGAGCAGATTAGGTAAAAGTTAGTTAAACTTGGACATGGCAGCGTGAGCTCGGCTGATCTATGACTGGAATTACCTATCGCAATGACCGGACCACACCTCAGGGATGCGGTGTTATGCCGCAGAGCGCCGGCGCGTGAGTTCTATGGTCAATGACTAATCTCATGGGTCAATTTTATGGTCCGCCGAACCCCGCGATCGGGCCCTTCGACGCTTTAGTCAACCCGCAGGTTGCAGCCATTGTCGAGGCGCTGATGTCGCTGGGCGGCAGCGCCCACCGCGACGAGGTCTGCCACAAGATTGCGCAGGATCGCGGCCTGCAGCAGGCATCGGACGCCATGAAGTCCGACTTGTTCGCGGCGTTCGAAAGTCATCGTTCTTTCGCCAAAACGAACAATCTTCGCGCGCTCCTGGACGTCCCGTTCGGGCCTGGATCGCGCCGCTGGAGCCTCACCCTTGAGGCCTATCAGTTTTTTCGCAAGGCCGTGGTGGCGCACCGCATGTTGAATTAGGGCTGGTTCTCAATTGAGGACAGGCCATAGCGAGCCTTGCACGGCTCTGCTAACCCTAAACAACGGAAGGTTGCAGATCGGGAGGACCGCCATGAACAACTGCAAGGTCGCTTGGGCCGCCGCCGTCGTCGGCTCGACGCTTCTGCCACTCGCCGCCTTAGCCGCGGGCGACACCTGGGTGTTCAACCACGTCATCGAACAGGGTGCGACTGGCTTCAGCCAGGAGCGCCGGAATGTATCGATCGAGCGGGTGGATTCGGACTCCATGCTCGTGGGCATAAAGCTGGACGGTTCGCCGCGCGCTCCTGAAGAACTGAAGGTCGACCTGGACTGGGCCCAGACGCGGACCGTGAACGGCGCCGAAACGCTGATTGGGCGGGCCTTCTCGTTTCCCATGACCGTCGGCAAAACCTGGACGGTCGACTTTACTGATCCAACGCCGCGCGGCCAGCAGTCCAACACCCACGTCAAACGCACCTATAAAGTGCTCGGTTGGGAAGATATCACCGTACCTGCAGGGACGTTCCACGCCCTAAAGATCGAGGACCGCGGAACGCTCGACGCCCGCATTTCGATCCCCGCGACAGCCGCGGGCGCTGTAATGGCGACCGCCAGCGGCGGGACTACAGTAACCCACATCCAGAAGGCGGCGTCCGGTGATATCCACCAAACCCTCTATGGGTTGGTCTATTACGTTCCGGACGTGAAGTACTTCGTCAAAACCCTGGACGAGCATTACAGCACCGACAACGTTCGGGTGAGCCGGGAGAGCGAGGAGTTGGTGTCCTTCAAGCCCGCGACGCAATAGCGGATGGCGGACGACGATAGAGAACACAGCTAGGCGTGCCCCCCTCAGGCGGGGCGATTCCTGAACAGGGCTTCGAGGTCTCGGCTCGCGTGCAGCACGCGGGCGACGCCCAGCGGCTTCATGGCGGGGTCATAGACGATCAGGTACGAGAAAACCGGCCAGAACTTCACGGGCTCGTCGGTGAGATCATCGCGGCTATGCCCCGCTCCTGGGTTGGCCGCGAGAAATTGCGGCCGTGGCGGATTTCGCCCAGCACATACCGGGCGAGGCGAGCGGCCGCTCGCGGAGGGGATCACAGCCGTAATCATAGCGCGATAGCGAACTATGACAATGTTGGTTATCCGCGATCCCCGCTTCGAACCGGCCGTGCGTTGCCGATCACTAGAGCCGGATGACTTCTCTCGAAGTCTGAATCCGGCTCTACATATTTGAATCTAGAGCACGATTCAGCGTTTAGGCGATTCCGCCTAAACCCATCGTGATCTAGCTGCCGGGGCGCGTCATCGCTAGACGACCTACGCCCCCGCGGCCTTGGCCCGCAGCATGGCCTCGAACGCGGCGAACACCATCTGCATCTGCGGCTGCTTGTAGGGGTAGAGCGCTTCCGAATCCAAGGCGTGGACGATCATGCCCACGTCCGCCTCGAACACCAAAAGCGCGCCGTCCGGAGTCTCGGCGCAATCCAGGGCGTAATAGTCCAGCCCCAGCCGGCGACTGATCTCGTCCAGAACCGCTGCGTGCCGTCTGGCGAAGCCCTGGTCGAAACCCGCCATGGCGGCGGCCTCCTCGGCGCGCTTTTGGACGCTGGAGGCCATGCCCGCGTTCAGGTAGTGCACCATCCAGTGATCGCCGATGGCCATATGGGCCAGATAGGGCCGTCCATCGAACATTGCGACCCGATACTTGCGGAAACGGCCGTCGGCGCCGGCGTAGTCGATGAAGCGCGACAGGTAGAAGGTCTCGGCCTCGCTGTGCCGCAGATAGACGCTGAGCGCCGCCACATCCTTGATCCGGCTGAGCCCCTGGCCGGCGTGCGAGCCTACCGGACGGACCAGCATCGGGAAGCCCCCGTCGGGCAGAGAGTCCGATAGCGGCGCTTCGCCGGCGGCGATCCGGGCAAGCTCGGCGCGAGAGACCCGCGTGGTCGGCGGCAAGACCAGACCCGCGATCCCTTCCAGCTTTGGCCACAGACGGTCGCGCGACAGGTCCAGGATCGCAGCAGCGGGATTGATCACCGGCCTGGGCCAGCTCAAGCCCTTCAGACGCTCCAACAGAGGGCGCATCTGATCAGACTCGCTGATGGCGATCATGGCCAGATCGTGCTCGGGCACCGTCTCGGGCAAGGGCAGGTCCGGGTCGACATAGAGGCGCACGATCTGCACCGGCCGGCCTTCCAAGAGCAGCTCGATCGGGGTGTTGGTCATCAGGTCGCCCTGGGCCACGAACACCAGGAGGGTGAAGCTGGCCTCGGTCGCCGGATAGGGCGCCTCGCGGAACAGGCGGGCGTGCAGCAGGGCCGCCTCCTGACAGGCCAGGGCCTCGTCCTTGCGCCCAATCAGTTGGTAGAGCACCCCCAGGTTCATGTAGCCGGCCGCGTCGGTGGGGTCGGTCATCAGGTGATCAAGCTGGGCCCGCACCAGGGCCATGCCGTCGACGCCCTCGAACGCCCCGCGAATGAAGGCGGCCGGATTGGGCGCGTCGATCACGCGGGCGTCCGGCCCGACCCGGCTGGCGGTCAATGGAATGTGCAGGCTCATGCGGCGTGTCCTTGGCTCAAGGCGCGGCCGAGGCGGAGGACCTCCGCCACGAGCAGGTCGATATCCCGCGCCTTGGTGCGATGATTGACGATGGCGGCGCGGATGGCCAGTCGGCCGTCCAGCTTGGTGGTGGAAGGAACGGCCACGCCGGATTCCTGCAAGGCGACGACGATGCGGTTGTTCAGCGCGTCCTGGTCGCCGCTGGCGCGGTAGCGGAAGCAAACGATGTTGAGCGGGGCCGGCGCCAGGCGCTCCAACTCTGGCTCGGCGTCGACGCGCGCGGCCAGATAGGCGCCCAGGCGGCAGGTGTTGAGAATGGTCGCGCCGATGGCGTCCGCGCCATAGGTCTTGAAAGCGAGCCACACCTTCAGGGCCCTAAAGCCACGCGACAGGTCCGGGCCGAAGTCGCAGGGCCAGGGCGCGCCGGCCGCCAGGCCCTGCGCCTCGCGCTGCAGATAGGCGGCCGTGGAGGCGAAGGCCGCCTGGTGCTTTTGCCCGTCGCGCACCAGCACGAAGCCAGCGTCATAGGGCGCCTGGCCCCACTTGTGGAAATCGAAGGCGAGGGAATCCGCCTGTTCGATCCCGTCCACCAGAGGCGCCAATTCCGGCGACAGCCTGGCCAGGGCCCCGAAGGCGCCGTCCACGTGCAGCCACAACGCCTCGGCCTTGGCGATGCGCGCCAGAGATTGCAGATCGTCGATGGCGCCGGTGTCCACGGCCCCGGCCGTGCCGACCAGCAGGAAGGGCTGCAGGCCCGCCGCGCGGTCCTCGGCCAGCGCCGCGGCCAACGCATCCAGGTCCATCCGCCCCTGATCGTCCACGGCGATCAGACGCAGGGCGTCCGCGCCCAGGCCGGCGATGTCCATGGCCTTGGGCAGGCAGCCGTGCGTCATGCGCGAGGCATAGGCCCTCAGCCGCCCCCCGGCGCCGCTCACGCCGGCCTGGCGCGAGCCTGCGCCCAGCGCCTGCCGCCGCGCGATCAGCACGGCGATGAGGTTGGCTGTGGAGGCGCCGGTGACGAACAGGCCGCTGGCCGAGGCGGGAAAGGCGAACAGCTCCGCCATCCAGCGCGTCACCTGACGCTCCAATTCCACCGGCATATGGTCGCGGCCGCCCAGGTTGGCGTTCAACCCCGCCGCCAGCATCTCCGCCAGCATGCCCACCACATTGCCGCCGCCGTGCACCCAGCCGAAAAAACGCGGATGGCCGTTGCCGACCCCGTAGGGCAGGACGGTGCGGCGGAATTCGTCGTGCGCCTCCTCCAGCGGCTGCGGCGCGCGCGGCAAAGGCGCCGAGAAGCCCTTCCGGATCGCCGGGGGCGCAGGCCGCCAGACCGGCCCGTCGCCCAGGCCTTGGACATGATCAAGCATATCGTCCAGCATCCTGTGCGCCTGGGCGCGCAGAGCCGGCCAATCCTGCGGATCGAGATCGGGAGCGAGGGGGGGCGGATGAGCGAGCATACATTCGGTAAGGTGAGCCGATTCGCGCTCGGGCGCGTCGCGGCCGCGTAGCCTGACGTCTGGACCTGGCGCGCCGGGGCCTGACGCGGGGATCAGACCGCTATAAGCTGCGCCTTCTTTCCCCGGAGTTCCCGCGTGATCCGTTCTATCCTTCTTGTCGCCGCCCTGATGCTTGCAGCGTCCGGCGCTGGGGCGGCCACAGCGCCCAAGGTGTCGATCGCGAGCACCGCCCAGCTCAGCACCCCCCTGCCCTATCCCTACGACGAGCAGGCGAACGCGGACGCCGCGGTCGCCCAGGCCAAGACCAGGGCGCTGGCGACGCACAAGCTGCTGCTGATCGACCTGGGCGGCAACTGGTGCCCCGACTGCCGCGTATTGGCCGGCGTGATCGCACTGCCCGAGGTGAAGGCGTTCGTGGACGAGCACTATGTGGTGGTGACGGTCGACGTGGGCCGGTTCGACCGCAACTTGCAGATTCCCGCCGCCTACGGCCTCACCGGGCGGTTGGATGGCGTGCCGAGCCTTTTGGTGGTGGAGCCGGGCGCCAACCGGCTGCTTGATCGGGGCCATGTCTCGGCGCTGTCCGACGCCCGGACCATGACGCCGCAAAGCCTTGCCGATTTCCTGGCGCGCTGGACCCAATGAGCGATCCCAAGAGCGACCCAAACAGCGACAACGAGCGCCCGCGCGGCTATCTCGGCAAGCTGCTGGCCACCGGCGAGGATGTGCTGCTGATCGAGCTCCAGCATAGCTTCGTCGCCTTCCGCCTGATCGTCGGGGCCCTGATCTACACGGTCGCCGTGCTGGTGAGCGTTTCGCTGCTGTGGGCGCGCTACGGGGAGGGGCGCAACTGGATCGCCTATAGCTACATCCTGGCGCTGCTGGGCCTGCCCAATCTCTTGTGGCGACTGACGGTGTGGCGCGCGCACCAGTACATCGTGACCAGCCGCCGGGTGATCCAGATCTCGGGCGTGTTCACCAAGGCGGTGATCGACTCCGCCCTGGACAAGGTGACCGACGTGCGCACCGAGCAGACCCTGCTGGGCCGCGTCTTCAAATACGGCGACGTGGAGGTGCTGACCGCCAGCGAGACCGGCAAGAACCTGTTCCGCATGATCGCCGACCCCCTCGCCTTCAAACGCGCCATCATGGACGCTCAGCAGGAACTATTCCGCCCGACACGGGGGCGGGGGTGACTTTCAGCTTTAATGTAGCTACATAAAAGATGCGGATCGCCTTCGACCCGGCCAAGCGGGACCGGACCCTGAGCGAACGGGGTCTGGACTTCGCCAAAGCTACCGAAGTGTTTTCGGGACTGACAGCGACCATCAATGACGATCGCAAGCCCTATCCCGAGGTCCGTTACATCACCGCCGGCTTTTTGGCGGAACGGCTGGTCGTGGTGGTGTGGACCCCGGAGGGGACGGCCGTCGCGTCATATCGATGAGGCACGCACATGAGCGCGAAATTAGACGGTGGCGCGAGCGGATGGGTTGATCCGGATGACGCACCGGAACTGGACGATTCCTTTTTTGAGCGCGCGGAAATCCGCCAAGGCGACACGGTCGTCCGTAGGGGGCGTCCGCTCTTAGCGAATCCCAAGCTGCAGGTGACTCTGCGGCTCGACCGCGATGTGGTCGAGGCGTTCAAGGCCGGCGGCGCTGGCTGGCAGTCGCGGATGAACGACGCGCTCAAGGCCGCCGCGAACAAACGCTAGCTACCCGCCGACCAGCCGGCGATCTGGGCCGTCTGCTTCTTACGCTCCGTTCGGATCCACGCGTTGGCGAACAGGCCCGCGCCCTCCAGCGCCAGCGAAACCCATCCGGGCGCATGCAACACAAAGCACAGCAGGCCGGGCGCCAGGAACGCCAGACGCACTACAATCAGCAGCCAGCGCCTCGGACGCTGCTCGTGCAGCCAGGCCTGAAAAGCGTGGTCCTCGCCGGCGGGCGGCGCATCCTTGAGGGAGGCGCGAAAGGCTTCCAGCCGCGCCTCCTCGCCCTCGTGCGGCGCCAACGGGGGCCTCGTTGGGGCCTGGGGCCGAGCCCTCCTGCGGCCAAAGGTCTGCGGCTGAGCCATGGCGCCAACATGACACGCGAGGGTTAGGCAGCGGTTAGCGCAGACCGCTTTCCAGGAGCGCCGCCGCCTGGGCCGGCGTGCGTTTGTCCTGGTCGCGGTCAACCATCAGGTTGGCCTGGCGCATGGAGGCCACGTCGATCTCGCCGATCAGGGGCGCCAGAGCGCGGCGCAGACGCGCATCGTTCGCGCGTTTGGGAGAGATCAGCAGCACCGCATCGTAGGACGGGATGGCGTGCTTGGGATCGGCCAGCACGGTCAGACCGTCGGCGGCGATGCGGCCATCGCTGGAAAAAGCCGAGATCACGTCCGCCTGGCCATCCTTCAGGGCGCTGTACATGAAGGTGGGGCTGTAGGAACGCTCGGCCCTGAACGATAGTCCGTAGGCGGATTTGAGCGCGGTCCATTCCGGCCGGCTGAGGAACTCCAGGTCCGAACCGAGCGTCAGATCCGGCGCGTGGGGCGCGAGGTCGGCGATGTTGGCCACGCCCAGCGCCCGGGCCCGGCCGCTCTCCATGGCCAGGACGTAGGCGTTCTCGAAACCGAGCGGCCCCAGCATCACGACGCCATGGCGCGCCATCAACTCGCGTTTCAGATCGGCCAGCATCACGGCCGGCGCGGGCGTGTCGCGGCGGCCCAGCACATTGGTCCATAGGGTGCCGGAATAGTCGACGTAGGCGTCGATACCGCCTGAAGCCAGGGCGCGGAAGATCACCGCCGAGCCCAGGCCCTGCTTGATGCTCACGGCCGCGCCATCCGCCTCTAGCCGCTCGCCGATCAGGGCCGCCAGGGTGAATTGCTCGGAGAAGTTCTTGGCGCCGATCACATAGGTCCGCGACGGGGCGCCGATCTGGCCGGCCGCCGCGGGCGCCAGGCAAGCCAGCACGCCGATGACGAGGCCCGCCGCGCCCAGCGCCATGCGCCGCCCGTCGCGTCGCCTCGCGCCCGCCTCGATCAGGCCCAAAAGCTGGTCCGCCGTCAGGGCCAGGATCGCCGAGGCGGCGCAGCCGAACAGCACATAGACCCAGTTCTCGGTTTGCAGCCCCGAGAAGATGTAGTCGCCCAGGCTCGTCTGGCCCACGGGCGTGGACAGGGTCGCCGCGCCGATGGTCCACACCGCCGCCGTGCGCACCCCCGCCATGACCACGGGCGCGGCCAGGGGCGCCTGCACCCGCCACAGCTTTTGACTGGCGGTCATGCCTGCACCGTCGGCGGCCTCCAGCACGGCGGGATCGATGCCGGTCAGGCCCGCCACGCCGGTGCGCAGGATTGGCAGCATGGAGTAGAGGGTGAGGGCCAAGAGCGAGGGCAAAAAGCCTAGCGCCGGCAGGCCATGGCCGATCAGGGGCCGCATGACGGCTGAAACGGCCAGGAGCAGCGGATAGAACAGGGCCAGCAAGGCCAGGCTGGGGACCGTCTGCACCAGGCTGGCCAAGGCCAAGGCGGGCCAGCGCACCTTGGCATGGCGCGCCGCCAGCACGGCCAGGGGCAGGCTGACGGCCAGGCCCAGCAGCAGGGCGCAGGCGCTCAGCAGCACGTGGCCGGCCAGGGCGCCCGGCAGCATGCGCCAGGCGGCGGCGAGCTGATCAGACATGGCCGCCCTCCAGCCGCGCGGCCACCCGCTCGGCCATGCGCCGGGGCGCGGCCATCAGGGCCGCCACGTGGGGATCGGACGAAGCCAGCAGTTCGGCCGGTTCGCCCTGCGCCAATAGCCGCCCGTCCTTCATCACCGCCATGCGGTCGCCCAGGAGCACCGCCTCCTGCAGATCGTGGGTGACCATCACCGTGGTCAGGCCCAGCCGGTCGTGCAGGGCGCGATAGGCCGAGCCCAGGTCCGCGCGTATCAGGGGATCGAGCGCCCCGAACGGCTCATCCATCAGCATCACCGGCGGCCGCGCGGCCAGGGCGCGGGCGATGCCGACCCTCTGCTGCTGACCGCCGGACAGGAAATTGGGAAACCGCGCACCGAAATCCGCCGGCAGACCCACCAGATCCAGCAATTCGCCCACTCGCGCGGTGATATCCGCCTTGGTCCAGCCCAAAAGGCGGGGCGTGACCGCGATGTTCTCCGCCACGCTCATGTGCGGGAACAGGCCCACGCCCTGGAACACATAGCCGATGCCGCGCCGCAACTCGGCCGCCGCCTGGGCCGCGACCGACCGGCCGTCCAGGCGCACCTCGCCCTCGTCCGGCTCGATCAGCCGGTTGATGGTCTTCAGCAGAGTGGATTTGCCCGCGCCCGATCCGCCCACCAGGCAAAGGAAGGTCCCCCGCGCAACGGCGAGGTCCACGCCCCGCACGGCGAAGCTCTTTCCGCCGTCGAACGACTTGCCGATGCGATCGAGAGCGATGAGGGGTTCGACCATAGGGGGAGGCTAGAGGATTTCGCCGGCCGCGCACCTCTAAAACCCTCTCCCCCGACGCCGCCAGGGAAGAGGGTCTCGCCTCAGTGCGCCGTTGACCAGCGGTTTTCCGCTTCCTCGCGGTCCAGCGACAGGTGCACCTGGTCGTCGACGTATTCGACCCAGCTCAGCGGGATCATGTGGTGCTTGCCCATGGCCTGGAGATCGAGCTTGGCCAGTTCGATCTCAGCGCCCTTCACATGGTCCACCCGGCCCACATGCTTGCCGTCAGAGCCGACCACGTCCATGTGTTCGGTGATCTTGGAAGAGTCGATCATTGTCCTGCCTCCATGCTTTGGCCCGCGCCGCGCGGGATCGAGGGCAAAACGGCGGAGCCCTCAATTCGTTGCGGTCTGGCGCGAGGCAAAAAACAGCCTAAGCTGAAGCGGTTATGGCGGCGGACCTGATCAATCTGAACAAGACGCGCAAGGCGAAGGCCAAGGACGCACGCAAGACCGAGGCCGTGCACAACCGGGCCAAGTTCGGCCAGGGCAAGGCGGAACGGGCCCGGACCCGGGCGGAGGCCGACAAGGCCCGCCGCGCCCTGGACGACGCCAAGCGCGAGTCCTGAGTGCTCAAGAAACGCTCCCTGTCCCTAGCCGGCCACGCGACTTCGCTGGCGCTGGAGCCCGAGTTCTGGGCGGTGCTGGAACAGATGGCGGCCGAGCAGGCCGTCAGCCTGCCCGAATTGATCGGCCAGATCGACGAGCAACGCGCAGGGTCGCTCCTGGCGTCGGCCTGCCGGGTGCGGGCGTTAGCCTGGATGAGCGGGCGAGCGGGCCGCTGATGACGGCGGGTCACGCCCGAAATAACGAATAGCCTCGGCGATTTTGAACGCCTTTCGCCAGCCGTGCGTTGTGCCTGAGGGGCCATTCGTCCCTTAAAGGAGCACCGCTCATGTTCGCCCTCCCGGATCTGCCCTACGCCTACGACGCGTTGGAGCCCGTCATGTCCGAGCGCACGCTACATTTCCATCACGACAAGCACCACGCCGCCTACGTCAAGGCGCTGAACGAGCGCCTCAAGGCGACGGGACAATCGCCAAAGACGCTGGAGTCGGTGATCGCCGAAGCGTCGAAATCCGGCGACCGGAAGCTGTTCAACAACGCCGCCCAGGCCTGGAACCACAGCGTCTTCTGGGCGGCGATGTCGGCCCAGCCAGAGCGGCCGACCGGTGAACTGGCCGCGGCGATCGACAACGCCTTCGGCGATCTGAGCAGCCTGAAAAAGGCCTTTGTCGAAGAGGGCGTCGGCCACTTCGGTTCGGGCTGGGTGTGGCTGACGATCAAGCACGGCAGCGGGCTGAAACTCTGCTCCACGCACGACGCCGACGACACCCTGACCCATGCGGGAACGACGCCGCTGTTGGTCTGCGATCTGTGGGAGCACGCCTATTATCTCGACCACCAGAACGACCGAAAAGGTTTTCTGGAGGCGTGGTTCGACGCTTTGCCGAACTGGTCGTTCGCCGCATCTCAATACGCGGCGGCTCACGGCCGCGGCCAACCCTGGCGCCATCCCGAGCCCGTGAGCGCTCCGAACATGGCCGCCGCCGGCTAAGCCGCCGGTTTCCCGATCCTTCCGTCATCCCACACTGGAGCCGCCCTGTGAAACATGCCCCGATAGCCGAGAGTTCGCCCGCCCAGCCGTTCCTGAGCGATGTCAAAACCCTGCGCGATCGCGCGCGACAGCACCTCGAGGGGGGCGTGGCGACCAAGACCTACGTCGGCGATGTCGCCCGCACCATCGAGATTCTGCAGGCCGTTCTGGCCACCGAACTGGTCTGCGTGCTGCGCTACACGCAGCACTCGATCATCGCCACGGGCCTGGCCAGCGAAGGCGTCAAGGCGGAATTCGCCGAACACGCCAAAGAAGAGCAGCAACACGCCATGGCCGTCGCGGAGCGCATCAACCAGCTCGGCGGCGCGCCCAATTTCGATCCCAAGGGCTTGGCCAGCCGCTCGGCGTCCGAATACGGGACCGGCTCGGATCTGGTGTCCCTGATCCGCGAAAACTTGATCGCCGAACGGATCGCCGTCGACCACTACCGGGAGCTGATTCGCTTCTTCGGCGACGACGACCCGACCACGCGCGTGATGTTGGAGGGGATTCTGAGCGTCGAGGAGGAACACGCCAGCGACATGCTGGATCTGTTGACAACGCACGGCGGCGTCAAACCCTAAGGGACCATAGGCGGGCTGATGATCAGAGGGGGCAATGGCGCCCCCTCCCCGCGCGGCCTATATGCCGTGCTACAGTCGTTCCGATTCCAGGAACCCCCGCGTTTGTCCGACCTTCCCACGCCCCGCATCAGCGATCTGGCCCGGCCCTCCGCGCCGCCGGCCGCCTTTCTGGACGGCCTGAACCCCGAGCAGCGCCGCGCTGTGGAAGCCACCGAGGGCCCCGTGCTGGTGCTGGCGGGGGCGGGCACGGGCAAGACGCGGGTGCTGACCACGAGATTGGCCCACATTCTGGCGTCTGGGAGAGCCAGGCCGTGGGAGCTGCTGGTCGTCACCTTCACCAACAAGGCCGCGCGCGAAATGCGCGAGCGGATCACCCATCTGATCGGACCCCAAGCCGAGGGACTGCGCTGGCTGGGCACCTTTCACTCGGTCGCCGCCCAGATTCTGCGGCGGCACGCCGAGCTGGTGGGGCTGAAATCCAGCTTCACCATCCTGGACACCGACGATCAGGAGCGGCTGATCAAGCAGCTTCTGGAAGCGGACAACATCGATCAGAAGCGCTGGACGCCTCGCCATCTGGCCGGGCTGATCGATCAGTGGAAGAACCGCGGCTGGACCCCCGACAAGCTGCCGCCGGCCGAGGGCGCGCATTTCGCCAATAACAAGGGCCAGGCGCTCTACAGGATGTACCAGGAGCGTCTGCGGGTGCTGAACGCCTGCGATTTCGGCGATCTTCTGCTGCACAACCTGACCATCTTCACCACCAACCCCGACGTGCTCGCCGAGTATCACGAGCGGTTCCGCTACATCCTGGTGGACGAGTACCAGGACACCAACGTGGCACAGTACCTGTGGCTGAGACTGCTGGGCCAGGCGCGCCAGAACGTGTGCTGCGTGGGCGACGACGACCAGTCGATTTACGGCTGGCGCGGGGCGGAAGTGGACAACATCCTGCGCTTCGAGCGCGACTTTCCCGGCGCCGAGGTGATCCGCCTGGAGCGCAACTATCGCTCCACCGAGCATATTCTGGGCGCGGCCTCGGGCCTGATCGCGGCCAACAAGGGACGACTGGGCAAGACTCTGTGGACCGAGGCCAAGGGCGGCGAGAAGGTCCAGGTGCGGGGCGTGTGGGACGGCGAGGCGGAAAGCCGACTGGTGGCCGAGGAGCTGGAACGCTGGAAGCGTTCGGGCCGGCGCTATCGCGAGGCGGCGATCCTGGTGCGGGCCTCGTTCCAGATGCGGGCGTTCGAGGAGCGCTTCGTGCTGCTCTCGATCCCCTATGTGGTGGTCGGCGGACCGCGCTTCTTCGAGCGGGCGGAGATCAGGGACGCCCACGCCTATCTGCGCCTGATCCAATCGGAAGACGACGACCTGGCCTTTGAGCGGATCGTCAACACGCCCAAGCGCGGCATAGGCGACACCACCGTGTCCAAGATTCTGCAGCTCGGTCGCCTGAACGGGGCGTCGGCGTCCGTGGCCTCGCGCGGTCTTGTGCACACCGACGAACTGCCTGCGCGCACCCGCACGGCCCTATCCAACTTCCTGCGCGACCTGGACCGCTGGCGCCAACTGGCGGCCGTGACGCCGCACCCGCAGCTCCTGGAAACAGTGCTGGAGGAGAGCGGCTACACCGACATGCTCAGGGCCGACAAAAGCCCCACCAGCCAGACGCGCCTGGAGAACCTCAAGGAACTGGTCCAGTCCATGGGCGCCTTCGACGAACTGGGCGCCTATCTGGAGCACGTGTCGCTGGTGATGGACCTGGATCGGGACTCCGGCGACGACGCGGTGCAGATCATGACCCTGCACTCGGCCAAGGGGCTGGAGTTTCCGCTGGTGTTCCTGCCCGGCTGGGAGGAAGGCGTGTTCCCGTCGCAGCGCTCGATGGACGAGAAGGGCGACAAGGGCCTGGAGGAAGAGCGCCGCCTGGCCTACGTCGGCATCACCCGGGCCAAGGAGGAGGCGCGTCTGTCCTTCGCCGCCAACCGCCAAGTGTACGGCCGCTGGACCAGCCAACTGCCCAGCCGTTTCGTCGACGAACTGCCCATCGACCACGTGCAGGCCTCGTCCGAGACCGGCTACTACGGCGGCGGCCCCGGCATGCAGCAGGCCGCCTCGCGCTGGGACGAGGCGTCCGCCTTCGGCTCGGGCTACTCATCGCCCGGCTGGCAGAGGGCGCAAAACCGCGGCGGCGGCCGAGGCTTTTCCGAAGCGTCTCGCACCCGCACCCAGGCCATAGAGGGCGAGGGCCGGCTGATCGCCGTGTCCGAGCCCGCCGCCAGCGCCTTTAAGCGCGGCGAGCGGGTGTTTCATCAGAAGTTCGGCTACGGACAGGTCACGGGCGTCGAAGGCAATAAGCTGACCGTGGCCTTCGACAAGGCGGGCGATAAAAAGGTCATCGACAGCTTCGTCGAACGGGCCTGACTCGGATAGGCCTGACTAACTCTCGATGGGGATGGTCCGGCTTTCGGCGCGCCCTTCGCCCGAGCGCGGGATCGACACGGTCAGGACGCCCTTGTCGAAATGCGCCTGGATGCCTTTTGCATCGACGTCCGCCGGCAGGGCGAAGGCGCGGCGGAAGCCGCCGCTGCGCCGCTCGCGCACCCGGTAGGCGCCTTCGTTGCGTTCGCCGGTTTCCGTGCGTTCGCCCGAGACGGTCAGGATGTCGCCGGTGAGCGAAAGCTGCACCTGCTGGGCCGAAAGACCGGGCAGTTCGACGACCAGTTCCAGGCCGGCCTGGGTCTCATAAAGGTCGGCGATGGGCGCGCCGGCCAGGGCGGCGAACAGGGATTCGCCAAACAACGGAGCGCCGGGCACGCGGGCGGACAGGCCCTGACGCCAAGCCTGTTCGAGCCAGCGGCTGAACTCGCCCTGCATATTGGCCAGGGGATCGAGCGAGGCGCGCCACAGCTCCACAGCCTGGCCGCTCACCTTGCGCATCGCCTCCTGGCTCGTCGCGGCCAGATCCTTGGCCTGATCCGCGGCATGTCGGACCGCTTCGCCCGCTTCGGCGAAGCTGCGCGGCTCGCCCTTGACCGTGTCGGCGGCGGGTCCGGTCTGGGCGCTGGCCTGGGCCTCAGCCCGGGCGCGGGATTTGGCGGGCGCCTCGGGGGCGCCGTTGTGGGTGGGGGGGGTCTCGATGTCGGACATGACCTGGCTCCTTGGTGAGGATTCCGGCGCTCATGGGCGTCGTCGGGCGTCGCTGCGCATCGCACTTGTGGACGCCGCGCCGCACCAACCCGCCCGGACGATGCGCGTTCCCTGTTCAAGAAACTTTCATCAGCCGGAGAACCTGCTAACAGGCCGCGCAAGCCGCGTAGCAGAGACCATGACCGAACAAGCCGTACAGATTATCGCCCGCGGCCCCCGCGCCGAGGCCGAGGCCGCCGCCGCGGCGATCGATGCCGACGTCCTGCTGGAGGGCGCCACCTATTCGATCCTGGAAGAGGACGAGGACAGGGGCGTGTGGCGCATCGACGCCTATCCCACCAGCGATGAGGAGGCGGAACGCTTCGAGCAAACGCTGGGCGGCTTTGACCTGAAGGTTGCGCGCGAAGCCCTGGCCGACGCCGATTGGCTGGCTATGGCCTTGTCGGGCCTGCCGCCGGTGCGGGCGGGCCGCTTCTTCGTGTATGGCATGCACGACCGGGGCCGCATTCCACCCAATGCCGTCAATCTGCGGATCGAGGCCGGCGCCGCCTTCGGCACGGGCCATCACGGCACGACGGTGGGATGCTTGCTGGCCTACGACCGCCTACTCAAGGTCCGCCGTTTCGCCAAGGTGCTGGACGTGGGCGCCGGCACCGGCGTGCTGGCCATCGCCGCGGCCGCCACCGGGGCGCGCAAGGCCGTGGGCACCGACATCGACCGCGTATCGGTGCGCATCTCGCGCGAGAACGCCAAGGTCAACGCCGTGAGCGCGCGCTTCGTCCACGCCTCGGGGCTCGGCCATCCGGCCGTGCGGGCCCAGGCGCCCTACGACCTGGCCTTCGCCAACATCCTCGCGCGGCCCCTGGTCGGTCTGGCCCAGGCCATCAAGGGCGCGGTGCGGCCCGGCGGGGTGGTGATCCTGTCCGGGTTGCTGCGCACCCAGGAGCGCTATGTGCGCACCGCCTACCTGGCGCGCGGCTTCGTGCTGGACTTCGCCCTGCGCCGCGACGCCTGGGCCACGCTGGTGCTGCGGCGGCCGTAAAGCGACGAACCGAAGCGCCTAAATTCACTGGGGCGCGGCTGGTGCCGTATTGCCCGTCTGAGCGGAGAGCGAACTTGCGGAATCGGGCGGCACGTCCGATGGACTGCTTGAGGAGACGGCGATGGCCTCGGTCTTTTTCGCCGCCGCCGCTGCTTGGGCTTCAGCGTCCGCCCCAGCCAGGGTCCGCAACATCGTCAAAACTGAACCGACAGTGTTGTCATAGGTCGGACCATCGATGGAATAGACAAGGCCCTGGCCGTCCGCTTGCGGTTGTATCGTGTACGCGCCATCTGTGGTGTCGGTCGCCCAGGAGCCCGTTGGCTGAGCCACTTTCAGACGATTTACGAGATCATTGGGCCAAGTGAAGGTGATTTTCGCCGAACAGGACACTTTCTTCGTGGTCGCATCGAAGCTGGAAAGGGTCGGAACCTCCAGAGAAACAACCCCCCCGGCTGAGAGCTGATCTTTGTACGCTGAATTGAGCGGTGGATCCTGCCCGGAGATGTCGATATGAGCGAAGACGACCGATTTTATATTGTCGAGTGTTTCCTGTGAGGAACATACTTGAGCGACAAGCGCCGCATTGCCGGAATTGATCCGGTCCAAATTGGTCTGATTTTTGGGGCTGCACCCGAGGAGTAGTGCGACCGGCAGCAAAAACCCCAACGCCCCAACAGACAGCTTTGTTCGCATCCTGAGCCCCCACGAAGTCCGCAGGTTAACCAACTCAGGAGGTCCTCTCAATCAGCATCTCGCGTTCTGATAGAGCCTGGGGCGGAATACTGGAGCTAACGGCATTTGCCGCAGCCGCCCTTTCCACTGAGCTCAACACCCATTAAGCGCTGATCGCCTTTCCCGGAGCCGCCCATGCCCCTGCCCCTCGCCGGCCGCCACATCGCCGTCTTGATGGGCGGCCTTTCGCCGGAACGCGACGTATCGCTGGTGTCGGGCAAGGCCTGCGCCGACGCCCTGCGACGACTGGGCGCCAAGGTCAGCGAAGTGGACGCCGGGCGCGACGTGGCCGAGGTCCTGGCGCGGATCAAGCCGGACGCCGCCTTCAACGCCCTGCACGGCGCCTGGGGCGAGGACGGCTGCGTGCAGGGGGTGCTGGAGACCCTGGCCATCCCCTATACCCATTCCGGAGTGCTCGCTTCAGCCCTGGCCATGGACAAGCAGAAGGCCAAGGCGGTGCTGGCGGCGGCCGGGGTTCTGGTTCCGGGCGGCGGCCTGTACGACCGCTTCGTCGCGGCGAGGAGCCACGTCATGCCCCCGCCCTATGTGGTCAAGCCCAACGCCCAGGGCTCGTCGGTGGGGGTGTTCCTGGTGTTCGAAGGCGCCAACGGCCCGCCGCAGGACCTGGCCGCGGACAGCTGGACGTTCGGGGAAGAGGTGTTGATCGAACCCTACATCCCCGGCAAGGAATTGGCCGTCGCCGTCCTGGGCGACCGGGCCTTGACCGTCACCGAAATCGTTCCGAACACGGGCTTTTACGACTACGAGGCCAAATACAGCGACGGGGGCTCCTCCCACGTCCTGCCGGCGCCGATTCCGCAGCCCGTTTTCGAGCGCGCCCTGCGTCAGGCCGAGCTGGCCCACGCCGCTCTTGGTTGCCAAGGTCTTACACGATCTGACTTTCGTTATGACGAATTTAACGACCTTTTGGTCCTGTTGGAGGTCAACACTCAGCCCGGCATGACGCCGATGTCGCTCGCTCCCGAGCAAGCGGCCCATGAGGGGCTTTCGTTCGACGACTTAGTGCTTTGGATTGTGGAGAAGGCCGATGGCCGCGGTGATGCGAGGAGGGACGGCTAGCCAAGCCAAGCCTCGGGCCAAGGCCCAGGCTCCCCGCATCAACAAGTCCGCCTCGCGCGGCGGCGCCCGCGCCGGCGAGACCTACCATCCCGCCAAGCTGCACGCCGCCAATCGCGTCGGCCTCAACCCCCGTATCGCCCTGATGGTCGCCGGCGGCGTGTTTGTCCTGGGCCTGGGCGTGGCCCTGTTCACGGGGACGCGCTCGCAAGCCGTTGGTCATTTCGCGGGCATGAGCATGGCCGACGCCCTGGCCGGCTTGGGTTTCAGGACCAAGGCCGTGCATGTCCAGGGCGCCGAACCGGGCGCGGAGCAGGCCGTCCTGACCGCCGCCCACATCTACAAAGACCAGCCGATCCTGGGCGTCGACCTGGAGGCCGTGCGCCAGCGGGTGCTGGCGGTGGGTTGGGTCAAGCAGGCCAAGGTCATCCGTCTGCTGCCCGACACCCTGGTCATAGCGGTGACGCCGCGCAACCTGATGGCCGTCTGGCAGTTCCAAGGGGTGGATCAGGTGGTCGACAACGACGGCAAGCCGGTGCCCCAGGCCGACCCTTCGCGCTTCGCGGACCTGCCGCTGGTGGTGGGCCAGGGCGCGGGCGAGGCGGCCAGCGCTATCCTGCCCCTGCTGCGGCAGCGGCCGCAACTGATGGGCCAACTGGAGGCGCTGGTGCGGGTGGACGACCGGCGTTGGGATCTTCGGCTCAAGGACGGCGGCATCATTCAGCTGCCGGAAGAGGGAGCCGATTCCGCCCTGATTCAACTGGACCAGCTCGAGCAAAAGGCTCGGGTGATCGAATTGGGCTTCGAACGGATCGATCTGCGCGATCCGGACGCGGTGGCCGTCAGGCCGAAAGGGACGACGACGGATCCATCGGGAGCGATTAGTCCGCCGCCTCAAGGTTGAGTTTTTGTTAAGTTAGTATTTTTAGTTGAGTATTTGTGCGGGGGCCTTCAGAACGGAGGCGCGGTTTGGGAAAGGCGGCTGAATGTCGCGGCTTGAGGATAGACGGGAGGCGCGGGATGGGCTGAAGGCCCTGCACCCACGCCAACAGGTGACCGCAGCGCTCGACTTGGGCGCCTCCAAGGTTGCGTGCTTCATCATGAAACCGGACGGCGTGCGCAAGTCCGATCGGACCCTGCAGCCGGCCGGCGTGGGCTATATCCAATCGCGCGGCGTGCGCGGCGGAGCCATCGTCAACACGGAGGACGCGGCGGAGGCCATCGCCCAGGCCGTGGAGCGGGCCGAAACCGTGGCGGGCGTTCACGTATCCGGCGTCACCGTGGCCACCTCGGGCGGCCAATTGGCCAGTCGCCGCGTCACCGCCAAGGTGTCCTTGGGCGCGCGCCAGATCGGCGACAACGACTGCGCTCGCGCCATCGGCATGGCCGTGGCCCAGGCGCGTCAGCCCAGCCGCCGGCCGATCCACCTTCTGCCCATCGCCTGGTCGGTGGACGCCCAGAAGGGCGTGCGCGACCCGCGCGGCATGTTCGGCCGCCAGCTCGGCCTGGAGTTGCTGGTCGTCTCGGTCAGCGAGGCCGCCTTCCAGACCATCAGCTACTGCGTGGAGCGCGCGCATCTGAAGTTCGACGGCGTGGTCGCCGCGCCCTTCGTCTCGGCCCTGTCCGCCATCGAGGATGACGAGATGGACCTCGGCTGCATCTGTATCGACATGGGCGGCGGATCTACCTCGGTGGCGGTGTTCTCCAACGGCTCGCTGGTGCATGTGGACAGCCTGGCCGTGGGCGGCTCACACGTGACCGCCGACATCGCACGGGGCCTGTCCACCTCCATGGCCGGGGCCGAGCGCATCAAGACCCTGCACGGCTCGGCCATCGCCTCGGCCAACGAGGACCGCGAGATGATCGAGGCTCCGCCGCGCGGGGACGACCCCGGCGCGGGACCCGTGGTGGCGCCCCGCTCCCTGCTCAAGGGCGTGATCGCCCCGCGTGTGGAGGAGACGCTGGAACTGCTGCGTGAACGGCTGAAGGCCTCCGGCGCGCCGATCGAGCCGGGCGCCGGCATTGTGCTGACCGGCGGCGCCAGCCAGCTGGCCGGCGTGCGAGAGACCGCCGTGCGGGTGTTCGACCGGCCCGTGCGCCTGGGCCGCCCGCGCCGCGTGCCGCACCTGGCCGACGCCGCCTCGGGCCCCGCCTTCTGCACCGCCGCCGGCGTGCTGCACCGCGCCGCCTTCGGTCCCCGAGAAGCGGTCAGCGCCGCCCGCCTGGCCGGCGGCGGCCGCAAGCCCACGCCGGTGTCGCCCGACGCCGGACCGGTGGCCAAATTGTCGGCTTGGCTGAGGGACAATCTTTAAGGCGGCGGATCGCAAGGTTGCGCGGCTCCGCCTGCCCCGGATCAGGTCAAGACGATCGTCAGATTGCGGCCGACGGCCTTGGCGGCCCTCTGAAGGGTGATCAAGGTCACGGACGGATTACTTGGGTCCAGCAGCCGGTCGAGCTGCGCGCGCGTCGTGTGCATCAGTTCGGCCATGGCGACTTTCGTCAGGCCTTTTTCCTTCATCGCGGCGGCGATCTGCTCGGCGATCAGCTCCTTCACCGCCAGGCCTTCAACGTCTTCACGAATTCCCTGCTCATCAAGGAAATCCGCGAAATCGGCGCCGATGCGGCCCTTGTCGCTGTCCATCACCGCAACTCCTTCAACCGCTTGCGCGCCAGGTCCAGGTCCGCCTTCGGCGTGGCTTGCGATTTCTTTAAAAAGCCATGCAGCAGCACCATGCCGCCGTCGGCGACACCGAACAGAACCCGCCCAATCTTGCCGTCGCTGAGATTGCTGCGGATTTCGAACAACCCCGCCCCATGGCGCGACAGGACGGCATTCCAATCGGCCAACCGAACTCGGCCTTGGCGATATCCTTGCCCATGGTAACCCGGTCGACCAAAGGCAAATCTAGCAGGAATTCGCGCACCGGCGCTCGACCGTTGGCGGATTCATAAAACCTGGCCGGCAATCGCTTTCGGCTATCGGCCATTTCCCGTATGTATCAATATTGGGACATATTCGTCAAGTGTGGGGGATGCACGCCGCTTTCACGTCGGCGCCCCCGCGACCGTCGCCTCCCGAGCATGAACAACCGGCGGCCGTCCCATGGGAGGATCGACGAGGCTGCGGCCTGTGGACGCCTCCAGCGCCTTAACCCAGGCCGCGGCTCCCAGCGGCCGTCCGGTGGAGGACGCCCGCCGCAGTCGCCGCCGCGCCTCCTCGTCCACGTCCAGATCGAAGAACCCCGCCATGTCCGCCCCCAGCCGCCCGGCGAGGGGAGCGGGCGTGAGCAGAGGATCATGCCGCCCCTCCACCTGAGCGCGCACGCTCGACCACGGCCAATCGATGGCCCGCCGCGCCAGCCCCGCGCGCACCGGGTTGAGCCCCACATAGCGCGCGCACTGACGCAGGTAGTCCTCGCCCATCGGGAAGGAGGCGAACCGCCCCTGCCACAGATGGCCGGTCCAGCGTTCGCGTAGATTGACCTGGCGGGTATAGCGAACGTGGGTGGCGCCCACCGCTTGGGCCAGGGCCTGCGGGCGCGGCGGCGTGGCGATCAGATGCACGTGGTTGGGCATCAAACAGTAGGCCCAGACCTGAACCTCCGCCTCGCGGAAGGCCTCGGCCGCCAAGTGCAGATAGGCCAGGTAATCGGCCTCGCAGAAGAAGGTCCTTTGCCGACGATTGCCCCTCTGGGTGACGTGATGCGGCGTTCCAGGGATGACGACGCGCGCCTGTCTTGCCATGATGCCCGCCGAGGTTGGGGATGGGCCATAATGTTCATGATATGTTCTGCCCGTCAACGCGGAAACGCTGGAAGATTTGACTGCGAGAACAATCGGAAAGTGGTGGGCGTCCCCACTTACCAATGCACGCCACGAACCAGATGGTGCGCCATGATCTGGATTATGAAGTAACATGATTTTATCATTACAGTTTAATCTGGATATAGAAGACGATTGGCCGCCAGTTTCGATCGAATCCTTGCCATTTGAAAAAATGGACGATGGGTACAAATGCCTAGAGGCACCTCTATTTGTTAAAGATCTTTCGGTCGGCGATGTGATATCGGTCGAGGAAGATGGAATTAATGGTGTAAAATCGTGGGTGCACTTGCAAAAATCTGGAAGAACAACAATTTGGATTTTGCGGATTTCTGAAACAGATGAAATTGACACGGCGCTCAAACAACTTCGGTTGCTCGATTGCAATACGGTCGGGTTGCCTCAATTTGGTTGTTATGCAGTTGATGTTCCTCAAGAAGTTTCAATTTCAGACGTTGATTCTGTGTTGGAAAAGATGAGCTCTGACAGAGTAGTTATCGCCTTTCCATCAATGCGTCATCCAGATTGAAAATCCGGCGGGCGTGCTGGTGTCGATGAGGATCGATGGCAGGATAGGCTTGTCGCCGGCGTTGTTAAACAGCTTAACCATTACGTGCGGCCGAGACTCAGCCCCCTGATCCGGCCCTGTCGTTGGGTGTTCCCCAGCCCTTGGAGATCGACTAGGCGGGCGAGTCCTGCACCCCAAGCTTGGCTGATATTGTGGACAAGGGCGCACTTACGGGTCGCGTGGGCTACACCCACCCGACCCTTGCGGTCAGGCTCCGCCCGACACCCTGGCGGCCCGATCGGCGGCGATCGTCCGAGGCGGTCCAGGGAGGTGTCCCCAACCAAGTTGTGGACAAGGGCGCATATACCGGTCGGTCGGGCTGCGCCCACCCAACCGATGCGCCAGGCGCCGCCTGGACCTCCCCGCGAGCGGCGGGGCGGCGGGTCCGAAATCCGACTTTGCGGACAATGGCGCAGTTCCCCGTTGGTTGGGCTACACCCACCCAACGCCGCGCCAGGCCCCGCCCGGACCCATGCCAAGGCCGCCGGCCTTAGCGATCCCAGGAGCGCCGCTGACGCCCTCTCTGCGGCGACGTAGTGGGAGCGCGGTCGGCCGGCCGCCTCAACCCCGCTCCGGGTCTGCGCCCCTTCGCGCCCTTCGGGCTCGGCCTGCGGCCTCGGGGTTGACCCGTCCGACCGTCCACGCTGAGGGCCTGGCATGATCGCTGTCGCGATCCCTCGATGCGAAGCCTCGGTGATCGGCGACGGCCGGGACGTGTCCGGCGCCGGCGAGACAGCGGGCGGCGGATGCACGTCATGCCGATCGGCCGCGCCGATCCTTCCTTCACAGAGCTGCTGAAAGGCTCCGCCAGAGGCGCGGCTGAGAGCCGAACCTTGGGGCGGTCGCTGCGATGTAGCCACCTATCGGCGGCGGCGCGTCAGCCGATGATCTGGCCGATGGCGAGGCGCAGGGCGTCCTGGTCCTCGGGCGCGAGGGCGCCGAGCCGGCGGATGACCAGGCCCTGTTCGAGGGTGGCGAAGACCGGCTTGACGGCTGAGGGAAGGAGGGACAGCTACCACTTTTGAAATCTCACCGGCGCGTGAAGAGGCGCTGTTGCGAAAATGGCCGGCGCGGGGCGATGAGTCATCGCGACGGCTACGAAGCAAACGTCATCAAGATTTTCTCGACGCTCCCTCGTAAGATGCGCGTTCGACCCCAG
>PLRV01000074.1:0-1937 GCA_003164925.1 Caulobacteraceae bacterium
GGCGCTCGCTGCTTGAGGGCGTTTTTGGTTTGGCGCTATCGCCTATCGGCTGTTTGAGCGCGGTCTTGGTTTGGGCTTGGGGCTCGAGCAGCGAAGCGTTAGCCCCATGCCCACATGGAGGATGCACATGACCACCCGGGTTTTCATCGACGGCGCGGCGGGCACCACCGGCCTGGAGATCCGCGAACGGCTGGCCGGCCATGCCGGGCTTGAGCTGACGGCGTTGGAAGGCGACCAGCGCAAGGACCCCCAGGCGCGGCGCGCGGCGCTGAACGGGGCCGACCTGGTGATCCTGTGCCTGCCCGACGACGCGGCCAAAGAAGCCGCGGCCCTGATCGAGAACCCCGACGTGAAGGTGATCGATGCCTCCACGGCTCACCGCACCCAGCCCAGCTGGACCTACGGCATGGCCGAGCTGAAGCCTGGCCAGCGCCGGGCGATCGCCGCAACCAAGCGGCTGAGCAATCCGGGCTGCTATCCCACCGGCTTCCTGGCCCTGGTCGCGCCCCTGGTTCGGGCCGGCCTTGTCCCAGCGGGGTTTCCCATCACTGTCAACGCGGTGTCGGGCTATTCCGGCGGCGGGCGTAGCATGATCGCCGCCTTCCAGGACGAGGCGGGCGCCGACTATACGCACACCGTGGTGCAGACCTACGGCCTGGACCTGCTGCACAAACATGTGCCGGAGATGCAGGTCCACGCGGGACTGGAGCATCCGCCGATCTTCGCCCCCAGCGTCGGGCGCTACTACCGCGGCATGCTGGTGGAGGTTCCCCTGCAGCTGTGGGCCCTGGCTGGGCATCCCTCGGTCAAGCAAATCCACGCCGTGCTGGCCGAGACCTACGCCGGCGAAGCCCTGGTGGACGTGGCCAGCCTGGAGGACGGCCATGGCGCCCTCGATGCGGAGATCCTCAAGGGCACGGACCGATTGCGCCTCTATGTGTTTGGCAACGCGCCGCGCGGTCAGGTCCGACTCATCGCCGCCCTGGACAATCTGGGCAAGGGCGCGGCCGGCGCCGCGGTGCAAAACCTGAACCTCATGACGGGCCGGCCAGAAACGCAAGGCCTTGTCCTGTAAGGCTTTGCGCCGCAACATCGACCTGCGACATAATGTTTATTTCGAACAATGGTTTGCGGTGTAGGTTTAACAGGCTTCGGATTAGCCCTCCAAGCATAGGCGTGAGGTGAGGGCCGCAGACCCCTTCGCGGTCTTCACCTCCGCCTTCCTCTCCCCACAGCTCGTTCCCAATGCGCCCACGCCCGTGCGCACTTTACGAACGCGACCCGTCGGCCTACATGCCCGCCATGTCCGGAAAAACGCTGTACGACAAAATTTGGGGCGCCCATCTGGTGGCCGAGGACCCCAATGGGGAGTCGATCCTCTATATCGACCTGCACCTGATTCACGAGGTGACCACGCCCCAGGCCTTTTCCGGCCTGCGCGCCAATCACCGGCCCGTGCGCCGGCCAGACCTGACCCTGGCGGTGGCCGACCACAACATTCCCACCGAAGGCCAGGCCAAGGGCGTGGATGCGGTGGAGGACGCCGAGGCGCGACTGCAACTGCAGACCCTGGGCCGCAACGTGAAGGACTTCGGCATCGAGTTCTTCCCCATGGGCGATGTGAGGAACGGCATCGTGCACGTGGTCGGCCCCGAGCAGGGCCGCACCCAGCCGGGCATGACCATCGTCTGCGGCGACAGCCACACCTCGACCCACGGCGCCTTCGGGGCCCTGGCCCACGGCATCGGCACCTCCGAGGTCGAGCACGTCCTGGCCACCCAGACCCTACGCCAGCGCAAGTCCAAGAACATGCGCGTGAATTTTGTCGGCGAGCCGATCCCGGGCGTGGGCGCCAAGGACTACGCCCTGGCCCTGATCGGCCAGATCGGCACGGGCGGAGGCACCGGCTGCGTCATCGAATATGCGGGCCCGGCCAT
>PLRV01000074.1:1944-61772 GCA_003164925.1 Caulobacteraceae bacterium
TATTGGAAGACCTTCTTCTCCGATGCGGACGCGGTGTTTGACCGCGAGCTGACCATCGACGTGTCCAAGATCGCCCCCACCGTCACCTGGGGCACCAGCCCCGAGGACGTGGTCGCGGTGGATGGCCAGGTGCCCTCGCCCGAGAGTTTCGCGAGCGAGGACAAGCAGGCGGGCGCGCGCCGGGCGCTGGAATACATGGGCCTGACCGCCGGCCAGAAGATCACCGACGCCAAGGTGCAGCGGGTGTTCATCGGATCCTGCACCAACAGCCGGATCGAGGACCTGCGCCAGGCGTCCCAGATCGCGCAAAAGGCCCTGGACCTGGGGCTGAAGGTGGCTCCGGGCGTGCGCGCCATGGTGGTGCCGGGCTCGGGCCTGGTCAAGGAAGAGGCGGAAGCCGAAGGCCTCGACAAGGTGTTCATCGCCGCAGGGTTCGAATGGCGCGAGCCGGGTTGCTCCATGTGCCTGGGCATGAACCCGGACCGCCTGGTTCCGGAGGAGCGCTGCGCCTCCACCTCCAACCGCAACTTCGAGGGCCGCCAGGGCCGAGGCGGGCGCACCCACCTGATGAGCCCCGCCATGGCCGCCGCCGCCGCCATCCGCGGCCACATCGCCGACGTGCGGGAGTTTCTGTGATGCGCAAGTTTGAACAGCTTCAGGGCGTGGCCGCGCCCCTGCCGGCGGCCAACATCGACACCGACCAGATCATCCCCAAGCAGTTCCTCAAGACGGTGGAGCGCGAGGGTCTGGGCAAGGGGCTGTTCTACGACTTCCGCTTCGACCTGGAGGGCAAGGAAAAGCCTGAGTTCGTGCTCAACCAGCCGGCCTACAAGGGCGCGCGCATCCTGATCGCGGGCGACAACTTCGGCTGCGGCTCATCGCGAGAACATGCGCCCTGGGCGCTGGATGACTTCGGAATCCGCTGCGTTGTGTCCACCAGCTTCGCCGACATCTTCTACAACAATTGCTTCCAGAACGGCCTGTTGCCGGTCGTCGTGACGGCCGAGGAACTGCACCTCCTCATGGGCGAGGCCAAGGGCGGCAACCACGTGTTCGCCGTGGACCTGCAAGCCCAGACGATTTGCGCGCCCTCCGGCGCGATCGTGTCGTTCGAGATCGACGCCGGCCGCAAGGAGAAGCTGATCAAGGGCCTTGACGCCATCGGCGAGACCCTGGAGCACGCCGCCGACATCGACCTGTACGAAGAAAAGCAGCGCCGGGCCCGGCCCTGGGCGGCTTGACCAGCGCTCAAGCAGGCCGCAGGCCGATAGCGTAAAACAAGAAATGCTCAAGCAGGCCGCAGGCCGATAGCGCAAAACAAGAAAGACCAAGGCATGATCGTGATTTCCGGGACAGTCCGCATCCCCGCGGACAAAGTCGCCGCCGCCCGCCCTGCGATACGCGCCCTGGTCGAGGCGACCCGCCGCGAGGATGGCTGCATCGCCTACAGTTTCGGCGAGGACGTGACCGAACCGGGCCGCATCATCATCGCCGAGACCTGGCGCGACCAAGCGGCGCTAGACGCCCACTTTTCCGCCCCGCATTTCATCGCCTGGCGCGCGGCCGGCGCCGAACTTGGGGTGTCCGAGCGCGCCCTGACCATTTACGAGATCGCCTCCTCCAGGTCGCTTTAGAGAAAAACCCATGCCCCAGACCAACACCCCCCGGCTTCTGCTCTTGCCGGGCGACGGCATCGGCCCGGAAGTGATCGGGCAGGTCAAGCGCGTGGCCGCCTGGCTGGCCGAGCACGCGGACCTGCAGCTCGACATTGAGGAGCGGCCGTTTGGCGGGACCAGCTATGACCTTTACGGGACGCCGCTGTCCGACGAGGCCCGCGACCTGGCCTTGAGCAGCCAGGCGGTGCTGATGGGCGCTGTGGGCGGGCCGCAGTGGGACGCCGTCCCACGCGATAAACGGCCCGAAGCGGGGCTGCTGGGGCTGCGCAAGGCGATGGACGCCTTCGCCAACCTCAGGCCCGCCCTGTGCTTCGAGGCCCTGGCCGACGCCTCGACCCTCAAGCGCGAGATCGTCGCCGGGCTCGACATCATGATCGTGCGCGAGCTGACCTCAGGCGTCTATTTCGGCGACAAGGGGATCGATAACAACACGCCCAGCGGCGAGAAGCGCGGCTTCGACCTGCAGGTGTATACCCAGAGCGAGATCGAGCGGGTGGCGCGGGTGGCCTTCGAGCTGGCGCGCAGCCGCCGCAATAAGGTGACCTCGGCGGAAAAGTCCAATGTGATGGATTCGGGGCTGTTCTGGCGCCAGGTGGTCACCGCCCTGCACGCCCGCGATTACCCAGACGTGCAGCTGGAGCACATGCTGGCGGACAACGCCGCCATGCAGCTGGTCAAGAACCCCAAGCAGTTCGACGTGATCGTCACCGACAACCTGTTCGGCGACATCCTGTCGGACGAGGCCTCCATGCTCACCGGCTCCATCGGGCTTTTACCGTCCGCCGCGCTGTCGACGGCGGGACGGCCTGGCCTGTACGAACCCGTGCACGGTTCGGCGCCCGACATCGCCGGCAAGGGTCTGGCCAATCCCCTGGCCGCGATCCTGTCCTTCGGCATGGCCCTGCGCTGGTCGCTGGGGCGGCCGGACCTGGACCAGCGGCTCTATGCGGCGGTCACGGCGGCGCTGGACAAGGGCGTGCGCACGGGCGACCTAGGCGGACGCAACACCACTTCGGAGATGGGCGATGCGGTGCTTGCCGCTTTGTAGCTATCCGGAGGGCCTAGAGCCTGATGGCTTCATCTTGAAGCCTGAATCAGGCTCTGCACCTTGGAATCCAGAGAACGATTCAGCGTTTAGGCGATCCCCCAAACCCATCGTGTTCTAAGGAGGGGCTGACATGTCCATCGCCGCCATCCTTCGCCGCGCCCTGCTGATCCTGACCCTGGCCGGTCCGGCCTGGGGCCAGACGCCGCCGGCGTCCGATTCCGCGCCGGCGTCGGACACTCCGGTGTCAGAGATCGAGATCATTGCCCATCTGCCCGGGCCCGCCCTGTGGCGCGTGTCCACGCCCAAGTCCGAGCTGTGGATCGTCGGCCTGGCCGGACCGACGCCCAAGCGGCTGGAGTGGGACACCCGCCGGGTCGAAGCGGCGCTGGACGGGGCGCACGAACTGATCCTGCCGCCCGGCGCCTCGATCGGCATGCTCGACATGGTGGGCCTGCTGCTCGATCCCAGCCATCGTTACCATTACCCCGGCGGCCAGACCCTGCGCGGCGCCATGAGCCCGGACCAGCGGCGGAAGTTCGACGCCGCGGCCGCCTCCGTGGGCCAGGACCCGGCCCACTACGATCATTGGCGTCCGCTGGTGGTGTTCATCGCGCTCGTGGCGGACGCTCAGAAGCACGACGGGCTCAATATGGAAGGGCCGCAGAAGACCCTGATGCACCTGGCTGAGGCCAAGAAGGTCCCCACGCGTCGGCTGACCAACTACTCCACCGGCTCCATGATCCAGGCTTTCAAGGACGCCTCTCCCCAGGACCAGGAAAGGTGCCTGGCCCTGGCGGTGGACATGGCCCCGCGCCTGCCGGCCTTTTCCGCCCGGCTGGGCGAGGCGTGGGCGCACGGTCAGGTGGACGCCGCCCTGGGGGACCAGGCTGAGATCGTCTCGGACGCCTGCTTCACCTCCACGCCCGGATTCCGGCGGCTTGAGGACCGGCGCATGCAGGATTGGGCCAAGGGCCTGGCCCAGACCCTGCAGCAACCCGGCAAGACCGTATTGGCCATCGACATCCGCAGCCTGACAAGCCCGGGCGGGCTTTTGGAACAGCTCAAGGCTCAGGGGCTGGAGGTCACGGGGCGGGCTTATTAGGCGCCCCCGATTCAAAAATGGGGAGCCTAATCCAGGCTCCAAGATGAAGCCGTTTGCCTCTGGCGCCTTGCGAAAAAGCCGTTGAGGGCGTAACTGCCCCTTCCTTCAGAATACGGGAGATTTCCTATGGGCTACCGGCTCGCCGTAGTCGGCGCCACGGGCAACGTGGGCCGAGAAATGATGGCGATCCTCGAGGAAGTGAACTTCCCCGTGGACGAAATCTTCGCCGTGGCCTCGCGCAAATCCATGGGCATGGAAGTGTCCTTCGCCGACCGGACCCTCAAGTGCAAGGACCTGGAGCAGTTCGACTTCTCCAAGATCGACATCGTGCTGATGTCCGCCGGCGGCGACGTGTCCAAGGCCTGGTCGGAAAAGATCGGCAAGGCCGGTCCGGTAGTGATCGACAACTCCTCGGCTTGGCGCATGCACCCCGACGTGCCGCTGATCGTGCCCGAGGTGAACCCCGACGCCATCGAGGGCTTCCGCAAGAAGAACATCATCGCCAATCCGAACTGCTCCACCGCCCAGCTGGTGGTGGCGCTCGCCCCCCTGCACGAGGAGGCGCGGATCAAGCGCGTGGTGGTCTCGACCTATCAGTCCGTTTCCGGCGCCGGCAAGGCGGGCATGGACGAGCTGTGGGATCAGACCAAGGCCATCTACGGCCTGGGCGACGCCACGCCCAAGAAGTTCACCAAACAGATCGCCTTCAACGCCATTCCCCACATCGACGTGTTCCTGCCGGACGGCTCGACCAAGGAAGAGTGGAAGATGGCGGCCGAGACCAAGAAGATCCTCGACCCCAAGATCGAGCTGACCGCCACCTGCGTGCGCGTGCCGGTGTTCGTGGGCCACTCCGAGGCGGTCAATATCGAGTTCCACAGCCCGATCACCGAGGACGAGGCCCGCGAGATCCTGCGCGAGTCGCCGGGCATTGTGGTGGTCGATAAGCGCGAGGACGGCGGCTACATCACCCCGGTGGACTGCGCCGGCGAGTTCCCGGTCTACATCAGCCGCATCCGCAAGGATCCGACGGTGGAGCACGGCCTCAATCTCTGGTGTGTCTCCGATAACCTGCGCAAGGGCGCGGCGCTCAACGCCGTGCAGATCGCCCAGCTTCTGGACGAGCGTGGTCTTTTGGAACGCGCGTCGGCCTGAACCGGCTTGGGCGGCTCTTCAGAGCCCCGCCTCACAAACAGCCGTACAGGGAGTCGATCAGACGCCGCGCCCGCGGATCGCCGATCAGGTGCGCGGATTGGCGGTTCATGACATAGGCGAAGGATAGCCGCCGTTCGGGGTCGGCCGCCACGCACGAGCCGCCCCAGCCGGAGTGGCCGAAGGCGTGCTGGGACGGGCCGTAAATGCCCAGACCCTGGTTGCGCAGGAAGCCCGCGCCCCAGGTCAGGTCGAAGGGCAGCACGAGGTCCTGGCCGGTGATGCGGCCGCGCGCGGCCTCCTGGGCCAGGCCCGGAGCCAGCACCTCACGTCCGTCCAGTTGGCCGTCGCAGGCCAGGATGGCGGCCATGCGCGCCAGGGCCGCGGCGGTGGCGTGACCGTTACTGGCGGGCAGTTCGGCCCCGCGCCAGCGGCGCAGGTCCTTGGCCGGCGCCGCCGACCAGGGCTTGAAAAAAGCCAGAGTCTTGGCCTCGGTCAGCTTGCCCAGGTCCGGCAGGGCCGGCGGGCGCACGGTTTCGGCCACGCGATGGTCTTCGCTCTGCGGCAGGCCGATCCACAGCTCCAGGCCGAAGGGTTCGCAAAGTTCCTCGCGCAGGGCCTGGCCGAGGGGGCGCCCGTCGGCGCGGCGAAACAGCTCGCCGGCCAGATGGCCGAAGGTGGAGGGGTGATAGCCGCTGGCGGTTCCCGGCGGCCACAGGGGCTCAGCCGCCGTCAGGCGCGCGCACATGGCGTCCCAATCGAACCAATCCTGCGGGTCGAAGGCCTCGCGCAGGCCGCAAAGGCCCGCCTGGTGCGACAGCACCTGCTCGACCGTGAGCCCCGATTTGCCCTTTTGGGCGAAGTCCGGCCAAAGCTGGGCGGCGGGCTGGCCGTAGTCCAGGTCCCCCTGGCCCACCCGCCAGGCGCACATGAGGGCCGCGGCCGCCTTGCTGGAGGAGAAGATGGGCGTCAAGGTCGTCTGGTCGAATGGCTGCGTGCAGGACCGGTCGGCATGGCCGGCCCACAGGTCCAGCACGATCTCGCCCTCGATGGCGGCGCAGAAGCGCGCGCCCAGCTCGGGAAAGTCGCCTTCGAAATTGGCCGCGAAGGCGCGGCGGACCGGCTCTAAGCGGGCCGGGCACAGCCCCGCGACGGCGATGGTCACGCCAGCCGCTCCATTCGCACCGCCGTGGACACCCCCTTGAGCCGCGAGCCCATCTCGCTCACCGGCAGCTCCGGATACCGGCGCGAATTGGCGTAGGAAATGGTTTCCCATACCCCGCCCACGGCCCGCGCCAGGGCGTAGGAGATGGGCTGGCCATCCAGCAGGGAAGCGGCGAACAGGGCGGTGAGCAGGTCGCCGGATCCGCTGGGGGCGCTGGGCGCGAGAACATGAGCGGCCAGCCACGCCTGGCGCCGGTCGGCATAGACCACGCCGATCTCCGGCCCGCGGGGCACCGAGGACACCAGCACCGGCTTGCCCAGCACCAGGGCGGCGGAGACCGCGCCCGCCGGGTCCTTGATCTGGGTATGCGACAGCCGCTCCAGCTCCCAGCAGTTGGGCGCCACGATGTCCGCGCGCGCGATCAGCTCATCGGCGATGGCCGCGGCGGTCTCGACGTCCACGTAAAGGCCCTTGCCGGCGTCGCCCATCACCGGATCGACGATGATCAGGGGCTTTTTCTGTGGCTCATCCCCCGTGCGAGGGGTGGCGCGTATGGCGTCGATGGTGCGGGCGGCGGCGCGCACCTGGGCGGCGCTGGCGAAATAGCCGGTGATGACCAGGTCGATCTGGCCGAACAGGCCGTTGGCCTCCACCCCGTCGAGCATGCCCTCGAAGGCTTCCACCGGCACCAAGGCGCCGCCGGGCGCGCCCCAGCCGGGATGGCGGCCGAACAGCACGGTGGGCGCCAGGATGGTGTCGATGCGGAAGGCGGCCAGGGCCAGCACCTGCACGGTGCCGCCAACGCTGCTGGCGGCCACATGGCTCGATAGGATCAGGGCGGTGGCCATGAGGCTCCCATAGTCCGGTTCAGCGCGGGCTGAAACAGTCCAGCCCCTAGGCCGCTCTACCTTACAATTCTATGGCAAAGCCTAATGCGCCGCCTGATCAATCGACTCAGTAGCGATAATGATCGGGTTTGAACGGCCCTTCGACCGTCACGCCGATATAGGCGGCCTGGTCGGGCTTGAGCTGCGTGAGGGCGGCGCCCAGCTTGCCCAGGTGCAGCATGGCCACCTTCTCGTCCAGGCGCTTGGGCAGGGTGTAGACCTTGTTCCCATAGGCCACGCGGTTGGTCCACAGCTCGATCTGGGCCAGGGTCTGGTTGGTGAAGGACGCGCTCATGACGAAGGACGGGTGGCCCGTGGCGTTGCCCAGGTTCACCAGGCGCCCCTCCGACAGCAGGATGATCTTGTTGCCGTCGGGGAACTCCACATGGTGGACCTGCGGCTTGATCTCGTCCCACTTGAAATTGCGCAGGGCGGCGACCTGAATTTCGGCGTCGAAGTGCCCGATGTTGCAGACGATGGCGTTGTTTTTCATCCCCCGCATATGCTCGAGGGTGATGACGTCCTTGTTGCCGGTGGCGGTGACGAAGATATCGCCGTCCTTCAGGGCGCCCTCCATGGTGCGCACCTCATAGCCTTCCATGGCCGCCTGCAGGGCGCAGATGGGATCGACCTCGGTGACGATCACCCGCGCGCCGCCCTGGCGCAGGGAGGCTGCCGAGCCCTTGCCCACGTCGCCGTAACCGGCCACCACCGCCACCTTGCCCGACAGCATCACGTCGGTGCCGCGGCGGATGGCGTCGACCAGGCTCTCGCGACAGCCATAGAGATTGTCGAACTTGGACTTGGTCACGCTGTCGTTGACGTTGATCGCGGGGAACGGCAGATCGCCCTTCTCGGCCATCTGATACAGGCGGTGCACGCCGGTGGTGGTCTCTTCCGAAACGCCAGTGACGCTATCGCGAATGGCCGAATAGAAGCCCGGCTTTTCCTTCAGATAGCGCTTCATCACCGCGTACAGGCATTCCTCTTCCTCGTTCTGCGGATGGTCCAGCAGCGAGGGGTCCTGTTCGGCCTTGGGACCCAGCACGCACAGCAGGGTGGCGTCCCCGCCGTCGTCCAGGATCAGGTTGGGATAGCCGCCGTCCGACCATTCGAAGATGCGGTGGGCATAGTCCCAATATTCCATCAGGGTTTCGCCCTTGACCGCGAACACCGGCGTGCCGGTGGCGGCGATGGCGGCGGCGGCGTGGTCCTGGGTGGAGAAGATGTTGCACGAGGCCCAGCGCACGTCCGCGCCCAGAGCCTGCAGCGTTTCGATCAACACGGCGGTCTGGATGGTCATGTGCAGCGAGCCGGCGATGCGGGCGCCCTTGAGCGGCTTGTCCTGGCCGAACTCGGCGCGCAGGGCCATCAGCCCCGGCATCTCGGTCTCGGCGATGGCGATCTCCTTGCGGCCCCAGTCGGCCAGGGCAAGGTCGCGCACGATATAGTCGGCCATGGATCGGCTCCTTTGCAGGAGCGCACCTATAGCCGCGCCAGCGCCGACGGGCAATAATGATATAAGGATATGTTTATATGAGCGGTGGACTGGCCCCGCCCGGCCAGGCGAAGAACGCTCCGCCATGGCGATTTTGGGAGTGGTCTGGCTTATTTATAATCCGCTCGCCCCGGCGAAGGCCGGGGTCCAGGTCATAGAGCACTGCGGTGTCATTTTACGTCTACATCATGGCCAGCGGCCGCAATGGGACGCTCTATGTCGGCCACACCGACGATCTTCCTGGCCGGGTCTGGCAGCATAAGAGCAAGGCTCGTCCCGGATTCACCACCAAGTACGGCTGCGATCTCCTGGTCTGGTGCGAGGTTCACGACGAACGCGAGACAGCCTTCCGGCGCGAGCGGCAGATCAAGGAATGGCGCAGGGTTTGGAAGTTGAGGCTGATCGAGGAGATGAATCCGGATTGGGCTGACCTCAACGAGACGCTCAATTGTTGAGGCCGGGGCCTTATGATCTGGACCCCGGCCTTCGCCGGGGCGAGCGGATGGGGGGAGTGATCTACCCGCCCCTCCCACCCGTTTAAGGCCCATGAGCGCCGCTGCAATGCCCACCCATCCGCCCCTCCCCTCCAAGCTGCCTCTGCAGATCGTGATCGCCCTGGCCGGCCTCGTACCCGTGGGCGCGGGGCTGGCGGGGGTGCTGGCCGGGCCGGGCTTCGCGGGCCATGGCGCGGCCGACGCCTCCATCGACAGCCACTTCAGCTATCTGTCCGGCCTGTTGCTGGCCATCGGCCTGGCTTTCTGGCAGGCGATCCCGACCATCGAGCGGCAAGGCGCCCGGGTGCGGCTGCTGACCGTCCTGGTGTTCGTGGGCGGGCTGGGTCGGCTGGTCAGCCTGGCGCGCGTGGGGGCGCCCGACCTGCCCATGCAACTGGCCTTCGTCATGGAGCTGCTGGTCACGCCCGCCATCTGCCTGTGGCAATGGCGTCTTGAGCGACGGATGGACGCGGAGCTCGCCGCAGTCTAAAGCCCGGCGCCATGGCGATCGGCGTGTTCGATTCTGGGGTCGGCGGACTGTCGATCCACCGGGCTCTGGTGGAGCGGTTTCCCACGGCTGACTTGGTCTATCTGGCTGACCAGGCCCACACGCCTTACGGCCGCCTGCCGGGCGAACGGATCGTCGACCTGACCCGGCAAGGATGCCAGCGCCTGTTCGACGCGGGCGCGGATCTGGTGGTCCTGGGCTGCAACACCGCCTCGGCCATCGCCCTGCGCCGCCTGCAGCAGACCTGGCTGCCCCAGCTTCGCCGTCAGCGCGATCGGCCGACCAATATCCTGGGCATCATCGTGCCGACCATCGAGGCCGCCACCGGCCTGCCCTGGACCCAGGAGCCGGAGCGCCCGCCGGAAAAGGCTGAGGCGCTGGAGACCCTAGGGGTGTTCTGCACGCCGCAAACGGCGGCCAGCCGCGTCTATGAGATCGAGATTGACAAGCGGCGGGGCGACCTGGCCGTGTTCGTCGAGCCCTGCCCGGAATTGGCGCAGCTGATCGAGGGCGGAGCCTCGGCCGACATCTTGTGTGCGGCGATCCTCAGCCACGCGGACAATCTGACCCGCCGCGTGGGCCGGCCGCCCGACCGCTTCATCCTTGGCTGCACCCACTACGAACTGGCCGGCGACCTGTTTCGCGCCGTCTTGCCCGATGGCGCCGCCCTGATCCACCAGCCGGGCGCCACGGCCGACGCCCTGGAGCGCTATCTGGCGAGCCACCCGGAGTATGACATCGGATCGCGCGGCCTGCGCCGTTTTCTCACCACGGGCCAGCCCGGTCCCCAGAAAGGCCTGGTGGAGGCGTTCTGGGGCGGGCCAATGGTGTTCGAGGCGGTTTGAACCCTTCGCGCAGCGAAAAAGGGAAGAATTGAACCACGAAGATCACGAAGACCACCAAGAGCGCGGCGCTTCCTTCGTGTTCTTCGTGATCTTTGTGGTTAAACTAAAAAGCGCTACGCGCCGGCCGCCTCGGCCGCCAGTACGCGCGAGACGGCGTTGACCACCGCGCCGATGCGCAGGGCGCATTGGATCTGGGCGGCGGGCACGCCGCGCTTTTTCAGCTCCTCCTCATGGGAATCCAGGCAGGCGCCACAGCCGTTGATGGCCGACACCGCCACGCACCACAGCTCGAAGTCGGTCTTGTCCGCGCCGGGATTGGCGATGACGTTCATGCGCAGGCGCGCGGGCAAGGTGCGGTACTCCGGATTGTGCAGCAGGTGCAGCGCCCGGTAGTAGACGTTGTTCATGCCCATGATCGCCGCCGCCGCCTTGGCGGCGGTCGCCGCCTCGGGCGAAAGCCCGGCGGCCGTGGCCGCCGCCGCGATGGCCCGCACGGTCTGCGGCTCGCCCACGGCCCAGGCGCTGGCCAGGAAGGCGCCCCATTTCTGCTGGTCGTTCAGCAGGGTCTCGCTGGCCAGGGACGACAGGTTCAGGCTCAGGTCCTTGGCGTAGCCGGGCAGGACATCTCTCAAGGCGTCGATGGACATGGGACGCGCCTCCTTCGGGGCGAACATCTTATGCAAATGGGGTCCCCGGAACGGCCGGGGGGGAGGGTCGCCGTTCCGGGGCTGCGGCCTAGGCCAGGCTAGGCCGCGAGGGTTTCACCGCCGACCTGGCGGTTGCAGGGGCACAGTTCGTCGGTCTGCAGGGCGTCCAGCACGCGCAGGGTGTCCTGCGGATTGCGGCCGACGTTGAGGTTGGTGACATAGACGTGCTGGATCACATTGGTCGGGTCCACCACGAAGGTCGCGCGGTAGGCCACGCCTTCCTCCTCATTGAGCACGCCCAGGTCGCGGGAGAAGCGGCCTCCGCTGTCGGCGAACTGCCAGATCGGCAGGCTGTTCAGGTCCGGATGCTCGCGCCGCCAGCCGAGCTTGGAGTGCTCGTTGTCGGTCGATCCGCCCAGCACCACGGCGTCGCGGTCCTCGAATTCACGCGCGAGCGAGGCGAAGGCCACAATCTCCGTCGGGCAGACGAAGGTGAAATCCTTGGGATAGAAAAAGATCACCTTCCACTTGCCCGCGAAGCTGTCCTGGGTGACAGGCTCGAAGGCGCTGACCCCGTTCTCCTCGTGGCGATTGAACTTGGGCTTCACGCCGACGATCTTGAAGTCGGGCAGCTTGTCGCCAACGGTCAACATACGGAAACTCCTATTCATGGGGCGGCCAGGGAGGGCCGCTTCCAGGACAGTTAGGGTGTGGGGGCCTAAAAATCCAATCGATAGTTTTTCTTTGTTCTATAGATCGTTTCTATTCACGACCTCGGGCGGGGTCCCGCACGACAATCCGATCCCGCACGCAGCCGCGATGGGTTAAGTTGGCCCGATGGACGCCCCGCTGCACATGGACGCCGTGCTCACGCCCAACCGGTCCCTGCCCAAGGCCGGGCTTTATGTGCTGTTGGGCGGTCTGGCCTTCATGAACCTGGCCACCGCGCTGTTGATGGTCTTGGCGTTCAAGGCCGCGCCAATCCCCATCTTTCTCGGCCTGGACTTCGTGGCCGTGACCCTGGCTTTCCGCGCCAACTATCGTCAGGGCCGCCAGGCCGAGCGGGTGCGGGTATCGGCTGACGAAGTGCAGGTGATTCACGAGTTCGGCGCGGCGCGGCGCACGGTGTGGCGCTCGCCCACCGCCTTCACCCGCGTTGAGCTGGACGGTGACAACGAGGAGGCGCGGGTGCGCCTGGCCCTGTCGGGCCGCAGCCTGATCCTGGCGCGCCAACTCGGTCCGCAAGAGCGCGCCGACTTCGGGCGCAAGCTGCAGGATGCGATCCGCCAGGCCCGCGCCGAACGCTACGCCGGCGAGGCCTGATGGTGTTCAGCGAATCCGAAGTCGAACGCTATGCCCGCCATCTGGTGCTGCGCGAGATTGGCGGGCCGGGCCAGCAGAAGCTGAAAGCGGCCAAGGTGCTGATCGTGGGCGCGGGCGGACTGGGCGCGCCGGCGGCCCTGTACCTAGCCGCCGCCGGGGTGGGCCGGATCGGCATCGTCGATCCCGACACGGTGGCCCTGTCCAATCTACAGCGGCAGGTGCTCTACGCCACAGCCGACATCGGACGGCCCAAGACGCAAGCGGCGGCCGAACATCTGGCCGCGCTCAACGCGGACATCCGCATCGTCCCCCTGGCGGCGGCCCTAAGCGAGGCCAATGCGGGCGAGCTCGTGGCGCCCTATGATCTCATCTTGGACGGCACCGACGATTTTTCCACCCGCTTCGCCGTCAACGCCGCCTGCCTGTCCGAAGGCAAGCCGCTGATCTCCGGCGCCATCGGCCGCTGGAGCGGCCAGGTGAGCCTGTTCGCGGCCGGGCTCACGCGGGGGAAGCCGTTGGCGCAGCGCCTGCCTTGCTACCGCTGCCTTGTACCCAACATCCCGCCGGACGCGGAAACCTGCGCCATGGTCGGCGTGGTCGGCGCCCTGGCCGGGGTGATCGGCTCGATGATGGCGCTCGAGGCGGTCAAGTGGATCACCGGGGCGGGCCAGCCGCTGGAGGGCCGCCTATGGCTCTACGACGCCCTGGACGGGGAAAGCCGGACGGTGCGGTTGAGCGCCGATCCGGAGTGTCTGGCGTGCGCATCTTGACCGCCCAACACACGAGTTTGCGCGTAGAGGCCGTTGGAGAAAGCTCAGGCCATTGCGATTGCTGTGGCAACCTGAGTCGTTGTGTTTGGGGAATGGTTCACAGCGCGGACCGGTCGATCGCGGCGTACTGGATGCACTGGACGGTAGGGCATCTGGAAGACGCCGGCGCCAACCTGGACCTGATCTTGGGTAGTTGGGAAGACATCGCTTCAGCGGACGATCGCCTAGCCATTTCTCTTCTTCATCGGCAACAACCTGACGGTCGCCCCGCCTTGATGGTTATCGACGCATCCGACAGACCCTTCTCTGGCAAAGCCCTTTCGGGGACTGCTATGGCCCGGGATGACGTAATAGGCACGCCGCACAGGTGTTCTCGGTGACGGATGCGATCTACGAGCAGGACGACCGGTTCTTCTGACCTCGAATGAACCTTCGCACCGAGCCGCCGTCCAACCTCAGGGCCCACGATCTGGGCCCCGGCCTCTCGCCGGGGTGGGCGGTTGAGGGGGCAATGCTCATTCCCCGCCGTTATTCGCATGATGGAATGATTTTTCGAGGCTCCGGTCCAGTCAAGGACGAGGCTACGCCTCGCCGCGCAGCGGTGGCCTTCGGCCATCCTTGACAGGGCCGGAGCCTTCGAAAGCAGACTCGCCATGCAATCGACGGAGCGGTGCGGCGGTTTTAGAATTGAACGTTCCTTCCCCCTTGATGGGGGAAGGGAGCGTGACGCATCAGGCCTTCGTATCCACCGCCCCGCCGCCGGATTCCTCAGCCGCCGCATAGCCGCCCGCCGGTTTGGCGCCGGCGGTCTTGGCGGCCACCACCACCATGGCCGGACGCACCACGCGGCCGTAGAGCTCATAGCCGGCCTGCACCGCCTGGACCACCGCGCCCGGCTCCACGTCCGGCGCCTCCTGCTCCATCATAGCCTGGTGCACATGGGGATCGAACTTCGAGCCCTTGGCCGGATCGATCTTCTTCAGGCCGTTGCGCTCGAACGCGCCGGTCAGCTCCTTGTCGGTCAGCTCGATGCCGAGCACGAAGTTCTTCACCGCCGGGTCCACATCCTGCAGCGGGGCGTGTTGCAGGGCGCGGGCCAGGTTGTCGGCCACGCCGAGCAGATCGCGGGCGAATTTCTGGATGGCGAAGGCGCGCGCGTCGTTGGCCTCGCGCTCGGCGCGGCGCTTGGTGTTCTCGGCGTCGGCGGCATAGCGCAGCGCCTGGTCGCGCAGAGCGGCGTTCTCGGCCTTCAGCGCTTCCAGCGCCTCGTCGGCGTCTTCAGGGGCCTCGGTTTCGTCCGGCGCGAATTCGTCGGTCATGGTCTTGCAGTCCTTCTCAGGTCTCGAGCAGTCGTCCCAGCACCCGGGCGGTGTAATCCACCAACGGAATAATGCGGGCATAGTTCAAGCGGGCGGGCCCGATCACGCCGATCGCTCCGACCACCCTCTGTCGGCCGTTCATATAGGGCGCCGCGATCAGAGCGGAACCCGAAAGGGAGAAAAGCCTTGTCTCGGCGCCGATAAAGATGCGCACGCCCTCGGCCTCGCGCACATTGTCGAGCAATCCGATCAACTGTTCTTTCTGCTCGAGATCGTCGAACAGCATGCGCACGCGCTCCAGGTCCTCCAGCGCGCCGCGGTCCTGCAGCAGATTGGCGCGGCCGCGCACGATCAGGGCCCGGTCCGTATCCTCGCCCCCGCTCCAGGCCGCCAGTCCGTCCTCGACAAGCCGCGCGGCGGTCTCGTTCAGGGCCTGCTTGGCCATATCCAATTCAGTGCGGATTTCGGCCTTCGCTTCCAAAAGCGTATGGCCGGCGATGCGCGAATTGAGGAAATTGGAGGCTTCCTGCAGGGCGGAGGGTGTTATGCCCGCCGCCAGGTTCATCAGGCGGTTCTCGACCTGGCCATCGTCGAACACCATCACCGCCAGGGCCTGGTCGGGACCGAGCGCCACAAACTCCACGTGCTTGACCCCCGCGTCGCGCACCGGAGCCACGACCACCCCGGCGCCGCCGGCCAGGCCCGACAGCAGCGAGGAGGCCTCGTCCAGAGCCTCCTGCATATTTCGCCCGCGCCCGGCCAGGCGCGTCTCGATCAGCGTGCGCTCGTCATCGCCGATATCGCCCACCTCCAGGAGGCCGTCGACGAACAGGCGCAGGCCCATGTGCGTGGGCATGCGCCCGGCGCTGGAATGGGACGCGCCCAGAAGACCGAGCTGGGCCAGGTCCTGCATGGTGTTGCGGATGGAGGCCGGCGACAGGGCCACGCCTCCGCGCGAGATGGTGCGCGAACCCACCGGATCGCCGGTCTCCAGATAGCTTTCCACGATACGGCGGAAGATGTCCCGCGCCCGTTCGTCGAGCTGGCCCAGGGTGGGGCCTATGGCTGACGCGCCTGGAGAGATGAAGCTTGGCATGCTGCCTTGGGGCGCTCCGCGGATACTGGCCCAGAAACTGGGCATGGACGTCGTCGTCGGCATTTAGGATAAGCGCCGCCTCCGCGTGCGCAAGCGGCGCGTTCCAATGCAGAGAGACCAAGACCATCATGCGACCATCCCAACGCGACTCCGCCCAGCTTCGCCCCGTCTCGCTGGAGGTGAAGGTCAACCGCTATGCGGAGGGTTCGTGCCTGGTCTCCTTCGGCCACACCAAGGTGCTGGTGACCGCCAGCCTGGAGGAAAGCGTGCCCGGTTTCCTGCGCGGCAAGGGCCAGGGCTGGGTCACCGCCGAGTACGGCATGCTGCCGCGCGCGACCCACACGCGGGGCCGGCGCGAGGCGGCCGCCGGCAAGCAATCGGGCCGCACCCAGGAGATTCAGCGCCTGATCGGGCGATCCATGCGCGCCATTGTCGACCTGAAGGCGCTGGGCGAGCGGCAGATCACCATCGACTGTGACGTGGTGCAGGCGGACGGTGGCACGCGCACGGCCGCCATCACCGGCGCCTGGGTCGCCCTGCGCCTGGCGACCCGCTACCTCTTGACCGAGGGCGTGCTCAAGACCGATCCGATCCTGGACCAGGTGGCGGCGGTGTCCTGCGGGGTATGCGATGGCGTGCCGGTGCTGGACCTGGACTACGAAGAGGATTCAAGCGCCGAGGCCGATTCCAACTTCGTCCTGACCGGCAAGGGCGACATCGTGGAAATCCAGGCCACCGGCGAAAAGCGCGGCTTTACCCGCACCGAGTTCGAGGCGTTGTTCGATTTGGCGCGCGGGGGGATCGAGGAACTGCTTGAGCTACAGAGGGCGGCGACGGCCTGAGGGCTACAGCCAATCGCGGCGTTCAGCTCGCGATTCGGCGAGCCGAGCGGAATGATTCAGCCTCGCCAGAACGGCTCCGCGGCGGCCAGTTTGTCGTAGAGGCGGGCGGCCCGGTCGATCAGAGACTTTTGGCCGCGGACGCGGGCGCCGATCATCAGGCCGGCGGCGAAGGCCTGGCGCGCGCCTTCCGCGGCGCTGTCGCCGGCCGCGCGGCCGCCGCCCTCGGCCAGGACCAGGCCCTGATGGCGCGCCACCTCCAGGTCGTTGAGCGCGCCCAGACAGTCCTGCAGGCGCTTGAGCACCGAGGCGAACCGTCGGCGACCATGGATGTGGCCATAGAGATCGCCGAAGAACTCCAGGGCGTAGCGCAGTCGTTTGACGCGGATGCGCAGATGGTGGCGCAGCTCCGGACTCAAGGCCTTCAGATCCTTGCCCCGCCGCTTGATCTGCCGGCGCAGTCGGTCCAGCGCCGCCTCGGCGAATTGCGTGACCGGCGCGCCGGCGCGCACGTCGTATTGTGGTCCAGCCGGATCGCGCCACGCCCCACTGTCGAGCCAGGCGGCCAGGTCGAGCGTCAGGGCCAGGAAGCGCGGACTGTCCAGGGCCTTCAGCGCGCGGTCGTAGGCCTTGCTTCGACTGCCATGCAAGCGCTTGCCCAGTTCGGCCATGCCGTCCTGATCCTCGAAACGGTTGGCGGCCGGCAGGAAGGTGTCGGCGATCATCACATCCAGGTCGCGGGCCTGGTCCAGCTCACTCGCCAGCCATTGCAATTCCGTGGCGATCCGCTCGAAGTCCGGGTCGCGCACCACCGGCTCGAACAGCTTGAAGGCGGTGCGCAGGCGGCGGATGGCCACCCGCGTCTGGTGCACGGCCTCGGGCCGGCGCAGGGTGCGCAGCACCGCGGCGTTGGCGGTGAGCTGGCGCAGACCGCGCGCGCCGATTGCGGTAAAGGCCTGGGCCGTCGTCATGCTTCGCTTGAGCTGCGGCGGCTCGCCCGGCGCGGCGCCCGGCGCGGTATCGGCCAGGAGGCGGAACCCCCGTTCCGCCTTGGTTACGAAACTCAGCCGCAGCGCCTCGGTCTCGGCCAGCCGCCGCGCCAGCCCGAACAGGGCCTCGGAACGGCCCGTCTTTAGCTCCAGCTCCAGCTCGCACACGGCCTCGGTGCGACCTTCAGCCTCGATCTGCCCGCGGTCCAGCGCCGCCTCCACTTCGCCGGCCGGTTCGCGGATCAGGCGCTTGGCCCGCTTCATGCGGGTGGTGAAGATCGGTTTCAGCTCAAGGCCGATCTGGGCGGGCAGGCTGGCGAAGGGTGTGGCTTGCAAGGCGTCCAGGTTCAGGGCCTCGCCCTTGGCAAGGTCGTGCTCCCATTCCCCGCGGGTGAACAGGCCGTCGCCCTCGGTCTTGAGGGTCTGGATGCGCCGCTTGCCATCCTCGCGCACGCGCAGCGTCAAGCCCGACTTCTGCAGAACGAACTTGGCGGTGTCATAGTAGATGGACACCAAGGTCTGGGCGGGCTTGGGCTTGGGCGCGCCGGCGCGAACGGTCAGGCGCTCCTCCAAGCGGTCCAGGGCCTCGGGCTTCAGTTCGAACTTAAGTTCGATCTCCCGGGCGTCGCGGCTGTCCGGCGTGGCGATCTCGCCCATGGCCCTGCTTTCAGTGGTCTTCGTCGAAACGGCCTTCGACCAGCTCGACCAAGGCCGCGACCGCGCTTTCGGCCTCGGGACCCTCGGCGGCGATCTGGATTTCGCATCCAGGACCCGCCGCCAGCATCATAAGACCCATGATCGAGCGAGCGTCTACCGTCTGGCCATCGCGACTGACCTTGACCTCCGCGTCGAAGGTGGAAGCCAGTTTCACGAACTTGGCGGAGGCCCTGGCGTGCAGCCCGCGGGCGTTGCAGATGTCGACGGTGCGGTTGACCGTCATTTTTCGCCAGCCAGGACGTAGGACGCCACCGAGATGTACTTGCGTCCGGCCTCTTGGGCATAGGCCACGCAGGTGTGCAGATCCTCGCGACCGCGCACGCTGGCCAGCTTGATCAGCATGGGCAGGTTCAGTCCCGCGATCACCTCCGCACGGGTCTGCTCCATCACCGAGATGGCCAGGTTCGAGGGCGTGCCCCCGAACATGTCGGTCAGCAGGATCACGCCTTGCCCGGAGTCCACGGTCTCGGCCGCGTCCAGAATGTCGCGCCGCCGCTTCTCCATGTCGTCCTCTGGCCCGATGCAGATAGCACGCACCGCCGGCTGAGGGCCGACAACATGTTCCATGGCCAGGACGAATTCTTCGGCGAGACGCCCGTGGGTGACGATCACGAGCCCAATCATACGCAGTCTTCCACCGGGGTCTCCCGAGTCGGCCTTCGCCGCCGCCGCTTGATACGACGCTTAGGGCTCCGCTCCAAGCCGACTCAACGCCCAGCGGAGTTTTATGGGCGCCGACGGCTCCAGCGCGTGCAGACGCAGCACGAAAAGTTCAATGCCTAGAACGGAATGGCGCTCCGGATCGGGCATGCGCTCTATCGCCTCATCGGATGGGCGGCAATCGACGATCAGACGAATCCGGGCCAGGCTGCGGGTGGCGGGCAGACTCAGCACCCCCAGACCCCGGGCTTCGATCAGGCCCGCGATCGGAACCGGACAAGCGCCGTAGAGCTTGTTTTCACAAACCCAGACAAGGGTTTGGTCGTCCGATGCCACCACCAGGCCCAGCGCGGTGGCCCGCAGGGCCAGATCGCTCTTGCCCGACCCGGACGGACCCTGAACCAGGGCGCCGAGCCAGCGTCCCGCGTGGTGGAGGCAGAGCAGTCCGGCGTGCATGATCATGGGCGCGAGTCCGGCCTCGATTCAGGCAGGCTGACCACAAAACGAGCTCCGAGGGTCTCGCCGGCGGCGCCCTTACGGTTTTCCGCCCAGATGCGGCCCCGATATGCGGCGACGATTTGACGCGCGATGGACAGGCCCAAGCCCGAATTGGAGCCGAAGGCCGTCCCCTTGGGCCTTGAGGTGTAGAATCGCTGGAAGACGGTCTCCAGATTCTCGTCCGGCACGCCGGGGCCATCGTCCTCCACCGCGGCGCGCACCTCGCGCCCGGCGCGCCATAGGCTCACCCGCACCTCGCCGTCCGGCGCGCTGAACGAGCGCGCATTGTCGATCAGATTGCGGAACACCTGGCCCAGGGATCCTTCCAGGCCGACCACCAGCATGGGGTCCAGGCCGTCCGGCTCGATGTAGCGCACCACCGCTCCGCCGCGCCCGGTCTCGTTATACAGGCCGCTGATGTCCTTGAGCAGCCGACCCAGATCGAGGGGGCGGGGGGTCTCGCGCGAAAGCTCCGCATCCAGCCGCGAGGCGTTGGAGATGTCGGTGACCAGCCGGTCCAACCGGGTAATGTCCTGGTGCAGGATACTCAGCAGCCGCTCGCGCGCGGCCTGTTCGGTCACCAGCGGCAAGGTGTCCACCGCCGAACGGATGGAGGTCAGGGGATTGCGGATCTCGTGCGCGACATCCGCGGCGAAGCGCTCAATGGCGTCCATCCGCTCCGACAGGGTTTCGGTCATGCTCTCCAGCGAGCGCGCCAGATCGCCCAGCTCGTCATCGCGCCGGGCCACCTCCGGCAGGGAGATGGAGCGCGCCCGCGACAGGCGCACGCGGTCGGCCGCCGAGGCCAGTCGCAGCACCGGCGCGGCGATCAGCCGGCTGAGCAGGAGCGAGGAGATCAAGGTGGCGCACAGGGCCACCAACACGAAGGGCAAGATCGCCAGGCGTTGGGCGGCGATGGTGGCGTCGATGTCGCCGGCCTCCAAGGTCAGCACGCCCAGCACCGCATTGACGTTTTGGATCGGCAGCGAGACCGACACCACCTGCTCGCCGTTGGGACTGATGCGGATGTCGCTGATCCGCTCGCCCTGCAGCGCTTCGGAGACCTCCTTGTTCAGCGCCGACCTGGCCTGGGCCTGGGCCTGGGGACTGGGCGCTGTGGGGGAATGCGGCCAGGGCAGACTCCATGCCCCGCGCTTGTGGGCCGGCGGAAGAGGGCGTTCCTCCACCCGGTCGGCGATCAGATAGGAATCGGCGATCAGACCGCCGTGGGCGTCGAACAGGCGCACCCTCTGGGAAAGGGGGATGGACAAGGCTTCGAGCAGGTCGGTGGCGCGCTGCTGCTCAAGCATGGGCTCGGGCGAACCCATGGTCGCGAATTCGGCGATGACATTGGCCATCAGTTCGCCCTGCACCCGCAGGCTGTCCTGGCGCGCCTCCACCAGATTGCGCCGGAACTCGTTGAGCACCAGGGCGCCGACGATCAGGATCGCCAGGCCCAAGAGGTTGAGGCCAACGATCAGCCGGCCGAGGCGCGAGCCCGGCCGCCACAGGCGGCGCTCACGCGGGGTCTCCTGGCGGCCGCGTTTCCGGGCCCCGGTCCAGGCCGGGGCGGCGCCGTGCTCGGCGTCGTGTTCAGGATTCGCGATAGCGGTATCCGACGCCATAAAGGGTCTCTATCGCGTCGAAGTTGGGATCCGTCTGGCGGAACTTCTTGCGCATGCGCTTGACGTGGCTGTCGATGGTGCGGTCGTCGACATAAACCTGATCCTCATAGGCCGCATCCATCAGATTGTCCCGACTCTTGACGAACCCTGGGCGCTGGGCCAGCGCCTGCAGCAGCAGAAACTCGGTGACCGTCAGCTTCACCGGCTTACCTTCCCACAGGCAGTCATGCCGCTCCGGGTCCATGGTCAGCTTGCCGCGCTTGATCGCACGCGCGCTGGCCGCCGCCGCCGAGGCGGGGGTCTGGGCTTCGTCCTCCGCTGCCGCGCCGGCGCGGCGAAGCACCGCCTTGACCCGTTCGATCAGCAGCCGCTGGCTGAAGGGCTTGTGAATGTAGTCATCCGCCCCAAGGTTGAAGCCGAGGATTTCGTCGATTTCCTCGTCCTTGGAGGTGAGGATGATCACCGGCAGGGCCGTGCTTTGCCGCAGGCGGCGCAGCACCTCCATCCCGTCCATGCGGGGCATCTTCACGTCGAGGATCGCCAGATCGGGCGGGTCGCTCTCGAGGGCCTGTAGACCAGAAGCGCCGTCGTAGTAGGCTTTGACCGTATGGCCATGGCTTTCCAGCGCCATGGAAATCGAAGCGACGATGTTTTCATCGTCGTCGACCAGGGTAATCTTCGCCATCATTCGCCTTTGCGCAGCGTTCTTCGCCTTCACCTAAGCTCTGGGTTGGGCCGTATCAAGGCAATCCGGTCCTTCGGATCACGCTGGTCTCTCAACGCCATGTTAAGCTTAAAGGTCGCAAATTGCCGCCGACGAGAGACCGCGGCCGAGCCATGGACGAGCAACAGATTCACTTTGAAGTGTTCGTGCGGCGCAACCCTGCCTCATCAATGGCTTTGGAGCTGGCCACAGAAAACCGGGCTCACGCGCTGGAGTTCGCCGAGCAGTTCCTGATTGCGGCCCCGGATGGGGCGGTGCGCGTGTCCAAGGAGACGCGTGACCCGGACACGGGCGATTATCGTTCGGTGACGATCCTGGCCAAGGGCGCGCCCGAAAAGCGCCGCTCCAAGACCCCGACGGAGGACGCCGGCCCGCCCTGCGTGGCGCCGCAGGACCTTTATAGCGTGCACGCCCGCCAGAGGATCGCGCGTCTGCTCGAAGGTTGGCTTGGGCGCAACAAGGCCACCGCCTTCGAGTTGCTGCACCGCCCCGATCTGGCCGAGAAGCTGGAAGCCAGCGGCACGGATCTGCAGCACGCGGTGCAAAAAATCGCCATTCCCGAGGCCCAGGCGCGCGGCTTGTCCGTGCACGAGGTCATTCGCACCTTCAATGGCCTGATCGAACGGGCCATTAGCCGGCTGATCAAGGACGGCCGACGCGGCGCCCTGGCCCGCTTCGAAAAGAGCAGTTTCGCCGGGGCCTGCCGACGCGTGGCCGAGGATGCGGAGCCGGCCTACAAACTCGGCGGCGGGGTGGCGGCCTATTTGGCCGACGCCAAGAGTTGGAGCGCCAAGATCGACCGATTGCTCGATCTGGCCGATGCGGCGCCCGCCGAGCCCAAATTGCGCAAGCTGGCCTTCGAAGTGCTGGAACAGCCTTTGGGCGAGATCATGGGCTCGCCTCTGGGCATGTCCGAGCTGCTCGGCCCGGACCTGGATCTAGGCGGAAGCCTGACAGCCATGACGCGGCTGGCCGCCGGACCGATCGTAGACATGATGGCCACGGCCGATCCCACGGTGGCGCGGATGATGCCGCGCCTGACCGGGTCGGCGGAACGGCTATCGCGCTGGATGGAAGGCGACTACTTCCAGAGCGTGCACATCGCGATCGGGCGCAAGGTGCTGGCCGAGATCAGAGCCGTGCGGCGCCTGCGGCCGACCGACGCCCAGGCCGAGATCGACGTGCTCCGCGCCCTGGCCATGACGCTGACCGCCGCAGGCGGGAAGATGCTGCCCCAGGAGGACGTGCGCGAGGCCTTCATCGAGCGTTCACGCATGCTGGTCGGCGCCGAATTCATCGCCTCCGCCTTAGCCAAGGCCGAGGACGCTCCGGAGGAGGTTCGCGCCCTGGTGCGCATCGCCGAGAATGTCACCGGCCCCACCAATAAGCGTCAGGCCGGCCAATGGCTGGTCGGCGCGGTCACGGCCCTACGCTTCGAGAAGGAGCTGCGCGAGGCGCGCGACCCACCCGGCCAGCGCCTGGCGACCCTGGCCGATCTGCAGCGCGCGGTGGCGCGCGTTGGCGTCGGCGAGGCCGACCGCCAGCTGATCGTGCGGCGTCTTGGCGATATCGGCGGCCTGATCGAGGCCGACGCCCGCCTGATCGATCAGATCCTGCACTCGCCCACCGGCCCGATGCAGCGGTTGGGTCTGTTGCTTCGCCTGGCCCTGGGCGAGGCCGCCCCGATCGGCCCGGCGGCGGACAGGGCCAAGGCCGCCGCTCTCAAGCTGGCCCGCGAGCCCGCCACTCGCGCCGAGCTGGCGCGCGCGCCCGAGGTGCTGGAGCGCCTGCGACCCCTGATGAACGCGGCATAGAGCCCGACGGCTTCATCTTGAAGCTCTTGAGCGCGATGGGTTTAGGTGGAATCGCCTAAACGCTGAATCGTGCTCGAGATTCAAATATGTAGAGCCGGATTCAGACTTCGAGAGAAGTCATCCGGCTCTAATCGTCCAATCCCTTGCCAGCCAGAATTCGCGGGATGCATTGCTCGATCCGCGCCTGCCGGGTCTTGGATTGCTTGGCCGACGAGAAGTGCAGCTTGTAAGCCCTTTGCCGTCCCGGCGTCAGGGTCTGGAAGGCGGCTTTCAAGGCCGGCGTTTCATCCAATCGGCTTTGAAATTCTTCGGGCGTGCTGAAGTCTTCGGCGTTCTTGAAGCTCACCTTCGCGCCGGATTTTTCGATTTCGACGGCCTGTTGAATATAATCTTTCACCACGGCCTGCTTCTTGAGGACGTCCTGAATGCCGGTGAACCGGATCTGGCGCGCGGCCTGCACATTCTGGGTCTGCTGGATCAGCACGCCGTGGGGGTCCTCCAGCAGGGCGCCCTTGAAGAACAGCAAGGCGCAATAGTCCTTAAACCCATGAATTAAAACGATGTTCTTGTTATCCAACGCGTAGCAGGGAACACCCCACTTGAGGTCCTCCGTCAGGCCGCTGGCCAGAACGATCGTCCGCAAGGCCTTGTATTCCTCCCGCCACTTTTGGGCGCTGTCGAGGAAGGCGTCTACCTTGGGATTCCCTTGGCTGTTTGTCATGATCGGCTCTTGGTCGCGTGGCGGCGGCGTCGAAGAATTTGAACCACGAAGATCACGAAGACCACCAAGAGCTTGGTGTTTCCTTCGTGTTCTTTGTGATCTTTGTGGTTCCCAAAATTCCGCGCCTGCGCGCGAAGGCCTAGATTTCCCCCGCCCGCAGCGTCGCCAACCGGGCGAAGCTGAGGGTCAAGGCCTTGCGCCGGGCCGGCGCGAGGGCTTCCTCGGGGCTGGGCCGCACGATGGCTCCGCCAAAGCCGTCAGCCACGATCAGGCCCGGTTCGTCCGGCAGAATATCGCGCGGGAACTCCGGCGCCACGGCGAAATAGAAGGTGTCGCAATAGGGCGCGTACTCATGCCACTTGCGGTCGGCGCGGAAGTCCTCAAGGCCCGACTTCACCTCGCAGATGGCGATCTGACCCCTGGGCCCCAGGGCCATGACATCGGCGCGTCGCCCATTGGGCAGGCCCACCTCGAGCAGCGGCGCATAGCCCAGGGCGACCATCAGCCGCGCGGCGCCACGCGTCACGGCGCCAGTGGTCTGAGGGCGGGACAGGGCGACAAGAGCAAGAACTTCCACCGCGCCATTCTGTTCGGCATTCGTTCCAGAGGCAAGGGGGCGGCCTGGCGGTATAACCGCCGTCGATCACCAGCTCCGAGCCGGTGATGAACTCGGCCTCGTCCGATGCCAGGTAGACGACGCCCCTGGCGATATCGTCCGGCTCGGCGATGGGGATCTAAATGAAGCCCGGGTGGATGGAGTTCACTCGAATCTTGTTCGGGGCGTAAATCAGGGCTTCGTTCTTGCTCACGAGGCGAACCACGCCCTTGGAGGCGTGATAAGGCCGTGGGGTTGGCCCCGCTCGGAGCATGATGGGATCGCCGCATGGCCATCCGACCATCCGACGGCCTTTTGGACTTAAGCGAGAGTTGAAGCGCCACAACCGTTTACGGCGCGGGTCGGTTGATCTGCGTCAAGGCCGTCCGTTGATCGCCGGGTAGTGTAGCGCGCAAGGTCGCATCAAACGGAGCGCCAACGATGACCCGCCAAACTTCCCGACAGCTTGGGTGTCGAGCGGTGCTCTTGACCGCAGGCGCCCTGGGCTTGGCCTTCGCCGCGTCTACGGCCTTGGCCCAGACCGCCCAGGATAATGGCGGGGCCCACACCGACCAAAACAGCAAGGGCCCGGTCGTCGTTCACGCCGCCCCTACGCAGCATCGACCCCGAATTGGCATACCGCCTGCAAAGGCCGCCGCCTACGCCTCGGAAGCGGCCCGAAACGACGCTTGGCGAAAATATCGCAGCGGCGCCCCTTCGGTGACCACCAGCACGAAGGATCTCGCACAGGATTATCCAGGCCTGCGAACCTATGTTCCGCACTAGAGCCGGATGACTTCTCTCGAAGTCTGAATCCGGCTCTACATATTCGAACCTAGAGCACGATTCAGCGTTTAGGCGATTCCGCCTAAACCCATCGTGCTCTAGCGTGCTGGATCTGACGGTAGGTTTTCTCCGCTCGCAGCCTTGGCGGGTGCAACGGCGTCCGGTCTCCAGCCCGTTTGCCGCTTCAATCGTGCGCCGCCCCAAGCCCTTAGGCCATCCTATCGCTTGGTTTGGCCTATCGTGATTGAGGGTGCGGCCGATCAATTTCACGATCGCCCAAGGCGATCGCGTGACGCGCCAGCATTCGTTCTTCGTCCGTGGGAATGACCCAGACCGAGACTGAGCTATCCGCCCGACTGATCTTCAGCTCGCCCCGCTGATTGGCGTCCGGATCGATGCGCACGCCCAGCCAGGCCAGACGATCGCAGGTCCGGCGCCGGATCGCGGGCGCGTGTTCGCCGATGCCGGCGGTGAAGACCAGGGCATCCAGTCCCTGAAGCGAGGCCGCCAACCCGCCAAGTTCGCGCAACAGGCGAAATATGAACAGGTCCACCGCCGCCTTAGCCATCGGCGCGGGGCTGTCCAGCAGGAATCGCATGTCTCCGCTCAGGCAGGAGACGCCGAGCAGGCCGCTGCGATGGTAGAGCAGATCTTCCAGCGCCTTGCCGTCCAGATGCGCCTCCTGCAGCATGTAGAGCAGGACGCCGGGATCGAGCGTCCCGCACCGGGAGCCCATCACCAACCCATCCAGAGCGCTGAAGCCCATGGTGGTGTCCACGCTGCGCCCGGCGTGGGCGGCGCAGAGGCTGGCGCCGCTGCCCAGGTGGGCCATGATCACCCGCCCGCGAGCGGCCAACGGATCGAGCTCGGCCAGGCGGCCGATGATGTACTCATAGGACAGGCCGTGGAAGCCATAGCGCCTAACGCCTTGGGCTTCCCATTCCGGCGGCAGAGCAAACCGGGTGGCCTCGGCGGGCATGGTGCGGTGGAAGGCCGTGTCGAAACAGGCGATCTGCCGCGCATCGGGCCGGAGCGACAGGCAGGCTCGCACCGCCGCCAGGTTGTGGGGCTGGTGCAACGGCGCCAGCGGACAGAGCTGGTCCAGCGCCTTGAGCACCGATGGGCTGATGTCCACCGGATCGGCGAAGTTCGGTCCCCCGTGGGTGATGCGGTGGGCGAAGGCGACGATGCGATCGCCGCCCAGGCGGTCTTGGGCGCAGGCCAGCAGCGTATCCAGAAAGGCCTCATGGCTGAGGTCGGCGCCGTCCGGCCAGTCACGATGAAGCACTCGTCCGCCCTGCGCGTCCGAAATATTCAGCCAGGGCAGAGCACTGCCAATACCGCTGATCTCGCCACGGAAAACCTCGACCGGCTCCGGCCGAGCGATCTCGAACAGGGCGAATTTGATGCTCGATGACCCGGCGTTCAGGGTCAGCACCGCATCGGCCATGTCAGCCCCCGACCAGGGCTTGCGGCAGCTTGGCCATCTGGGCGGCCGCGACCAGCACAGCCATGGCGCAGGATGAAATGCGGGTGCGCTCGCTGTCTGCGCGGCTGGTCAGGATGATCGGCGCGCACGCGCCCAGCACCACGCCCGCGGCGTGGGCGCCGGCCAGGAAGGTGAGTTGCTTGGCGAGGATGTTCCCAGCCACCAGATCGGGCGCGACCAGTATGTCGGCGTAGCCCGCGACCTGGGAGACAATGCCTTTTTCCGCCGCCGCTTCGGGGCTGATCGCAATATCGATCGCCAACGGACCATCCAGTAAACCGCCCACGATCTGGTTCCGGTCGGCCATCTTGCACAGGCCCGCCGCGTCCAGCGTCGAGGGGATGCGTGGATTGACAGTTTCAATGGCGGAGAGGATGGCGACCTTCGGGCGCGCGATGCCAAGCACGTGCGCCAGATCGATGGCGTTCTGCACAATGTCGCGCTTCTCCTCCAAGCTCGGCATGATGTTCACGGCGCCGTCGGTGATCAGCAGGGGACGCGGATAGGTCGGTACGTCCATCAGATAGACATGGCTGATCAGACGGCCGGTGCGCAAGCCGGTGTCGGGGACCAACACCTCGTGCATCAGTTCGTCCGTATGCAGCGAGCCCTTCATGAGCAAGCAGGCTTCGCCCGAACGCACCAGCCCCACAGCCAGCGCCGCGGCGGCGTGGCTATGCGGCGCCGGCGCCAGGCGGAACGGGGAGATATCGACCTTTGCGGCCTCCGCCGCCGCGCGGATCTTATGTTCCGGACCCACCAAAATGGGTGTGATCAAGCCGGCCGCTGCGGCCTCGACGGCGGCGAGGATCGAGACCTCGTCGCAGGGATGGGCGATGGCCGTGGGCGCTGGCGGCAAGCCGGCGCAGCGCGCCAGCAGGGCGCTACACAGCCCGCCGTCGGCGACGCGGGCCTTTTCGGCGGAACCCGTCACGTCGACCGTAGCGACGGTTGGTTCGTGGCGAGTTACGGCCTTCACTTACGCCAGGTCTGGAACTGAGCGTAGGCGACGATCGCCATGAAGACGGCGAAGCCGAACAGGACGAGGTAGAGAAATGGGGTCAAGATGAGGCTCCAGTCATGGGCCGGCGCGCAAGGCTCGGCCGTTTGAACGGGAAAAGCGCGGCGAACAGCGGCGCCTATTCGATCATGTCGGCCAGGGCGGCCCGATTGCGCAGGACGATCCGGCGCGTGGTCGGGATCGAGATCATGCCGTCGGTCTGAAGCTGGGTAAGCGTGCGGGAAACCGTCTCGATGGTCAGGCCCAGATAGTCCGCCATGTCCTGGCGCGACATCGGCACGTCCAGCACGCTGGGACTGCCGGAACGCTCGGCCAGGTCAAGCAGCAGGCTCACGACACGCTCGCTGGCGCTCTTGCGGCCGAGCAGAACCACGTGATCCTGTCTCCGCTGCGAGCCCTCCATGGTCAGCTTGAGCAATTGTCGCGCCACGTCGCCGCGCTGGTCGGCCATGTCGGTGAACGTGGCCCGCCTTGCCACCAGCACGGTGGAATTGCCGATGGCTTCGGCGGTGGTCCGATGCGCCGATCCAACCTCCATGCCGAAATAGCCGCCGGCGAAGTGGAACTCATCGATCTGGCGGCGGCCATCGCGCAGGATGCGGTAGGTGCGCACCGCTCCGGACAGGACCTGATAAACATATTCAGCCGGTTCGCCCTCGCCGAAGATTTCCTCTTCGCGGGCGTAGCGGATTTTCACGCCGCTGGCGCCGCCTTCTGGGTTTCCGAAGAGCGCAGGGGCATGGACTTCCGTGAAAGGGGCGTCGAACGGCATGGCGGGCTCCTTTGAAAATCAGGAGTCCTGGGTAATGAATCCCCGCGCCCCCGAAAATTCAGGGCGGGCGCCTAAGGAAGACTACGTAGTTCGGCTGAACGACCTTCGTGGGCGGCTTGCGGTGGATCAAGGCGACGCAGCCTGGGCTGCTCTAATTAGAATTGATGAGCAATCAAATTCCCGGCCATTTGGGATCCGTCGGCGGAGGATCTTCTCCCTCGGTGGTGATCGTCGAGGACGATCCCGCCCTGCTCAGCGCCCTCAAGTTTTCGCTGGAGGCCGAAGGTTACGAAGTTCATGCCTTTTCGGATCAAACCGACCTATTTAACCGACGCGCCGTTTGCCTGGGCGCATCCTGCCTGATCATCGATTACCGCCTTGCCCCTCTGAACGGATTGCAACTTTACGCCTTGATGGAAGGCGGATGGGGCGTCGGGGCGCCGGCTGTTCTGGTGACGAGCGACCCCGACGAGGGGTGCCGTCGGGACGCCGCTCGGCTGGGCGTGAAGATTGTGGAAAAGCCGCTGCTGACCGACGATCTCAGCCGCCAGGTCGCCGATCTCGTGGCGGCCCGCTAAGCAACATCGGCTTCGACCGCCAGAACCATGCGGACAAGGCTAGCCCGATTGTCCGCCTGCATCTTGATCATCAGCGTGGCGCGGCCTTCAAACGCCGTGCAAGCAGGCGCTATATGAAAGCTCTGGGCTTTTGGGGTCGGGCGTGGCTTAATTATCAAACGCGTCCGGGTTCGATGGGGAAGCTCGCTTCCCGGGCGGCCTGTGCGATAAAAACCGTTCCAAGCAGCGGGTATAGCTTGGCGCGGAAATACAAGGGGGGAATGCGCGTTCCCGTATCGCGCAGTCAACGCCCTGGCTCCGGCCGGGCGAACGCGGGGTGTCGGAAGACATGATCTCCGAAGAAGAAGCAAAGCGCCGAGGCCTGAACACCGCCCGAGGCATCGTCATTGCCCTGATCGCGGCGGCCTTGTTCTGGCTGGCGGTGATCGTGCTGGCCTGGCGAAAATAGCCCCTGTTCGCCTACGCCCACGCCTTGGCATTTCCCAGGCGAATTTGGCCGCAGGGGTCGGCGGACGGGCCTTGCGGCCGCTTTAGCGTCCTTCCGGGCCTGTGGCTTCCGCGAGAACGACCGGGAACACCACGCGGCTGGCGTCATAGCCCAGGGCGGCGATCTTTTGCACGAACTGTTCGCGCTGGGCCTGGGGCACAACAGGCTGGCGGGTGAGGACCCATACGAAGCGCTTACCGCCCGACATGCCCAGCACCACCCAACTGTTGTCGGGCGCAAAATCGAGCACCCAATAGTCGCGGCGGATCAGTCCGCCGAAATAGTTCATGCGCCATTTGGTGTTGGCGCCGGGGTCCAGGGGATCGGCGACGGCGTGGATCACCCGGCCTGGCGGCCCGCCGACGCTTTTCATGCAGGTTTGGGTGACCTTGAACTTGCCGCCCGGCTGGGGCTCCCAGTCGGCCATGGCCACGGGGCAATCGCGCTCGGCCATGTTGGGCACGCGCGCGACCTCGAACCAGCGGCCGGCCAGGCGTTGCATGTCCACCGGCTTGGCGGGCTGGGGCATGGCCGGCTCGGCCAGGGCCGTGGCTGCGGCTATCAGACTCACGGCCCCGGCGACGCAGCCGATCCGTATCGGTTGGCTAAGCTTGAACAAAACGTCCTCACTTCGATCATCGGACGGACGAAAGGCCCCATGTTACACACACTTGCGGCGGAATTGAGAAGAGGGATTCGGCTGGCGAAGACGTGATGCCCTCAGGCGGGCGCGCCCGCTCATCCATTAAACCTGAGCCGTGGGGCCTCGGCTTTTCCGGGTCCTACCCTTGGGGAATGACCAGGCGGTAGTCTTCCATCCCGCCCAAAGTGGCGTCCAGGTCGGTGACCAAGCCGTTGGACAGGGAATAGACCCAGCCATGCACCTGCAAGGGCTGACCGCGCGACCAGGCGTCCTGCACGATCACATCGGAGGCCACATTGCGCACCTGGCGGATCACGTTCAGTTCGCACAAACGGTTGTGCCGTCCCTTGTCGTCCAACGCCTCCAACTCGCGGCAGTGTTCGCTGGCCACCTCGCGGATCGGATGCAGCCAGTGATCGATCAGCCCGTGGCGATGCCCGTCCACGGCCGTGGCGACGCCGCCGCAACCGTAGTGTCCCACGACCAGAATATGGCGCACCCGAAGCACCTCCACCGCGTATTGCAACACCGACAGGTAGTTGGCGTCCTGCGGCGGGGCCAGGTTGGCCACATTGCGGTGGACGAACAGCTCGCCGGGATCGAGTCCGACGATCTCATTGGCGGGCACCCGGCTGTCCGAGCAGCCGATCCACAGGTACTGGGGCGCCTGCTGGCCTTCCAGCCGCTTGAAGAACGCGGGGTCGCTGCGGGTCTTGCGCTGAGACCAGGCGCGGTTGTTCTCCAACAGATGCTCGAGCATGGTTCGTCGGTAGAAAAAAAAACGGCCGGATGCAAGCGGCGCGGGCGACCGGGAGCGCGCCGACCGCGTTTCATCAGCGATCGAACCTCAGAATGGACTTGGCGTTTACCGGCCGCCGGGGATAATGCCCGTCCGACCGCCGCCCGGAGGACTCCATGCCCGCCAAATCATCCCGCCCCTCCCTTGAAGACGCGCACAAGGCCACGGTCGAGGCCGCCGCCGAAACAGGCCGCGCCCTGAGCGAGTTGGCCCGCCACGCCGGATCGGCGGTGCAGGAGCGCCTCGACGACGTGGGCGTGAACCCACGCGACTACGCCGACTATGCCGGCGACAAACTGGATACCGCCCAGCAGTTTGTGACGGCCAAGATCAAGGAACAGCCGGTCAAGGCGACGCTCACCGCCTTGGGCGTGGGCTTCGTCCTCGGCTTCCTGTTGGCCCGGTAGAGCGCCTTGATCGTCCGAAAAATCATCCTGGCCCTGATCGCCGCCGCCGCCATCCTGGCGGCCTCCGCCGTAGCGGTCGTGGCCGCCGCCTTCGCCATTTACGCCTTCGCGCGCAGCTATCTGGGTCCGGCAGGCGCGGCGGCGGCGGTATGCGGGGCCGCCGCCCTGCTGATCGCCCTGATCGCGCTGGTCGTGGGCCTGGAAGCCGCCCGTATGACCAAGGCCTACAAGCGGGCCAACGCGCCTGGCGCCCCCAGCTTGATCGATCATCTGATCGCGTTGGCGCGCGAGCGGCCCATCGTCTCCGGCGGCGCGGTCCTGGCCGCGGCGGCCATGGCCGTGCGCAATCCGGCGGTGCTGGCGGGTGTTTTCAAGATGCTGCTCAATCAGAAACGGACTTCCAAGCCCAAGTGACGGTGCTGGAGACTTGACGGGCAGGCGCCGGCGGACGTTCAGTCTGACGGACCGAAGGAGCACGTCATGACTTTAAAGCGTGTGCTTGTCGTAAGCCTGCCGTTGTTGGCGCTCGCCGCCTGCGCGCCTCGCGGGTATTTCTATGAACCGCCGCCTGTCGGCCTCGGCCCCATCGCAGGAGGCGTTGTGGGACAGACGATCGCCCACGGATCCCCCGCGTTGGGCCCGAACGGCTCCCGCAGGCAGTTCTTCGATGATAGGGCGGGCCGCTACTACTATTTTGACGACCGGGCCGGCGCCTACTTCTGGGAAGACGGCGCGCCCCGTTCATGACGCGGACTCCAGTGCGCGTTCCGAAAAGTGGGAACCGGATTTCGGATAAAACGCGCGCTAAAACGAAAATCTGGAGCGGGGGTGCGGAGGCGGCAGGCCGGACTAGCCGGCCGAGCGTCGGGGGGGGCGTCGCCGCCTCCGCATACTGGAAACGCGACCTGCTCGATTCGGTTCCGAACGAACTTCGCGTGATGTGAGCCGCTTTTAGGGCTTATGGCCTCACGAGAAAAATGGGCCTGAATCGTGTTCCAAATTCATAGGGTGGAAGCCTCGCTCGGGCTTCGAAAGTGACCGCGCTCTAGTTGGCCGGCGGCAGCGATTCCAGCTCCGCGCGGCTCAACACCGTGGCGTAGCCGTCCCCGGCGGGGGTCAGGGCCGATACCGGCAAGGCGTGCAACACCCGCGTCACCCGCGCCAGCACCTGCAAGGCCCGGCCGTCCGGGCCGTAAATGACCTTTTCGATTTCGCCCACCGGGACACCGCGGCCGTCCTTGAGCTTTTGGCCAGGCACAGGCTGCGTCCTCGACGCCGCCGACGGCTGGGCCGGGGCGGGCCCGGCGGCCGACAGGGCCAGCAGGAGCACGATCATCCAGAGCCGGCCGAGCACGGTCAGGCCGCGACGGACTTGGTCGGGTGGAAGAACAAGGCTTGGCCGATGGCCGCCTTGACCGTCTCCGGCTGGAACGGCTTGGTGATGAGGAAGGTCGGTTCGGGCCGCTCGCCCGTGAGCAGGCGTTCGGGGAAGGCCGTGATGAAGATCACCGGCACGCTTTCGCGCGCAAGAATGTCCTTCACCGCATCGATGCCAGAGGAGCCGTCGGCGAGCTGGATATCGGCCAGCACCAGGCCTGGCAGCTTGCGGCTGACCGCCTCCTGGGCCTCGCGGCGGGTGGCGGCGATGTCGGATACCTGGTGGCCGAGCTCACGCACCAAGGCCTCGATGTCGGCGGCGATCACCGGTTCGTCTTCGATAATCAGCACATCGGTGGCGAGTTCGGCATCGATCTCGGCCTGGGCCTCGCTGATCAGCCTTTCGACCTCGTCGAAATCGGCGTCGAGAATCTGAGCGGTTTCGCTGAGGGTGAAGCCTTCCAAAGCGGTCAGCAGGAAGGCCTGGCGCGAACGCGGAGCCATGCGCAGCAGGCGGTTAGCCGGGCCGCCGGTCCTGGAGCCGTCGGAGTCAGGCGTCTCAAGTTGGGCGCCGGTAGAGCACCAGATCGCTTGGAAGGTGTGATAGAGCGCCGCTCGCGGAGGCAGGCTGTCCGCCAGGCGCCGCTGGCCCGCCGCCACGGCCTCGAGCGTCACGCGAACATAATTGTCGGCCGTGCGCTGGTCGCCAGTCAGCGCCCGCGCATAGCGTCGTAGATAAGGCAGGTGGGGCGCGAGGCGTGCGAGCAGACTCAACTGTATTTCTCCTACTTCAGGCTGGACTGTCCCACATAACTCGAGACGGCGCCTAGCCAACCACCTCGCGCAAGGTCCATAAACCGCGATAAGAAACAAACGCCGTTTTCGCTTCTGGGTTCCATCTGTAAGCCATCTTTATGACGGGCAAGAGGCGGCATGAATGCGGTTGCGACGCGGGAACCATTTGAAGAACCGGCCGTTTCCATACCGGACGAAGGAACCAGGGGGCGACTGCTCCAGTGGCCACAGGCAATGATCAAGCAAAAGCCCATGCAGTTGCGACGCAGAAGTGATCCCGTGGTGGACGAGGCCCGCCTTCGTCAGCAGGCGATAGGCGTCAAGCTGCGCCAGATGTTCGACGAAGTTGTCAGCGAACCAGTCCCGAGCGAGTTCCTCGATATTCTGCGCAGGGTCGACGACGCGCCGGAGGGCAAAGATGACTGACGCCAAAGGAAGCTCGGCGGACGACGCCGCTTTCAAGGCCCAACTCGTCGCCCTGATTCCCCACCTGCGGGCTTTCGCGCGCAGTTTAGCGGGGGACGCGGCGGCGGCGGATGACCTCGCGCAGGACGCCATGATGAAGGCGTGGGACGCGCGCGCGAGCTTTCAGATGGGCACCAATATGAAGGCCTGGACCTTCATGATCCTGCGCAATCAATTCTATTCCGAACGTCGGCGGTCCTGGCGCACCAGTCAGTTGGATCAGGAAGCGGCCGAACGCACCCTGGTGGCGGTCGACAATCCCGAGGCGTTGATGGCGCTGGACGAACTTCGCCAGGGTCTGGCCATGCTGCCGCCCGAGCAGCGCGAAGCCTTGATCCTGGTCGGCGCCGGCGGATTCGCTTACGACGAGGCCGCGAATATCTGCGGCTGCGCAGTGGGAACCGTGAAAAGCCGCGTCAGTCGGGCGCGCCGCGCCTTGCAAGCGGTTCTGGCCGTGGGTGGGTATGATCGCGATGGCGCTTCAGCCGGGGACGCGATGCGTTCTATCCTCGAGGAATCCGAGAGGCTGAGTACCGTAAGGTGAACCTATGAAGCGGTTGGGGTGGGGGCCTCTGACCATCAGGGTTCGGCTCGGGATGGCGCTGGCCGCCGCCCTGGCGCCGATTCTTTTGCTCGGAGCCGCTCAATCCGTCGTCGCCGTGCAGCGCGACGCACAGGAGCGGCGCATCATCCTGACAGCGGCGGCCGAACGCAGCGCCGCGGTGGCGCGCGCGCGCATGCAGGGGGCTGAAGTGGTGCTGGAAACCATCACGCCCGAAGCAATGGGGTTCAGTTGCGCGCCACAGTTGCGTCTGCTGATGGACCGATTGACCGGCTACGCCAATCTGATCCGCTTCGATCCGAACGGCCGGGTCGCGTGCGCCGCGGCCAATGTCCCGTCTGACCCGGCCCGGCCTCGCTCCGCATGGTTCACCGCGCTCCGGACCGGACGGGCCGCGACCGTGTCCAGCGCCCCGCCAGGGGCCTATGCGGCCGAACAGGCGGTGATCACCTCCGTGCGCGAGCATGACAGTCAGAACCGGTTCACCGGCGCCTTGTCGGCCGTGATCCTGCTCTCCAGCCTCAAGCCCGATCTGAACGACCGGAGCCTGCCGGCCGGCACCCAAGTGGCCCTGGTCGACCAAAACGGCGATTTCTTGATCCGCTCCGACGTGCGCGCCTTCAGCGGCCTGCCTCCGGGCGGCATCGCCAGCGCAGCGCGGGGCTCGCTGTACTACAGGGGCAAGGACGCCGTCGGCAACGCGCGCGTCTACGCCGCGGCCCCGTTGATCCAGGATGTGGCCGTGGTGCTCTCCGCGCCAGACGAAGGGCTGTTCTCCTGGGCCAAGCTGAACCCCCTGTCGGCGGTGCTGCTGCCGTTGGCGGCCTTCTTCGTGGCTTTGGCGGCGGTGTGGATCGTGGCCGAGCAGGTGGCCGTGCGGTGGTTGCACTATCTGGATCGGGTGGCCGCCATCTACGCTCGAGGCCGCTACACCGTGCGGCCGATCAAGGCCGCGACGGGGCCGCCCGAAATCCGCGCCCTGGCCCACTCCCTGGACATCATGGCCGAGGCCATCGCCGGGCGCGACCAGTCCTTGCGCGAGTCCCTGGCCCAGAAAGACGAGCTCATGCGGGAGATTCACCACCGGGTTAAGAATAATCTCCAGGTGATTTCCTCCCTGCTCAACCTGCAGCAGCGGGCCCTGGCCGACCCCGCAGCGCGCGCGGCCATATCCGACACCGGCCAGAGAATCGGCGCCTTGGCTCTGATCTACCGGGCGCTCTACGAGGGGCCGGATCTGCAACGGGTCGATCTGGGCCAGTTCATGGATGAACTGATCGGCCAGATCATGTCGGCCGGCGCGCACGACCATCCCGCGATCAAGACCGACCTGGAGGCCGACGAACTGGTCGTGGACCCCGACAAGCTGGCGCCTTTGGCCCTGTTTGCGGTGGAGGCGATCACCAACGCCCGCAAGCACGCCTTCGCCGAGGGCGGCGTACTGCATGTCCGTTTTCGTCTGAAGGGCGATACGGCGGTGCTGGAGGTGGCGGACGAAGGGTCCAAGATCAGCTCGCCGGTGATCGGTGATGGGGTGGGCCACACGCTCATGACCGCTTTCGCGCGCCAATTGCACGGCGCGGTCGAGATCGTACCCAATGAATCCGGCGGCGTGACCGCCCGGCTGACCTTCCCGGTCTCAAAGGCCGGACGCGCGGACTCTACGCCCAGCGCTCCACGACGCGCCCGCAGCGCGGCGGCCTGAGGGCGATTCCGCCTAAACCCATCGTGCTCTAGGCGGCCCCCTGGAGCAGGTCCGGCGCGCGGATGTACAGGCCGCGACGGCCGGGCACCGGCCGGAACGCCTTGGTCACGCCGGCCACCGCCTCGTTCAGGCCCAGAATGAGAAAGCCGTCGTCGGAGAGGGCCAGGGCCAGTTGGTCCAGCACCATCGCTCGGGTGGACTCATCGAAGGCGTTCAGCACGTTGCGGCAGAAGATGACGTCGAACTGGCCTACGGCGCGCAGATCGGCGAGCAAGTTCATCCGCCGCCAGCGCACCATCTGGCGGATGCGCGGCGAAAGCACCCAGGCGTCCTCGACCTTTTCGAAGTATTTGATGAGCAGGCGCGAGGGCAGCCCCCGCTGCACTTCGAAATGAGTGTACAGGCCCGTGTGGGCCTTCTCCAGGCACCGCTCGGACAGGTCGCTGGCGAAGATATCGACCTTCAACCCGGCATGAGAGCCCCGCTCTTCGTCCACCAGCATGGCCAGGGAATAGGGCTCCTGGCCGGTGGCGCAGCCTACGCTCCAGATGCGGATCGGGTCCTGTCGGCTGCGGGCGAGGACCGGGAGGATATCGTTACGCAGTTGATCGAACGGTGTGCGATCCCGGAAAAATAGCGTTTCAGTCGAGGCCATTGCTTCCACCACGGTCCAGATGAGTTTTTCATCGCGTCGTTCCGCAATTTCGCGGATCAAGCCACTGATGCCGGGAAAGCCCTCCCTGCGCGCCACGGGCGCCAGCCGGCTTTCGATGAGGTAGGTTTTGTCCACGTCCACGATCACGCCGGAACGGCGGCGGACCAGATCGGCGACCAGGGCGATTTCCTGCGCCGTCATAGCAGGCCCACTTCCGCGAACTTGGATTCCAGAATTTCGCTGTCGAACGGCTTCATGATGAATTCATTGGCCCCGCAGGCGAAGGCCTTGGCGATCCGCTCGGGCGTGTTTTCCACGGTGCAGAACACCACGATGGGCTTGTCGCCCCCCGGTTCGCGGCGAAGTTGCTGGAGGAACTCCAGGCCGTTGAGCACGGGCATGTTCCAGTCCAGAAGAATGGCCTCCGGCATGGACGTACGGCACCAGGCCAGCGCCTCCATCCCGTCCGCAGCTTCGGCCACGTCGAATCCCGCGTCCTCCAGGATTCGTCTGGCGACCTTGCGGATGACACGGCTGTCGTCGGCGACAAGACAGGTTCTCAAGGCGGAGCTCTCCTTGAGCCCATCTTGAGAGCCCTTGGTTAAGGAGCCGTGAGAATGTCCCTCAGTAAATCACGATTGGCAGACTGGCCGTGACGGCCACGCAATCCTCGGTGATCTCGCTGTCCAGCCGCCCGCCGGCGTCGGCCACCAGGGAAGCCAGGTAGTAAGGCTGCACCCATTGCCCGGGCAGGCCCTCGGTGGATGTCTCGCCGCGCAGGCCGGCCTGGGCTTCGGGCCGCAAACGCGCGCGCGGTCCGCGGGCTTTGAGCTCGATCCGCGTCTCGCCCCCGCCCTCGTGTAGCGACAGGTGGGCTATCCCGCCGGTCGGCAAGGCCGTGACGCCAAGCTGGGCCAGGTTCAGCAGGGTGCGCGCGGCGGCCTTGGGCAGGCGATCCACGCCCACCGCCCAGTCCAGTTCGGCGCGAACGTGGGAAAAGACGCCGCGGGTCAGCACCTCGAGGTCGCGCGGGTCGAAGGTCTCGGCCGAGGCGGACGAGCCATAGGCCACGCGGGCGAAGGACAGGGCCGCCGCCAGCTTGCGCGCGCTCTGGGCGATCAGATTCATGGCGTCTTCGCGCATATCCTGGGCCGACGGATCGTCCAGCAGATCCAGGCCCGAGACGATGGCGCTGACCGGGCTGATCAGGTCGTGGCACAGGCGGCCAGCCAGGTGAGCGGCGAGATCCGCCTGGCTCGGCAGGGCCGGCGTGAACGGCGGCGGGGCGGGCGTCGGCTGGTCGTCGTGAAGTTCGGGCACGGGGCCGGTGGCGGATTCGGGCGTCAGCATGGCGCAAGATTGGCCTGATTTGCCGCTTTGGCAAACCTGACCATCGTGCCAAACAGGCGCGGTGACCGATCTGTTCATCGAGCCCGGAGTCCTGGTGCGCCATCCTGGCCAGCCCGATTGGGGCCTGGGCCAGGTGCAAACGGTCGTTGGCAAGAAGGTCACCGTCAACTTTGAACATGTGGGCAAACAAACCATCGACGTCGCCCAGGCGCCGTTGGCCTATGTCGGCCCCGACCCGCGCGAATAGCTGAGGTTCATGGCAAGCATCGATTCCCCGTCCGTTGGCGCGCTTCTGGCCGATATCGTCGAGGCCGCCTCGGCCGAGATACTGGCCCTGTGGCGCGGTGAGTTCGTCGTCGACCACAAGCCCGACGCCAGCCCCGTGACCGAGGCCGATCGGCGCGCGGAGGCCGTGATCCTGGAGCGCCTCGCCCGAACTTTTCCCGATATCCCTGTCATTTCCGAGGAGGATGCGGCCGAATTCGGCACGCCCTCATCCATTGGTCCACGCTTCTTCCTGGTCGATCCCCTGGACGGGACCAAGGCCTTCGTGCGCGGCGACAGCCATTTCACGGTCAATATCGGCCTGGTTCAGGATGGCGTTCCGGTGGCCGGGGCCGTATCCGCGCCGGTGCAGGGCCGCACATGGTTCACCGGCTCCGGCGGGGCCCTGCGTCGGCCCTTCGGCGGGACGCCCGAACCGGTGCGCGTGCGGCCCTGGTCCACGGAAAACGCGCTGGCCCTGATCAGCCACACCATGAAGCCCGAGGCGTTGGAAGCCCTGAAGGCGCAGTACGGCTTCGCCCACGCCCAGGCGATGGATTCCTCGATCAAGCTGTGCATCATCGCTGAGGGAGCGGCCGACCTGTACGCTCGCCATGGGACGACCATGGAGTGGGACATCGCCGCCGGCCACGCGGTGCTGGCCGCCGCCGGGGGCAGCGTGCGCCAGCCGGATGGGACGCCGTTCCTCTACGGCAAGGCCGACCAGGGCTTTAAAAACGGTTGGTTCGTGGCGCGCGGCGGTTAGCGGCCTCTACGGCGCTTTCAGTCGCACGCGCGGATCGGTGGATGCGGCGATCGTCACCCGTCCGCCCGAACAGGTCAGCAAAACCGCGTCCCACGCGCGGGTTGGCAGAATGAAATGCCGGCCAGGAGCGCTGGCCAAGGCGTCGATCCAGCGCACGCCCGTTGGGGCGATTTGCGGCCGGTCGAACAGATCCGGCAGGAAACGCGAGACGTGGTAAGGCGAAATCAGCCAGTCTGAGCCGCGACAGATGGCGGACGTATCAGTCGGCTCGTCGCCCACGGCCATGGGCAAGGCGAAGTTCCAATCCAGGAAATTCAGCGGCGGCCGCTCATCATAGGCGGCGCGCGCGACGACCGGGTCGATGACCACGGTCTTTCCCGCCTTCTGCTCGACCAGGGCCATCCGGCGCAGGCCGTCATAGGCCGTCAGAGGAAGAACCTGGCGATGCACGCCGAAATAGAGCCAAGGCAGGCTGGTCAAGAGCAGGAGCAGGGCGGCCAGGCCGGAGGCCAGGCGCAGGCGGCCCACCGGCCCTGGCGCCATTGCGTCGATCCTGGCGGCGGCGCCGGTGAACACCAGGAGCGTAAACACGCTGACATAGACGAAGCCCGCCTCGACCAGGGGCGTTACGGCCAGCGCCAAGGCCATGACGAACAACAGGCCGGAGCCCGTGGCGCGCTGAGCCCCGCCTGAACGGCCTGGCCAGGGCGCGCAGAGCAGGGCGATGCAGAAAGCCGTGATCGACTGGGGCGACAGAAGATCGCTCAACGCGCCGATATGTTGAGCGGACCGTCTGGCGCTCACCGCGAGGTCGGACCAGAGCAGGTCGAACCGCCCGTGGATCAGCAGGGCGCAGCCGGCCAGCGCCACAAGGCCGCCCAGGGCGATCCAAAGCAGGGGCCTGAGCCGGTCCCGGACCTCCAGGTCCGGCCGCTCACGCCGCCAAAGGGCGTAAAGGCCGAGCGCCCCGTAGAAAACCACGCCGTCCGGGCCGGTCAGCAGCGCCCAGGCCAGGCAAAGCCCGCCAAGGACCAACAGGGCCGGCCGGACGCTCATGGCCAAGGCGGCGCCGGCGAAAGCCAGGGCCAGGGCCGGGGCGTCAGCCCGGTAGCCCGTCCCGACCGTGCCCGATACGAAGCTGCCCACCCCCAGCCAGAAGGTCCAGGCCCCGGCGTTACGGGTCAGGCGGCGCCAACCTGCCGAAAAGGCCAGCACGGCTGCGCCGTAAAGCGCGCTCAGGCTGGCCGATGAAAAGCCGAACGCGGCGGACCAGGCGGCCACCACGCCCGCATAGCCTGGCGGGTAGGCGTAAAAGGGCGTTAGGCTCCACCACGCCCGCTCCAGCGGATTGGCGATCAGGCCCTGATCGTGCAGGACCCGCCCCGGCGTCGCATAGAACAAATCGTCGTTGTGCGGCAGCGGCAGGTTGAAGCCGATCGTCAGGGCCAGCACGCCCAGAGCGAACAAACCCCACCCGGCACGTTTCACCTGGGCGCGTTGCAGGCGCGCCCGGTCCAGGCGCAGTCCCCCGAACATGGTCTTCGCCCTCCCCCACGGCTCGGCGCTTCAGTGGCGCCTCACGCGATCCCGAGCAAGGCCGTTCGGCAGAGCTTAGCCTCCGACCCGCGAACAGGCATGGTCTTGCAGGCTCTCGCCTGAAGCGCGATCCCCCGCCTTGGGGTCGGCCCGGTCGGCCATCAGGAAAAAACCCGGCCCGAAGGCCGAGGACTCGCCCGCCAGGACCAGGGTCCAGGCGCCCATGGACCGACGCGCGCCCGGCATGCCGTCCGCCAGCAGGCGAAAGGGGTCCACCCGGCCGAGCGTCGCCGCGTCGATGCGGCGGATCCAGTAGAGATGGCCGGCCAGGGCGAACCGGGCGCGCGACCAGGCCGGACCGATCTGCGGCCCGTCGGCGCGAAGAGCCTCCCGCACGCCCGCGTCCAGGCAGTCCACGTGCAGGTGCAGCTGGTCCTGGCTGCGGCCGTAGGGCGAATTGACCGCCACGCTGAGATCCTCGCGCTCCAGCGGGCGCCCCAGGCGCGTCTGCACCAGCGAACGGACTTCCCACGCCGCCGCGAAATAGTTCGGAACGCCAGGCGCCAGGAGTTTAGGGTCTTCGATGCCGGTGATCTTGTCGGTCGGCATCACAAGATACTGGGACGCCCCGTCGCGGTCCTTGAGCACCACGAACCCGCCGTCCAGCGAAACCACCGCGCAGGGCGCAGGATCGCGCCGCTGCAACGCGCCCGGAACGCATTGCTCGCTGATGATCTTCCACAGGGCCTGGCCATGGGCGTGCACGGGCGGCGGCGGCAGGTCCGGTCCGCGCGTGGCGCAGCCGCAGACCGCCAGGGTCAGACCGAACGCGATTATCCGGATGAAACTCGACACGCGATCCCTTGTCCGCCCATCTTGCAACGATAGTCTAACCCAAACCCCGCCCGCCGGAGATATTCCATGACCGACCAGCCCCATGTCGCGCTCAATGACGGCCGCCGCATGCCGCAATTGGGACTGGGCGTGTGGCGGACGCCCGCCCACGAAGCGGCGGACGTGGTCCGCACGGCCGTGACGAGCGGCTATCGCGCGGTGGACACCGCCGCGATCTACCACAACGAGGACGGCGTGGGCGAGGGACTGGGCGAGGCGCCGGAGGTCTTCCTCACCACCAAGCTGTGGAACGACGATCAGGGCTTCGATCAGACCCTGCGCGCTTTCGACGCCAGCCTGGCGCGCCTGAAGAGGAAGGCGGTGGACCTCTATCTGATCCACTGGCCCTCGCCAGCGCGAGGCCTGTATCTGGATAGCTGGCGCGCCCTGATCCGACTGAGGCAGGAGGGACGCGCCCGTTCCATCGGCGTATCCAACTTCGTGGCCGAACACCTGGAGCGGATCATGGGCGAGACCGGCGTGGTCCCCGCCGTCAACCAGGTGGAGTTACATCCAAGCTTCCAGCAAACAACCCTGCGCGCCTTTCATGAGGCTCACGCTATCCACACCGAATCCTGGAGCCCACTGGGCCAGGGCCAATCCTTGACCGACCCGGCGATCGTCGCCATTGCGGCCAAGCACGGCAAGACCCCCGCCCAGGTCGTCATCCGCTGGCACCTGCAAAGCGGTCTGATCGTCATCCCTAAATCGGCCCACCCTGCGCGCATCCGCGAAAACATCGCCGTGTTCGATTTTGTCTTGGACGATGACGACATGGGCGCGCTGCGGGCGCTCGACCGGCCGGACGGCCGCATCGGCCCCGATCCGGCCACAGCGACGTTCTGAGCGGGCGATGGCCGAAGACCTGCTGATCCGGCCGGCCCGTCCCGCCGATGCGCCCGACATCTGGCGTTTTGTGCGGCTGCTCGCCGAATATGAGCATCTGGCGCACCAGATGACAGCCACGCAGGACGATCTGGCCGCCGCCCTGTTTGGCGCGGCGCCCAAGGTGTTCGCCGACATCGCCGAGGTGGACGGCCGGTCCGCGGGCTTTTCCCTGTGGTTCTACGATTTCTCCAGCTTCGCCGGGCGGGGAGGCATCTATGTGGAGGATCTGTTCGTCCTGCCGCAGGCGCGCGGACGCGGCGCAGGGCGGGCGCTACTGGCGCGACTGGCGCGGCGCTGTCTGGATGAGGGGCTGGCGCGGTTGGACTGGGCGGTGCTGGACTGGAACGCTCCGGCCATCGACGTCTACCGGCGCATCGGCGCCGAGGCCCGGGATGATTGGCGGCTGCGACGGCTGAGCGGGCAGGCGCTGCAAGATCTGGCCGAGCAAGACCGAAGCCCGCAAGACGGGGCCAAGCCTGGGCGGGCGTAGCCGACCCCGCTGGTTCCGCGTTACAGTCAAATCACATCGTCCCATTGAAGGCCCCCGAATGACCGCGCCGCACACTCTGATCCAGGCGCCGCCGGCCGCGCCGTCCTCGACCGCGCGCAACGCCCTGATCCTGATCGCGGCGGTGGCGGCGGGCTTCGCGCTCTACGCCCTGCACGGCATATTGACCCCCTTGGCCTTGGCCCTGTTCCTGATGGTGATCATCGACGGTTTCTCGCGCGTGCTGCGCCAGAGGCTGCCGCAGCTATCCGAACGCCTGGCTTTCATCCTCGCCATCGTGCTGACCGTCGTGGGCTTTGTCGGCGCTGCGGCCCTGGTGGCGGCGGACGCCGGCCAGTTCCTGGGCCAGATCGTCACCGACCTGCCGCGGCTGAACCGGGTGATCGCCGAGGTCGGACCCCACGTGGGCATGCACGCAGCGCCCACCATGGACGAACTGCTGCACCAACTGGATCCGGCCCGTTACGTCGGCGCCGTGGCCCAGGCGCTGCAGGGATTCGCCTCCGGGGCCGTGCTGGTGATGATCTACCTCGGGTTCCTGTTCGCGTCGCGCCAGGGCGTGCGCCACAAGACCGACCGGCTGTTTATCGATCCCGAAGAACGCGAGGGCGCGCGTCAGGCTTTCACGCACATCCGCAACGGCATCGAGCGCTATCTCTGGGTGCAGACGGTCACGGGCCTGATGATCGCGGCGTTCTCCGGAGTCGTCATCGCCCTGGTGGGCATGGATAACGCGCTGTTCTGGGCCTTCCTGATCCTGGTGGCCAGCTACGTGCCCATTATCGGCGGCCTGGTGGCGCTGATCCTGCCCTGCCTGTTCGCCCTGGTGGAATTCGACGCCCAATGGCACGCCCTGGCTCTGCTGGGCGGGCTCACCGTCATCAACTTCGGCCTGGGCAACGTCCTTCTGCCCCGACTGCAGGGCCGCAGTCTCAACCTCGACCCGGTGGTGATCCTCCTGTCCCTGTCCTTCTGGGGCCTGGTGTGGGGCCTGCCGGGCATGTTCCTGTCCACACCCCTCACAGTGACGCTGATGGTGGTCGCCGAGCAGTTCCAGGGCGCCAAGTGGCTGGCCATTCTGCTGTCCGGGGACGGCGACCCCGAAACGCCCCTGCAGACCGCCGGCCCGGACCCATCGGCCCAGGAGCCCGCGCCCAAACCGCGGCGCCGGGCGCGTAACGAAAATGGGCTGGCAACGAAAACGAGCTCGTAACGAAAAGGTGAAACCGGGGGGCTGAAATACGCAGAATGCTTTCCCATCTATGGAGTCGGGCCGGTCAAGTCCCCCTCCGGCCTCAAGGCGGCGCTCCCGTTCGTCCCCGCGAGCGAGCGCCAGCGAACAGTCTTCGCCGAACCGCCCCTTCGGCAAGACAGCGCCGTCGGATGGTCCCATCCGACGGCGTTTTCGTGGGATCGCCCTGTTCAAGCCCAACCGATCGCCGTCAAAAGCGTTTAAGGTTTCAAGTCTGATGATTTCACCTTGAAGCCTCAATCAGGCTCTACATTTTTGAATCTGGAGCACCCCAGGCGGGCGCGGACGTAGGCAGGGCCTTATGCTGGAGGAACAGGGTCAGGCCCAAAGGGCTGAGGCCGAACCGGGCGGCTTTTCCCAACACGCGGTGCTGGAGGCCCTGGGCGACCCGCCGCCGGACGAGCGCGATTTCGTTCATCAGACCCTGGACGACTACGCGTCCGCGGACCTGCCCAGCCTCTCTCCCGCCGATGTCGCCGCCCTGTGCCGGACAATGTGGGCCTTCTGCCAGGCCGACCAGGGACCGGAGCTGCGTCTGACCTTCGCCGCCGCCCTCGGCGAGCATGAGCGCGCGCTGTCGCTGGACCTGCTGCAGATCGTGCAGCCGGACGTTTCCTTTCTCGTGGACTCGGTCATGGCCGAGCTGATGGCCCAGGGCCTGACCATCCGCGCCATGCTGCATCCGGTGATCAGTCCGCCCGCCGCCTTGAAACAGGGCCTCGCGCGCTCGGTCATCGCCGTGTTGTGCGAGCCGCTGGATGAAGGGCGCCGCCAAGCCGTGTTGGACGGCGTGCGCGCAGTCCTGGCCGACGTGCATGCGGCGGTGGAGGACTTCCCGGCCATGCTGGGCCTGATGGGCGCGACGGCGGCCGAACTGGAGCAGACCGGCCCCCTGGGCCCGGACCGGGACGAGGCCATCGCCATGCTGCGCTGGTTGCAGGAAGGCCACTTCGTGTTCCTCGGCGCGCGGGTCTACGACTATCCGCTGACGCCCACCGGCCGCTACGCCCACCAGGAGCCTCTGTTCGAGCGCGGCAAGAGTTTGGGCGTCCTGCGCGATGCGTCCCGCGGCGTCCTGCGGCGCGACAATGAGCCGGCCGTGCTGTCCCCTCACCTGCGGCGCTTCATCCAGACCGGCGAGCCCCTGGTGGCGGCCAAGGCCAACCAGTACTCGCGCGTGCACCGGCCCGCCTACATGGACTACATCGGGGTCAAGCGGTACGGACCGGACGGTCGGCCCTTGGGCGAGGTCCGCTTCGTGGGACTGTTCACCGCCGAGGCCTATGACGAGCCGGTGCGCGCCGTGCCGCTGATCCGGCGCAAGGTGGCCCGGGTGCAGGCCCGCGCGGCCAAGGCCGTGGGCAGCCACGATGCGCGGCGCCTGAACAATGTGCTGGAGAGCTTCCCCCGCGACGAGCTGTTCCAGATCAGCGAGGACGAGCTGCTGGCCACAGCTCTGAGCGTGGCGCACCTCTACGACCGTCCGCGACTGCGCCTGTTCGTTCGGCGCGACCCGTTCGACCGCTTCGTCTCGGTGCTGGTCTACACACCCAAGGACCGCTTCAACGCGGGCCTGGCCGAACGCACCGGAGACATCCTGGCTCAGGCCTGGGGCGGCCACGTGTCGGCGGCCTATCCCGCCTTCTCCGAAGCGCCCCTGGCGCGCACTCACTACATTATCGGCCTGACCCCCAATCATCATCTCGAGCCGGACCGGGACGCCCTGGAGAGCGTGTTGGCCGAACTGGCCCGCACCTGGATCGACCGGTTCGACGAGGCCTTGCGCCTGCGCGGAAAGGGCGCGCTGGCGGACCTGCGCCGCCGCTACCAGCACGCATTCCCTGCCGCCTACCAGGACGAAACCACGCCGTCCGAAGCCCTGGCCGATATGGACGTGATCGAGACCATGGGTCCGGAGGAGCCGGTTCGGGCCCGAGCCTACCGGCTGGCGCAAGACGGGGCGGATGGCTTCAGGCTCAAGCTGTACCGTTTGGGCGAAGCGGCTTTGCTATCGGACCTGCTGCCGATCGTCGAGGCCATGGGCCTGAGGGGCGTGGCCGAGAAGGGGTTCGAGGTGAATCCTGAAGGCGCCGCGCCGGTATGGGTGCACGAGCTGAACCTGCGCCACGCGGCCGGCGCGGTGATCGAACTGACCGCCGTCAGGGCTCAGATCGAGGCCGCTGTGGCGGCCGTTTGGACCGGTGTTGCTGAAAGCGACGGCTTCAATCGCCTGGTGGTCGAGCTGGGTTGTTCCTGGCGCGAGGCGGCCCTGATCCGCACCCTGGCCCGCTATCGCCAGCAGACCGGGCTCGACCCCAGCCAGGCGGTGCAGGAAGCGGCCCTGGCCGATAACCCGGCCATCGCCCGGCTGATCCTGGACCTGTTCAGCGCCCGTTTCGATCCCGCCGGCCTGTCCGAGGGCCCTGCAAGCGAGACATCGGCGCGTGTGGCTCAGGCCGGCGCCCTGTTCGGCCGCATCCTGGAGGCGTTGCAAACGGTGGCCAGCCTGGAGGCGGACCGGGCGCTGCGGCGGCTGGCCCTGCTGGTCCAGGCCTGCGTGCGCACAAACTACTATCAGCAGGGCGCGGATGGCGCGCCCAAGCTCTATATCAGCGTTAAGATTCAGAGCCACGACCTGGCGGACCTGCCCGCGCCCAAGCCTTTTTTCGAGATCTTCGTCTGCTCGCCCCAGGTCGAGGGCGTGCATCTGCGCTTTGGGCCCATCGCGCGCGGCGGCCTGCGTTGGAGCGACCGGCGCGAGGATTTCCGCACCGAGGTTCTCGCCCTGGCCAAGGCCCAGCAGGTCAAGAATGCGGTGATCGTGCCGGTGGGGGCCAAGGGTGGATTCTATCCCAAGCAATTGCCGCGCGCGGGTGAGCCAGAAGCGGTCCGGCAGGCGGGCGTAGCGGCCTATCGCACCTTCCTGCGCGGCCTTCTGGACCTGACCGACAACCTGGACGCCGAAGGCAGGCCGGTCCCGCCGCCGTCCGTGGTGCGCCTCGACGGGGACGATCCCTATCTGGTTGTGGCCGCCGACAAGGGTACGGCCAGCTTTTCCGACATCGCCAACGCCATGGCGGCCGAATACGGCTTCTGGCTGGGCGACGCCTTCGCCTCGGGCGGGTCGGCGGGCTACGACCACAAGGCCATGGGCATCACCGCCCGCGGCGCCTGGATGGCGATCGCCCGCCACTTTCGCGAGATGGGCAAGGACGTTCAGACTCAGCCGTTCACCGTGGCGGGCGTGGGCGACATGTCCGGCGACGTGTTCGGCAACGGCATGCTGTTATCGCGTCAGATCCGACTGGTCGCCGCCTTCGACCATCGCCACGTCTTCCTGGACCCCGACCCGGACGCCGAGGCCGCCTTCGCCGAGCGCAAGCGCCTGTTCGACCTGCCGCGCTCCTCCTGGGGCTCCTACGACGTCAGCCTGCTTTCGCGGGGGGGCGGGATCTATTCGCGTCACGCCAAGGCCGTCCCCGTCTCGCCCGAAGCGGCGGCCCTGCTCGACATCGCACCCGAGCCCATCACCCCGGCCGAGCTGATCAGGGCCATCCTCAAAGCGAGGGTGGATCTTTTGTATTTCGGCGGCATCGGCGCCTATGTGAAGGCTCCGGCCGAAAGCCATCTGGACGTGGGCGACAAGACCAACGACGCGGTGCGCATCAACGCCACGGAGCTTCGCTGCAAGGTGGTGGGAGAAGGCGCCAACCTGGCCGTGACTCAGGCCGGCCGCGTCGCCTTCGCCCGCGCCGGCGGGCGCATCGATACGGACGCCATCGACAATTCCGCGGGGGTGGACACCTCCGACCATGAGGTGAACATCAAGATCCTGACCACGGCGGCGGAACGGTCCGGGGCCCTGGCGGCGAGCGATCGCGACGCCCTGCTGCAAGCCATGACCGAACAAGTCGCCGCGCACGTGCTTAATCACAACCACGACCAGACCCTGGCGCTCAGCCTTTTGCAGCGCACGGCGGCGGACAACCTGGACAGCCATATCCGGTTCATCGCCGAGCTGGAGGCCGCGGGACGGCTGGACCGGGCGGTGGAGGGCCTGCCGACGCCGGGGGCCCTGGCCGACCTGGCCAAGGCCGGCAAGGGCCTGACCCGGCCGGAGCTGGCGGTTCTCCTGGCCTATGGCAAGCTTGAACTCTCGTCGGAGATCTTGGCCAGCCCGGCGCCCGACGATCCCTACTTCATGGGCGCCTTGGCGCGCTACTTTCCCACCGCCCTGCATGGGTTCAAAAAGGAAATGCAGCGCCACCGTCTCAAGCGCGAGATCATCGCCACCGGCCTGTCCAACGCCATCGTCGATATCTGCGGCCCGACCTTTGCCGGCCGCGCGCGCGGCGCCAGCGGCTGCGACACCGCCGGCCTGATCACCGCCTTCGAGGCTGCCTGGCGGGTGTTCCGCCTGGACGAACTGTGGACCCAGATCGGGGCCCTGGACGCCCAGCCCGCCGCCGCTGCGGGCCAACTCGCCCTGTACGCCCAGGCCGCCGGCGCCCTGCGCGGCCAGACCTATTGGCTGGCCCGGCGAGTGGTGAAGGGCTCCGCCTCGGTGCAAAGCCTCATCGACGCCTACCAACCGGCGGCGGATGTTCTGCGTCAGTGCGGCCGCGACCTGTTCTCTCCTTTGGAGCAGGGCGCCATCGCGGCCGACGTCTCGGCCGCGATGGCCGAGGGCGCGCCGGCCGATCTGGCGGGCCAGACGGCGCTGCTGGGGCCGCTTCTGTCCCTGTCGGACGTGGCGGACCTGGCGCGGGTAGCCGGCTGGCCGGTGACGGCAGCGGCCCGGATTTATCATGCCGTCAGCGCCCGGTTCGCCTTTGACCGGCTGCGAGCGGCCGCCGTCGGCTTGCTGACCGGCGACCCCTACCAACGACAGGCGGCGCGGCAGTTGATGGAGGAGCTGCTCAGCGAACAGGCCTTGATCGCCCGCGCGATCATGGTCCACGCTCAAACCCCGTCGGACCTGGACGAGGCCGAGCCGGCGGACGCCGCGGTGCAAGCCTGGATCGCAACCCGCCAGACTCAGGCCGACGCCGCGCGGCGTCTGGTGGAAGAGATCGAGTCCTCGGGCGGCGGCTGGAGCTTTCCCAAGCTGGCCATCGCCAACGCCGCCATGCGCGACCTGGCCGCAGCAGCCATATGAGCCGCCATTTTAGAGCCCGACGGATTCGTCTTGATGCCTGAAATCAGGCTCTACCTATTTGAATTTATTCATGATTCATTGTTTAGGCGATTCCGCCTAAACCCATCGCGTTCTAATGCTTGAACACCCGCACGCCGGTGAAGGCCATGGTCAGGCCGTGGGCGTCGGCGGCCTCGATCACCTTGCCGTCACCCATGGAGCCGCCCGGCTGGATCACCGCCGTGGCGCCGGCTTCCGCCGCCTGGATCAGGCCGTCGGGGAAGGGAAAGAAGGCTTCAGAGGCACAGGCGGAGCCTTGGGCCAGGCTTTGCGGCAGACCGGCCGTCTGCGCCGCCTCGGCCGCGCGAATGGCGGCGATGCGCGCGGAATCGCGCCGGTTCATCTGACCCGCGCCGATGCCGGCCGTCTGGCCATCCTTGGCGAACACGATGGCGTTGGACTTGACATGCTTGGCGATGGTGAAGGCGAACAGCATGTCCTTCACCTCCTGGTCGGTGGGTTGGCGCTTGGTGACGATCTTCAGGTCCTCGGCGGTGATCCGCGCATTGTCGCGCGACTGCACCAGGAAGCCGCCGGCCACCGAGCGGAACACCTCGCCCTCGGCCAGGGGGTCGGGCAGGGCGCCCGATAGCAGGAGGCGCAGGTTCTTCTTGGCCAGGAACACCGCGATGGCGTCATCGTCGGCGTCCGGCGCGATGACCACTTCGGTGAATATCTTGACCATCTCCTCGGCCGCGGCCCGGTCCAGCTTGCGGTTCACCGCCACGATGCCGCCGAAAGCCGACACCGGATCGCACTCCAGCGCGCGCGCATAGGCGCTCGTCAGGTCCGGACCCAAGGCCACGCCGCAGGGATTGGCGTGCTTGATGATCGCCACCGCCGCGCTGGCGGCCGGATCGAACTCCGCCACCAGCTCCAGCGCCGCGTCGGTGTCGGCGATGTTGTTGTAGCTCAGCGCCTTGCCCTGCAGTTGGCGGGCCGTGGCCACGCCCGGCCGGCGCGGCTGCGGGAACACATAGAAGGCCGCGCTTTGGTGGGGGTTTTCGCCATAGCGCATGGTCTGGGCCAGCTCGCCCGACAGGCTCTTCCTACGCGGCGCGACCTCGCCGAGCTGACGCGCGAACCAGGCGGAGATGGCTCCGTCATAGGCCGCTGTGCGGGCATAGGCGCGCGCCGCCAGCCGCCGGCGCAGGCTCAGCCGCGTGCCGCCGTCAGCGTTCAGCGCCTCCAGCACCTCGGCCATGTCCTCAGGTTCGGTGCACACCGACACATAGGCGTGGTTCTTGGCGGCCGAACGGATCATGGCCGGGCCGCCGATATCGATGTTCTCGATGCATTCGTCGAAGGCCGCGCCCTTGGCCACGGTCGCCTCGAACGGGTAGAGATTCACATAGAGCAGGTCGATGCCGCCGATGCCGTGATCAGCCATGGCTTCGGCGTGATCGGGCGCCTCGCGGACGCCCAGAAGGCCGCCGTGAACAGCGGGGTGCAGCGTCTTGACCCGCCCATCCATCATTTCGGGAAACCCCGTGAGCTCCGCCACATCCTTCACCGGCAGCCCCGCCGCGGCGATGGCCGCCTTGGTGCCGCCGGTGGACACCAGCTCGATCCCGGCCGCCGCCAAGGCGCGGGCGGCCGCGACCAGGCCAGTCTTGTCCGATACGGACAACAGAGCGCGGCGGATCGGCTGCAGGTCGGCGGCTTGGGGATAGTCGGGGGCGGCGGGCACGGCGGGTCTCCTATCGGATTAGGAAGCTGTGCCCAGGCGCGCGGCGATGCATCCCGCGCTCCCCGGTGGTTCCCCACCTCAAATCGCCAGTCACGCGAGACGGGCGGACCATAGGCGCCGGCGGCGGGGAGTCAACGTGGCGCGTTGATCTGGGGCTGAGCGGCGTCCGGCGTGGCCGACAACGCCGGCATGGCGTCGGTCCAGGCCTGTCCGGCGAGTGCAGCGGCCTCGCCGGCCGAGAACAGGCTCTCAATGTGAGCGGCGCTAAAATCGAGGGGATCGTCCTTCACCGAGGACGGCAAAACAGAGACATTGAGGTCGCATCCATTGCGCTGGCAGAATTGCAGCGTGGCGATCAGGGACGAACGGACCGAAGCCTTGGTGGCGGCGTCGATCGTTCGGCTCAGCACCGGGATCGTGGCGCGCGGGGTGACCGCGAAGAGACTGTTCACCTGTCCATTCACGAGAACGTACAGATGATGCTGGAAATGGGGAGCCTCCGGCCGCCGCCCCAGCAGGAGCGTTTGAGGAATCGCGAAAAAGGCGCTGTCGGCTTGGCCGTCGACGTGCATTTCGGCGAACCTTCGCCCATCGGCCTGAACCTCGATCATGGTCGGGGAGAAGATACCCGGCACGGAGGCCGAGGCGATCAGGACCTGGGCGAACAGGTCGCGCGACTCCGGCCCCGGACGCGCCGCGATCGCCCCCATGTCCCAAACGACGAGTTGCTCGGTGTCCAGGTCCGTGGTGGCGACGAGCAGGCGCCGCCCCTTGGCCTGTTCGGCGGCGACGGCGCGCATCAGGTCGTCGGTCACATAGGTCCGCACAAGATCCTGAAGCGGGCCCTTGCGATAGAATCCGGGCGTCAGCCAACGTAGAAGCACGCGCGCCTGCAGCAGATGATGGACCCTTGGACCTGTGTAGGATTGTTTGAGAGGTTCGTCCCAGCCCGGTCCCAGGAACGCAAAGGGCGCTGCCAGGGCCCCGGCGCTCACGCCCGTCACCAGCTGGAACCGAGGGCGCTGACCGGTCTTGCTCCAGCCGTACAGCACGCCGGCCGCATAGGCCCCGTTCGCCCCGCCGCCGGAAATGGCCAGTGTATTGACCACGCCCCCGGCGCCCGGCCTGAGCGCAGCGCCGAGCATGTCCGCCAAGGCCGGATCATCCTGCGCATAGCGGATGTGGCTGAAGCCGGCGGGCGATGCGGCGGCCTGCTCCGAAGCGGTGAACGAACTGCGCGGCAGGGTGATGCAGGCGCACAGCGCATCGGCCGCCAGCAAGAGGACCAACAGCATCGGCCATTGGCGCGCGCGGCTCATGGGCGGCTCGATGTTGCGTGTTCGGTGCTGGCCAAGAACGCCCCGTCCGTGCGGATGATGTTTGGAGACAGTACCAACCCCGCGACCCGTTTGCCGCCGCCTTAAGCCGCTGCGAAAAAACACCAGGCCGCGATGGGCGAATAGAGGCGCCGGGGGGCGGGGAGTCAACGTGGCGGCGCGCCCAAACGCCGTTACCCCTGGAAGGGGAAGGCGCGCTCAATTCTGAACCTGTGGCGCAGCTTATCCTGGTAAAGGCCAAAACAGGCTACGACCGACAGCCGTCTCATTCCCACCTCGATGAGAACTGAAAGACAATTCCAGCCGATGGCAAGGAAAACCAGTCATATTTCCTAAATAATTCAACGAATTTAGAAGCCAGAAAGGTGAGCAAATATTGGTTCTATACATATCTGAAATTAACCTGTTGGAACGAACGAGGCCGGCCGTCGTTTAGGTTTTGAATAAGCGGCAACGGGCTGCCTTATCCGCAAAGCCAGAAAAGGCGTCCCCGATGCCCATCCTTTCCACCATCCGAAACCGTTTGGCGTCCAAGGCGTCCCTGCTCGCCGTCACGGCCCTGGTGGGCGCCGCCCTCGTGGCCGGCCCCCTGACCGCGACCGCCCAAACAGCCTACCATCACCGCGCCGCCGCCGACGCCAGGCGCGAGACCGTCGAGGAACGGATATCGGGTCTGCACGCGGCCCTGCACATCACGCCCGACGAGGAAACCAGCTGGGGCGCCGTGGCCCAGTCCATGCGCGAGAACGAGGCGGCCATGCAGAAGCTGGTGGCGGACCGGACCGCCGAGGCTCCGCACAGCAGTAACGCCGTGGAGGACCTGCGCAACTACGAGCGGTTCACCCAGGCCCACGTCAATGGGCTGAAGAACCTGATCTCGTCGTTCGAGACCCTCTACCACGCCATGCCGGACACCCAGAAGGTCGTGGCCGACCAGGTGTTCCAGAAGTACGGCGGCCGCACGTCCTAGAGCGAGCCTAAGCCAGGGCCTTCCCGGTCCGCCAGAATCGGGCGGAGGGCCTTGGCGGTTGCTTCTCGCCATCGGCCAACCGGCGTCGTCCAGACGCCATTCGGCGCCCCATCATTTCAGGAGGTCGCAATGACCCGCATCCTAGATAGACATTCCACCTTTCGCCGCTGGGCCGGGCTCGGCGTCACGGCGCTCATGCTCGTCGCGGCCTTCGATGTCTCGGCCACGGCGGCCGGACGAGGCGGCGGCGGCCGGGGCGGCGGCGCGGCCCATGGCGGCGGCGGCGGGCGCGGCGGCGGCTATGGCGGCCGAGGCGGCCATACCGGCTGGGGCGGCGGCTACTATTCCGCGCCGCCGATCATCTACGGCTCGCCTTACTACTGCGCCCCGCCCTTGATCTACGGCCCGGGCGTTGAGTTCGGCAGCTGCGTTTGGCCGTAAAAGGTTTAGGCCCGGCCGGGTCGTCGTCGATTCGGACGCTTGACCGGCGAAATTGAGCCCTGACCCGATCAGGCGTGTTGCAAGCACCCTTCCCCTCGATGGGGGGCCTGCCGACAACCTACAGGTTCCCGCGCCCGCCCGATCAGCGCTGTTCCATTCGGCCGAGGGCCTCTACAGTCCCCATCCCGCATGAGGCCAGTCCAGCCGACGCTGAGCGCCGGACGGGGTTTGGAGCGGCGATGACCGAACGTATGCAGGAACTCGCCACGGAGATCGTCCGTCTGCAGGGCGAGCTGGACCGGGAAATCGAGCGTCGACGAAAGGCGCTGGGTTGGGAGCTGAAAGAGCGGATCGGCGAGTTCGAACTGGGCGTGACCGCCGGCCACAGGCGTCTGAAGCTGGGCATGATCAAGTTTTTCGGGGGAACCTCGCCGGCCATCGTGCTGACCGCCCCGGTGATTTATTCGCTGATCATACCCTTGCTCATCGTCGACGCCTGGGTCAGCGCCTATCAGGGGGTCTGCTTTCGCGCTTACGGCATCGCGCGGGTCAAGCGGAGCGACTACTTCGCCTTCGACCGGCGCAAACTCAGCTATCTGAACGTCATCGAGATGCTGAATTGCCAGTTTTGCGCCTACGCCAACGGCCTGGTGGCCTATGTGCGTGAAATCTCCAGCCGAAGCGAGCAGTACTGGTGTCCGATCAAGCACGCGGTGAAGGTCGCCGATCCCCACCACCGCTATTATCAGTTCCTGGAATACGGAGACGCGGAGGGCTATCGCGCGCGCCTGGACGATTTCCGCATCCGCCTGCGCGTCGGCGGGGCCGACAGCACCGAAAACTAGTGTGCTTTTTGGGATTTGAAGTTCGCGCGTCGGCCTGCCCAAAGTGCGGGCGAACTTCACATCCAGCACACTAGGCCGCCGTCAGTTCACTCTTCGCATCGCCCCAGCACCAGGCACCCGTTGGTGCCGCCAAAGCCAAAGGAATTGGACATGACCGTGTCCAGACGCCGGTCCACTCGCGTGCGGACGATGGGCATGCCCTCGAATTCGGGGTCGAGCTCGTCGATGTGCGCGCTCTCGGCCACGAAGCCGTTCTGCATCATCAGGATGGAGTAAATGGCTTCCTGCGCCCCGGCCGCGCCCAGCGAATGGCCGGTGAGGGCCTTGGTGGATGAGATCAGGGGCATGTCGGCGCCGAACACGGCGCGCACGGCTTCCATCTCCTTCTGGTCGCCCACCGGCGTGCCGGTGCCATGCGGGTTCAGATAATCGATTGGCCGGCCAAGGCCCTGCATAGCCTGGCGCATGCATCGCGCCGCGCCCTCGCCGGAGGGCGAGACCATATCGAAGCCGTCGGAATTGGCGGCGTAGCCCAGGATCTCGGCGTAGATCTTGGCCCCGCGCGCCTTGGCGTGCTCCAGTTCCTCCAGCACCACCAAGCCCCCGCCGCCGGCGATGACGAAGCCGTCGCGGTTCTTATCGTAGGGGCGCGAGGCCCGCTCGGGAGTGTCGTTATAGTCGCTGGTCATGGCCCCCATGGCGTCGAACAGCACCGACAGGGTCCAGTCCAGTTCCTCGCAGCCCCCCGCGAAGACAATGTCCTGCTTGCCCATCATGATCTGTTCGGCGCCGGCCCCGATGCAGTGGGTCGAGGTCGCGCAGGCCGAGGAGATGGAATAGTTGATCCCACGGATTTTGAACCAGGTGGCCAGGGTCGCCGAAGGACCCGAGCACATGGCCTTGGGTACGGCGAACGGCCCCACGCGCTTGGGGCCCTTGGTCTGGGTAATCTCCGCGGCATTGACGATGGCGCGGGTGGAGGGTCCGCCCTCGCCCACGATGATGCCGGTGCGTTCGTGCGACACCTCATCGGGCGTGAGGCCCGAATCGGCGATGGCCTGCTCCATGCAGATGTGGGCATAGGCCGTACCCGGCGCCAGGAACCGCGCGGCCCGGCGGTCCACCATGGCCTCCCAATCGATGTGAGGGGCGGCGTGCACCTGGCAGCGGAAGCCCAGAGCTTTGTATTCCGGCGCGGCGACCACGCCCGAGCGGGCCTCGCGCAGGGAGGCCAGCACCTCATTGGCGTTGTTGCCGATCGACGAAACGATGCCGATACCGGTGACGGCGACACGACGCATGCCGACTATCCCTCCAGCCTTAGACAAGGTCCTTGGCGTCGAACAGACCGACGCGCAAATCCTTGGCTTCGTAAATGGGCTTGCCGTCGACCTCGACCACGCCGTCGCCGACGCCCATCACCAGCTTGCGGATAATCACCCGCTTCATGTCGATGCGATATGTGACAAGTTTGGCATGCGGATTGACCTGGCCGGTGAATTTCACCTCGCCCACGCCCAAGGCGCGGCCCTTGCCCGGACCGCCCGACCAGCCGAGGAAGAAGCCGACCAGTTGCCACATGGCGTCCAGCCCGAGGCATCCGGGCATGACCGGGTCGCCCAGGAAATGGCACTGGAAAAACCAGAGATTCGGATCGATATCCAGCTCGGCCGTGATCTTGCCCTTGCCGTGCGCGCCGCCCTGCGCCGTGATCTCGGTGATCCGGTCCACCATCAGCATGGGCGGGACGGGAAGTTGGGCGTTGGTCGGTCCGAACAACTCGCCGCGGCCACAGGCGAGAAGGTCCTCGTGGGTGAAGCTGTTCTTTTGCACCAGGAGCATGGGCGTGCGGGGCTCTAGGGTCTGAACGGCGCGAACGGACTGCGCCTGGCGACATGGGCGCCCTCGGTAGCAGGTCAGGCGGCCCGCCTCAACGGCATTGCGGCGCCTCAGTCACGCCCCACACCTCCGCGGCCGGCGTCCAGCCGGACGCACCGCCAGCCTTGAGCTTGCACCAGCCCTTGTCGCAACGGTCCAGATCGGCGAGGGCGCGACCTTGCAGATAGGCGCCGATATGAGCATTCGGTCGGGGCGCATCGCGGATCGGCAGGGGTTGCGGCGCCAGACGCATCACCGTGCGGCGCCCGTCCGTGGTGCGCTTATGCACCCAGGCCAGCCCGCCCTCCGGATCGCAGATGCGCCGCCATTCGTCGGTCTCGGCCACCACCTGAACCGGCAGACCCTTGGTTTTATAGACCCATAAAAGCCTGGAATCGTCGCCGGGTCCCGCGCGGGCGTTCACGTCGGCGAACTTGAGCGAGACATAGCGCGGGACCGGCAGGCCCGACGGCGTGGTGCGATCCTGGGGCGCGGCGCCCGCCAAAAGGGGCGCCAGACCGATCAGGACGATGAGGGCTGTGCTGGCCTTGGCCATCGTTGTTCGGTCCGTCCGTGCGATTCGCACAGTCATCATGGCGTCGACGGCGTCAAAGCTGAAGGGCCTGGATTGAAGGGCTTGGCGCGGAGCGTGCAAACCTGCTGAAATGGAATCATGGCCATGCCGCTCGCCCCTCCGCCCCTGTCCGACAAGCCGTTGGAGCCTGGCCTCTATGTGGTGTCCACCCCGATCGGCAACCTGCGCGACATCACCTTGCGCGCCCTGGACACGCTTGCGGCTTGCGATCTCGTCCTGGCCGAAGACACCCGAGTCACCGGCAAGCTCATGGCCGCCTACGGCCTAACCAAAACCTTGGAGCGCTATGACGAACACGCCGCGGAGCGGGCCCGGCCCAAGGTGCTGGCGGCGCTTCAGGCCGGCGCGCGGGTAGCCCTGGTGTCGGATGCGGGCACGCCGCTGGTGTCCGATCCCGGCTACCGGCTGGTGCTCGAGGCGCTGCAGATCGGGGCGCGGGTTTTTCCCATACCCGGGGCCTGCGCGGCTCTGGCGGCGCTCGCCGGGGCGGGCTTGCCCACCGACCGCTTCCTGTTCGCGGGCTTTCCCCCGCCCAAGACCGCCGGGCGCAAGGCGGCCTTCGCCGCACTGGCGCCGATCAAGGCCACGCTCATCTTCTACGAAGGCGGTTCGCGCCTCGCCGCCAGCCTGGCCGACATGGCTCAGATGTTCGGGCCGCGGCAAGCCGCGGTCGGACGCGAACTGACCAAGCTGCACGAGACCTTCCTGCGCGGCGACCTTGCCGCCTTGGCCGCCGATCCGAGAGTGCAGGCCCCCAAGGGCGAACTGGTGGTGCTGGTCGGGCCCGGCGAGGATGAGCCGGCCAGCGAAGCGGACGCCGACACGGCCTTGGACGAGGCCCTGGCCCGGCTTTCGCCCGCGGACGCCGCCGCCGAGGTGGCCCGCGCCCTGGGGCTGAACCGGCGCGAGTTGTACCGCCGGGCGCTGGAGCGGAAGGGCGTGCGATGAGACGCTCGCGGCCTGCGCCGCTGGGTGCGCGTCAGGCCCGTGGCCTGCGGGCCCGCCGCAGCGGGCGCGGCGCCGAATGGCTGGCCGCCCTGTGGCTGATGGCCAAGGGCTACCGCGTGCTGGGGTTTCGCCTGAAGACGCCCTTCGGCGAAGTCGACCTGCTGGTCCAGCGCGGATCGGTGCTGGCGGTGACCGAGGTCAAGCGTCGACGCACCTTGGAAGAGGCCCTGAACGCGGTGGACGCCCCTCAGCGCGAGCGTCTGCGGCGGGCCGGGGCCCATTTGGCGGCCCGCGTCCGCAAACCGCAGGGGGCGGCGGTCCGTCTGGACTTGATCGCGCTCGCCCCGGGACGCTGGCCACGGCATATTCCAGCGGCTTGGGGGTGGGATTGTTGACGCGGCGAAGGCAAGCATGACGCGCACCGAGGCCGAACAGATGTTGACCGCCGCCGGCGAGGCGCCGAACGAGGCGTTCCCCCTGTTCGAGGCCGCCCTGGCGTGCGCGGCGCATGATGATCCCACCCGCGAGGTCGAGCCTGTCCGCGCCTTGGCCACACAGATCGCCGAACGCCTGGGCGGGCGGCTGCACTCGGAATCAGCCGAGGAGGCGATCGCCGAGACCCTGTGCGGGGACTTCCAGTTCACAGGCGACCTGTTCCATCACAACAACGCCGCCGGGGCCGACGTGATCGCGGTTGCCCAACAGCGCAAGGGGCTGTCGGCGGCCCTGGCCGTGTTCTATCTGGATGCGGCGCGGCGTTGCGGCCTGCCCGTGGACGGCGTCGACTTCCCCGGCCATTTCCTGTTGCGCATCGAGAGCATGGACGGCCCTCTGGCGCTGGACCCGTTCAGCGAGGGCCGCGTGGTCCTGCCGTCGGAACTGACGCGCCGGGCCCTGCGCGCCGGCCTGACCCCGGACGTCGCCGACCGGCTGGACCATCTGATGGCGCCGGTGAGCGACCGGGCCGTGCTGATCCGCCTGCAAAGCGTGATCTTCGCCAGGGCCCAGCGCGCCGGCGATTTTCCCCTGGCCGAGCGCGCGGCCCTGCGCCGCGCCCTGCTGGATCCGACCGACCATAGGGCATGGATCGACGTGGCCGCCGCGCGCGAAGGCCAGGGGGCGCTGGCCGGCGCCCTGGAGGCCCTCGGTCGGGCCCAGGTGCTGGACGGCGGCGCGGCCCTGGCGGCCCGAGTCGCACGCGAACGCGTGCGACTCA
>PLRV01000076.1:0-11294 GCA_003164925.1 Caulobacteraceae bacterium
GATGAGAGGGACATCCACTACTTTTAAAAGCTGACCGGCATCTCGGGCGCCCGCGTCAACCGCGTCACCACCCGCCATGGCGCCAGCCAGCGCGGCGCCTCGTCCCACCGAAAGGCTTCCGGCCAGGGACATCGCCGTCGAGCAACGAGAGCCGCCCGGTTCAACCCGCCCGGTTATCCACAGCCAAACCCCTGTCCCTGCGACAAAATATTCCGTGATCGGCCTCCCTCAAAGGCGACTCAGCCTATGGCCTTAACGGTCGATTAAGGTTGGTGGCTTTTCATTAACCCTATCGGCAAACGGATGTCTGGCGGGCGGGTCGCCGGACTTCGGTCGAGGGAATCGGGTCCAATGGCTATTCATCTGTCAGCGCCGCGCGCCACCGAGCTCAAGCCTCGCATCGTCGTCTTCGGCGTGGGCGGCGCCGGCGGCAACGCGGTCAACAACATGATCGAGGCGGGGCTGGAGGGCGTGGAGTTCGTTGTGGCGAACACCGACGCGCAGCAGCTTCAGTTCTCCAAGACCCAGGCGCGCATCCAGCTCGGCGTCACGGTGACCCAGGGCCTGGGCGCCGGCGCTCACCCGGAAGTAGGCATGTCCGCCGCCGAGGAATCCAACCTGGAGATCGGCGAGCACCTGGACGGCGCGCACATGGTGTTCATCACCGCCGGCATGGGCGGGGGCACCGGCACCGGCGCGGCGCCCATCATCGCCAAATGCGCACGCGAGCGGGGCATCCTGACCGTGGGCGTGGTGACCAAGCCGTTCCAGTTCGAAGGGCGCCACCGCATGCGCCTGGCCGACGCGGGCATTTCCGAACTGCAGCGCTACGTCGACACCCTGATCGTCATTCCCAACCAGAACCTGTTCCGCATCGCCAACGAGAAGACCACCTTCGCCGAGGCCTTCGGCATGGCCGATCAGGTGCTGCATTCGGGCGTGCGTTCGATCACCGACCTGATGGTGCTGCCTGGTCTGATCAACCTCGACTTCGCCGACGTGCGCACGGTGATGACCGAGATGGGCAAGGCCATGATGGGCACCGGCGAGGCCGTGGGCGAGGACCGCGCCCTGATGGCCGCCCAGAACGCCATCGCCAATCCCTTGCTGGACGAAGTCTCGCTCAAGGGCGCCAAGGCGGTGCTGGTCAATGTGACCGGCGGCCTGGACATGACCCTCCTGGAAGTGGACGAGGCGGCCAACGCCATCTCGGCCGAAGTGGACCCGGACGCCAACATCATCTTCGGCGCCGCCTTCGATCCGGGCCTTGACGGCAAGATCCGCGTGTCCGTTGTGGCCACCGGCATGGACGGCTCGGCCATCCAGGCCATCGAGCCCAAGCCAGCGCGCGCGGCCGCGCCCGAGCCCGCGCCCCGCCGCCTGGAAGAGACCGCCGCCCAACGCGCGGCCGCCGAGCCCAAGGCCGCAGCGGCGAGCGCCTTCGAACCTGAGCCGGCGCCGACCCGCACGGCCGCACGCGCGGAGGCGGCGCCGCTTATCGCATCGCAATGGAGCCTGGAGTCCTCTCCGCGCCAAACCACTCGAGCGCCCACCGCGGCTTCCCCCACGGCGGAAAGCCATGAGCCGGAGTTCTATTTCGAAGAACCGGCCGCCCAAGACGTGGCCTCCGAGTCCGCGCCGCGCCGCGAGCCGGCGATCGCCGCGTCGCGTCCCTACATGCGCATCGAAGACCCCTCCGTGTCCGAAGAGCCCCTGTTCCCCGAGATCGCGCCGGACGAACGTCGCCAGAAGAACGGACTGCTCAGCCTGTTCGGCGGACGGCGGCGGCATGAGGCGCCCTATCCGGAAGCGCGCGCGCAGAGTCCAGCGCCCGTCCCTCAGGCCCGTTCGGTCGCTTCGGCCCAACCGGCCGAAGAGCCGCGGGTGGAAGATGGCGAGGACCTGGAAATCCCCTCCTTCCTGCGACGCCTAGCGAATTGAAGCTGGAGCCGGATGACGTCTACCGAAGTCTGAATCCGGCTTAACTTTTTGATTTAGAGCAAGATTCAGCGATCGGCCCGATGCAAGCTGATCGCATCTTGCTCTCGACCGATAATCGATATGGAGCCCGGCGCCTGCGCCCGGCTTTTTCGTTTGCGGAAAACCTTCTGATTTCAGCCGTACTTAGCCGCGAAACATTCCGAAACAGGAAGTGTTTTGGTGCACTGCAACGCTCTCGTTACAGATTAACTGGGGCGTTAGAGCTAAGCCTGCCCGGGCTCGGCTGATTTACGGAAAGGGCCGCAGGCCTTGTCAGAGGTGAACCAGCATACCTTGGCCGGACCCGCCATCTGCGCAGGGGTGGGGCTGCATTCGGGTCAGCATGTGCGGCTTTCGATCCGCCCTGCCCCCGCAGGCTCCGGCATCGTGTTCATCAGAACTGACCTGAGCGGCGACAATCATGTAGCCGTCACGCCCGAGGCCGTCACCCAGGCTCGACTGTGCACGGTCATCACCAACGACGCCGGCGTATCCGTCGCCACCATCGAGCACCTGATGGCGGCCCTGAGCGCCCTGAACATNNGGCCGGCGCCGGCAGGAGGCTGAACGGCGTTATATCGAGATCCTCGATACGGTTGAGGTGCGGGATGGCGACAAGCTGGCGCGCCTCTCGCCGGCCGAAGGCTTCGAGATGGCCTTCGAGATCGAGTTCCCCACAGCCCTGATCGGCCGCCAACGGGTCGAACTTACGGTGACCGAAGACAGCTTCCGCGAGGAACTGGCCGAATGCCGCACCTTCGGCTTCCTGCAGGAGGTTGAGGCCCTGCGCGCCGCCGGCCTCGCTCGGGGCGGGTCCATGGAAAACGCCGTNNATCGGGCGTTTCGAAGGGATCAAGGCTGGCCACGCCCTCAACAACCTGGTTGTACGCGCCCTGCTCGACCAGCCCCAGGCCTGGCGTCTTTCTCCATTCGAGGATCGCCTGGCGCGGGTCGGCTGAATTTCGTCGTCATTTTCGCAGATCGGTCGCGTTTGCGCCGGCCGGCGGCTGGTGTAGAACCCATGCTCAACAGTCCTTCCATCGGTCGATCCGCGCATCGCCCGGCCAAGGGACCTGAAGCTTTAACGCGAGGCTCCGTGCTCAGCCGTTTCCGTACACCGCTCATGACTGGCCTGGCCGTAGCGGCCTGCGCCCTCGCCATCTCCGGCTGCGCCGGCAAGAAAAAGCCCGCCCTGGGCATCCAGGATCGTCCGGTGGAGCTGATCTACGACACCGGCGCAACCCAACTGGACCAGCACCACTGGGGCGACGCGGTGGAATATTTCCACGAGGTGGAGCGTCAGTATCCCTATTCGGAATGGGCGCGCCGGGCGGTGCTGATGAGCGCCTTCGCTCACTACCAGAACAACGACTATGTGGATGCGGTGACCGACGCAGACCGCTTCGTCTCCCTGTATCCGGGCAACGCTTCGGCGGTCTATGCCTACTACCTGAAGGCCATCTGCTACTTCGAACAGATCACCGATGTGGGTCGCGACCAGGCCACCACCGAACAGGCCCTGGCCAATCTGCGCGAAGTGATGCGCCGCTTTCCCACGAGCCAGTACGCCTCAGACGCCCGTCTGAAGGTTGACATGGTCAACGACCAGTTGGCCGGCAAGGAGATGAGCATCGGTCGCTGGTATCTGCGCAACGGGCAACCTCTCGCTTCTATTGGCCGCTTCAAGGTCGTGATCGACCGCTACCAAACCACCTCCCACACGCCGGAGGCCCTGTATCGTATGGTAGAGGCCTATCTGACTCTAGGTCTGGTCGATGAAGCCAAACGCAATGCGGCAGTGCTGGGCTACAATTATCCGGGCGACCCCTGGTACTCTGACGCATATGACCTGATGAGCGGTAAGGGCCTGCGCCCCGCTGTCACGCCCACCGTGCGCAAGCACGGCATTACGGTCCCGGCTATCCACTTTCCCGCGGTGCCTAACCTAATCAAGGTTCCCAAGTTCTTCTGAGACAGCAAGAACGGGAAGCGCCATTGAGCCCGGCCGGATTCGCGGCCATCCTGGCGTCATGCTGATCGGCCTTGGCATTCGCGACGTCGTCCTCATTGAGGCGCTGGATCTCAACATCGGCCCGGGCCTAACCGCCCTGACCGGCGAGACCGGTGCGGGCAAATCCATCATCCTGGACGCCCTGGGCCTGGCTACCGGCGCGCGGGCGGATGCCGGGCTGGTGCGTAGGGGGCGCAGTCAGGCCGTGGCGGCGGCCGTATTCGCCCCGCCCCGCGATCATCCGGTGTGGAATCTGCTGGACGAGAAGGGCGTGGCCTTCGAGCGCGACGAGGATCTGGTCCTGCGCCGCCAGCTGAACGCCGATGGCCGTTCGCGCGCCTTCATCAACGACCAGGCGGTAGGCGTGGGCGTACTGCGCGAGGCGGGCGAACTGTTGCTGGAGGTGCATGGCCAGCACGAGACCGTGGGCCTGCTGGATTCGCGCAACCACCGCCCCTTGCTGGACGCCTATGGCGCCTGCGGGCCGGCGGCTCAGGCGACAGCCTTGGCCTGGAGTGACTGGCGCAAGGCGCAGCAGGCGGCCGAGGACCTGCGCCGCCAGGCCGCCCAGGCTCTGGCTGAACGGGAGGAACTGTCCTTGCGCCTAGCCGAGCTGGACCGGCTGGACCCCAAACCGGGCGAGGAAGAGGCCCTGGCGGGAGAACGGGCACTGCTGGGCGCGGCGGAGAAAACCCTGGCCGACATCTCGGCCGCGCGCGACGCCTTGGGCGGCGAGTCCCTCAGTGGACGTCTGGCCCAGGCGTTCCGCTCGCTTGAACGGGCGCGTGAGCGGGCCACCCAGGCCGGCGCAACCGAGCACAGCGCGCCGGTGCTGCGGATCATCGCCGCCGCCGAGTCGGTGGACCGGGCGCTGATGGAGGCGCAGGAAGCGGTCGCGGCTGTCGACGCCGCCGCCGAGGCGTTCGACTTCGAGCCGGATCGTCTGGAGCGGGCCGAGGAGCGCCTGTTCGCCCTGCGCGCCCTGGCCCGCAAGCTGGGCAAGCCGGTGGAGCTTCTGCCCGATGAGCGCAAGCGCATCGCCCAGGCCCTGCACGGCCTGGAAGACGCCGAACACGCGCAAAGCGAAGCCGATAAGGCCGCCCAGGCGGCGCGCGGCGCCTATTTCCGAACGGCCGAGGCCTTGGGCCAGGCCCGTCGCGACGCCGCCGAGGAGCTGAGCGCCGCGGTCAACGCGGAACTGCCCCCGCTCAAGTTGGAGAAGGCCCGCTTCCGCACCGCGGTCGAACCCCTGGCGGAAGACCGCGCCGGCCCTGCGGGCATGGACCGCATCGAATTCGAAATCGCCACCAACGGCGAGGCGCCATTTGGGCCTTTGGGCGCCATCGCCTCGGGCGGAGAGCTGGCGCGCTTCGCCTTGGCGTTGAAGGCGGCGCTCGCCATGCGCAGCGACCAGGTCCAGCCCCTGATGATCTTCGACGAGGTGGATCAGGGCGTGGGCGGCGCCGTGGCCGACGCGGTGGGCCTGCGCCTGAAACGCCTGGCCCGCAACGCCCAGGTGCTGGTGGTCACCCACAGCCCGCAGGTGGCCGCCCGCGCCGAAGCACACTGGCGCGTATCCAAATCGGGCGGCGATCCCGTGCGCACCGCGGTGGATGTGCTGGACCCCCAGGCGCGCGAGGAGGAGTTGGCCCGCATGCTGGCCGGCGCCGAAATCACGGAGGCCGCGCGGGCCGCCGCGCGGGCGCTGATGGATGCCTGATTTCATATTCCGATCATTCCCGCCCCCGGGCTCGGCCAAAGGCCGACCCGAGGACAGGCTCCGGCGGGAACCCAGGCTTTTTTTGTTTCAACCGGCATAGCCCCGGCTAAAACCTGGATCCCCGCCTCCGCGGGGACGAACGGATAGGGGCACGTTTTGAAGCCGGTCCAAGACCTCACAGAATCCGAAGCAACTGACGAACTGCAGCGCCTCGCCGACGAGATCGCCAGCCATGACCTGCGCTATTACCAGGACGAGGCGCCCGCCATTTCGGACGCCGACTACGATGCGCTCAAGCGCCGCAACAGCGAGATCGAAGCCCGCTTCCCCCATCTGGTGCGCGACAATTCACCCAGCCTGAAGGTTGGCGCCGCACGCGCCGCAGCCTTTGCCCCGGTGGAGCACGGCGTTCCCATGCTGTCGCTGGACAACGCCTTCACCGACGAGGAGGTGCTGGAGTTCGAGGCCCGCGTGCGCCGCTTCCTGCGCCTGCCGGACGAGCCTGTGTGGTTCACCGCCGAGCCCAAGATCGATGGCCTTAGCGCCTCCCTGCGCTATGAAAACGGGGTGCTCGTGCAGGGCGCAACGCGGGGCGACGGACGGGTGGGCGAGGACGTCACGGCCAATCTGCGCACCATCAAGGATATCCCCCACCGGCTGAAGGGCGCGGGCTTCCCCGAGGTGATCGAGATCAGGGGCGAGGTCTATCTGGGTCACGCAGAGTTCGAGGCGCTCAACCAGACCGCCGTCGCCGCGGGCGATCGCATCTACGCCAATCCGAGGAACGCGGCCTCGGGCTCCTTGCGTCAGATCGACCCGACGATCACCGCCGCCCGACCGCTGAAGTTCTTCGCTTACGCCTGGGGCCTGCTCAGCGCACCCTTTGCGCAGGGCCAGTGGGAGGCGCTGGAAAAGCTGAACAGCTGGGGTTTCGACGTCACGCCCGAGGCTAGCCGCGTGGCGGACGCCACCGGCCTTCTGGGCGCCTACCGCGCCTTCGAAGCGCGCCGACCTCTGATGGGCTACGACATCGACGGTGTGGTCTACAAGGTCGACCGGCTGGACTGGCAAGGACGCCTGGGCTTTGTCTCGCGGGCGCCCCGATGGGCCATCGCCCACAAGTTCCCCGCCCAGCAGGCGCGCACGCTGCTTGAAGGCATAGACCTGCAGGTGGGACGAACGGGAGCGGTCACCCCGGTGGCGCGCCTGCAGCCGGTCACCGTGGGCGGCGTCGTTGTGCGCAACGCCACCTTGCACAACGCCGACGAGATCGCCCGCAAGGACATACGCATCGGTGATGTGGTGATCTTGCAGCGGGCGGGGGACGTGATCCCACAGGTTCTCGGTCCCGCGCCGGACACCGCGCGCGGCCCTGAACCCTACGCCTTCCCTGACCATTGTCCCTGCCCGCTGCACACGCCGCTGGCGCGCGAGACAACCGCGGGCGGGGCCGAGACGGTAGTGCGCCGCTGCACCGGCGAACTGGCCTGCCCGTTCCAGCGCATCGAGCATCTGAAGCACTTCGTCTCGCGTCGCGCCTTCGACATTGAGGGCCTGGGCGAAAAGCAGCTGCAGGCCTTCTTCGACGAGGGCCTGATCAAGGCGCCGGCCGACATCTTCCGCTTAGCCCGCAACGAGGCCGTCCTGTCCGTCCTGCGCGAACGGGAGGGCTACGGCGAAGTCTCGGTGCGCAATCTTGTGGCCGGCATCGAGGCCCGCCGCGCCATTTCCTTATCCCGGTTCATCTATGGCCTGGGGGTGCGCCATATCGGCGAGACGACCGCCGTCACCCTGGCGCGCGGCTATGAGTCGCTGGCCAATTTCCTTGCGGCCATGGACCTGGTGGCCCGAGGCGATGAGGCGGCCATTGCCGAACTGGACGCCCTGGACCAGGTGGGCGAAGCGGTGATCAAGGCCGCCCAGGCTTTCTTCGACGAGGACCACAACCGCCAGACGGTGCAGGACCTGGCGCAGCAGCTCGACGTGCAGGACGCCGAGCAGCCCAAGGCCGACACCGCCGTGGCCGGCAAGACCGTGGTGTTCACCGGGGCCCTCGAAAAGCTGACCCGCGACGAGGCCAAGGCCCAGGCCGAGGCCCTGGGCGCCAAGGTGGCGTCGTCGGTGTCCAAGAAGACCGATCTGGTGGTGGCCGGACCGGGCGCCGGCTCCAAATTGAAGACCGCCGCCGAACTGGGAATCCGGGTGCTGACGGAGGAGGAGTGGCTGGCGCTGGTAGGGCCGCAAGCCCAATAACCACCGCGACTGGAATTTGGCGTCAAACCCTCAGAACGAAACTGATCATCAGCTGTTGTGCGCTGTAGTTCTGGCTTCGCCACAAGTAGTCATAGGCCCCTTCGATAGACCAGCGCGCGCTGTTACCGAACGCGATGCCCGCGCCCACATTGTAGGTGTTCCGGTCCGGACTCAGCCCCTGGATGGTGAACGCCGACCCGCCGCTGATGAAGGCGGCGGTGTTGGTCATGGTGTCGCCGTCGAGCGCGTACAGCCACCGGGCGTGCAATTCGGGCTGGATATCCTGCGACCCCCAGAGGGGAATATCGCGTGCGATCTTTCCGCCCAGACCCGATTGCAGGAAATCGTAATGCTGGGCGTTGACCGCCAGATCCAGCGCCGGGTCGCCGTTCTCGGTGTAGGCGTCCGTGTGCAGGCTTGTGTATTGCAGCGTCGCATAGGGCGTGACCACCGTCCGCCCATCGTTCAGATACAGATGGTATCCGGTGGTCGCGAACAGCGTGGTCTGATTGCCGCTGTACTTAGTCGACAACAGGCTAGAGACGCCGGGAAATCGAACGAGCCGATCGCTGGAGTACGCATCCAATCCATAGGTAAGGGCGCCATTGACGTACCAGGGCCCCGGCGCGAAACCCACATAGGCCATCACCTGATACGAGCTGGTGGTGTCGTGACTGGCGCCCCCGCCTCGGGCGTTGAACGCCGAGCCGTCGATCAAGGTCTGCGCGTATCTGACGCCGACGCCGACATGCACGGATCGATTCAACGGGGCGTCGTAGACCAGCATGCCGCCGGCGATGCGCGAATCGTATCCTGCAAAGCCATCGACGCTCCCCTGGCTGATGACGTTAACGGGCGATCCGCTATAGCCGAAGCCGGTCACCCACAGATGGGGGTGCTGGTCGTCGCTTTGGCAGATCGAAGAGTCGGCAAGCCGGCGCCTGTTGGGATCGTTGGGCTGGCTGTCCTGGCTGCAGGCCTCCTGGGCCTCCAGGTGGTTGGCCCACAGATCCTGAAACTGCTGTGTCACCTGGTAGCTCAACTGCGGCGCGGCCAGACTGGCGGCGCCGGGGCCAAGCTGGGCCAGCGCATCGGCTACAGCCGCCGCCGTCGGCAGCACGGCGATTGCGGCCAAGAACGGCGCGGTGACAGGCGTTACGGGCAGCGCATCAATGACTGGCGCGATGACATCGGGAAGAGTCGGGCTCACGGCCGGGGGCATGGCGCCCGGCGTCGCCACGACCGGCGCCACCACGGCGATGAGCGGAATCTGCGTCGCGGTGATCCTCACCAAACCGGCGGTGGTCGGGGTGGCTGAGAACGCGTAGTTCGGCGTGCTGCTGGTTGCGATAACCGTGCTGCCGGACGTGCCGCTCGCGGCATTGACGATGTTGAAGCTGCTTCCATTGGGGATCAGGCCGGCGACCGCGACGTGAATCTGCAGGGCGTTGCCGATGCTCGCCGCGCCCACCGGGACGATTGTCCCGTAGGCCGACGCGCTGGCGATGGTCGTATTGATGGTCCCGGCCACCGGTATGGCCAGAGCGCCGGCGACATTGAGGGTATTGGCGCCCAGATTGAAGGTCGCGGCCTGCGCCTGACCGGTGATGAGGGCGTTGCCGCCGACAACATCGATCGCCTTCAACCCGCTCGCCGCGCCCACCGCGCCATTCAGGACGCTGTTGGCGTTGAGGGTGAGCGTGCCTGTCCCGGCGCCTGCCGTGTTGGTGATGGCGGCCGTGACGGTTTGGCCGGCGCCGACATTTATGAATCCGTCGCCGGCGAAATCCAAGGTCGAGCCGGAATTGCTGACAAAGCCGCCGTTGAAATTGATCACGCCGGTTCCGGAAACCGAAGCCGTGGTCGAGAAGACCTGACCGTTGAAGGTCACCGTGTCGCCGCTGGCGCCGGCGGCGATGTTGAGAAAGGTGGCCCCGACCGTACCGACGTATCCGTTCACGGTCGAAGAGCCGGTGAACACGATATTGGCCGTATTGGCGGCGTTGGTCGTAATGCCTGCCGCATTGCTGGCGTTGGTATTGATGTCCTGGGCGCCGACGGTGAGCGTGCCCGGCCCTTGGGTTATGACCCCGCCCGCTACGCCCACGGGACCAACGACGCCGGGCAGAACAACGGTTTGTTGCGCCACAGCCAAGGACGACCACGCCGCCAGCGCGAGGCTGAGGGGTGGAACAAGGCGCAACTTTTTCATGACGGGCCCCCTTCAGGGTCTGCACGCGAGTTCTTCGGGGGCGCCTGGCCGCTTGGCGCGGCGGCTTTACAAAACGCAGCATGCGTTCCGGCGACTGCGGGACGGCGCTGTGAGCGTGAATTGAATACGCTGCTCCGGCGTTGGTTCCCGAGCCGGGCCAAATCAGCCTTCACGCCTGGCGCGTGGCTCAGTCCTGCTCCGCCGCGTAGGCCTCTTTCGGCCAGCGCTTGTGCACCCAGAACCACTCCTGCGGGCGTTCGCGCACCCGTTCCTCGATGAAGGCGTTGATGCGGCAGACGCCCGCGTCGATGTCGTGCTGACGACAGCCGCTACGCTCCAGCACAATTGGCTCGTGCACCACCACGCGGAAGCGCGCGCCGCGGGTGCGCTGCACCGACATGGTTTGCAAAACCCCCGAGGAGCGCAGCGCCAGCCGCGTGGGCCCAGGCGCGGTGAAGGCCTCGACGCCGAAGAACGGCGCGGCCAACCCGCCGTTGAACTTCTGGTCGTTCATCAGGGCCACCGACTCCCCGCGCCGCAGGGCGGTGAGGATGTCGCGCGAGCCGGATTCGCCCTTGGGCGCGAACAGCTCCACCCCGTAGCGGCGGCGGCTCTCCACGATGCGTCGGTCGATATAGGGGTTGTTGGCCGCCCGATAGGTCATCTGGCAGGCCACGCCATACTGGACGATGGTCATGGGCATCACCTCCCAGTTGGACAGGTGTCCCGAGACGAACACCACTGACTGGCCGTTCTTACGGATTTCCTCAAGCCGTTCGCCATTGACCACCTCGATGCGGTCCGGCTCGCCGATCAGGCGATGCATCATCTGGAATTCGGCCGACAGGCGCCCGACATTGTCCCACTGGGCGTCCAGCAGTCGCCGCACCTCCGCCTCGCTCAGATGGGGGAAAGCGATCTTCAGATTTCGACGGGCGGTCTTGTGCGCCCCGGTCAAGGGCCCGATCAGACGCAGCAGCGCACCGCCAAGCGCCGAGGCCAGATCGATGGGCAGAAGACCGAGCAGGCCGCCCCAGAGATCGTAGGCGAAGGCCTCAAGACGCCAAAGCGGATCCTGAAGCCAAGACGCACGCTTTTTTGCCATAACGCAGTTATGC
>PLRV01000076.1:11313-88703 GCA_003164925.1 Caulobacteraceae bacterium
GGCGTTGCGGTCGATGGGGGCCAGGGTCAGGGTTTCGAAGCCGAGCATGGAGCGCTCGCCGCCATCGATCTGGCTGTCCGGCGTCACGACCTGCAGGTTCTCGATGCGGATGCCATAGGCGCCGGTCTTGTAGTAGCCGGGCTCGTTGGACACGATCATGCCCGGCTGCAGCGCGACGCCGCTCGCGCGCTTGGAAATGCCCTGGGGTCCCTCGTGCACGCCCAGGTAGGAGCCCACGCCGTGGCCGGTGCCGTGGTCATAGTCCAGCCCGGCCGCCCACAGGGGCGCACGCGCCAGGGCGTCGAGCTGGGAGCCGGCGATGCCCTCAGGAAAGCGCACGCGCGACAGGGCCAGGTTGCCCTTGAGCACCAGGGTGAAGCGCGCCTTCATCTCCTCCGAGGGCTGGCCGATGGCGATGGTGCGGGTAACGTCGGTGGTGCCGTCCAGGTACTGGGCGCCGGAGTCCACCAGCAGGAAGGTCCCGCGCTCGAGTTGGCGGTTCAGGCGGCGCACCGGGCGGTAGTGGACAATGGCGCCGTTGGGGCCCGAACCGGCGATGGTATCGAACGACAGGTCCTGCAAGGCGCCGGTGGCCTCACGGAAACCCTCCAGCCGAACGACCGCCTCGATCTCGTCGGGAAGGTCGTGGCCGACCGCTTGGCGCCGGTCCAGCCAACATAGGAAGCGCGCGAGGGCCGCGCCGTCGCGGATGTGGGCCTGGCGCGCGCCCTCCACCTCCGTGGAATTCTTGCGCGCACGCGGTAAGGCGGTGGGATCGGGGCCGCAGATCACGTGGGCGCCGGCGCCTTCCAGCCGCTCGAAATACCAGGCCGAGGAGACGGCGGGGTCGATCAGCACCGCGCGGCCGCTCAGGGCGGCCAGGGCGGCGGGCAAGCTGTCCGGCGCCTCCAAGGTCACCTCGTCTCCCAGCCAGGCCTCGAGGCCGGCGGTGTGCTTGGCCGGATCGAGAAACAGCAGGGCGCGGCCGTCGTCCAGCAGGATCGCTTGGCTGAACGGCAGGGGAGAGCGGATCACATCGCCGCCGCGGATGTTGAACAGCCAGGCGATGGAGGTCGGGGCGGTAATCACCGCCGCATCGGCCCCGAGAGCCTTGAGCCCCTGGCTTAGCCGCGCACGCTTGTCGGCCGAGACCTCGCCGGAGAATTCCAGCGGATGGGCGACCACTGGCGCCTGAGGCTGGGCCGGACGGGCGGCGCCCCAGGCCTGATCGAGCGGATTGTGCGCCGTGGGCTTGAGCTCGGCGCCCGCCTTGTCCACAGCGCGGCGCAGACGCTCCAGGGCGTCGCGGCTGTGCAGGCGCGGATCGTAGCCGATCACCTGACCCAGGCCCAGCGCGCGCTCCAGATAAGCCGGCACGCCCCCGTCGGCCAGATCGTGCACCTCGAACAGGCCCAGGTCCACCTGATCGCGCACCTGCAGGCTATAGCGGCCATCCACGAAGATGGCCGCGCGATCCTTGAGGATCACCGCCGCTCCGGCCGAGCCGGTGAAGCCGGTGGCCCAGGCCAGGCGGTCATTGGCCGGGGGCAAGTACTCGTTCTGGTGCTCGTCCTCGTGCGGGGCGATGAAACCGTCCAGACCCTGGCGCGCCATGGCGTCGCGGATCAGGGGCAGGTGTCGGGGGCCGAAGGACGGATCGGCGTGGTCCTCGAAGGTCTGGCGCATGGAGGGGATGTAAGCGCGGATGGAGCGAGGTGCAAAGGCCCTCCGTCCGTCATCCTCCGGGCGCCTGAGGCGAGCCGGGCGATGACGTGATCAATTCACGGCCCGGACGGCTTGACCCGATAGTCGTCCTGGCTGTCGGCCGCCGCGTAGATCACCGCGGCCCACGTCGCGACGGCCTGATCCAGGGCCTTGGGGTCGACCTTGTCCAGGGTGTCGTTCATGGAGTGGTGGATGTCGAAATAATGGGTTCCGTCCTGGCGCAGGGACACGACGGGAACCCCCGCTTGATAGAGCGGTGCGATATCGTCTCCGCCGCCCATGGCCGGCGCCGGATTGAAGGCCACGCCCAGCGGCGCGACCGCCGCGATGGCGGCCTTGATCGAGGCCAGATCGGCGGTTCCCTTGGGCGCCTGGAAGTTGATCTCGCGCTCGGCGCCGAAGTCGCTCTCGCCGGCCAGGACGATGGCGCCCAGATCGGCGGCGTGGGAGGACAGATATTCCGGGCCGGCTTGATTGGTCTCCTCGGCGCCCCACATCACCACGCGGATGGTGCGCGCGGGCTTCAGGGTTGCGACCAACTGAGCCGCCGTGGTCACGATAGCCACGCCTGCCCCGTCGTCCACCGCGCCGGTGCCCAGCCCCCAACTGTCCAGGTGGCCCGACACCAGCACCACCTGATCGGGCAGCGAGGTTCCGGGAATTTCGCCCACGACGTTCCAGGCATGCGCCTGCGGCAAATAAGTGGGGATCAGGGTGAACTTCACGTGGATCGGCACATTGCGCTTGGCCATGCGCTCAAGCTGGTCCGCGTCGGGTCCGCTGAGAGCCGCCGCCGGAATCTTTTTGGTGTCGTCGTAGTTCAAGGCGCCCGAATGGGGATCGCGCACATCGTTGGAGGCGAGCGAGCGGATCAGGAAGCCGATGGCGCCGCGCCGCGCGGCTTCCGAAGCGCCCTTGCGGCGCCAGAGATTGGCGGTTCCGTAGCCGGTGGGCGAGTCCAGAGGGCCCATGCGCTCTGTCAGCACAGCGATCTTTCCGGTGAGGCTGCCCGGCTGCGCGGCCAGCAGATGCTCATAGGTGTCGAAAAGGACGACCTCGCCCTCCACGCCATAAGGCGGTGTCGCCACGGAGCCGCCCAGGCCCGTGATCACCAATGGCTGGGGAAAGGGATCGGTCACCTCGGCGGTCTCGACACCCTTGAACCAGGCCCAGATGGTGAAGGGCTCGGCATGGACGTTCTCGAAACCCATGGCCGTCAGCCTGGCCAGGGCCCAGTCCTTGGCCCGCTCCATGGCGGGCGATCCGGCCGGACGCGGTCCGATCTCGGTGGTGAGGGATTCCAGAAAGTCATAGGCGGACGAGCCCTTGGCGGCGCGCTGGGCCAACTGGGCGGCATAGACGGCGACCTGATCCGGCGGCAGGCCGGCCGTCGCCAAGGCGCTGAGCGTCGCGTCGTTCTGACGGGAGGCATGGCCGGACAGGGCATCCTGGGCGTGGGCCGGCGGGGCGAACGCGGCGGCCAGGAGCAGGAGCGCCATCGGGCATGACCGGTTCATGGTCTCCTCCCCACCCGCTTGATCTCCCATTCGAGATCCACGCCGAACTTGGCTTTGACGTCGGCGCGCACCGCCTCGCCCAGGCCTTCCAGGTCCGCCGCGGTGGCCTCGCCGCCGTTGATCAGAAAATTGGCGTGCAGGTCGGAAAACATCACCCCGCCGAAGGGCTTGCCGCGCCAGCCGGCGGCGTCCACCAGCCGCCAGGAACTGTCGCCGGGCGGGTTCTTGAAGGTCGAGCCGCCGGTCTTCTCGCGGATCGGCTGGGTGGTCTCGCGCCGCTCGGTGATGGCGGCCATGCGCGCGGCGATGGCGTCCGGATCGTCTGCATGGCCCTCGAATACGGCGCTCAATACGATCCAATCGCGCCCTTGCAAGGCGCTGTGGCGATAGGAATAGGCTAGGTCATCGTGACCCATCAGAAAGGTGTCGCCCTTGCGATCCATGACCGTGGCCGTCGCGATCACCTTCACCGTTTCCGAACCGTAGCAACCGGCGTTCATAACCACGGCGCCGCCGACCGTGCCGGGAATGCCCGCATAAAACTCCAAGCCGGCTATGCCTGCCTGCGCCGCCCGGCGAGCCAAAACGGCGTCAGGAACGGCGGATCCAGCGCTTACGCTGACTGCGTCCAAGACTTGAACCTTGTTGAACCCCCGGCCTAGGCGAATGACCACGCCGTCGACACCCCCGTCGCGCACCAGAAGGTTGGAGCCCACGCCGATGGGCAGCACGGGCACGGCGGGATCAAGCCCCTTGAGGAAGACGGCCAGATCGTCCGCGTCTTCCGGCATGAACAACACATCCGCCGGCCCGCCCACCCGTAGCCAGGTGTAGGGGGCCAGAGCGGCGTCGCGCTCGATACGGCCACGAACGGCGGGAAGGCGGTCGCGCCAGTCGCTCATCGGACGGCGCTCACTTGCCCAAGGCTTCCAGTTGCCCCGGCAAGGCATAGGCCCAGGTGGTGATGTCGCCGGCGCCCAGGCACACGACCAGGTCGCCCGACACGGCTTCCTGGGCGATGAGGGCGGGCAGGGCGGCGGGCTGATCCAGCGCCAGGGCGCGGCGGTGGCCCCACCTGGCGAGGCCCTCGACCAGGGCGTCGCGGCCCACGCTCTCGATCGGCTGCTCGCCCGCGGAATAGACGTCGGCCACGATCACCGTGTCGGCATCGTTGAAGCAGGCGCAGAACTCGGCGAACAGGTCCCGAAGGCGCGTGTAGCGGTGGGGCTGCACCACGGCGATCACCTTGCCATGGCCCGAGACGGCGCGTGCGGCCTTCAGCACCGAAGCGATCTCCACCGGATGGTGGCCGTAGTCGTCGATCACGCGCACGCCGCCCACCACGCCGGTCGTGGTGAAGCGCCGGCGCACCCCGCCAAAGCCCGCCAAGCCCTTACGAATGGCCTCGTCGTCCACGCCCAGCTCTCGGGCCACGGCGATGGCGGCCAGGGCGTTGAGCACATTGTGCAGGCCCGGCATGGGCAGGTGCAGGTCCGTAAGGCTGGTGCGCTCGCCCTCGCGTGCGACGATCAACACGTCGAAACGTGCGCCCTCCGGCCCCATGACGATGTTGTCGGCGCGGATTTCGGCCTGGGGATTGACGCCATAGGTGATCAGACGGCGGTTTTCCACCGAAGCGGCCAGGGCCTGCACCTCGGGATGGTCCAGGCAGACGGCGGCAAAGCCGTAGAAGGGGATGTTCTCCACGAAGTCGCGAAACGCCTTCTTGACCGCCTCGAAGTCGCCGTAGTGGTCCAGGTGCTCGGGATCGATATTGGTGACCACCGCCACGGTGGATTTAAGCCGCAGGAACGTGCCGTCGCTCTCGTCGGCCTCGACCACGATCCAGTCGCCCTCGCCCACCTTAGCGTTGGCGCCATAGGCGTTGATGATGCCGCCGTTGACCACCGTAGGGTCCAGCCCGCCAGCGTCGAGCAGGGCCGCGATCATGGAGGTGGTGGTGGTCTTGCCATGGGTGCCGCCCACGGCCACCGAAGACTGGAGTCGCATCAGCTCGGCCAGCATCTCGGCCCGGCGCACGCGGGGGATGCGCGCCTGGCGGGCGGCGACCATCTCGGCATTGTCCGGCTTGACCGCGGTGGAATAGACCACCGCCGAGGCGCCCTGAACGTGGGCGCCGTCGTGGCCGATGAAGATGCGCGCGCCCAGCTTTTCCAGGCGCTCGGTGTTGGCCGAGGCCTTGGCGTCGGAGCCCTGCACCACATAGCCGGTTCGCAGCATGATCTCGGCGATGCCGCTCATGCCGATGCCGCCGATGCCCACGAAATGGATGGGGCCGACGTCGAAGGGGACGGGTCTTGTCTTCATGCGGCTGCGATAGCCGATTTGCCGGAAGGGAGCAAAATGTCCTGGGGCGCAAGGGACCTTTAGCGCGCGGTCTTTTCCACCAGATCCGCCAGCCGTTCCGCCGCCTCGGGCATGGCCACCGAGCGGGCGGCCTTGGCCATGCGCGCCAGGCGCGTCGGATCGCCTAGGAGCTTGGTCAGGGCGTTTGACAGCACCTCCACGGTCAGCACCTGCTCAGGCGCGACCTCCGCGCCGCCGGCTTCGGCCAGCCGCTTGGCGTTGAACCGCTGGTGATCGTCCGCTGCTATGGCCAGAGGCGCCAGGATCGAGGGACGGCCCGCCACAGCCAACTCGCAGCAGGTCGAAGCGCCGGCGCGGCCGATCACCAGATGCGCCCGGCCCAGCCGGCCGGCCATGTCGCGGAAGAAGGGCGCGATCTCGGCCTCCACCAGGGCCTCCTTATAGGCCTGGCGCGCGCTTTCCATGGATTCCCGGCGTGTTTGCTGCTGGACCTTGAGCCTATAGCGCAATGTGTCTGGCAATTTGGAAACTGCTTCGGGCGTCAGTTCCGACAGGAGCCTGGCGCCCTGGCTGCCGCCGGTGATCAGAAGCCGGATCTCGCCGTTCGGTTCAGGCGGTTCATAGTCGGTCTCATAAAGCGCGCGGATTTCCGGGCGCACCGGGTTGCCCACCACCACGGCGGCGGCCTTCACCTTGGCGCTGGCTTTCTCGAGCGTGGGGAAGGCGCAGGCCACCTGGTCCGCCAGCGGCGCGAACAGGCGGTTCACCCGCCCCAGCACCGCATTCTGTTCGTGGATCAGGGTGGCGCGCTTGCCGGTCAGAGCTGCGATCAGCGACGGCAGCGAGGGATAGCCGCCGAAGCCCACGACGATGGACGGGTCTAGCGCCTTGAACGCGGCGGAGGCTTGGCCCACACCCTTCACGATGGCCACGCCGGCGCCAATCATGCCCAGAATATCCCCTGGCTTGAAGGTGGCGGCGTCCAGGGTCAGTCTTTGCTCTGCAGGGAACTTGTCGGCGTAGAGCGCTCCGCGTTCATCGGTGGCCAGCACGATGCGCCACCCCCGCGCGCGCAGCACCTCGGCCAGCGCCTGGGCGGGAAACAGATGGCCGCCAGTGCCGCCGGCCGCCAGCACGGCCAGTTTTCCTTGGCCGGCGCGCTTCCCGGACCCCGAACCGTATCCGTTTTGGCTGGAAGCGCTTGGAGTCACGCGTAGGCGCCGGCCTTGGCCAGGCCGTCAGGCGCGGCGTAGGCCCCGGGGCGGCGGCGCGTCAGGGCCAAGGCCATGCCCAGCGTCAGACCCATGGCCAACATGGACGATCCTCCATAGGAAATGAACGGCAGGGTCATGCCCTTGGTCGGGATCAGATTCAAGTTCACGGCGATATTGATGAAGGCCTGCTGGCCCACCAGCACGAACAGACCGGCCGCTGCGATCTGCTCGAAGGGGTCCGACAGCTTCATAGCCTTGTATAGGCCCCGCATGACCAGCACGCCGAACAAGGCGATCAGCATCAGGCTGAACAGCAGTCCGTATTCCTCGGCGGCCACCGAATAGATGAAGTCGGTGTGCAGGTCCGGCACGTGGCGCTTCATCACCCCTTCGCCCGGGCCGCGTCCGAGCAGTCCGCCTGCGGCGATGGCTTCCTGGGCGCTGTCGATCTGGCGGGTGTCGGCCTTATCCGGCGTCAGGAACTTGTGCACCCGGCTGGCCACATGGCCGAATGCGAAATAGACGCCCACCAGGCCCACGGCGGCGGCGGCGAACAGGCCGGCTATCCATCGCATGGGCACCCCGGCCACGAAGAAGGCCGCCCCGAACGCGATCGTGATCAAGATCGTCTGACCCACATCGGGCTGGATCAGCAGCAGCACGACCGCCAAGCCATATAGGCCAAAGGCGATGGACACGCCGGGCACCCCCTCGCCCTTCTGGCCTTCGGAGAACATCCATCCGACCAACACGATCAGGGCCGGCTTCATGAACTCGGACGGCTGCAGCGAGAATCCGCCGAATTCCAGCCACCGCGTGGCGCCCTTGGCGTTGTGCCCCAGCAGGGGAAGGATCGCCATCACCGCGATGGCCGCTGCATAGATGAAGAAGGCCGCCCGCTTGATGCCCCGCGGGGACATCATCGACACGCCGACCAGGATCGCCGCCGCTCCGGCCGCGAACACGCACTGGCGCACGGCGAAGTGGAACGGGTCGCCGATATTCATGCGCGCCGCCGCCGCCGGGCTGGAGGCAAAGGACAGCAGCACGCCCAGCATCATCTGCACAGCGACCGCCCCAAGCAGGATGTGGTCGGTGGTCCACCACCACAGGCCCAGCCGAGATTGATCGGTGCGGGCGAACGCGTGCGGCTGACGGCTCACGCGGAGGCCTCTTGTCTCGTTGGATTGACGAGCCCTTGGACGATGGCCCGGAAGGCGTCGCCGCGCTTCTCGAAATCGGCGAACTGGTCGAAGGAGGCGCAGGCTGGGGACAGGAGCACCACCGTCTCCTCGCCGGTTCGCTCAGCCTCGGCGCGGGCGTCGGCAAAGGCCTGAGCGACAGCGGTTTCAAGATCGCCGCTCATGACCGTCGCAGCCCTGCCGTCCAGCGTCCGAGCGAAGTCCCCAGCCGACTCGCCGACCAGGTAGGCCTTGTGCACACGGGGAAACAGATCGGCCAGGGGCTCGACCCCGCCCGCCTTGGCGACACCACCGGCGATCCAGAAAAACTTGGGATAGGAACTCATGGCCGCGCGCGCGGCGTCGGCGTTGGTGGCCTTGGAATCATTGACGAAGCGCACGCCTTTGATCTGGCCCGCCAGCTCCATTCGGTGCGCCAACCCCGGAAAACTCATCAGCCCCTCGGCTGCGTCCTGGGCCGTGACGCCCAGGGCCCTGACCGCGGCATAGGCCGCCGCCGCGTTCTGCCAGTTGTGCCGCCCGGGCAAGGCGCGCGCGCGCAGCAGGTCGCACACCTCGCTGACCCGCTCGCCGAGACCGTCGTACAGCACCCCCTGCAGGGCGTAGACCCCGCGCCCGATGGCCCGGCCCGCCGAGATGGGGCAAATGGTGCGTCGGTTAGCGGCGGTGATCTCGGTGCAGATGCGCTGACACCAGGCGTCATCCACGCCGATCACGGCGGTATCGCCCTTGGCCTGATTGAGCAGGACGCGGCGCTTGGCCGCCACGTAGCCATCCATATCGCCGTGCCGATCGAGATGGTCCGGCGAGATATTGAGCAGCACAGCCACGTCCGGCTTGAGACTGGAGGTCAGGTCGAGCTGATAGGAGGAGACCTCCAGCACATAGATGGCGCCGCCGTGCATGTCGTCCAGGCCCAGCACTCCCAGGCCGATGTTGCCGCCGACCCGCGCGTCCTTGCCCGCGCCATTCAGGATGTGGCCGATCAGGGCGGTGGTGGTGGACTTGCCGTTGGTGCCGCTGATGAGCACCACCTTGGGTCGCTTGTGCGGGGGAGCGGCGTTGACCGTGCGGGCGAACAGTTCGATGTCCCCGACGATCTCGACCCCCGCCGCCTTGGCCTTCTCCACCGTCCAGTGCGGCTTGGGATGGGTCAGGGGCACGCCGGGCGACAGGAGCAGGGCGTCCAGGCTCGACCAGTCCGCCGTCTCAAGGTCGAGCAGGGGCAGGCCCTCCGCCGCGGCCGCTTCGCGCGCCGGCGCCTTCTCGTCCCACAGGCCCACCTTCGCCCCGCCGGCGATGAGGGCGCGGGCCGCCGTCAGGCCGGTCCGGCCCAGGCCAAACACCGCAACGCGCTTGCCTTCAAAACCGCGGACGGGGATCACGAGCCTGTTTCCTCCCCTATCTCAGTTTCAAGGTCGCGAGGCCCACGAGGGCGAGCACGAAGGAGATGATCCAGAAGCGGATCACCACGGTGGATTCCTTCCACCCCAGCTTTTCGAAATGGTGATGAATCGGCGCCATCAGGAAGATGCGCTTGCCTTTGGTGGCTTTGAAGTAGCCGACTTGGATCATCACGGAGAGCGCCTCGGCCACGAACAGGCCGCCGATTATGCCCAGCACAATCTCGTGCTTGGCGGCCACCGCCATGGTTCCGAGCGCGCCCCCCAGCGCCAGGGAGCCGGTGTCGCCCATGAAGATCTTGGCCGGCGGCGCATTGTACCAGAGAAAGCCCAGGCCGGCACCGATCATGGCCCCGCAGAAGGGCGCGATCTCGCCCACGCCGGGCACGAAGTGGACCTGCAGATAGGCGGCGAAGATGCGGTTGCCGACGAGGTAGGCGATCAGGCCGAAAGCCGCCGAGCAGATCATGACCGGCACGATGGCCAGGCCGTCCAGGCCGTCGGTCAGGTTCACGGCGTTGGAGAAGCCTGCGATGGTGATGGCCCCGAACGCCACATAGAACCAGCCGAGGTTCCACAGCAGGTTCTTGAACACCGGGAAGGCCACCGAGCTGAACAGGGCCGCCGGCTCGTTGGAGGGATGTTCGCCAAACCGCATCAGCACGAAGGTAGCCAGCCCCGCTACCAGGAACTGGATCAGGAGCTTCATCCCGCTGGAGACCCCGGCCGTGGTCTGCTTGGTCACCTTGGCGTAGTCGTCCATGAAGCCGAGCGCGCCGAACGCGGCCGTCACCGCCAGCACCACCCAGACGTAGATGTTGAGCAAATCGGCCCATAGCAGCGTGCCCACCCCCAGGCCCGCCAGAATCATGAATCCGCCCATGGTGGGCGTGCCCGCTTTTTCGACGATATGGCGCTCGATGCCTTCCTTGCGGATGGGCTGGCCGCGGCCCTGCTTGGCGCGAATCCAGTCGATGAAGCGCGAGCCCATCAGGCCCACCACCACCTGGGCCGTGACCAGGGCCATGCCGGTGCGGAAGGTGAGGTACCGCAGCAGGTTCAGGAACGGCACATAGTGTACGCCGTGCAGCCCGCCGTCGGAAAAATGCGTGTAAAGCAGATAGAACATCAGCCGCCCAAACCCCTCCCCGCCGCTCCCGCCGACTCCGGCGCCGCGCCGAGGGCTGCAAGAGCCTTCGCCACGGTGGACGCCTTGGATCCGTTGGAACCTTTGACCATCACCAAATCGCCGGGCTCTACGGCCCGGGCGATCTGCGGCGCGAGATCGGCCGCTGTCTCGGCATAGCCGCCCCGGCGAGTCGGTGGGAGGGCATCCCACAAGAATTTCATCAAAGGACCGCCGCAAAACACCAAATCGATTTTGCTCTGCTCAAGAACATCAGCAATTTCAGCGTGATAGCGCGGCGCCTGCGGGCCCAGCTCCAGCATGTCGGTCAGGGCGGCGATCCTGCGGCCCTTGGACGCGCGCGCGCCGAGGGTCGATAGCGCCGCCTGCATGGAGATGGGATTGGCGTTGTAACTCTCGTCAATCAGGACGAAGGGACCGGCCGCCGCCTGGATCACACTTTCGCTGCCGCGTCCTTCGAGCGGCTCGAACTCCGAAAGGGCTTCGAGCGCGACGTCGATGTCGACGTCCAGCGCCTGCAGCATCAGGAGCACGGCCAGGCTGTTCAAGCCCCAGTGAGCGCCACGCTGGCGCAAGGCGATGTCGAGATTCACCCCATCCACGCGAGCGCGGACAAGGCCGCCGTCTTCCAGGGCCTTGAAGTCGAGCAGCCAAGCGTCGCAGGCCTCGTCCGAGCCGAAGCTCCGGACCGTGGCCCCGGCCTTCAGCGCCGCGTCCTTCAGAAAGTCGAACCAGGCGTTGTCGGCGTTCAACACGGCGATCCCGCCTGGCTGCAGCCCGGCGAATATTTCCGCCTTCGCCAAGGCCACGCCCGCCTCGCCATCGGCGAAGTTTTCGGTATGCACCGGGCCCACGGTGGTTATGCACACCGCGTGAGGCGACACCATGCGCGACAGCGGCGCGATCTCCCCGGCATGGTTCATGCCGATCTCGAACACGGCCCGCTCAGTGGTCCTGGGCATCCGCGCCAGGGTAAGGGGTACGCCGATCTGGTTGTTGTAGGACTTCACCGAGGAATGCCCACGTCCCGCGCGCAGAAGACCGGCGCGCACCGCCTGGGTCACGCTGGTCTTGCCCACCGAGCCGGTCACGGCCCCGCGCCGAGCCGAGGCGCGGTCGCGCGCCGCCAAGCCTAAGGCCTCCAACGCCATCTGGGTGTCGGCGACCCGCAAGCGGGCTCCGGCGCCCGGCCGCGAAGCCAGCGAACCGGCTGCGCCCGATGCCAGGGCCGCTTCAATGAAATCGTGCCCATCGCGTACGCCGGCCAGGGCCACGAACAGGTCGCCGGGCTCTATGCTGCGCGTGTCGATCGACACGCCGAAGGCCTCAAACGGCGCGCCCTCCAGCCGTCCGCCCGTGGCGGCCGCGATCTCGTCCGAGGTCCAAAGAGCCTCGCTCATGCGCCCTCCGCCAGGGCCGCGGCGGTCTCGGCCGCGTCGTCGAAGGGCAGCACTTGTCCGCCTACGATCTGCCCCTGTTCGTGGCCCTTGCCAGCCACGACCAGAACATCGCCTGCGCGCAACTCCGACGCTGCGGCGAAGATCGCCTCGCGCCGGTCGCCGATTTCGCGCGCGCCGGGCGCGGCGGCCAGGATGGCCGCGCGGATCGCGGCGGGATCCTCGCTGCGCGGATTGTCGTCGGTGACGATCGCGAGGTCGGCGCCTTGAACGGCCGCCGCGCCCATCAGGGGCCTTTTGGTGCGGTCACGGTCGCCGCCGGCGCCGAACACCACGATCAGCCGGCCCTTGGCGTGAGGCCGCAGGGCCGCCAGCACGGTGGAGAGGCCGTCAGGCGTATGGGCGTAGTCGACGTAGGCCTCACCGCCACGAGACCCCGAACCGATGCGCTGCAGACGGCCGGGCGCACCCTGCAAATGCTCGAACGCCGCCAGCGCCTCGCCGGGCGCCGCGCCCGCCGCGATGCACAGACCCGCCGCCGCCAGGGCGTTGGCCGCTTGAAAGTCCCCCGCCAGGGGCAGCAAGGTCTCGAAGACTTGCCCAAAAGCCGACAGGGTCAGGCGCTGCCCCTCGGCTGTCGGGCGGCGCTGCACGAGACGGATTCCCTCGCCGGCCTCGCCCACCGACAACACGCTCTGGCCCGAGGACACAGCGGCGCCCGCGAAGGCGGGGAAGGCCTCGCAATCGGCGTTCAGCACCGCCGTGCGCCCGCGCGGCAGGAGCGTCTCGAACAGGCGAAGCTTGGCGCTGCGATAGGCTTGCAGGGAGCCGTGATAGTCCAAATGGTCCAGGGTCAGGTTCAAGAAACCCGCCGCCGTCAGATGCACCCCGTCCAACCGGCGCTGGTCTATGCCGTGGGACGAAGCCTCCATGGCCAAGTGAGTCACCCCGCGCGCCGCCAGGTCGGCCAAACGCTCGGCCACATCGGCGGCGTCCGGCGTGGTCAGACCCGGCGGAGTGAGTTGCTCTCCGCCCGCCCTGGGGCTGAGCGCCACGCCCAAGGTGCCCATGCTGGCGGCTTTTTGACCCAAGCGGTCGAAGATCTGGCGACAGAAGCCGGCCACGGAGGTCTTGCCGTTTGTGCCGGTCACGGCCACGCACACCGGGGGCTGGGCGCCGTAGAAGGCCCCTGCGGCCAGGGCGTAGGCGCGGCGCACGTCCAGAGCACGGATCACGGGGGCCGAAACCCCCGCCACGTCGTCGGCCGTCAGAACCGCCGCGGCGCCGGCCTGCAAGGCGCCGGCAATGAAGTCGCGGCCATCGACCTTGGAGCCCGGCAGAGCCGCGAACAGAAAGCCCGGCCTCACCTTGCGGCTGTCGGCCGTCACGCCCGCGATGAGGGGATCGACCTCCAGGTCGCGCCGCACCAGTTGCGAGAGGCGGGCGCTCACTGGGCCAGGTCCCCTTCGGTGGTCCCGTCGTCCATCGGCTCGGCCGCGCGCTGGGCGCCGTCGGCGCTGCGTTCCAGCCGCCCGTGATGAAGCCCATGCTGTCCGGCGTCGTCTGCGGCGCATCCAGCGTGATCTGCACGATGTAGCGATCCGCGTTCAACGGCCCCGTAGCAGGGAAGACGGCGACGAAGGAGGAGATGTTGTTTCTGCCGTAGTGGCCATGCTCCGGCTTCTGCGCCGAGCCGGTCTTGCCACCCACGAACAGGCCCGGCACCTCCCCCTTGTGCCCCGATCCCTTGGGATCGGTGACGTTCAGGCGCATGAGCTGCAGCATGGTGGCGGAGGTCTTCTCCGAGATGACACGGCGGCCCTGCGGCTGGGTTCCGGGCTGCAGCTTCTTGATGGTGAGCGGGCTATAGACACCGCCGTCGAGGAGGGCGCGATAGCCCGTCGCCAAGGCGAGCGGGCTGACGGCGATACCCTGGCCGAAGGCCATCTGGGCGACGGTCTGATCGCTGAACTGACGCGGCAAAATCGGGCGAGCGCTCTCGGCCAGCTCGCTCGGGGCGGCGGCGAACAGACCGAAGCGGCGGAAGTAGTCCTCCATGCGCTCCGGCCCGGCTTGAAGCGCCATCTTGGCCGCGCCGATGTTGGAGGAGTGGGTGAACACCTGCCAGAGCCGCAGGGTCGAGTCCCCCTTGTCGAAGTCGTGCACCAGTCGGCCGCCGAGCTCGATAGGATGAGCGACGTCGAAGCTGGAGTTGAGGGTGACCACCCCCGAGTCGAGGCCCGCCGCCAATGTGAAAGCCTTGAACACGGAGCCCAGCTCAAAGACCGAGCCGGCGCCGCGGTTGAGCATCTGGTCCGGCGTCGCCTTGCCCGGGGCGTTGATGTCGAAGTCGGGCTGGCTGGAGAAGCCGAGGATCTCACCGGTCTTCACATTGACCACGATGCCGACGCCGCCGAGGGCCCGGTACTTGGCGACGGCCTTGCGCAGCTCGTCGTCCAGAGCGGCCTGCACCCGCAGGTCCAAGGACAGGGCAACCGGCCCGGCGCCGGCCTCGCTCTTGATGGAATCGTCCAAGGCCCGCTCAGCGCCGGACAGGCCCGATCCACCCTTGTCGGAGAAGCCGATCAGGTGCGCCGCGGTGGTTCCGAGGGGATAGACCCGTCGTTCCTCTTCCTCGAAGCTGACCCCTGGAAGGCCCAGATTCTGCAGGCGCGCCTTGTCGTCAGGCGTCAGGCCTCCCAGCAAATATTCGCGGCGGCCAGAGACCAGGGCGTGCTCAATACGGGCTGGATTGAGGCCAGGCGTGGCGGCGGACAGCACGCGTCGTGTTTCGCCGGTGTCCCATATCTCGCGCGGGTCGAGATAAAGACCATAGTGCGTCAGGTCGACCGCCAGGAGGGAGCCATGCCGGTCCACCAGATCCGCCCGCGATCCCGAGGGGGGCGGGGCGGCGACGGCGCTGCGGTCGGTGTCTGAGAACAGAGCGCACTTGGCGGCCCCGAGCGCGAGGGTGAAAAAGCCCGCGCCGAACATGGCCAGGACGAAAAAGATGCGGATGCGCGCGTCGGCCTCGGCCTGGTCCTTGGCCTTGGCGCGCTCGAAGGCATGCTCCAGCTTCCAGACCAACTCCACCAGCCAGCGCCAGCCGACCGGGAGGCGATACAGCACCAGATCGCTTGGCCTCATCGCGGAGCCCCCGCCGGGCTGGAAGGCGACGGTTTGGCCGGCTGGGGATCGGGCAGGACCGATTGGCGGGCCAGGTCGGGCAGTTGGTCCAGGGTGGCTTGCCGGTTGTCCGAGGTGGGGCCCAGGCCGGCCGCTGCGGCCAGACGCTGCAGACGCTCAGGCTGCTCCAGATGGGCCACCTCGGCCTGTAGCAGCCGGACATGGCGCCGCTCGTCGACGATCTGGTCCTCCACGGTGGAGATATCGCCGGTTTCGCGCCCCGCCCGGGCCTTGACCATGTAGACAGCCAGCGCCAGGGCCAGCAGCACCGTCAAGGCGCCCAGTTCCAATAGACGCGCGCCGCGCAATGTGCGCTTGAAGAAACCGCTCATGCCGCCGTCCTCCAGGCCGGAGCTGCGGTGCGTTCCGCGGCGCGCAGCTTGGCTGAACGGGCGCGCGGGTTTTGCGCCGTTTCGGCCTCCGAGGGAGGACGGGCGCGGTTGAATAGCAAGACGAAGCTGGGCTCGGGACCCGCCTTATCCGGCGGCAGATGGCGCGAGCCCGAGGGCGTGCGTCCGGCCCGCTCGGTGAAGAAGGCCTTCACGATGCGATCTTCCAGGGAATGGAAGGTGACCACCGCCAGCCGTCCGCCAGCGACCAGGACGCGTTCGGCGGCGGCCAAGCCGGCCTCCAGCTCGCCCAGCTCATCATTGACCGCGATGCGCAGGGCCTGAAACACCCGCGTGGCCGGATGGGTGGGCGCGCCGCGCCGACCGCCCAAGGCCCGCTCGACCGTCTCGGCCAGGTCCGCTGTACGCGCGAAGGGCTGCTCGGCCCGGCGCCGGACCAGGACGTTGGCGATGTGGCGCGAGGCGCGCTCCTCCCCGTACAGCCAGAAGATGCGCGCCAGCTCCGCCTTCTCGGCGGTGTTGACCAGATCGGCCGCCGTCTGACCCTCGCCTTCCATGCGCATGTCCAGCGGACCGTCGCGCATGAAGGAAAAGCCGCGCTCGGCCTCGTCGAGCTGCATGGAAGAGACGCCCAGATCCAGCGCCAGGCCCTCGCAGCCCGTCCAGCCGATCGCCTCAAGGTGGTCCTCCACCTCGGAAAAGCGGCCCAGGGCTAAGTGGAAGCGTCCGGGATAGGCCTCGAGCAGCGGCGGGCCGAAACGGGCGGCGGTGGGGTCACGGTCGATGGCCAGCACGTCAGCCCCGGCCCGGAGCAAGGCGCTGCTATAGCCGCCCGCCCCGAAAGTCCCGTCCACCACGCGGAGGCCGGGACGCGGGGCGATGCAGTCCACGACCTCGTCCAGCAGAACCGAGCGATGGGCGGGCGAGGCTGTGCTCATCCGCCCCCTCCCAGGCGCTGAGCGCGCTGCTGCAGGCGCAGGGCGGGCAAGCCCTCTCGGGCGAGCTGGCGCTGCTCGGAGCGGTGGGCGCGGAACGCTTCGCGCTCCCAGATCTGAAAGCGGTCGCCCAGGCCAACCAAAGCCACCCAGTCGCTCAGGCCGAACGCGTCGCACAGGGACTCGGGCAGGGTGATGCGGCCGGCGGTGTCGAAGCCGAACTCATGCATGCCGCCGTAGACCACCGTCTCAAGGGGAAGACGCAGGGGGTCGCCCAGGGGCAAGTCCTCGATCAGGGCCTTGTATTGGTCGAACAGGGGTTTGCCGCCGCCCTCGATGCAGTCCGCCTCGATGGAGGGAAAGCAGAACACGCCGCCGAAGGGGGCGACGGCCAGGGCGCGAAACTCCTGCGGCACAACGATGCGCCGCTTACTGTCCAGTTGTTTCTCGAAGGTGGAGAGAAACACCCCGTTGAGCCCCGATCCAGGCCGAACCGCCCCATGCGTTCGGCCCTTCGCATCCCACGACCGCCCACGCCCGGGCCGAAGCGACGCGATACGTTTGGGTTAACATGGGATGAATTGGGAGACAATGACACCACTACCCATTTTCCGTGGATTTCATAGTCATCGCGCCAAGCCGTCGCACCATATGACCGGGTATCAACAGAACATACAAAGAACACGAGTGCGGCGCTAAGGTTTAGCGATACCGGGAATGCGGATCAGACGGCCTGTAAGCCGGGTTCTGTGCCGCCCGGACGCAAGTCCGGACGCGGCGGTCATTCCTCTGGACCGTGCATCGCTGCGCGGTTCTCGCGACCTACCCGGACGGCTCGGACCGGCGACGGTCCTACCCTGGCGAGCCAGGGCGCGCCGTCCCTATTTGGTCTTGCTCCAGGCGGGGCTTGCCGTGCCGTCCCTGTTGCCAGGTCCGCGGTGCGCTCTTACCGCACCCTTTCACCCTTACCCACCGGCGCTCCGAGGAGCTTAGGCGGGCGGTTTGCTTTCTGTGGCGCTATCCCTGGGCTCGCGCCCGGCGGGCGTTACCCGCCGCCTTGTCGCCGTGGAGCCCGGACTTTCCTCGACGCCGCAAGCGACGCCGCGACCGCCCGGCCGTCTGATCCGCGCGGAAGATGAGCGCACAAGCCCGCAAAAGCAACCGCCCGCAGGTCAGGCCGCGGCTCTCAGCAGATGCACCAGCCTGGCCCGGGTCTCGCCATCGGCCACGCCATCCACGCGCTGCGGGCGCCAGTGGCGCTGAAAGGCGGTGATGATGGCCCGCGTGTGCTCATCGAACCGGCCGCTGGGCGCGCTGTCGTAGCCTAGGCGCGTCAGCCCGGCCTGCAGGGCGAACACCCCCGCGCCGTCATCGCCCAGCGACAGGGCCGGGCCGGGCGCCGCGGGAGGCTCGACCCACAGGCCATGGCCGGCGTGGGCCAGAACATGCCAGGGAAACAGCTCGCCGGGATCGGCCTTGCGGTCCGGCGCTACGTCCGAGTGGCCCAGAATGCGCGCGTCGGGGATATCCCACCGCTCGCGAATGGCGCGCAGCAACGCCACCAGAACGCCGACCTGCGGCTCGGGAAAGGCGCGATAACCCCATTCGTGGCCAGGATTGACCAGCTCTATGCCGATCGACACCGCGTTGATGTCCCGCTCGCCCTTCCAGAACGAGGCGCCCGCGTGCCAGGCTCGCCGCTCCTCGGCCACCAGGCTGAAAATGCGCCCGTCCTCCTCGATCAGATAGTGGGCCGAGACCTTGGCCTCGGGCTCGCGCAACCGCTGGAGCGCCTCTTCGCCCGATGGCATGCCGGTGTAGTGCAGCACGATCATGTCGGGCGGCGCGCGGCGGGCGTCGAAATTAGGCGAAGGCGCGGGGATCAGGTCCATGGCGCTTGTTAGGCCGGGGGCGGCGGCGGGAGCAAGCCGCCTCGGCCCATCACTCTGCCGGATTGTGCTTGGTCACGAAGGCGACGGCGGCCTCGATCATCTGGGTGCGCGTGGCCTGGCGGGAGAGGAAGTGATCCTCGTCCTTCAGTTCGATGAACTCGACCGGTTTGCCCGCGGCCTTCAGCGCCGAGTACATCTCCTGGCTTTGCGCGAACGGCACGCGGGTGTCGTCCTTGCCGTGGATCAGCAGCACCGGCGCGTCGGCCCGGTCCGCGTGGGCGGCGGGGGAAACCTCGCGCACGATGGGATCGTCCGGCGACTTCGCGCCGAGCAGTCGATCATAGTAGCGGACCTCCGGATTTCCCCGGCCGCCCTCCCAGTCCTCCATCCGGTTGATCATGCCCTTCAGGTCCGAGACCCCCGCCACGGACACGGCGCAGCGATAGAGCCCCTGTTGCAGGGTGACGCCCGCCAGCGCCGCATAGCCGCCGTAGCTCGCGCCGACGATGCAGGCGCGCTTGGGATCGACAAGGCCTTGGCGCACCAGTTCCGCCAAGCCGTCGGAAATGTCGGTCTGCATCTTGCGGCCGTACTGACCCCAGGCGGCGGCTTCGAAGTCCCAGCCATAGCCTTCGGTGCCGCGGTAGTTCGGCTGAAACACCGCATAGCCGCGCGAGGCGAAGGCCTGGGCCATCCAGTCAAAGCTTATGCGGTCGCCTTCCACGAGCGGGCCGCCGTGTGGCATGACCACCACCGGCAAATTCTTCGCTTCGCGGCCCGGCGGGAGGGTCAGCACCCCTTCCATGGCCAGACCGTCAGCGGCCTTGTAGGCGACCATGCGCGTGGGCCCGACCATCTCGCTCGTGATCGAGGGATAGGCGCTGCCGATCTGGCTAACCTTGCCGGTTGCGATGTCGACGAACCAGTAGGCGCCCGAATCGTCGCCGCCATCGGTAAAGACGATCATGCGGCTCATATCCGGCGTGAACGAGTTGAGGCGGACCTGGTAGCCGGGAAAGGCCTTCTGGGCGCCCTTCCAGCGCGCGGCCATGACCGGGTCGAACAGGATGACCTTGCCGCCGCTCGCCCGGGCGCCCAGGAGGAGCCCTGTGCGGGGATCGTGGTAGAATTGTTGGATATCCTCCCCCTCGAACAGCGACGTCGGATCGCCGCCAGCGAACGGATACTCGAGATAGCGCTCAGGCTTGCTTCGCTGGTCGTCGACGAGCACGGCGCCGGGCGTGCGGCCCAGCCCTGCCACCGCGATGCTCTCCAAGGGTGAGTTGGTCTCCAGCAGCAGGCGCTGCGCCTTGTCGTCCGCGAACAGGCGCCACTGCCCCGTCCTCGACGTGAACTCGCTGTGGGCGACGACCCTGCCGTCCACCCCCGGAACCCAACTCGAGTCGGAATACTCGCCGCCGACGGCGGCCGTTCGGGCTTGGCCGGACTCCAGGTCGACGCGATAGAGCGTCAGATAGCCGTGGTCGACGAAAGGATGGCCGCTGGCGCTCGTTTGGTACTCGTAGCCGCCGAAAAAGCCCACGGGCTTTCCATCGACGATCCGCACGTCGCTCTGGCCGAACACGGCGGGAACGAAATGCCCCTTCTGGAAAATCACGCTCAACTTGCGGGCGTCGACGTCGATGTTGCCGACCGAAAAATTCTCGTCGCGATAATCCCCGAGGGCGTCGCCCCAATAGGGCGTCAGATCGACAGTCGTCGTGGCGGAGATCAGCAGGTGGTCGTCGCCCGCCCATCCGAGACCGCGCACCTTGGCCGAGCCTGCATTGAGTTTGAACATCGGGGCGCCGTCGACGGCCAAGCCCACGGCGTAGCGATCTTCGCCTTTGACGAAGATCAGGCCAACGCGTGCGCCTGACGGCGACAGGGCGACGTCTTCCACCTGAGGCAAAGCGCCGTAGGCCGAGAGCGGCGGCGGACTCGCCGCTTGCGAAACGCCAACGGGCCACAGCGCGGCTACAACCGCGAGCACAAGAAGCTTGGACATGTTCCCCCCGATTTCCACGAGACGCGGATTTTCTAACCTTGGTCGCACAGTGAAGCTTGCGCGTCTACATGCATAGGTTGTGAATGCCGTGCTGATTAGGGGGCTGCCACCTTGCCCGCCGACAGGCCGCTGCTCGTGACCTGATCAACCGCCTCGCGCTTAAACGACTCCGGAAAGATCCGCCGCTTCACCACACTCATCAGACACGCCTCTCCAGCTCCGAAAAGCTGACATGGGTGTCCAATGAAACGAGGGGGGATCAGACTGCTAAGACGGTCGGCACCAACCAGACGGCGAGCGCGCTAGCGATGATGGCGGGAAACCTCGTGAGGCAAAGCTCTGCGACGATCGTGATCCGCAAGTTCCCTTTCCAACCGCCGCATCGGGGCTAGGGCCGACTTCCAACCCAAGATTAAAAGCCGCAAAAAACCTGGGTCCCGGCCTGCGCGGGGACGAGCCGAATCTAGCGCCTACCGCTTGTCCCAGCCGTAGGCGACCCACGAATGTCCGCCGACGTTGTGGGCTTCGATGATCTGGGGATCGTTCTGGGCAGGCGAGCGGCGCAGAGCGCGGCGAGCGCGGGCGGCCAGGAGGGCGAAGGCGACCAGGGCCGCGGCCATCACGGCGATGACCACGAGGCTCGCCGTGAACACCAGCGCCAGAACCGCGGCCACCACCGATGCGGCCAGGCTGGCGAGCGCCCCGCCCACCCACGCCAGACTCCGATAGCCGGAAGCCGTCAAGCCGGAGCCAGGGATTGCGGGATTGGTCATGTCCTTCTCGCCTTTGGCTGAAGGTGGGGGGTGAAGATGGACGTCCGAAGACTATGTCGGCGCCCGTCCCTCATCCGTCAACTCACAGAATCGAAATCTGTTCAACCCGCCACGGCCGCCGACAAGGCCCGACGTTGGCGCGTGATCGCCTCATAGGCGGCATTGATGGCCGACGCCTTGGCGTTGGCCACCTCGACGAACTCGGCCGGCAAGCCGCGCGCAAGGGCCCTGTCGGGGTGCGCCTCGGACAGGGCGCGCCGCCAAGCGGTCTTCACGGCCGCGTCATCGGCGTCGTGGGCGACATCCAGCGCCACGTAGGGATCGCCGGGCGCGGCGCCCAGATGGGTGGCGCGCATGCGTTGGAACGTCAGGGAGCCAAGGCCGAACAGATCGGCCACCCGCTCCAGATAGGCTAACTCCTCACGGGTGACCACGCCGTCCGCCTGGGCGATGTGGAACAGGCCGTCCAGCACATCTTCCAGCAGCCGCGGGCAGTTGCGGTAGCGCTTGGCCAAGCGCCGGGCATAGCCCTCGAAGCCCAGGGTGGTCTGCCGCGCCAACTCATATAGGCGCTCGATATTCCGTTCGGCGGCCGGATCGGGGTGAAACACTTCGGTGAAGGCGGCGAATTCATCGCGATCGGCGCGCCCATCGGCCCGGGCCAGTTTGGCGCCGAGGGCCGTCACCGCCGTGGAGAAGGCGGGGTCCTCGCCGGGTAGGCCGGGCGGGCACTGATCGCACTGAGCGTCATCCACGCGGCGGGCGGCGAGATTTGCAATGTTGCGCCAGAAGATCATGTGAGTAATCGGAGTGTAGAATTGCGGCGGCCCGATGACAACCAAAATCAGCAACAAGGACGGTGGCGGATGGTCGTTCTGGATCGACCGGGGCGGCACCTTCACCGATGTGATCGGCGTAGCGTCGGACAGCGGGCTGCGCACGCTGAAACTGCCATCCGCCTCCAGCCTGTATGACGACGCCGCGGTGGAGGGCATGCGTCGCCTGCTGGGCGCAGCGGCGGGCGCGCCCTTTCCGGCCGAGCGCGTGGCGACGATCAAGATGGGCACGACGGTGGCCACCAACGCCCTGCTGGAGCGCAAGGGCGCGCGCACCCTGCTGGTGACCACCGAGGGCTTCGGCGAGGCCCTGGAGATCGGCGATCAGGCGCGCCCGGATCTGTTCGCCCTGGACATCCATAAGCCCCAGCCCTTGCACGCCGGAACCGTCGAGGCGCGCGAGCGGCTGGATGCGGCCGGCCAGGTCGTAATCGATCTGGATGAAACCGCCCTGGCCGGCGCCCTGAAGCGAGCCAAGGCTGAGGGCTTCGAGTCCGTCGCCGTCGCCTTCCTGCACGCCGACCTCAATCCCGCCCATGAACAGGCGGCCGGCGTCCTGGCGCGGGCGGCGGGCTTCGTCCACGTGACCCTGTCGCACGAGGCCTCGCCCCTGCCCCGCTTCATCCCACGGGCCCGCACCGCGGTGGTCGACGCCTATCTCACCCCCGTGCTGCGGGCCTATGTGGACCGGGTGGAGACAGCCGTGGGCGGCGCTCCGCTCTATTTCATGACCTCATCGGGCGCCCTGGTCCGGGCGCGGGCCTTTCGCGGCAAGGACGCGGTGCTGTCGGGGCCAGCGGGCGGGGCGATGGGCGCAGCGCGCACGGCGATGGACGCGGGCGCCAAGGCGGTGCTCGGCTTTGACGTGGGCGGCACCTCCACCGACGTGTGCCGCTTCGCCGGCGCGCTGGAGCGGCGCGAGGGCGTGAGGATCGCGGGCGTTGAGCTGCGCGCGCCGACGCTGGACGTGCAGACGGTGGCGGCGGGCGGCGGCTCGATCCTCAGTTATGACGGCTTTCGCGCTCGCGCCGGTCCCCACAGCGCGGGCGCCATGCCGGGTCCCGCCGCTTATGGCCGAGGCGGCCCAGCCACGGTGACCGACGCCAATCTAGTGCTAGGACGCCTGGACGCGCGCTTCTTTCCCAGCCTGTTCGGCCCCAAGGCGGATGCGCCGCTGGATGTCGAGGCCGCCCGTGCGCGCCTCGCCGAGCTGGCCGAGGCCATGGGCGCGCAGAGTCCGGAGGCCGCGGCCGAGGGCTTTGTCGCCATCACCGTGGAGCAAACCGCCCAAGCCATACGCCGCATCTCCACCGAGCGCGGGTTCGATCCGCGCAACCATGCCCTGGTCGCTTTCGGCGGGGCGGCGGGCCAGATCGCCTGTTGGACGGCCGAGGCGCTGGGCGCGCGCGAAGTGCTGTGCCCGACCCATGCCAGTCTCTTGTCCGCCTGGGGCATTGGCCAGGCCCAACTCAGCAGCCTACAGCAGGGCGGCCTGGAAGCGCCGCTGGACCCGTCCGGGCTCGCGCGCGGCGCGGCGCTGGCGCAGCGGCTGGAAGCGCGGGCCGCCGCCGCGCTTGAGGCCCAGGGCGCCAAGGCCGGGCGTGCGCAGCGGCGGCTGATGCTGCGTTACGACGGCGCGGACGCCGTGCTGCCGGCGCCGTTCGGATTGGCTGAGACCGTCCGCGCCGAATTCGAGAACGCCCATCGCCGATTGTTTGGATTCGCGGAAGCAGACCGCTCGATCCTGATCGCCAGTGTTGAAGTGGAATGCACGTCGCTCCCTTCCCCCTCGATGGGGGAAGGGCTGGGGATGGGGGTGACGCCTCCGTCGAATAGCGATGAGACGAATGAGGCGCGCCACCGCCTGGATTCCTCCAACCAAGCGGATAGGTCACCCCCACCCCTACCCCTCCCCCATCAAGGGGGAGGGACGCTTTATGCCAACGGCCATGCTCACGACGTCCCCATCGTCAACGCCGCCGACTTCACCGAAATCGACGGCCCCGCGCTCATCATCCGCGGGGACACCCAGATCGCTCTGGCGCCGGGATGGAGGGCCAGGCGCGAAGACGACGGATTGATCCGGCTGACGCAGGTGGTCGCCGCCAAGGTCCAGCCCGAAGCCGCCGATCGCCCAGATCCGGTGACGCTGGAGCTGTTCAACCGCCGCTTCATGGGCGTGGCCGAGGCCATGGGCGCGGCGCTGGAGCGTACGGCCCATTCCGTCAACATCAAGGAGCGGCTGGACTTCTCCTGCGCCCTGTTCGATGCGGATGGGGGACTGGTGGCCAACGCCCCCCACATGCCGGTGCATCTGGGCTCCATGGGCGCCAGCGTGAAGGCCGTAAAGGCGCGCCACCCCAAGCTCGCGCCTGGCGACGCCTTCGCCCTGAACAACCCCTACGCGGGCGGCACGCATCTACCCGACGTGACCGTGGTGGTCCCGGTGTTCATGCCAGTGCTCGAGCCAGCGCTCGGGCCCGGAAACGAGGGAGCGCCGCCGGCCTTCTACCTGGCCGCGCGAGGCCACCACGCCGATATCGGCGGCGTGCAGCCCGGGTCCATGCCGCCCTTTTCGCGCACCATCGCCGAGGAAGGAGTGCTGCTGGACGCCCTGCCGATCATGAAGGGCGGCGTGCTTCTGGAAGCCGAAATCCGAGCCGCATTGGCCGCCGGACCCTGGCCCGCCCGGTCGCCGGACCGCAACCTGGCGGACCTGAAGGCTCAGCTCGCCGCCTGCCAGGCCGGAGGCGCGGCCGTGGCCGCGATGATCGAGACGCATGGCTCCGCCGCCGTGGCCCGCTACATGGGTTTTGTGCAGGACAATGCCGAGGCCTGCGTGCGGCGGGCCATCGGGCGGCTGAAGGACGGGCGGGCGCGCGTCCCGATGGATGGCGGGGCGCAAATCTGCGTGCGCATCACGGTGGACGCCGAGACCTGCGAGGCGGTGCTGGACTTTACCGGCACCAGTCAGATCCAACCGAACAACTTCAACGCGCCCACCGCCATCGTCCACGCTGCGGCGCTCTATGTGTTCCGCACCTTGGCGGACGACGACATTCCGCTGAACGCGGGGTGCCTGAAACCGCTGAAGATCGTGGTGCCGCAAGGCTGCATGCTCGCGCCCGTCCCGCCCGCTGCGGTGGTGGCCGGCAATGTGGAGACCAGTCAGCACGTGGTGGACGCGCTGTATCAAGCGCTGGGAATGATGGCCAACGCCCAGGGCACCATGAACAACTTCACCTTCGGCGACGAGGAGCGGCAGTACTACGAGACCCTGTGCGGCGGCGCGGGCGCCACGGCCGGCGCCCCCGGCGCCTCGGCCGTGCATACGCACATGACCAATTCACGGCTGACCGATCCGGAAATCCTGGAGCGGCGCTTCGCCGTGCGCCTGGAACGGTTCGGCGTGCGCCGCGGCTCGGGGGGGGCCGGCGCCCACGCCGGCGGAGACGGCATCGTGCGGCGGTTGCGGTTTCTTGAGCCTATGCAGGCCGCGCTCTTGTCGACTCGCCGGACGACCGCGCCGCAGGGCCTTGCCGGCGGCCGAGCCGCCCGATCCGGCCATCAGTGTTTGATAAGCGCTTCGGGCGAGGTTAAGGACTTGCCAGGCTGCTTTTCCATATCCGTGGCCGCAGGCGAAGCGATCGAAATCCTAACCCCGGGGGGAGGCGGATACGGCGCGGCCGCCGCACTGTGAGCACCAAGGAAGGACCTCGATGCTGCTTGTTTCCCTATTCGCCCTGGCTCTGACGGGCGCCGACGCCGCTCCCCCGCCGGCCGCCGCTGAATCGACCGCGACCCTTGTCCAACCGGCCGCTCCGACCTCAAAGCCCGAACCCTTCACACCAGCCCCCGATGAGCCCTGGCCCGTCGGCGCCCCCCACGACGATTACGGCTTCGTATCCTGGTGCTACGGCGCCCTGGCCGGACACATGCAGCTGTACAAGGTCGTCAAGCCCGAGCTCGACAAGTTGCCCGACAGCAACCCCAAGGAAACAGCCGACCTCGACGCCGAACAGATGAAGGCCGGCACGGAATATCTGGCCCTGTATAAGCGCGCCATGGAGACGGCGGAAAAGGCCAGCCCACAGCCGATCAATGTGCGCGGCGCCCAGGCGGTGAAATCCGGCGCCGCCATCTGGGCCCCGGCCGAGGAAGCCGAGCCCAAGACCCGCATGTGGTCCTATCTGAGCTGGGACCTGCCAGGCCGCTGCGAGACCACCGCCGAGAAACTATACGAGAAGTCGCTGCTGTCGGCCCAGGCCCTGGGGATCACCATCGACGATCCGGCCGATGCGCAGAAGACCGCCGCCGCCTCAACCGCCGTCCAGCCGGCGTCGCCAGCCACGCCCACGCCCGCCGCCGCCGCGCCCGAAACAACGACGCCCGCCGTGACCTTACCGAGCGTCCAGTAGCGTCTAAGGCGTATAGCTCAGGATCGGCGCGAGCCAGCGTTCGGCGGTCTTGAGCTCCCAGCCCTTGCGGCGCGCGTAGTCGGAGACCTGGTCGCGTTCGATCTTGCCGACGCCGAAATAATGCGCCTGCGGGTGCGCGAAGTAGAGCCCCGAGACCGAGGCCGGCGGCGTCATCGCGAAGCTTTCCGTCAGCGTGATCCCGGTCGTCGCCGTGGCGTCCAGGATGCGGAACAGCGTGTCCTTCTCCGTGTGATCGGGTTGGGCCGGATAGCCGGCGGCGGGACGAATGCCGCGATACTTTTCGGCGATTATCTCGTCGATGTTGTCGCTCTCGTCCGGCGCATAGCCCCACAACTCAGTGCGCACACGCCGGTGCATGGCCTCGGCGAAGGCCTCCGCTAGGCGATCGGCCAGGGCCGCGGACAGGATGGACGAGTAATCATCGCCCGCGGCCTTGAAACGGGCCTGGACCTCCAGCTCCCCATGGCCGGTGGTGACGGCGAAGCCGCCCACATAGTCGGGCTTGGCACCAACGGGCGCCACGAAGTCCGACAGGGCGACATTGCCCTTGCCCGCGCCCTTGGCCATCTGTTGGCGCAGGCTGTGCAGCCGCCCGATCTCGGCGGCGCGGCTTTCGTCGGCATAGAGCACGATGTCGTCGCCAAGGGCATTGGCTGGCCAGAAGCCGACCACGCCGCGCGCCTCGAACCAGCGTTCCTCGATGATCTGCTTCAGCATCACCTGGGCGTCGGCATAAAGGCCGCGCGCCGCCTCGCCCACGACATCATCTTCCAGAATCTGCGGAAAGCGCCCCACCAACTCCCAACTGGCGAAGAACGGCGTCCAGTCGATGTAGGTCGCCAGCTCCGCCAGGTCATAGGACGCGAAGGCGCGCGTCCCCAGAAAGCTGGGTCGCGGCGGATCGTAGGCCGCCCAGTCGATGGCGAAGGCGTTGGCGCGGGCATCGGCCAGGGGCGTGCGCGTCTTGGCTTCCTGGCCGCGGGCGTACTGCTCGCGCACCTTGATGTACTCGGCGCGGGTCACCGCCATGTTCGTGTCCCGCTCCTGCGGCGACAGCAGGCCCGAGACCACGCCGACCGCCCGAGAAGCGTCCAGCACATAGGTGGTGGAACCGGAATAGGCCGGCTCGATCTTCACCGCCGTGTGGGTCTTGGACGTGGTGGCGCCGCCGATCAGCAGGGGCATGGTGAACTTGCGCCGCTCCATCTCGGCGGCGACGAACACCATCTCGTCCAGCGAGGGGGTGATCAGGCCCGACAGGCCGATCATGTCGACCTTGTGCTTTTCGGCTTCCTCCAGGATGCGGTCGGCCGGAACCATGACGCCCAGGTCGATCACCTCGTAGTTGTTACATTGCAGGACCACGCCGACGATGTTCTTGCCGATATCGTGCACGTCGCCCTTGACCGTGGCCATCAGGATCTTGCCCGCCGCTTCGCGTGGGCCGCCGTCCTTCTCGGCCTCCATGAAGGGTTGCAAGTAGGCCACGGCCTGCTTCATCACCCGGGCCGACTTGACCACCTGGGGCAGGAACATCTTGCCCGCGCCGAACAGGTCGCCGACCACGTTCATGCCGTCCATCAAGGGCCCTTCGATGACGTGCAGCGGACGCGCCACCCCTTGGCGCGCTTCTTCGGTATCGGCCTCGATGAACTCGGTCACGCCATGCACCAGGGCGTGCTTGATCCGCTCGGCTACGGGCGCATCGCGCCACTTGTGCTCCACGACGGCGGCTTCGCCCTTCTGGCCTTTGTACTTGGGGGCAAGATCCACCAGGACCTCGGTGGGGCTTTGGCCGTCCGTCCGCTGACGATTGAGGATCACGTCCTCCACCGCGTCGCGCAGCTCCGGGTCGATATCGTCGTACACCGGCAGGTCGCCGGCGTTGACGATGCCCATGTCCATGCCCGCGCCGATCGCATGGTACAGGAACACCGCGTGGATCGCCCGGCGCACCGGCTCATTGCCGCGGAAGCTGAACGAGACGTTGGACACCCCGCCGGAGATGCGGGCGTAAGGCAACAGTTGCTTGATGCGTCGCGTGGCCTCGATGAAGTCCACCGCGTAGTTGTTGTGCTCGTCGATCCCCGTGGCCACGGCGAAGATGTTGGGGTCGAAGATGATATCTTCAGGCGGAAAGCCGATCGTTTCGGTCAGCAAGGCATAGGCCCGCCGACAGATCTCCACCTTGCGCTCGGCCGTGTCGGCCTGGCCTACCTCATCGAAGGCCATCACCACCACGGCGGCGCCGTAACGCCGGCATTGAGTGGCCTGTTCCAGGAACTTGGCCTCGCCCTCCTTCATGGAGATGGAGTTGACGATGCACTTGCCCTGGACGCATTTCAGGCCCGCCTCGATCACCTCCCACTTGGAGCTGTCGATCATCACCGGCACGCGCGATATATCCGGTTCGGCCGCGATCAGGTTGAGGAAGGTGACCATCGCCTGCTTGGAGTCCAGCAGGCCCTCGTCCATGTTCACGTCGATGATCTGGGCGCCGGCCTCCACCTGCTGGCGCGCCACGTCCAGGGCGGCGGTGTAGTCGCCCTCGACCACCAGCTTGCGGAACCTGGCCGAGCCGGTGACATTGGTCCGCTCGCCGACATTAACGAAAACAGGGCGCATCAAGCCAACTCAAACGGTTCGAGGCCCGAGAGCCGCAGCGCCTTGGGCCGCTCGGGAATGGCGCGCGGCTTGATCCCCGCCACCGCTTCGGCCACGTGGCGGATGTGGTCCGGCGTAGTGCCGCAGCAGCCGCCCAGGATGTTGACCAGACCCTCCTGCGCCCACTCGTGCAGCAGATGGGCGGTCTGGTGCGGCTCCTCGTCGTACTGGCCCATGGCGTTGGGCAGGCCGGCGTTGGGGTAGGCGGCCACCAGGGTGTCGGCGATGCGCGACATCTCGGCGATGTGCGGCCGCATCAGCTCGGCGCCCAGGGCGCAGTTGAAGCCCACGGCGAAGGGCTTGGCGTGGCGCACGCTGTTCCAGAAGCCCTCGACCGTCTGGCCGGTGAGGGTGCGCCCGGAGCGGTCGGTAATGGTGCCGGAAATCCAGATCGGCAGGGGCTCCAGGCCGTCGTCCTCCAGATCCAGAATCGCCTTCAGCGCCGCCTTGGCGTTGAGCGTGTCGAAGATCGTCTCCACCAGGAACAGGTCCACGCCGCCCTCGTGCAAGGCCAGCACCTGTTCGCGGTAAGCGGCGTAGACCTGATCGAAGGTCACCGCCCGCGCCGCCGGATCGTTCACGTCCGGCGAGATGGACAAGGTGCGATTCAGGGGGCCGATGGCGCCGGCCAGAAAGCGCGGCTTATGCGGCTCCTTGGCGGTCCAGCGGTCGGCGCTCTCGCGGCCCAGACGCGCGGCGGCGAGGTTGAGGTCGCGCACGGCGCTTTCCAGGGCGTAGTCGGCCTGGGCGATGGCGGTGGAGGAGAAGGTGTTGGTCTCGCTGATGTCGGCGCCCGCCGCGTAATAGGCGTCATGCAAGCTGGTGACGATGTCGGGCCGAGTCAGGCACAACAGGTCGTTGTTGCCCTTCAGGGGATCGGGATGATCCTTGAAGCGGTCGCCGCGGAAGTCCGCTTCGGTCAGGGTCTCGCGCTGGATCATCACCCCCCAGGAGCCATCCAGGATCAGCACGCGCTCGCGAGCGGCCGCCTTGAGGGCGGCGATACGGTCGGCCCGGGTCATGGCGCGGTGGTCTCCTCGGCGGGCGCGCTGACGCCCAGCACCCGGCAGATGGCGTAGACCAAGTCCGCCCGGTTCAGGGTGTAGAAGTGGAAGTCGGTAAAGCCCCGCTCCTCCAGCTCCGCGCACATCTCACAGGCCACGGAGGCGGCGATCAGCCGGCGGGTGTCGGGGTCGTCGTCCAGGCCGTTGAACAGGCGGTGCAGCCAGGGCGGCAGGCGCGCCTGGCAAAGCTCGGCCATGCGCACCAGGCCCTTGAAATTGGTCACCGGCATGACGCCCGGAACGATGGGGATAGTCACGCCCGCCGCGCGCGCCCGGTCCACGAAGCGCAGGAAGGCGTCGATGTCGAAGAACACCTGGCTGATGGCGCGGGTGGCCCCGGCGTCGACCTTGGCCTTGAGCACGTCAATATCGTGGTCGATCGACGGGCTTTCTGGGTGCTTCTCCGGATAGCAGCCCACCGATATCTCGAAGGGGGCGATACGGGTGATGGCCGCGGTCAGCTCAGTGGCGTTGGCGTAGCCGTCCGTAGGCGGAACATAGGCCCCGCCCACCTGCCCTGGCGGATCGCCGCGCAGGGCCACGATGTGGCGCACGCCCGCGTCCCAGTAGTCGCGAATCACGCTGTCCACCTCCTGGCGCGTGGCGGCGACGCAGGTCAGATGGGCCGCAGGGGTCAAGGTCGTCTCGGTCAGGATGCGCTGCACCGTGCGATGGGTGCGCTCGCGGGTCGAACCGCCGGCGCCGTAGGTGACGGAGACGAACTGCGGCGACAAAGGCTCCAGCCGACGGATCGCCTGCCACAGGCTATCTTCCGATTGCGGAGTCTTGGGCGGAAAAAACTCGAATGACACCCGCACCTTGGACTGGCGCGCGCCCAGCCGGGCCTGGACGCCGACGGTGTTTGCGATATCGGCGGGATTCATGCCGCGCTCCTTTGGTCCTGGCCAGTCTTGTTTGGGAGGGCGCGTCCGCCGCTCCAGATATGGACGGTCAAGCCGTCCGCCTTGGAGGGGGGCAAATCGAAGCGGCCCAGCAGAGAAAGGCCGGCGCCCTCCAGCCAGCGTTTGATCTCCTCGTCGGAGAAGCCCAGGCGACGGTGCTGATGCTGTTCGCGCAGAAACTCAAGGCGATGGGGCGCGAAATCGGCAATGATCAGCCGCCCGCCCGGCGCCACCAGGCGCGCGGCCTCGGCGACCGCGGCGGCCGGGTCCGACAGGTAGTGCAGCACCTGATGCACCACCACCAGGTCGGCGTGGGCTGAGGGAAGGCGCGTCGAGAAGATATCGCCGTGACGCAGCTCGCAGTGGGTCAACCCCGCCTTAGCGGTCTGATCGCGAGCGATGTTGAGCATCTGCTGGGACAGATCAAGGCCGAGCGCGGTGTGCGCCAGGGGTCCGAACAGGGCCAGCATGCGCCCCGAACCGGAGCCCAGGTCGATCAACCGCTGGAACGGGCCTGGCCCCGCCGCCTGCAGCAGGGCGGCCTCCACATCGGCCTCATCCACGTAGAGCGAGCGCATCTCGTCCCAACGGGCCGCGTTACGAGCGAAATAGGCCGCCGCTTCGTCCGAGCGGGCGGCCTGCACCTCGGTCAGGCGTTCAGCGTCACGCGCCAAGGCGGAGTCGTCTGGGTCCACCAGGGCGAGCAGAGCCTGAACCGCCGCCCGCGGCTTGGCCTCGCCGGTCAGACGATAGAACACCCAGGCGCCGTCGGGAAAGCGTTCGGCCAGGCCCGCTTCGACCAGAAGCTTCAAATGACGCGAGACGCGCGGCTGGCTCTGATCCAGAATGTGCGACAGTTCCATCACGGCCAATTCGCCGCGCGCGAGCAGGGCCAGGATGCGCAGGCGCGAGGGCTCGCCGGCGGCGCGCAGAATCTCGATCGCTTGATCGGCCTTCATCGTCATGGATCATATAAAGATATCTTTATGTCTTTATGTCAAGTTGGCTCAGTGATGAGCGGGCCTGGCCATTTGGCCAGTTAAAAGATTGTTGGCGTCTGGCTGCCATAACTGGACCATATGCCGCAGCTAACGACCAAATTGCGCGCCTTGAGCGCCAAATGCGCCTACGGGCCGGAGTACGACGCCACGGCGGCGGACGCCCTGGCGCTGTCGACGGCGCGGCTGGCGTTTATCGGCGTCTTTTACGTGGCGCTGCTTCCGAGCCTCAGCGTGGCCCTGGCCACCACCTGGCTCGCGGTCATGCTTGCGTTCGAGTTTTGCCTGCGGCGTGTCTTGAACCGCCAGGTGCAGAGACCCACGCGGATGACGCGCCGCCTGCGCATTCTAAGCTCTTTGGCCAGCACGGGCGGTTGGTTGGGCATGGGGGCGCTCCTGTGGCTCAGCCCCGACGTGAATCTGCGCGTGGCGGGCTTTGGCCTGTGGGCCGCCATGTTCCTCTACGCCATGCGCTCGTGCAGCAGGTTTCCGGGACATTTCGTGCTGACCGGCGGGCCGCCGCTCTTGGTCATCATCCTGGCGCCCTTGGCGGCCGCGAACATCTCCCTCTACAGCCGCATCACCATCGAAGGCGCGGTGTTGCTGTTCGCGCTGCACGCCATCACCTCGACGGTGATGACCTATCGCCAGCACAGGAACCTGCAACAGGCGGCAGAGGATCTGGCCGCCCAACGGGCGGCGGCCGAGAACGCCAGCAGGGCCAAGTCGGATTTTCTGGCCATGATGAGCCACGAGCTGCGCACGCCGCTGAACGGCGTATTGGGCCTGGCCCATGCCCTGACCGCTACGTCGCTGGACCCCAAGCAAAAGAGCCTCCTGCTGGGGATCACGCGCTCCGGCGACGGGCTGATGATGATTCTCAACGATATCCTCGACCTGACGAAGATCGAGGCCGGCTGCATGGAGATCGCCGCCGTCCCCACCGACATCCACACCTTGGCCGAGGACGTTCACGACCTGTTTGCACCGGTTGCATCGGCCAAGGGCCTGCGCCTTTGCCTGGCCATCGCCGACGACGTCCCCCGCTGGGTGTCGGCCGATCCCTTGCGGGCCAAGCAGGTGGTGATGAACCTCGCCTCCAACGCCGTTAAATTCACCGACGAAGGCGAGGTCCGCATCAGCCTGAACGCCCGTGGCCCCACAGCGATCTTCCGTGTGGACGACACCGGACCGGGTCTGACCCCGGCGGCGAAGGCCAAGCTGTTCCAGCGCTTTTCGCAGGGCGACGCCGGCGTCGCGCGCAGCCATGGCGGCACGGGCCTCGGATTGGCGGTCTCGCGCGAACTGGCCCAAGCCATGGGAGGGGATCTGTCGCTGATTGAACGCGACGGGCCAGGCGCCAGCTTCGAGCTGGTCGTGCCGCTGCGCCCATGCGCGGCGCCCTCCGCGCCGGGCCTCGAAACCCAGGTTGGCGACAGCCCCGCAATCGCACACCCCCTATCTCTGCTGGTGGTGGAGGACAATCCGATCAATCGTTCGGTTGTCCAGGCCCTGCTGGAGCCCACCGGCTGGCGGCTGGTCTTCGCCGAGAACGGGGCCATCGGGCTGGAAACCCTGGTGATCGCTGGGCCGTTCGACCTGGTGCTGATGGACATCCACATGCCGGTGATGGACGGCCTTACCGCCCTGGCGGCGATCCGCGCAGGCAAGGCCGGCGCGCGGGATATTCCCGTGGTCGCCCTGACCGCTGACGCCATGAGCGGCAACCGCGAGGAGCTGCTGGACGCCGGCTTCGACGGCTATGTGGAAAAGCCGATCCGCCCGCACCTGTTGCTGTCCGCGATCCAGGCCGGCCTGACCCCGCGCGAGGCCCCGACGTCCGAGCAACTGACCGCTTGAACTCGAACCTGACTCGACTGGCGCAGGCGGACTGGCCCACCTGGGATCGGGCCGTCGCCTGGCGCAACATCCTGCTGGGCCTGATCGTCCTGGGCCTTCTGGCGTTCAAGCCGCATCTGGGGCTGATCCTGCCGCTGGCCCTGGTCCTGGCGGCCCGCTGGAAGACCACCGCCAGCGCCACGGCCACGGTGCTGCTAGCCGCCGGGGCCAGCGTGGCCCTGTTCGGCGCCGATACTTGGCAAGCGTTCCTGGCAGACTAGCGCCTAGCTCGCGTGACCCTGGAGCAGGGCCTGGCGCACCCTGGCAAGATGGTCAGCGCCTTCGCCGGGGTGTCTTCAATCGCGTCCCAGACGCTGGCGAAACTGTCGTTGCTCATTGAGCCAAGTCCTTCACCGACAATCCGTGTGCAAGCTCGACTACGTATCACAATACGTATAAACTACCATCCATGGTCAAGAAGCTCACCATCACCGTCGACGAGGACGTCTACGACGGCCTGCACCTGCGTATCGGCGCGGGCAAGATCAGCCGTTTCATCAACGATCTGGCGCGCCCCTATGTAGCTAATGACGCCCTTGCTGAAAGTTACCGGCAAATGGCGGCGGACGAGCTTTACGAAAAGGAAGCCGCTGAGTGGGTCAGCGCCCTGGAGGGCGAGACCTGGCCCCATGGCGACTGAGACTCCGGGCCGAGGCGAGATCTGGTGGGTCGCATTCGACCCCGCTGTCGGCGGCGAAATCCGTAAGACAAGACCTGCGGTGGTCGTGAGCAACGACGCCGCCAACAACGCGCTCAACCGCGTTCAGGTCGTTCCGCTGACGAGTAACGTCGAGCGGCTCTACGCCGGCGAAGCCTATGCCGAGGTCAATGGTCAGCGCCATAAAGCCATGGCCAATCAGATCGCCACCGTGTCCAAGCTGAGGCTGCGCGGGTTGGTCGGACGGCTGTCGAGCGCCGATCTGGCAGCCGTGGAGCGGGCGGTGCGGGTGCAACTGGGGCTTTAGAAAGAAGGTCTGCAATGGGGGGGGGCAGGCAATCCCTAGTCTGAGGCCCTTCGAGGCATCTTGAGGGTCTTCCCGAACATAGGATGATCTTCTCCGACTTCCAGCGGGCCGAGGTCATCCCATAGGCATCCGTCGACCTCGATCTCTTCTGGTCCCGTCGGGTACATGATGTAGTCGCCGCCCGGACCTTGGAAGACGTGAAGATCGAAGCCAGTAGGCTCCGGCCAACAACGCCGCTCAACCTCTCCGTGGGCTTGGCCGATCACGACATCCGCATCGGAGCCAGCCTGCGCCCGAGCAATGTCCGTCAGTTTGATCTCGACCATGCTTCCAGTAACCGGACAATTCCGAAGTCCGCAGCGGGGCGAAAGCAGGCGCCTCGTTTCACGAATTACCGCGTAAACTTCTGAAACTTGATCCGCTTCGGGATCAGGCTATCGGCCCCCAGCCGCCGCTTCTTGTCTTCCTCGTAGGCCTCGAAGTTGCCCTCGAACCATTCCACGTGGCTGTCGCCCTCGAAGGCGAGAATGTGGGTGCATAGGCGGTCAAGGAACCAGCGGTCGTGGCTGATGACCACGGCGCAGCCAGCGAAGTCCTCAAGCGCCTCTTCCAGGTTTTGCAGGGTCTCGATGTCCAGATCGTTGGTCGGCTCATCCAGCAGGATCAGGTTGCCGCCCTCGGCCAGGGTCTTGGCCAAGTGCACCCGGTTGCGCTCGCCCCCTGACAGCAGGCCGACCTTCTTCTGCTGGTCGCCGCCCTTGAAGTTGAACGAGCCCACGTAGGAGCGGGTGTTCACCTCGCGCTTGCCCACCATCATGATGTCGGTGCCGCCCGAGATTTCCTGCCACACGGTGTTGGTGTCGGTCAGGGAGTCGCGGCTCTGGTCGACATAGGCCAGCTTGACCGTCTCACCGAGCTTGACCGTGCCCTGGTCGGGCTTTTCCTTGCCGGTGATCAGCTTGAACAGGGTCGATTTGCCCGCGCCGTTGGGACCGATCACGCCGACGATGCCGTTGGGCGGCAGCTTGAAGGTCAGGTCCTTGAACAGAACCTTATCGCCGTATTCCTTTTCCAGGCCGTTCACCTCCAGCACCACATTGCCCAGGCGCGGGCCGGGCGGGATCTGGATCACGGCGTAGCTTTGGGCCTGACGGGCGTTCTCCTGCTCGTCAGCCATCCGCTCATAGGCGGCGAGGCGCGCCTTGGACTTGGCCTGGCGGGCCTTGGCGCCGGAGCGCACCCACTCCAGTTCGCGGGTCAGGGCGCGTTGGCGAGCCTCGGATTCGGACTGCTCCTGCACCACGCGCTTCTGCTTTTGCTCCAGCCAGCCGGAGTAGTTGCCCTCGTAGGGGATGCCCTTGCCGCGATCGAGCTCCAGGGTCCACTTGGTCACCTGATCCAGGAAGTAGCGGTCGTGGGTGACCAGGATCACGCAGCCTGGGAACGCTTCCAGATGGTGCTGCAACCAGGCCACCGACTCCGCGTCCAGGTGGTTGGTCGGTTCGTCCAGCAGCAGCATGTCGGGCTTGGACAGGAGCAGACGGGCCAGGGCGATGCGGCGCTTTTCACCGCCCGACAGGTTGTCGACCGGCCAGTCGGCGGGCGGGGTGCGCAGGGCGTCCATGGCCATTTCGATGCGGGAATCGATGTCCCACATGTCGCCGGCGTCGATCTTCTCCTGGAGGGTGTTCATCTCCTCCATCAGTTCGTCGGAGTAGTCCTCGCCGAGCTGGGCCGCGATCGCGTTGTAGCGGTCGAGAATCTTCTTCTCCTCGCACTGGGAGATGACGTTGCCCCATACGTCGAGCTGCTCGTCCAGGTGCGGCTCCTGGGACAGGTAGCCCCGCTTGATGCCGTCCGCGCCCTTGGCCTCGCCCTGAAATTCGGTGTCGATGCCCGACATGATCTTGAGCAAGGTCGATTTACCCGAACCGTTCACCCCCACCACGCCGATTTTGGCGTCCGGATAGAACGACAGCCAGATGTTCTCGAACACCTTCTTGCCGCCGGGATAGGCCTTGGTCAGGCCCTGCATCTGGAAAATGTACTGTGCGGCCATGGAGCGGCGCCTCGGACGTTACGGGTAAGGGGGGATTGGCCGCTCAGATAGCGGGGCGCGCGATTGGAGGCAATCTTTCCGGTGGGCTTGAGACGTGTTCAACTACGAAAGTCAAAAATCCTCGGAGATGGCGCATGCGTGGAGTCACGAGCCTGGCCGCTTTGGCGGCTCTTGCGATTTTCGCGACGGCGGACGCAGCATCCTCGTTTACGCTATCGGTAGACGGCCTTGGACGCGTTAAGATTGGTATGACCGTGCGGCAAGTTGAAAAGGCCGTAGGCCAAAGCTTGGCTGTCGACTACCCGGAAGACGAGAGTTGTGGCGAAGGCGTCGTAAGGGGTGGTCCCGACGGGGTGGCCTATATGTTTGTCGACCACCATTTAGCGCGTATCGACATCGACGTACCCGACAAAGGACAGTCGCCTGACATCAAAACGGAGGCGGGCGTTGGCTTGGGCGCGTCCATGGCTGATGTTCAGCGGGCGTATGGGCCGCGCCTGTCCATTGAGCCCGATCCATACGACGAAAATGAGCACTATCTGGTGATCAAAGGTTTGCGTCGGGGACGAGAGATTATCTTCGACACCGCCATGGGCCGAGTGGACGGATTCAGAGCCGGTTTGTCCAAACCCGTCGAATACATCGAGGGCTGCCTTTAGCCAATCCAACGGCCCGACAATCGACTAATGTCTAGGCCCGATCGGCATTTACAGCGTTTATCCCCATCCGCTCATCCCCGCGAAATGACCCTACTTTTCCAAACATCTGATTTTGCTTGAGAAAAGAAGGGTCCATTCCGCCTGTGTAGGAATTGTGCAGATAAAAATCTGCACGGGTCGGCTGGAAGAGGCCAACCTTGGCAATTCCTAGCGATTCTCGCAACGGCTGACGACAGCCGATTGCGCCAGAAGGTGGGCCTGCCGCTGCGCGAAGCCGCTATATGCGGCGGCGGCGAAAGACGCCTGAGAGTGTCGAACACGGCGATCATAGGTCTTCCTCCCGTCCGTACTCGTGGACGCTCTGGGCGGCCACCCGTAGCTTCACATGAAAGAGCCTGCGCGCGTCCGTCACGCTCGCCTCGAACCGCTCGCCGTCTTCGCGCTGGGCGATGATCGCCACCAGCCGCTCGCCCTGGGCCTCATAGTGGGCGTGGATGGCCAGCAGCTTGCGCAGCAATCCGCCGAGAATCACGATGCGGCCGGAATCGGGATCGGAGCTGGCCTCGGCGGGTCGCGTTCTCCGATAGGGCGCCTTGTACATGCATGGGACAATCAAAAGAGGTTGGCCGCCCACATGCCGCAGCGGCCAATCCCTGACAATTGCCGTCTTGGCGGCAGGCCGGAGCCCGCCGCCAAGTCGCGACCTCACACGGCGGCCTCGGGCCGGGGCTCGATGAGCCGTAGGACGATCCGGCCGGTGAGCGGGACCGCATCGCAGTTCAGGTTGAAGCCCTTGCCGTCCTTGTTCGGCCAGGCCGCACCGATGGGTGTCCAGATCGCGGCCTTCCCATCGCCGTTGACGCGGTAGAGCCGATGGGTTGGCTGACGGGGCGTTTCGGCCGGAGCCGAAGGTTGGGTCGCTGGGGATTGGGACTTGGTGGCCATGGTGGTTTCTCCGTCATCCGCCGCGGGACCATCCCGCGGCTTCATGGGGAGCCAAGGCGCCAGGCCATGAGCCGGCGGTCACACCCCGCGCGTTAGCGCGCCCGAAGGGAGCGGAGCTGCACGGAGCCGAAGGCGGAGGAAGCGAGCTGGGTTGATCGGTGGCGGGCCTGGCGCACAACGCTCACCGTTCGAAGCCGTGACTTCATCACTCGCGACGGCCGTCACATTCCCATTCATCGGTCAGGCGGGTGCAGCGGGAGTGCAGGCAGTGTCTCGCGCTGGGGACGTTCCGAGGCGACCGAGTCAGCGTGTTTTAAGACGCTCTGCCCTAAGGGATGCGGAGCCGACGTGTTCTTCATCCGTCACAATGGCGGAAGCGTCTGGGTTGACCCTCCACTCGGCTGGCCCTGGGACAAGCATGGATGCATGTATCCGGACGAACCCAAGGCGAGAGGCAAGTCCGCGCTCGGGGATTTCGTTTTCGATGAACCCGATTTCTCAAATCCCGACCTGATTCTGGCGGTAGCGATGGAGATCGAGTTCTCGATCGACTGGAGCGAATGGCGCCTAATTTCAGGTGAGCACGACGAGTGGCGCCTCCACACAAATGGCGATTGCCGCTTTCTCGTAGGCGAACTTGTTGTCCTCGACTTGGCCAAACGTACCCTGATCCCATGCTTCAGGCGGGGCCTGCGATTCCGCATCGTGGAAATGAGCAAGACCTCCGACGGTTTGGACGAAACGTCGTCGCCAAAGACCTGACTCAGGGCTTGGGTGCTCGGTGTATCCGCCCCTGTGCGATCGGGCGGTGCCGCCGCTCGCAATTCGGCCAATGCCATGTTACAAAACCTCGGCACTCACCTCTAGTTATCGAGGATTCGGAACAGCCTCATGGAAGCCCGCCACCATAAGGATCGCGCCATCGAGGTCGCCCGTGAACGCGGGATCGCGCGCGGCGCCGACTTCGATCAGGCCGGCGTGCCGCGAGTCTATCTCCAGCGGCTCACGCGGGACGGGGTCCTGCAACGGGTCGGGCGCGGACTCTACAAGCTCAGCGACGCCCCGTCCGACGCCGCGTCCAGCCTGGCGGAAGCATCCCGAACCCAGCCGAAGGGCGTGATCGGCCTGCTGTCCGCCCTGCAATTCCATGAGCTGACCACGCAAACGCCGCACGCCGTCTGGATGCTGCTGGGACCAAAGGACTGGGCGCCGGTCAATCCGGCCGTACAGATCAGGGTGATCCGCGCCAGCGCCCCCTCCCTGCGCGCCGGGGTCGAGGTTCACACAATCGACGGCGTGCCCGTGCCGATCACCTCGCCGGCCAAGACCGTCGCGGACTGCTTCAAGTACCGCAACAAGATAGGTGTCGATGTCGCGGTGGAGGCGCTGCGGGACCTGTTCAGTCGGCCTCGGCGCCCGCCTATCGACGATCTTTGGCGGTATGCCGAGGTGGACCGCGTGCAGACCGTGATCCGGCCCTATCTGGAGGCGCTGGCGTGACCAAGGCGCCGGTCAACCTGGCCGTCTCGGCGCGGGCGCGGCTGACGCAGCGAGCCCGCGAGCGCAGGGAAAACGCCCAGCTCGTCATGACCCGCTACGCAATCGAGCGCCTGCTGTACCGGCTCAGTCTGTCGCCCTTCCGGGAGGCGTTCGTGCTCAAAGGCGCCATGCTGTTCAGCCTATGGGCGCCGACGCCTTATCGGGCGACTGGAGACCTCGACCTGCTCGGGTTCGGCGACAACGCGCCCGCTCGGGTGGCCGAGATTTTCCGCGAGGTGCTGGAGATCCCGAGCGAAGACGGCGTGATCTTCAAGCCGGAGACGCTCAGGGCAGCCGCGGCACGGGCGGAGGACGAGTACAGCGGCGTTTCCTTGGACGTTCAGGCTGAGCTGGCCGGCGCGCGACTGCCGATCCATGTGGACATCGGCTACGGCGACGCCATTACGCCCGGCGTCCTCGACATCGACTATCCATCGCTTCTCGATATGCCCATGCCTCGACTCAAGGCCTATCCGCCTGAGACGGTGCTGGCGGAGAAATTCCAGGCAATGACGGCGCTCGGGATCGCCAACTCCCGCATGAAGGATTTCTTCGACATCTGGGCGATCGCCAACACCTTCGCCTTCGAAGGCCCGGTGCTAGCTGAGGCCATCGCCGCGACCTTCGCCCGGCGCGAAACCGAACCGCCCGCCGAACCGCCGCTGGCGCTGTCGGCCGCCTTCGCCGACGCCAAGCAGGCCCAATGGACCGCTTTCCTGCGCCGGACAGACATTGCCCTTGCGCCGGAGCCGTTTCCCGACATCCAGGCGCAGATCGCCGCGCTCATGATACCGCCGGCCCAGGCCGTGGCGGGGGGCCAGGGGTTCGATCAGCAATGGACGCCGGGCGGGCCTTGGCGAAAGGTATAGGCTGAATGAATGCCACGAAGCTGCTCGGCCTTCCGAGTTCTCGTCGATCGCGCAGGGCGGCGCGATCGACCTGGATTGGACTATAGGCGGATCGCTGAACGCGGCCGACTTCACTGTCGTCTAATTACTGTGCGAGCACGCAATATGTCAGACGATGACGAAATTATCGAGAAATACGTTTGCTCGAAATGCATCGGTGACGAGTATCTGAGCCAGCAGGTTGAAGCGGCGGGTGACGAGAATCAGTGCTCGTATTGCGACGAGACTGGGCCGTGCATCACCATCGGCGAGTTATCGGATAGGTTTGAGGTGGTATTCGAGCAGCACTTTGTCCGCACTGAGACCGAACCGTCGGGCTTCGAATATACCATGAGCAAGGAGTTTGGCTGGGAGCGGCCAGGCGAACCCACCGCTTTCCGCATTGCGGAAACGGCGCAGGTCGATGAGGTGATCGCCGACGACGTGCAATCCGTTCTCGCGGATCGCTATGCCGATTTTGATTCGGCCGCAATGGGAGAGGAGACCGAGTACGACTCCGAAGCCCAATACGAAGAATCTCCCGCGAACGATGTGGAGTTCCAGGCGAACTGGCGGGAGTTCGAGAAGGGCCTGAAATCCAGGGCCAGGTATTTCAGCCATCAGGCCGACGCCACACTCGGCATGGTCTTCGGCGGCCTGTCGTCGCTGAGCACATGGCAGGGCCACCCCGTCATTCGCGAGATTGGACCGGGCGCCAGTCTCCTCAAGCTCCACCGAACTCGCGTCTTTCAGTCGGACGAAAAGCTCAAACAAGCCTTGGAGAACCCTGAGCGCTGGATCGGTTCACCCGCTAGTGAGTTCGCTGTCGCCGGCCGAATGAACGCCCGTGGCATTTCGACCTTTTACGGTGCCTCGGACAAGGAGACGGCTATCAACGAAGTCAGGCCACCCGTGGGCAGCCGCGCCGTCACCGCTGAATTTGAAATTCTGCGTCCGCTGAAAGTCCTCGATGTCGAGATACTCAAATCGATCTACATCGCCGGCAGCTTGTTCGATCCTGAATATGCCGGCCATCTGGAGAGGAAGAAATTCCTCGGCAGGCTCGCCGACCGCATCACCATGCCAATCATGCCGGATGACGAAGCGGTCGATTATCTCGTCACCCAAGCCATGGCCGAGTATCTCGCCGAACGGGTCGAGCCACCGCTCGACGGAATTCTTTATCGGTCCGCCCAAGGTGGCGAGACGTCGTTCAACGTCGCCTTGTTCAACAAGGCGGCTCGGGTCGAGGCCCGGACGCTCCCTCCTGGAAGCAAAACGTCGGTAGAACTGTACGAACAGAACGAGGATGGTTGGGAGGAGAACTACACCATATGGGAAGAGGTCCCCGAGGCGACCTCACCTCCGCCCCCTTCTAGCAGCGGGCCTGATTTCGCAGCCATCCTGGCCGGCAGCTCGTTCAGAGATGACGACGATCGCGAAGTGGCGCTTCGGCTGGACCGCTCAACGCTCAGGCTTCAGCACATCAGCGGCGTCACCATCTCCACGTCAGAACGAACCATTTTCCAGCATCAGACCGAACCTTACAGCGCGGTGGACGACGCGGATTCCCCCTTCTAAGGGGCTCGGATGGGTCCGGCTGGCTCGAAGGCTGGGTGCTGCGCCAATTTCGGCATTGGGCGCTGGTTTGACATTTTGAAGCGACCGCTGTTGGACCGCGGCAGTCATTTCGAACTGGGCGGAGGCGTCAGCGTCACCGTGCAATGCTGAGTTTTGCCGCTCCGCGCCGCTGCGGCGCGGCAGGTGTCGATGGCCTCGCGGTTGTCGCTGGCAAGCTGGTTATCAGCGACGAAGCGATTCCAGCTTTGGAGATTGGCCGCCCGCATCAACTCGCCGCCGGCCGTCCAGCGATCCGCGCGCATGACCAGCGCTGCGATCCGTGTGTTCAGTCCGAACGGCAGAACGCCAGCGATCAGCGGCGACAGCACAAGCCCGACCGCGAGGGCAGCGCCTCCGGTCCAGCACAGCAGCTTGAATTGTCGGTCCTGTGCCCACGCCTGACCGATGATCCCTGACAGCCGCGACCGCTCGCGCTCGGCTTCCTGGGCGGCCTTGTCGAGCCGCTGCGCCGCCTCGCGGATCAGGTTGGCTCCGGCGTTGGCGATGGCTTGGCCCTGCTGCTCCGGTGTGCGGGTTAGCGCGGGCGATTTGAGGATGGTCTCAAGCTGTTCGCCCACCTCGTCCAGACCTTTGCCGATAACGGCTAGGTCCTGGCTGTAATCGGGCGACCGGCTCTCGCGCATGGCTGCGGGCAGGGCTTCGATGGCGCGCCGAAGCACCGACACCTCGGCCCGCAAATCCTCGAACGCCTGGGCGGGATCGCCCGTATGCTCATCCGCCATCCTTACCTCCGGCCACTATCGCGAAAGCCCCCGGTCCCGCCCCATCCCGATCTCCATGGTCGCCCGCTGCACGGTCGGCGCCGCGATCACCCGCGCCAGCGTTGATCCGGGTCCGACGCCCAAGGCCGGCGCGCGTGAACGCACCAATGACTCAAGCTGCGGATCGCGCTTGAGCGTCCCGGCGATAGTCTTCATGCGGCCTTCCAGGCTCCTGCGCGCCTCGCCATGCCGCCAGCCGTCCAGCCGGTCGTGCTGCGCCTCCAGCCGCGTCCACTCCTTCACCAGCCGGTCGGCCTTGAGCGCCGGATTGCGCCGCACCCGGTCCTCATGGCGGATGGCCCCGGCCAGCTCGGCGCCGCGCGCCGCGCCGCGAAGATCCCGCAGGGCGCGGAAGGTCGCCGGCTCATGGCGCAGGGCGCTATGAAGGTCACGCGTCGCGCCGGGCCGCACCCCATCCAATGCCGCCCCAGCTTCCCGCAGTTCGCGCTTCTGGAATTCGAGCACCGGCAGCTTTTGGGCGCGCATACGCTCGGCGTCGTCCAGGGCGCGCGCGTAGCGCTCCACCGCGGGCTCCAGGGGACGCTCCGGCAAGGTTGCGGCCCGCGTCGGCCGGGAGGGTGACAGTCCTTCGACACGACCGATCTCCGACGCCTTGGCGCGCCGGTTCAGGGTGATCCCGTCGAACATCCCACGCTTGCGCGCCGGCCCGACCTCTGGAGCGTCGGCGCGAGCCCGCGCCGCCCGCTGCCTCTCTTCGGGTACGACGATCGGCTGCTCGATGCCGCGCCGTTGGGCGTAATCCAGCGTGGTTTCCTTGAGCCCGGCGCGAGAGAGGCGCGCGGATAAGGCGGCCACGTCCTTGAATTCCTCGCGGCCGGCATAGAGCGCCACTTCGTCCCGATGGCGGGTCATGCTGACGTAGGTCAGATGTCGGTCCATCGTGCCCGACGCCAGCACATAGGTCCGGTCCACCGTCGCCCCTTGGGCCTTGTGAATGGTGGTGGCGTAGCCTTGATCGACGGCGGCATAATCTTCCATCGACACGGACACGCGGCGGCCCTGGCCGGGGCCGTTGGCGTTGTCCAGCCGCACCTCCAGCCGGCCGGGCTCGGCCCGTTCCACCGTGCCCAGCATCCCGTTCTTCACGCCGAGGTCGCGGTTGTTCTCGCGGAACAGCAGCCGGTCGCCGGCCGCGAACGCCCGCTCGCCTTCCGTCGTCTGGTAGAGATGCTCGTCCCGGAGTTCGCCTCGGCCTTGGCGCACGGTGCGGATCGCGTCGTTCAAATCCGCCACGTCGGCCCGGCGATGCGCCAGCACCAGCCGCGAGCCGTCCGGCCGCGCATCCATGTCGCCGATCACGTCGCCCACGATGGCGTTTCGGGCCGCGCCGATATCGTCCTCGAAGCGGATCGCGCCGCGCTCGGCGTAGGCCCTTAAACCTTCGGCCGTGCGATGGCGCGCGAAGTCCACAGACGCCTCTCGCTGCCAGCTTTCGCGCTGCCGGCGGATTTCGCCCAACTCCACGAAGCCGGCGCGCTCGGCCACAGCGCGGAACGCCGCGCCCGGACCGATCGGCTGGAGCTGCTCGGGGTCGCCTACCAGCACTACCTTGGCGCCGGCGCGGTCAGCCTCCGCCAGCACGCGCGAGAGTTGGCGGCTTCCCACCATCCCGGCCTCGTCGATCACCAGCACGCTCCGCGCGCTAAGCGCGTCGCGCCCGCGCTCCCAACTGCGCTCGAAGCTCGCCAGCGTCCGGCTGCGGATGCCGGAGGATTCTTCCAATCCCTCGGCCGCCTTGCCGGCCAGCGCTGCGCCCATCACCTCGTAGCCTTCGGCCTCCCACGCCTGACGCGCCGCGCCGAGCATGGTGCTCTTGCCGGCGCCGGCGATGCCGACCACGGCCTCGATGCGTTCGGGACCGGTGATGTGGCGAACCGCCTGGCGCTGCTCCTCTGCCAGGAACGGCCGATCGGCGATGGCTTGCTCGACCTTGCCCCGGCTCACGCCGTATGTTCGGCTTTCCGCCATCCGGTCGGCGCTGTCGGCCATCTGTCGCTCGACGGCGATCATCTCCTTGGTGGAGTAGCGGGCCTGCTCCAAAGTCCGGCCGAATTCGTCCCTTTGCTCGGGCCGCAGCTCCACCAGCGCGGGAGACGCCATCGCCTTGGCGAAGGCTGCTTGGAAGGCGTCAGGATCATCGATGTAGCGGTGCAGCGTTCGCGCCACGTCGGTGCGGTCGAACACGCTCTTCTCGTTGGTGACGAGGGTCAGGGCTTGTTCCGGCTTTTCGCGGATCAACTTGGCGTTTCGCCGCGCCTGGTCCTCGTCCTGACGGGCGCGCACCACGGACTTTCCGCGCCGGTCCATCTGGGTGGCGTGAACGCCCATGTGCTGGGTGGGCTCAATCTCCAGGCCGCAATCGCGATGCGAGCGGTGGTCGATGCGGATGTCGTGGCCGGCGAGCGCCAGGTGCCGATTGGCCCGGCCTTCCCAATCCATACGGATGTCGCGGAGTTGGTCGTGCGAGGTCGGCAAGCCCAGGGCGGCGAGCTTCTTGTTCTCCAGCTCCAGGTCGGACTTCGCGCCAAGGCCCTCATGCTCGACCTTTCGCGTGGTCAGCATGATGTGGGCGTGGTGGTTCCTCACATCGGTGTCGCCATGCGGACTGTGGATCGCGAAATCCACCGCCACGCCGTAGCGGTCGGCGAGCCCCTGGGCGAACTCCCGTGTCAGCTCCAGGCGTTGGTCGGCGGTCAGCTCGTGCGGCAGCGCGACCTCGATCTCCCGCGCCACCCGCGCGTCCTTGCGCTTTTCCGCCGCCTCCGCCGCATTCCACAACGTCGAGCGGTCCTGCGCCCACTCGGCGTCCACGCCCTCGGGCAAGACGATCTCGCTGTGCTCCACGCCCCGCCGGTGGGTGAAGTCGTGGGTCAGGCCATCGCGTTCGTTGGTCAGCTTCTGCGAGGCGCGATAGGCGGCGGCGGCCACGGCGCTGCGTCCGCCGCTACGGCTGATTGGCTTGGTCGCCAGATGATAGATCGCCATCACGCACACTCAGGTCGCGCCGCGCACAGCGGCGATCCTGGCGGGCCAAGGGTGCGCAAGCCCCATACGGCCGTCGGTCCGTCGATCTGACGCTATCAAGCACTGAGTTGCGCAGCAACTCGTAAGTGCGCCCTTCACTTATCTTCGCTTTGCTCAGAACGCTCGGTGTGGCTCGCTTGTGAGCAAGCTTAGCTGTGAAGACAAATGCAGTTCAGCGGAACGCGGGCATCTGCCTTTCGAATCGGAACGCTGTTGCGACCGGAGCATGGCGATGCTCTCGGCCTACTGCAACGTCTCTGTGAACACCTTGGCATTTCAGGAAATGACGTGACGAGGTTTTTGCCAGACGCTATCTTGACGTCCACGGGGCGCGCACATCGGAGGATGCGATGGCGAAGCGTTCGATCGCTGAGCGGCTGGCCCAACTGGAAGCCCAGCGCAAATCCCTTCAGACTAAGCTCGGTAAGCAGGAACGGGCCAGGGATACCCGGCGCAAGGTGCTGCTCGGCGCATTCCTCCTGCACCGGCTGGAGAAGGGCCAGGACGCCTTCTCCAAAGAGCAACTGCCGGACTGGCTGCGGCGCGAACTGCCCGGCTTCCTCACCCGCGACGATGATGCGGCGCTGTTCGGCGATCTGCTTGGTGAACAGGCCGTCAAGGCGCCGGCGTCCGATAAGGCTCAGGCGGCGGCCTCCCAACATCCCTGAGCGCGGCGCGCCCCGCACGCGCGCCCTATTGAGTGTGAGACGGAGTGAGGATGGTCCGGCGCGTCATCTTGCTGATCGTCTACCTGGTCGCCGGTTACGTGCTTGGCAACCTCGTCGCGCATCTGGTCCTGATCCCGGTCGCGGCGATCAAGCACCTGAGCGCCGGCTTCGTGACCAGCCTGGCGGTCGCGGGCGGGCTGCTTGGCGCCCTGATCGGATTCGGCAAATGGCGAGCCCGCGCCGCGCCGGCCGATAGCTGGGGCGTGCATGGGTCCGCCCATTGGGCCAGCGAGCGCGAGGTTCGCGCCTCGCTCGGCGGCGCTGACGGCCTGATCGTCGGCCGCGAAAATCGCAAGGGCGGCCAGCTCCTGCGCTACAGCGGCGAGCAACATCTGATCACCATCGCGCCCACTCGCTCCGGCAAGGGCGTGGGCGCCATCATCCCCAATCTGCTGACCGCGAACCGCTCGATCCTCTGCATCGATCCCAAGGGCGAGAACGCCCGCGTCGCCGTGCAGGCCCGCCTCAAGCTGGGTCCCGTGGACGTGCTCGACCCGTTCGGGGTTTCCGGCGTGGCGTCCGCCGCCTTCAACCCCCTGGATGGTTTGGACGAGGACAACCCGGAACTGGCCGAAGACGCCGCGCTCTTGGCCGACGCCCTGGTCTACGATCCGCCCGGCCAGATCGGCGAGGCGCACTGGAATGAGGAAGCCAAGGCGCTCATCGCGGGGGTGATCCTCTATGTGGTCTGTCATGAGAATCCGCAGGGCCGCAATCTCATCACCGTGCGCGAACTCCTGACCGCCGCGCCCGACACGTTCACGGCCATGCTGGCGATCATGCAGAAATCGACCTGCGCCGGCGGCCTCGTCGCGCGGGCCGCCAACCGCCATCTCAGCAAGACCGGGCGTGAAGCGGCGGGTGTGCTGTCCTCCGCCCAGCGCCATACCCATTTTCTCGACAGCCGGCGGATGGCGGCCGTTCTGGATCATTCCGATTTTCGGTTCGAGGATCTCAAGGCCGGAACCTGCACGGTGTTCTTGGTGCTGCCGCCCGATCGGCTGAACACCCATGCGCGCTGGTTGCGCCTGCTGGTCGCTCAGGCCATCGGCGCGCTGGCCCGGTCCATAGTGCGTCCGGCGGCGCCGGTCTTGCTGCTTCTCGACGAGTTCGCGGCTCTCGGCCGCCTGGAGCCTTTGGAGCAGGCATTCGGCTTGATGGCGGGTTACGGCCTGCAACTGTGGCCCATCCTTCAGGACTTGCACCAGCTATCAGGGGTCTATGGCGAGCGGGCCGGCACATTTCTGTCGAACGCGGGCCTGATCCAGGTCTTCAACGTCGGCGATGTGGACACCGCCAGTTGGGTGTCGCGCTCCATCGGCTCGATGACCATGGCCTATCAGACCGCCGGGTCCAGTGTGTCGAAAGGACCGGGGCCGCTGCTGTTCCAGCAAACCACGACCAGCACCTCCACCGCGGCCCATTTGACCAAGCGCGAACTCCTGACCGCCGATGAGGTCATGCGGCTGCATTTCAGCTTGGAAATCCTGCTGCGTCAGGGGCAGGCGCCTGTCGTCGCCCAAAAGGTGCGGTACTTCGCCGACCCCGAGTTTGCGGGCCTCTTTCATTCCGCACCTCGACCGTGAGTCCATGTCGCATATCCTGGCCACGCCACGCCACGACCGATTCTGACGCAATAGCTTCGCTACTATACGGATCGAGAATTGGTGGGTCTGTTCGAGCCCACCTGATCCGCGATTGATGGGCGACGGGGACGGCCAAAATGGGACGCCAGGACCGAGTAGTGTTTGGGATGATCACCGCACATCCTGCGGCTGAAACGGTGAGTTTGGACGATCGTGTCCAGGGAAGGATGCGGCAGTGAACCCGCTGGACACGCCAGAGGATCAGCTTGACAGTGAAGCGCGGCATTTGCGCAATGGTCGGTTGGCGGTTTCGATGGGCGGAGATGGGGTAGACCTCCCAAACGAACCGGGGCGGGAACGCGGGTTACTGGAGGCCGCGCTCGCGCAGCTCAGATTAAAGTTGCTCGACCTGACCGGGCGAAACCGTCTCCTCAACTTCAAACATACCGCTGGTAGATCGCTCCAATTCGTCGAGGGTGCGCCTATCGCGCTCTATGAACGACTGGTTGAAGGCAACAACCGGCCCACGGCGGCAATCCAAGGGTTGCCTGAGCCGGAACGTCGGGAGTGGGCGGAGCGCAATGGCCGCCTCGCAAGACCCGATCCCCGTGAATGGGCTCAGCGAAACGGCGTCCCGACCGGATATGATCTGCCGGAAGGAACAGACCAACCATCCAACTACGTCCGCGCATTGTTCTACCAGGACGATCTCGCGAAACATTGCCGAAAACTTGAACGAGAAGCGACTCTGGCGATCGAAGAAACAGGCTCTAACATGCTGTTTCTGGTCCTGGGATTTCTTGAATACCCCGACCAAAGAGATAGTGACCGATTATTTAGCGCGCCGCTTGTCAGCGTTCCAGTGTCGTTATCTCGCAAGGATGTTTCTGGAAAACAAACATTCTACATTCAATACACGGGAGAAGATATATCTGACAACATTTCTCTCAGGGAAAAGCTGAAAAATGACTATGGAATTCTGATTCCAGCACTTTTTGATGAGGATCGCGCGAGCGATGAACCAGTCAACGTAGCTGCGTATTTCACTGAACTAAGAAAGATCATCAACGACCATCCGAGGTTTGCTCTAAAGAACCGAGCATCGTTGGCGCTTCTTAGCTTCACGAACATGCTCCTGGTCAGGGACCTAGACCCGAAGAAGTGGCCGGAGAAGAACGGGGTTCACGCGCTGCTCGATCATGCCATCGTCCGACAAATATTCGAGGGGCAGTCCGACGGTGGCGGTAGCTATGGGGACGCCGCAGACCATCCCGTCGAGGACGATCCCGGAGCAAAAATTCAGCTTGTTTATGATGCGGACAGTTCGCAGCACAGTGCTTTGGTGGACGTGCTCTTTGGCGGGAAGAATATTGTGATTGAAGGGCCTCCCGGCACGGGAAAGTCCCAGACAATTACCAACCTCATCGCTGCGTCCATTGCTGAAGGAAAGCGGGTTCTCTTCATTGCTGAAAAGCTGGCCGCTCTGGACGTTGTGCGCACCCGGCTTTCTTCTGCCGGCCTATCGGCGTTCGTACTAGAACTCCACAGCAACAAGACAAGCAAAAAGAAAGTTCTGGAAGAGCTAAATAATAGGATTGATTTCAGGACGAATTTGCCAACAGACCTCCCGCTGAAATTGCAACGACTGGAGGAGTCAAGGCGGGAGTTGAAGCGCTACTCCGATTTGGCCAACTCCGTCGTCTACAATCGACTTGGTCTTACGCTCCATGAACTAATGTGGAGGGCGGAACGACATCGCTCGCGGATCACCATAGGTGAGGCGACGTTGTTTAATCTCTCAATATCGGATGCTTGCGACCTTTCCGCGTTTGAGCTGGCCCGTCGCATGGACGCGCTGGAGCATCTTGGCGCCCAATTCAATGCCATTGGTGGGTTCGGTAAGGAAAAGCCATTTTGGGGGTTTGAGCCCGAGACGATTGTGCCGGGCGACGAGAATAGGTTGGAGGAGCTACTGCTGAATGGCAGGGAATGGGCAGACACTTTTGCGACGGACGGCGGGACGTTCGTTGCATCGATCGGCGGGGGACCCGCCGGTCTGAGCCTGGACGAGGGTCGCAAGCAACTAGCGACGTTGGCCGAACTGCGCGCAGGGCACACCGGACGGGACCCGGTACACCTGCTAGCGCGATTGTTTGCGAGCGACGGCACAGGCGTCCGGTCGAAGCGGTTGGTAGATGATCTGGACAATCACCTGTCGAGGTTTCAGGCACTAGAGCCGGCCGCGACGCGCGGTGTTCGTGCTGAAGATCAGGTCAGTGCAGAGCGATTGGCCGCGCTGAGAGAGTTGTCGCGTGCCGCGTCCACGCTCGGGATTCCGCTGAGCACCAGCGCGGAACTCGCTGAGCGACACGCAATATTGAGAAGCGCGGTCGAACCGCTTGGCGCGAGCGCCGAAGTCATTGGCAAATTCTGTGATCGGCGGAAAATCCCCTTCGACGGATCGTTAGCCAAACTGGTCAAACTGACGGAATTGGCGAGAGTGGTGGCGGCGGCGCCGGAGTCTGCGCTGGCGGTGCAATGTGCGGGGTTAGCGCGTGACAGTGCTGTCGCGGACATTAATCGGCTGCGGGATTTACAGTCAGAGTGGGACATCTTGTGCTTTCAAACAGCGCAAGTGCTTTACATTGACATACCACCAGCTGATCAGCGTCTCGAAGACGCGATTACGACCCTTCGCCAAGGTACGGCCTGGTATCGGGTGTTTGACGGTAAGTGGCGCTCTGCGATCGCGCTCCATAAGAGTCTTCAACGGTCCAAGCAAAAGGTCTCCGCTGAGGAGCGTCTTCAACAGCTAGAGAGGGTGCGTTCGCTCAAGCAATTACGTGGTCGGCTCGATGGGGACACGGCTTGGCAAGCCTGTTTGGGAATTTCTCCCCCGACTGAATTATTCCCGCTCGACGAGTATTTGGCCGTCGCGCAGTGGAATAGGGATTTTCTTGCTGCCCTCGAAGATATGACGGTCACCGATATCTCGGTGGCCGAGCTGACACCTGAGACAGCGCGGGCACTGCGCAGGGAATTCGCGGAACTCGGTGAGGCGATCAGCACAATAACCGCGTCGTTGGGCGTGATGCGTGACGCCTTGCCAGGCCTCGTTGGTCTGGCGGGCGGGAAAAGCGTCCAGAGCGTGCGCGAAGCTGTGATCGGCTTCACCGACAAGCTCGACGCCGAACTGCCCTGGCTTGAAATGAATTGTCCGGGCGGGGCCATCGTAATCGACGGATCGACTCCCGAGGGAACGCGCGCGCTTCGAAACTATCTGGAATATGCGCGCACCGGCCAGTTGACCGTCCCAGAAGACACCGGGGCGGCGCCGGATAGCGACTTTGAAGTCGCCGTCATGGATGTGCTGCGAATGCGCGGATACGAGGTTACCCCCCAATTGGGCGTCGCTGGCTATCGGATTGACATCGCGGTCAAGCACCCCGATGCGCCCGGGACATACCTCGCCGCGATCGAATGCGATGGAGCCAGCTATCATTCTGCGGCGTCCGTGCGTGATCGTGACCGCATACGTCAGGACATTTTGGAAAGCGTCGGCTGGCGCGGCAGAATTTGGCGCATCTGGTCGACTGACTGGTTCAGGACACCGCGGCAGGAAACGGAGAAGTTGCTCAGCTTCCTTGACGATCTTCGAAAGAGTTGGAAACCAGAGCATTCCTCTGGTGCGTCGTGGGTCGAGGAGGGCACAGCCCCTATTCCCCGGCCGGCCGATGTGCCCGCGAACGAAGCGGATCGCCGCGTCGTGTCCCAAGTCCTTCTGGAAACCGACGAAGAGATCGAGGTCGCAGTAGGCGATATTGTCAGATACGCGGAGGTCAGCCAGCCCACAGATGTGCTGACGGTTCGCATCGTTCGCAGCGCCAGTGACTTAGCGAACGGATTGATTTCGGTCTCCGCGCCGCTGGCGCAAACGCTCTTGGGTGGTGTGGTCGGCGATGAGGTCGTGTTGCACGTGCCCGGCTCTCCAGCTCGGGTATTTCGCATCCTCGAGATCAAGCGGTCAGAGTAGCGTTGATCGCTAGGAGCCGTTCACACCAAGCGGCACCAAGACTCTCAACCAGCGTAAGGCCCGGTCAAGTCGGCCAGCGGCCGACCGGGCTGGGTGTGGCGGGGCCGCGCCGAACTCGGCGCGGCTATTTCCCGCCAGCCTTCGGCATGGTCCGGCTAAGAGCGCCCTCGGGCGCGCCGGACAGGATTAAAGGTTGAGGCGGAGCGGCGTCGGAGCCCGACGCCGCAGATTATTCCTGAGGTCTAGGGTTTGCGGCGGCGAAGCTTGCCGCTGGGCTCGGCCGTCCTGGTCTTCGCCCTTGGTGTCCGGACCGCTTTTGCCGTGCCGGCTGCCTTGGCATCGTCCACGGCTGCGCCAGGGTCCCAACCGCCCATGCCCTGGAGCACGAGATCGGCGTGCTTGACGGTGTTCACGTGGCCGTAGTGCTCCTCGATCATCTTGACCGATGTCCCCATCTGTTCGGCCAGGAAATACACGTCCACGCCTTCGGCGAGCCGGAAGGTGGCATAGGTATGTCGGAAGCAATAGGTGGAGCGAGGGACGCCCGAGGCGCCCTCGCGCAGCTTGGCCTTGATCAGAAGGTCTTCGATCATCGCTTGATAGAGGGACTTGGCCGGTTCGCCAGTGATGGTGGTGAACACCCGGTCCTCGGGCCGGAACTCGACCTCCGGCGCCTCTTTCCCTTCGGCCTCCGCCGCTTGGCGCCGATATTCCCGCGTGGCTTCGCGGACGCGCTCGAAGTAGTCGCCCACGCTCTTGGGGGCGACTAGCTTGCGCGATTTGCCCTTGCCCTGGACGAACAGGATGACCAGTTCGCGGCCCTCCCGATCCTTGCCGGTGGTGATGTCTCGCCAACGCAGGTTCTTGGCTTCGGACGGGCGCATCCCCGTGTTGCACATGATCAGGATGAAATTGTAGGCGACCGTCCGATACCAGGTGCTGGACGGCCGGATCGCGTCCTTCACCCATGACCGCGCCACGGTGTGGAGGTGACGGTATTCCTCTAGCGTGAACTCGTCCCGCCGCATGGTCTTGAGCTTCGGCCGGTCGTCGAAGCGCTGGCTGGCGGGCACGTAACGCTTCTTGATCGCGTAGTTCATCACGGCGCCGAAAATTGACATCTCGAAGCGGATGGTGGCGTCGCTGATGAAGGCGACGGTGCGAGCCTTGGCCGGCACAGGGGCCACGGGCCGGAGCTTCGTGAAACCGCGCTTCGCCATCGCCCTGGCTCGCCCGGCGGCGTCGCGGGCGTCCAGCTCGGCCGCCTGCTGGGCGGAGATTTCGCGCACGCCGTTTCGCGTGTTACGGCCGGCGCCGTTCTCGCGCCGCCACGCGGGGTAGCTTGCCCAAAGCTCGTCGCCGATCCGATGCACCTGCACCGAGCCAACATAGTCCTCCAGCGCGCCCTCGATCACGGCCTTGAGCTTCTTGGGGCGATCCTTGCTGATCTCGCCGCGTCGGGCGCGCGCCTCCTGGGTCGCCAGGTACTCCTTCGCCACGGCGCGGAACGGATGGTTGAAGACCGGAATGTCATGCTTGAGCATGGCCCGGACCTCGACCTCCTGCTCGTTGGCGAGGTGGCGCGCCACGCCGATGTCGCTGGTCTTGAGCGAGATCGTCTTGTAGCGGTCGGCCTTCGGCAGCTTGACGCGGCAGTACCAGTTGCGATGGTCCACGTCGGCCCGGCGGAAGATGATAAGGCCGGGTTTAATCTCTTCCTTGTCGGTTACGAACGCCATGGGACACCCTCACGCTGTGCAGGTTCCGTGCAGATCGCGGCGCTAAGTCATTGATTTGCCGTGCTGTGCATGGATTGTGTGAGGGAAAATCTAGCAAAAATACTGATGAAAAACAATGGATTAAAAAATATCTATCATCCCCGCGAGGGTGGGGACCCAGGCCTTTCCAGTCAAGCGGCGGCGCTTGTGGCTCTCACTAGATTCCCGCCTCCGCGGGAATGAGCGGGAATAAATTTGGTCCCTAAGGCCCGGGAGCACGCATCGTGGCGCCGGCCGCAGCCGCGTCGCCCCGGTCGCCGCCGCGCCCCGCGAAAGACGGCGGCGGGCCTCGGCCGGCGCGGGCGGGACCAAGGTCGGGGGGACGCCGATCGCCGCCCTGCTCCGCGCCCCAGCTGGGCGCGGCGCCTTCCACGGTCAGCTCGTAAGGCAGGCTTTCCAAGGGCATGCAGCGCGGCGCCCAGTCGCGCAGGCCGCTGCAGACTTCGATCTCGGCGTAGGCCACATTGTCGTGTTCGGAAGACACCACGCTCCGGTCCAGCACCACCGGCGCCTGACGGAAGCCATGGATGCGGTTGTGGTCCATATCGACGCGGCCCGAGCCCGCGTAGATTCCAACCTCCGACGCGCCGATGGATGAATTGCTGATCACGGCCTCGGCCTCGTCCACCAGCACGCCCAAGGCGGACTTGTAGATACGACTGTTGGCCAGTTCGACCCGCGATCCGGCGTCAAGCCATAGGCCCGTGCGCCAATGACCGACGAAGGAATCCCGGATGGTCAGTTGGCCCGACGCCCTCTGGCCCCCGCGCACCATCACCCCCACCGTGCGCGGCTCGACCGCATCGCCGTTGCCGGGGCCAATCAGGCGCATGTCCGTGATCGCGGAAGGCGCGGTCAGCGACGGGGTCAGATCCAGACCCATGAGCTGGCTGTGAATTTCGCTCTTGGCGATCTGGACCGCCGTATCGTCCGCCAGAATGGCCGAATCGGCTCGACCGGCGTCAATCTGGCTCTCGCTGACAATCAAGCGCCCGCCCGTGACGTCCACCGCCGAGCGTGCGCCCCCATAGTCAATAGACACGCGCGTCAGGGCGATGTCGGCGTCCTCGCCTTCGACGCAACCGTTGCGCCCGGCCTGCTCGTCCGCCAGGGCGATGTCGCGCAGCTCCACCCGAACCCCCGGCGCGACGGCCACGCACGGAGAGCCGGGCAGGGCCTCGATACGGGGGCGGCGCATACTGTCCTCGGAGAAGGCGCTGCCCGGTTCGCCCACGATCACCACGGGCTTATCGATGTACAGGCTGTCGGCGCAAACCGAGCCCTGGCGCAGGTGCAGCACCCCGCCCGGCGCCAGATAGTAGAGCGCGTCCGATAAGGGGCGCGCGCCGCCGCGCGGATCGCTGCAGTCGACGGTCAGCTCCGAGACGCCGCCGGGCCGGCCGTAACCGGCGTAGCGCTCAGGATGCAGGGGACGGTAGCCCACGCCCCCTTCGTAGCGGAACCGTTCGTGGTGGCGGATCGGCGGATAGATCAGGTCGCGGAAGTTTGGCTTCAGCTCGGCGTCGATCTTGGCGTCGGGAAAAGCCACAGCCGAGGCGGCGGCGGCCGACAGGACCCCCGCAAGGCCGGCGGCGATCAGCAAGGGCTTCAGGGCGCTGTGCATCATGGCTTTGGACCCGTCAGTAGGGGGCTTTGCGGGAAACCTGGGCCAGGACGGCCTGGATATTCGTCGCCTGCGGCTGGAACCCGGCCAGGGCCGAATCCAGGCGGTAAATCACCGCGCGGGCCTTGTCCTGGTCGGCCACCCCGCCCACGCCGAGCGAGAAATAGTTGGCGATGGCGAACTTGGCCTCTGGCGAGCCGGCGCGAGCCGCCTCCTGATACCAGTGGAAGGCGCGCGCATAGTCGGCCTTCACGCCCACCCCCTCCGAATACATCACGGCCAGCACCAATTGGGCATGGGTCGAACCGTCCACCGCCGCGTATTGGATGGCGCGCACCTTCTCCAGCGGCGTCAGATGGCCGGTCTGTTCTCGCCCGAGCATGGCCTGGAAGGCTTGGACCTGTCCGGGCGTGAGCGCCTCAGGTCCCAATCGCTCCGGCCCATGTCGGTCAGGTCCATGTCGCTCAGGTCCGTGTCGCTCCGGCCCGCCCCGGCCCGGGCCGGCTCCTTCGAAGACCAACGGCGGCGCGTCAACCACCCGCAGATAGTGCAAAGCGTCGAGCACATGCACGAACGGGAGCTCGTCGATGCGGCTGAGCGCGATCTGGCCCGCTTCATCCGACACGCCGCCCTCATCGGAATGGGGCACGCCGGAGGCTGGCGCGTCAGGCGGATAGAACTCATAGGGCGGCGTCCAGCGATTGGCCTTGGCTTCAACGAAGTCCGCATAGCCTGCGCGGTCCGCAGAGCCCGATTCGAAGTCCTTCATCAGGACATAGGCGCCCACGTCGCCGCCCTGGGCGGCCAGATAGTCATAAAGATAGGAGTCCACATCGTTGCGCGCGAATAGCTCCACCGGATAGAAACCCGAGCCTCCCGCGGCTGGCGGCGTGTCCGTCGCCCTTGGACGGCCGAAGAAATGCCCGTCCCACCAGGCGTGGCGCTCGGGACCGAGACTCTGGCGCGGGGCGCCGAAGGGCCCCGTGTCGGTTTGCGTGATCCGGGCCAGTATGCGGTAGCCGGACGCGCCCTGAGTGGAGAGGACGTAGACTATGCGCTTGCGCACCTCCTCCTGCTCCTCGGAGGACATGCGCTGCCAAAGCCCGGCTAAGGCGGCGGACGCCTGACGCCGTTCAAAGACACGACAATCGTCGTAGAGCGTCCCCACGCCGGGCGGATACGGCGAGGCCGCGACATCGCCGCGAATCTCTTCGCGCTGGACGAAGTCCTGACGTGGCGAGATCGATTCGTAGCCTTGCGGGTTGGTCAGGGCTAGGGCGTACCAGACGCTGGCCTCAATCGTATCCAGCAGGTTGCGATCGGCGTCCCGCCGCGCCTCGTAGCGACCGCCCAGTTCGAGCTGGGCGAAGAAATCGCCGTGGAATCCGCGCTCGCGCAGAAGTCTGATGTCGTGCTGCTGCTGGTTGAACTGGGGCTGGCGGCCAGTGGGCGATTGGGGACGAGGACAGGCGCCGGTTTCAGCCATTTGGACCTGATCGGCGAAACGGCCCTGATCGCACGCGGGGAGAGTCAACAGAACGCCGGCGGCCACAGCATAGACCGCCATCCTCCGATATCGGACGCGCGCGAACATAGTCTCCGCGGCGGCGCTGAAGGAAAGCATTCCCACCTCTCAACCGGTACGCATTAACCACGAAGACGTTCAAGACTCTTGGGACGCGGATACGGCCTGTGTCAAGCTCGCCCAGGACAAGAATTTTTCTGCTTCAGTTTGACGATTTCGGCCCACGCGCTGCAATCATTTGTCTTTTGACCCGCAATTCGCCTGGGGCGCGAGTTTGTCTTTGCCTTGACCGGCGCCTCGTTCATAGGCATTCGCCACGAGTGTGTTGAATTTGAAGTTCGGCCGCGTCTTGGATCAAACTTGACGCGAACTCCACGTTCTTTAAAATACTTCAGCATCACAATGCTTTAGTATGGCTGGAGATCGATGAATTGCCTCCAAGTCCACCACGAAGCGCAGCCGAATTTCTGCATCGCCACGCCGGCCTCATTTTCCGAACCCGACCTAAACTATGCTAAGCAAACCTGAACCACCGCCCTGCCGCCTCGATGGCCGGGCGGCCAGTGTTCGGATATGGCGGGAGGCGAAGCGTGCTTGACGTCGGCGAGCTGACGCGAACCGAAATTGTGTCCTTGCGGGCCATGTTGGGTCACGGCCCGGCGGACGGCCTGCCCCACCTCGTCGACACCACCATGCTGTACGGACCGCGCAGCGGCGGCGTGAAGCGCTACCTGTTGGCCAAGCACGCCTGGATGGCCAAGGAGCGGCCGCAACTGCGCCACGCGCTGGTCGTCCCCGGCCGAGCCACCCGCGCCACCAGCGAGGGCCTCATCACCATCTCGGCCCCCCCGATCCCGTTCGGCGACGGCTACCGCTGCCCGACCTCCTTGCGCAAATGGACGCGGATCCTGGCGCATCTGAGACCTAGCCTGATCGAGATGGGCGACACCTATGTGCCCGGCCACGCCGCGCTGGACGCCGCCGAGGCGGTGGGCGCGCCGACGGTGGCCTTCTGTCACTCCGACCCAGCAGCCCTGGCCGCCTTGCACTTCGGCGAGTGGGCGGCCGCGCCAGCGCAAAGGCGGGTAGCGCGTTTCTACAGCCGCTGCGATCTGGTGGCCGCGCCCAGCCGCTACATCGCCGGCCGTCTGGCGGAGGCGGGCGTTGACCAGGTGATGGTGCAGCCGCTGGGCGTGGACCTGGACCTGTTCAACCCGAAACGGGCCGACCGTGAGACGGTGCGCAGCGACCTCGGCCTGTCATCCAAGACGCGCCTTCTCGTATTCGCTGGCCGCCCTGCCCGCGAGAAAAACCTCGAGACCCTGCTCGACGCCTTGGACCTGCTGGGCGAGGACTATCGGCTGATCCTTATCGCCGCCGGGGCCTATCTGCGGCCCCACCCGCAAGTGATCGGCCTGGATTATGTTCGTGATCCACGCCTTCTCGCCCGCTTGATCGCCAGTTGCGACGCCTTCGTTCACGCCAACGACCAGGAGCCGTTCGGACTGGTGGTGCTCGAGGCCCTCGCCTCGGGCGTACCGGTGGTGGGACCGAGTTCGGGCGGGGTGTCCGAACTGATCGACGACAGCATTGGACAGGTGGCGCATAGGGCCACCGCTCAAGGCATGGCGGAGGCGATCGACGCCCTGTTCGCACGAGATCTCGACGTCCTGTCGCAGGCCGCGCGGGCGCGGGCCGAGGCGCGCCACGGCTGGAGCCGGACCTTCGACAGCCTGATGCAGGCCTACGGCGATTTGCTGGGCGTTGACCTGTCGGCGCAGGCGCAAGAGCCCGATGACTTCTCTCGAAGTCTGAATCCGGCTCTAAATTTATGATTCAGAGCAAGCTAAGCACGGCGTTCACCTAACCTTTTGACCGAGCGTCAAGGTTTTACGGCGCAATATCGGGCTCGACACGGCAGAACGGCCGGGAGCGTGGTAAATGGCAAAAGCCCAGTTTCACCGGAACCAGAAGGTCTGGGTCGACAGCGTCGGCGCCTGGGCCGTGGTGGACCGCATCGTGCCGACCTGGGCGCGCGGATTCGATGAGCCGGTGCGTATCACCTACGAAGTGGGTCTGGGGCGCGAGTTCCACGCCCACGAACTCAGGCCCGAGGACGGCGTGGCCGAACCGCCCGACGCCGCCGCCGAGGGCGGATCCTGGCGCCTGATGCGAGCCCGCAACAAGTGGCAGCAGCCCGACGATTGCGGCCATCATCCGCACCCGGGCACCTTCCCGGTGGTGGTCACCGATAAGGCCGACTGGGGCGGCTGGCGCGTGCCGGGCGCCGAATACGACCGCGAGCCGAGCCGGATAGAGTTCCAGGCGCGACTGATCGCAGAGGCGCCGCGCCTGTTGAAGCTGGCGCGGGATCTGCAAGCCTTCATCGGCGATTCCCTATCGGACGCTCCGGAGGAACTGCAGACCATGGCCGTGAAATGCGCCGAGATCATCCAGCGCATCGAGGACTCGCCCGCGCCGCCCGCCGAGGCTCAAACCCTGCTTCAGACGGCGAAGGCCAGTTAGCGGTCGGACTCTGACGCTGGGCGGGCGCTGATGTTGAGGCCCACGACTGTCCGAAGGGCGACGCCGCGCGGGCCTGGGAACGGACAGTAGGAATATCGAAAGCTGATGCCCTCAAGGGCGTTTTAGGGGGATTCTCGCCAAAGCAATAGTTCGTCTGGCGCTACGGAGCGCGGCTTAATTTTCCAGGCAGGCCCTCCCCATCGGCGGCCGCCGCCATCTATGATGAGACTTGGAACCAGGGACGACCCGGCGCCGACGCAAGGCGGGCCCTAGTCGCGGGCAGGAGGCGGAAGAGGCATGGCGCTGATCGGCCCACTGAAGCTCAAGCTGCAACTAGTGTGTGGCAAGGAACTGGCCTTTGGCCCCGGCAAAGCCGATCTTCTTGAAGCCATCGACCGATGCGGTTCGATCTCGGCGGCGGGCCGGGCCATGGGCATGAGCTATCGTCGCGCCTGGCTATTAGTCGACACCATGAACCGATGCTGGACAGGCCCGCTGGTGGATACGACGCCCGGCGGCGGCGGTGACAAGGGCGCGCGCCTGACTCCATGCGGCCGGAACATTCTGGCCGCCTATCGCGCACTTGAAGCGAATCTGGCCACTGCTAGCGCCCAAGATCCTGCCTTACAGACCCTCGCCTTGCACCTCTTGGCCGAGCCGGGACGACCTGCGCCATAAAAGCCCAAACCCGCCAATTTCTGGCGCACCTAGCCGAGTTTCGCTTGACGCGCTGCGCGGTCATCGCTGTATACCACGGTATATAGCAGTTCTGTCGCGGCGAGATGGCCCGGCGGGGGGGGGGATTTCAGCCATGCAGGCTCGGCGCGTGAGAGTCCTATTGTCACGACTGGGTCGGGGAAGTTTGCGGGCCGTGACGACCTCTCAGGGGGGGCTACACATGCACGGCCGCGCATGCGCCTTTCCGGCGCTCGCGCTCGTATTGGCCACGGCCGGCTCTCCAGCTTTAGCCCAGCAGACCAGCCCCGGCGCGCCCTCGTCGCAGGATATGGCGGCAAAGGCGGACGCCGCCGGCCCGCTGACCTGGAACGGCATCACCCTGTACGGCGCCTTTGACGTCGGCGCGGGCTGGGTCAGCCACGGCTTGCCGGAAAATGGCTACAATTATGAAGGGGAATCGCTGGTCAACCGGAACGGCGCCCACCCTCAGTTCCTGGTGGCGCCCAATAACCTGTCGCAAACGGGTCTGGGCCTCAGGGGCAAGGAAGAGTTTCTGCCGGGCTGGTTCGCGGTGTTCAACGGCTCGACCGGCATCAATCCCCAGTCCGGCCAACTCGCGAGCGCCGCACAGGCCAACACCAGCAACAACGGCCTGCCCAGGAAGAGCTATTCGATCACCATCGACGGCGCGCGCGCCGGTCAGGTCTTCAACGACGAGCTCTACGCCGGCCTGTAGTCCACGCAATTCGGAACCCTGACCATCGGTCGACAGCGCGCCCTGGGCACCGACGCCATGCTCCAATACGACCCGGCCGGCGGCGCCTACTCCTTTTCGTTCATCGGCTACAACGGCCTGATGGCCGGCGGCGGCGACACCGAGGACAGCCGTTGGGACGGCGCGGTGAAATATCGCGTCGCCTATGGCCCGGTGCATTTCGGCGCTATGTACAAGTTCGCCGACGGCCAGGGCGGCTGCTACTCCGCCTCCGCCGTCTGGACGGCCGCCACCTGCACGCCGGAAGCGCCGCACAACACCGCCTATGGACTCGACTTCGGCGGCGTCTACCACAACTTCTCGGCCGACATCGTCGCCCAACATGTTGACCAGGCGATCAGCGTGCTCAACCCCCTACTGGGACCCACGAGCCTGGCTGCGCCCTATCAGTCGACCCAGAACAGCATCAATACCAACCCCATCAACGGGACCAATCTGATCGGGACGAGCAACACCGAATACGGCATCGTGACCGACAACAGCGCCGTCATGGTCGCGGCCAAATATACATTGAGCCAATTCAAGCTCTTTGGCGGATACGAATATATCCTGATGCAGAATCCGGCGCACCCGTTGGGCGTCGGCGCCACAGCCCAAGGCGGTTATTTTCTGAGCGGCGTCGAGGACAAAAATCTGGATTCAGACAAGATCGTGCAGGTCTACTGGACAGGCGTGAAATACGCTCACAACGGCAAAATCGACATCACCTTGTCCTACTATCACGAGGCTCAGAACGACTTTCGGGTTCCGTCGACCTGCTCGCCCGCCGCCGGCTTTCGCTCCTCCTGCGCGGGCACGCTGGACGAGGTCTCGCTCTATGCGGACTATCGCTTCACCAAGCGTTTCGACGGCTATGCAGGCATTGCCTATTCCGACGTCACCGGCGGTCTGGCCATCGCCATTCCTCACGGGCCGGGGGTTCCCTATTACTTCAACAGCAACACGGCTCCGACCGTCGGCGTTCGTTACGCCTTCTGACTGTCCGAAGGGCGACGCCGCGCGGGCCTGGGAACGGACGTTCCGAAGGTCGCAAGAGGGGGGAGAATACCTTCGACTTTAGGCCACATTCGAATCCAGGCCGTCTGACTGAGAACCCAAACATGATACCCAATCTACCAAATTAAGTCGCCGTCACTTCGATCTGCAACGTGTCGAACGTAAAGGAGCCATCGGGCTCGATCTCAAAGTAGGTCGCCGTTCGGGAACTGGTATTTTGCTGAAGTGATCGGATGGCCACCCGATGGGCTTCCGACGTTTGCATGCGGCCGACCCAGGTCGAAAAGTCCATGCGGAGTCGACGCGCCTCGATTTTCCGCGCGCCAAAGCCGGCACGCGCCAGTGCAGCCTGCCACTGAGACGCAGTATAGTTGCGAACATGCGAAGGATCTCGAAGAAGTTCAACAGCCTGGAGGTGGGTATCGAGCGCCGCCGGCCCCGGCGAGACGACATCTATAAAGATTGCGGTCGCACCGATTCTCAAGATTCGACGCGCCTCGCGCAAGCCCGCTTCGAAGTCGCGCCAATGGTGCGCGGAAAAGCGAGATGCCAGAAAGTCGAATGCCTCAGCCTCGAACGGCATGTCCTCAGCCGGGGCCACGCAAGTCTCGATATTCGCCAATCCTCGGTCACGAGCGGTGCTGGCGACAGCGGCCATCATCTCCGCCGACAGGTCTAGGGCGACGACAGAGCTGGCGTGGAGCGCCAGTCGATAGGCGACGTGGCCTCCGCCCGCCCCCAGGTCGAGCGCCCGTTTTGGCGCCTCTCTACGGGCCGACGACTCTAGCGCATCGAGATCCTCGCCAGCGGCATGGACGGCGCTTTGTACATAGGCGGCGGCGCGGGGACCAAACTGATTTTGAACAACGTCATCGTGTGAACGGGTCATGGTATTCCTCCTGGACCCGTCAAAGCGGCTTCGATAGCCTATTACAATGGACAATCTTATCCTATTATTGATACGCATATGCTAGGTGCGGAACAGCGGCGCCTGCTCGGCCAGTTCATTCGTTCTCACCGCGAGCGGTTGATGCCAAGCGCACAAACACTCAGGCGCCGGACACCCGGCCTTCGACGCGAGGACCTGGCGGCGCGGGCCGGTATCGGGGTGACCTGGTGCGCGTGGATCGAGCAGGGCCGTGATGTCCGCGCCTCCCCGGAGGCCTTGGCGAGGCTGGCGGTGGCGCTTTCGCTGACGCCGGCCGAACGGAGCTATATGTTCGAGTTGGCCGGGCGCCGCGATCCTGACGCCCCGCCTTCGGAACCCATGTCCGAGGCACCGCCCTCCGTTCGGGCAGTGATCGACGCTTTGGAGCTCCCTGCATACGCATTGGACGGGCTGTGGAACGCATGTTGCTGGAACAAGGCGGCCGAGAACCTGTTCGCTGGATGGCTGGGAGATGGTCAGCAGAAGAACCTGCTACGCTTTGCATTCACGGCGCCATCGGCACGCGCGTTGCTTCCTGATTGGGAAGATCGCGCCCTGCGCCTATTGGCGGAGTTCCGCGCCGATTATGGCCGATTGCTCAACGATGCAGCGATGGCGGCATTCGTCGATAAGCTGAAGAGAGAATCCGATCTCTTCGTCCGCGGCTGGGCTTCGCAATCCGTCATCGTGAGAACGGGCGGTTCACGGACCTTCCTGCATCCCATCGATGGCCCGCTGGTCTTTGATCAGCACACCTACATTCCGGCGGAGCGCCCCGACTACAAGCTGGTGATGCTCTTCCCAAGCACCGAGCAACAGCCTTGAAGCAAGTCTGCGCCCGCGTAATACCGCCTGGAAGCAAAGTTTGGCCGGCCCTTCGAGAAGCCGACGTTCCGATGGTCCGCTCAGGGGCGATTCTTCCCCTTGGCTCCAGGCCAGGAACCAGGCGTTCGGCCATCATCGCGCCGACGGTCCGACAGGACTCAAATGTCAGATTTTGAACCTAGATTCCCGCCTTCACCGCCCTGGCCTCAAACCAGGAAATAAGGCGGCGCAGCGCCTCTTCCACCTCCGGCGTGGTCACAGCGAAGCTGAACCGGACGAAGCGGGCGCCGAGGGCGGGATCGAAATCGAGCCCCGGCGCGATCGCTACCCCCGTTTCCCGCAACAGCGTCTCGCACAAGGCCATGCTGTCATCGGTCAGGTGGCTGACATTGGCATAGATGTAGAACGCCCCGTCCGGCGGCGCGATGCCGTCCAGACCGAGCAGGGGCACGGCGTCCAGCATCAAGGTCCGGTTGCGCCGGTACATTTCCAGATAGCCCTGCAGCTCATCGCGGCAGTCCATCGCGACGAGACCGGCGTGCTGCGACAGACTGGGCGCGGTTAGGAACAGGTGGGCCATGTAGGCGCGCGCTTGGGCGACCTCTTCGGGCGGAACCACCAACCAGCCCAGCCGCCAGCCGACCATCGCGAAATATTTGGAGAAGGTGTTGATCACCATGGACTGGGGATCGAACTCCAGCAGGCAGCGCGTGGGCTCTCCGTAGCTTAAGCCATGATAGGTCTCGTCCGAGACGATGCGGATGGCGCGCCGCCGGCACACCGCGGCGATGGCCTTCAACTCGGCTCCGCAGATGATGGCGCCGGTGGGATTGGCCGGGCTGGCGATGATCACCCCTTGCGGTGCGGGTTCCAGCGCCTCGAGCGCCGCCGCCGTGAGCTGAAAACGCTCGGCCGGGCCGCAAGCGATCTCCACCGGGACCAGATTGAGGGCCTTGAGCGTGTTGCGATAGGCGACATAGCCCGGCCGGGCCAGCGCCACACGATCGCCCGGCGCGAAGGCGCGGGTGAGGGCCAGCACCAGCGCCGGCGAGGCGCCGCAGGTCAGGATCACCTGCTCCGGATCGACGCCGACGCCGTAGGTCTCCTGATAATGACGGGCGATGCGGGCCTTGAGCGCCGGGCTTTCCCAATAGCCCATGGCGTCGCTGTCCAGCACCCTGTGCGCCTCGGCGATAGCCGCCTTAGGCGCCCCAGCGGAGGGCTGGCCATACTCCATATGGATGACCGAACGCCCCTCGGCCTGCAGCTGATGGGCCAGGCGGCCGATGGACAGGGCGCGGAACGGTTCGACCGTGGCGGACATGGCCGCGCTTGGTAGCGAGATTGGCTGCGTCTGGCTACTGGCGCTCGCCCGCCTCCGGCGCCAAGTAGGGTGCTCGTATTCCATTCTTCGAGCCCTATCATGCGCACCGACGTTTCCCAGCCGATCCGCCTGGCCGACTACAAGCCGCCGGCCTTCAAGGTCGAGACGGTGGAGCTCGATTTCCAACTGGAGCCAAAGGCCACGCGGGTGAAGGCTAAGCTAGGCATCGTGCGCAACGGCGACCATGCCGAGCCGCTGACGCTGGATGGAATACGGCTGAGGCTGATTTCCGTCGCCCTCGACGGGCAGCCGCTCGGCGCTGATCGCTACACCCTGGGCGACGAGCATCTCGTCATTTCAGGAGCCCCCGACGCCTTTATCCTGGACACCGAGGTGGAGATCGATCCGGAGGCCAACACCTATCTGGAGGGGCTCTACATGTCCGGCGGCCGCTTCTGCACCCAGTGCGAGGCGGAGGGCTTTCGCAAGATCACCTATTTTCCCGACCGGCCCGACGTGCTGTCCCGCTTCTCGGTGCGCCTGGAGGCGGACAAGGCGGCCTATCCGCGCCTGCTATCCAATGGCAACCTGATCGAGTCCGGCGACGTGGGGAACGGGCGTCACTTCGCCCGCTGGCGCGATCCCTTCCCCAAGCCCTGCTATCTGTTCGCCCTGGTGGCCGGCGAGCTGGACGAGTTGGCCGACCAGTTCGTCACCATGAGCAATCGCAAGATCGATCTGCGCATCTATGTCGATCAGGGCCAATCGGCGCGCGCCGCCTACGCTATGGACGCCCTCAAGCGCTCAATGAAATGGGACGAGGACGCCTTCGGGCGCGAATACGACCTCGACCTGTTCATGATTGTGGCCGTACGCGACTTCAATGCCGGAGCGATGGAAAACAAGGGGCTGAACATATTCAACTCCTCGCTGCTGCTGGCCGACGAGGCGACCGCCACCGATTGGGACTATGAGCGCATCGAAGGCGTGATCGCCCACGAGTACTTCCACAACTGGACCGGCGACCGCATCACCTGCCGCGACTGGTTCCAGCTGTGCCTGAAAGAAGGCTTGACGGTGTTCCGTGACCAGAGCTTCTCGGCCGACCAGCGCGGCCCCGCCGTGCAGCGGATCAAGGACGTGCGGGCCCTGCGTTCGCGTCAGTTCGCCGAGGACGCCGGACCCCTGGCCCACCCGGTGCGCCCCTCCAGCTTCGTAAAGATCGATAATTTCTACACGGCCACGGTATACGACAAGGGCGCGGAGGTCGTCCGTATACTGAAGACCCTGCTCGGCGCTGAGGCCTTCCGCAAGGGCATGGACCTGTATTTCGAGCGCCACGATGGCGAGGCGACCACGGCGGAGGCCTTCATCGCCTGCTTCGCCGACGCCTCCGGCCGCGACCTATCGCATTTCTTCGGCTGGTACGAGCAGGCCGGCACGCCGCAGGTGCGCCTGGAGGCCGTCTACGACCCGGCCGCCAAGACCCTGGACCTGACGTTCGCCCAGACCACGGCGCCCACCCCTGGCCAGCCCGACAAGAAGCCTCTGCCGATACCGGTGCGGCTGGGCCTATTGGACGGCGACGGCGCGGTCCTTTCGTTCAAGGCGCCGGGCGCCGATCAGGCCGCTCAGGAAGCGCTGATCGTGCTTGAGCAAGCTGAAACGCGCGTGCGGCTGGAGGGCGTGGCCAGCGCTCCGGTGGTCTCGGCCCTCCGCGCCTTTTCCGCTCCGGTCAAGCTGACCAGCAATGCGCCGGAGCAGGACGGCTATGTGCTGCTCGCCTCCGATCCGGACCTGTTCAACCGCTGGGAAGCGGGCCAGACCCTGGCGGTGCGGTTGATGCTGGAGCGGGCCGCAGCGCGGCCTGACGCGCAGGGCGAGGCCCGCTTCGCCATCGCCCTCAAACGTGGCCTGACCGACCAATCGTCGGAGGCCGCGCTCAAGGCCCTGTTGCTGAGTCTGCCGGGCGAACAGGACCTGTCGCTGGCCATGAGCCCCGCCGATCCGGCTGCTATCCACGACGCCCGCGAAGCTCTGCGCGCGCGCATGGCGGCCACGCTCGGCGAAACCCTCGAAGCCTTGCATCTGGAACTCGGCGCAGGCGGCGCGTTCAGCCCCGACGCCGCCAGCGCTGGGCGGCGGGCCCTGTGCAACGCCAGCCTCAACCTGCTGGCCGCCGCCCCGACCGCCGCCGTGGCAGAACGCGCCGCCCGGCACTACTACGACGCCACCAACATGACCGACGCCATGGGCGGCCTGAACGCTCTGATGCTCATCGGGGGCGAGCCGTTCGACCGGGCCCTGGACCACTTCTACGACCGTTGGAAGGACGAACCCCTGGTGATCGACAAATGGTTCGCCATCCAGGCCGCAAATCCGGCGCCGGACGCCTTGGAGCGGGTGCGGGGGCTGATGAAGCATCCGGCCTTCGACGCCAAGAACCCCAACCGCCTGCGCGCCGTGGTTTCCAGCTTCACCTCCGGCAATCCTTCGCGATTCCACGATCCCAGCGGCGCCGGCTACACTTTTCTGGCGGACCAGATCCTGGCCGTGGACGGGTTCAACCCCACGGTGGCGGCTCGCCTGCTNNGCCCAATTACGCCGGATCGCCGCGACCCCTGGCCTATCCAAGAACGTGCACGAATTGGCCGCCAAGGCGATCGGCGCACAAGAACCGCGTTAACCCGTCTTTCAGAGACTCGCCGCGCCGCGTAGGATTCTGCTTTACGGGCGAATCAATAAGGAGCGGGCGTGGCGGGCGGCGCGCGGGGCGACGCAGGGCGATCGAGGAGCGGCGCGCGGGGCGTGACGGAGGCCGGCCGGGCCGGATCCCGGTTGCGCGAGCCCTTGCCCGCCAGCGTTCGCATAACCCTGTTTGCATGCCTTCTGCTGCTGGCGCTTTTCGCCCTCTATCTGACTCTGGGCATGCGGGCGGACCAGCCGCTGGTCTCCGCCTCGGCGGAGGCGGCGGAGGACAGCGCCCAGGCCGCCAGTCGGGCGGACCGGACCATCGCCAGCCTGCGCGCCGCCCTGGACGCCGCCGCGGAAGCCCGCCGTCGCCTGGGCGGAGACCCGCTGGATGTGGCCGAGACGGGCCTGGCCTCCGCACAGGGCGCGGCCCGCTCGGTGGCGGTCGCGGGAGACGCGGAGGTGCTGGCCGCGGCCGGCCCGCTGGACGCTCGCTCGCCAGCTTGGCTCCAGGCGGCGCGGGCCGCCGGGCGCTCAGGCTCCGCCTTCTGGATGGGGCCCGGCAAGGACGGCGATGGCTATTTCGCGGCGTCGGTTGGCCCGCCCGGCAGCGGGCCCGACGGCGTGGGCCGCCTGTATATCCTGGCGCAGGGCGATCCGGCCAAGCTATTCGGTGCGCCGGCCGACTTCGGCAAAGGCCCGCTTGCGGCGGCTGTCGCCACCGCCGACGGCCGCATTCTTGGCTTTGCCGGACCCCGCCGCGCCGCCGCGTCGACCCTCTCGCAAGCCTTCGGCGTAACGCCCGCTGACATGAAGGCCGACGGCGGCGTGGCGCTGGCGCGCGGCGACCTCGCCGGCGTCGGTCCGACCCTGGTAACGGTCCGCCCCATCGCCGACGGAGCCTTGGTGTCGGTCGCCGCGACGTCGGCGCCGGCCATTCTGGCCGCCGACGTGCGCTCCCGCAGCGGCTTCCTGTTCACCCTGTTGGCGCCGCTGGCGGCGGGCTGCGGCCTGGCGATCCTACTGCTCCGCCAGAGTCGGCAGACGCAGAAGGCGCAGGAGGCCACCGCCATCAGCGAAGAGCGCTTCCGCCTAGCCGTGGAAGCCGCGCGCTGTGGCATCTGGGAATGGGACCTTAAGGCGGATCGGGTGTTCATGTCCGATGTGACCGGCGTCATTCTGGGATGGGGCGGCGGCGGCGTGGCGACGGGCCAGGACGTTCTGGCCCGCATTGCCGGCGACCACCGCGAGCGTGTGCGCCAGGCGGTGGTGTCCGCGTCCGTCTATGGCGCTTTCGATGTATCCTTCCGGGTGCCGGACCGACACGGCAAGGCCGCCTGGGTGGATGCTCGCGGCCAGGCCTTCGGCCCTCAGGAGGGCGGCGGCTACAGCCGCATCATCGGCGTGGCCTTCGACGTGACCGAGGAACGCATTTCGCAAGCGCGGGCTCAGGCCGCCGAAACGCGGCTGCGCGACGCCATCGAAAGCGTCTCGGAAGCGTTCGTTCTATGGGACAGGGCGGGCCGTTTGCTCATGTGCAATCGCAACTACCGCGACGTCTTCTCCCTGGAGCCGCGCCTGCTTAAGCCCGGAGCGCCGCGTGAGCTGGTCGAGCGCTGCGCAAGGCTAGCCTTCAAACGCGAAACCTCCGATCCCCGAGGCGACAAGGGCATGGTGGAAGCGGAGCTGAACGACGGTCGCTGGATCCAGATTACCGAACGGCGGACGGCGGACGGCGGGCTGGTGATGACGGCGGCCGACATCACCGCCATCAAGCATCAGGACGAAGCGCGTCGGCTGAACGAACAGGCCCTGCAAAAGGCCGTGACCAGCCTGGAGTCCAGCCAGAGCCAGTTGGCCGAGCTCGCACGCAAATATGAGGCCGAGAAGATTCGGGCCGAAAGCGCCAACAAGGCCAAAAGCGAATTCCTGGCCAATATGAGCCACGAGCTGCGCACGCCCCTGAACGCCATTAACGGCTTCTCCGAGATAATGGTCGGCGAGCTGTTCGGCGCCCTGGGCGACGCCCGCTACAAGGAATATGCCGGCGATATTCTCAGCTCGGGCCAGCACCTATTGGCGGTGATCAACGACATCCTCGACATGTCCAAGATCGAGGCCGGCAAGATGAACCTGAAGTTTGAACGGATCGACCTGCAGGAGGTGGCTGAGGACGCCGTGCGCCTCGTGCGCAATCGGGCCGAAGCGGCGGGCCTGACGGTGCTGATCGACATGCCCAATGTGCCCGAGGTCGAAGCGGATTTCCGCGCGCTCAAGCAGGTGCTGCTTAACCTGCTGTCCAATGCGATCAAATTCACGCCCCGCGGCGGCCAGATCCGGGTATTCGGCCGGCATGGCAGCGACGGACGGGGCGCCGGTCGTGTTTTGGTGGGCGTACAGGATACGGGTATCGGCATCTCCAAGGCTGACTTGGAACGGTTGGCCAAGCCGTTCGAGCAGGTCGAGAGCCAGCACGCCAAGACCCAGCAGGGCACGGGCCTGGGCCTCGCCCTGACCAAGTCCCTGATCGAGATGCACGGCGCGATGCTGGACATGAAGAGCGAGCCTGGGGTGGGCACAACCGTCAGCTTCGTGCTGGCGGTCCGGCAGACCGCCGTGGGCGCCGAGCACGCCGCCTGATGTAGCGCCCGGCCGCTCGCCGATTAGGGTGGCGACCGTCACACAGCGGTCCTATGGTCCGGCCCAACCCCATGGGAGGCTCGTTCATGTTCGGTGGAATCTCGGTCGTCGCTATCGCCCTCGCGGTGCTGGCGCTCTACGTGATCTTCGGCAGCTTCTTCACCGTGATGACCGCGGAGGTCGCGGTGATCACCCGCTTTGGCAAGTTCGCCCGCGTAGCCGAGCCTGGTCTGAACTGGAAGGTTCCCTTCATCGATCGCGTGGCCGGCCGGGTGAGCCTGAGGGTGAACCAGATCAAGCTGACCATGGAGACCAAGACCCAGGACAATGTGTTCGTCACCATCCCGATCTCAGTGCAGACCCGCGTCAAGGCCGACAGCGTGTACGACGCCTTCTACCGCCTGGCCGACCCGGTGACGCAGATCCAGTCCTATGTGGAGCAGGTCATCCTCGGCCATGTGCCGGGCATGACCCTGGATGAGGTGTTCGCCAGCCAGTCCAGCATCGCCGCCGCCGTCAAGAAGGAGCTGGACGTCGACATGGCCGGCTTCGGCTACGAGATCGTCAATGTGCTGGTCACCGACATCGTGCCCGACGAAAAGGTCAAGGCGGCCATGAACGATATCAACGCCGCCCAACGCGAGCAGGTGGCCGCCAGTGCGCGCGGCGAGGCCGAGAAGATCCTGGTGGTCAAGAAGGCCGAGGCCGAAGCCGAGAGCAAGGCCCTGCAGGGCCAAGGCATCGCCAACCAACGCAAGGCCATTATCGAAGGATTGCAGGGCTCCATTGAGGGTTTCCAAAAGGTGGTCGGCGGGACCAGCACCTCCGAAGTGATGCAGCTGGTGCTGGTTACTCAGTATTTCGACACGCTGAAATCGATCAGCGAAAACGACAAGACCCACACCCTGTTCCTCAACCACTCGCCCGGTTCGGTAAAGGAAATTTCGGACCAGTTCCTCGAATCGATGCTGGTCGCTGGTCAGACAAAAAGCTGAGCAACCGCAGTTAGTTACCGCGCAGCAATTCGTCGAATGCCTTCCTCGCCGCAGCGCGATTGCTGCGCAGCATTTCCTGCAGCATTTTGAAGTCCCGAGCGCCCCCGGCCTTGGCCAGGAGGGCGCGGAAAGCAGCCGGCTCACGCGCCGGATCGCCGTGATCCGCCAGGGCCAGCTTGAGCAGCTGAGACAGGTTTTGCTGCAGGCGCCAGGCGTCCTCGAGGTCCCGCACCAGGGCCGAAGGCGCCAGGCCCGCCTTGCCCAGCAGCGCTAGCGCCTGGGCGGTGTGCGGATGCAGCGGGCCGCCGCGTTCGGCGTTCAGAATCTGTAGCACCTGGGCTACGAATTCGATGTCCACCAGGCCGCCGCGCGATAGCTTCATGTCCCAAACGCTTTCCGCCGGCTTCTCCTTCTCGATCAGGGTGCGCATCTTGCGAGCGTCAGCCAGGGTCGCCCCCCGATCGCGCGACTGACGCAGGGCGTGCTCCACGGCGGCATCGGCCTCGCGCGCGAACGCCGGCGAGGATGACCAAGCCACCCGCGCTCGGGTCAGGACCAGGAACTCCCAGGTCTCCGCCTCGCCCCCGTAATAGGCTTCAAACGCCTTGAGATTGACCGCTACGGGCCCCTGAGTGCCGGAGGGCCGCAGCCTGAGATCGACCTCGTACAGGCCCCCTTCGCCGGTGGGCGCGGTGAGGGCCGCCACCAGCCTCTGGGTGAAGCGGGTATAGAAGGTCTCCGCCGCCCATCCCTTGTCCTGCGAAACCGCGCCGGGCTCGGCGGGGCGATAGAGGGTCATCAGGTCCAGATCCGAGCCGGCGGTCATCTCGCGCGAGCCAGCCTTGCCCAGGGCCACCACCGCGACCTCGCCGGGGAAGACGCCGCCGACGCGCTCAACCTCGGCCAAGGCGGCGCGAGCCAGGCCGCGGATGCAGGCGTCGGCCAGATCGGCCAAGGCAGGCCCCACGGTTTCGGCGTCCGCGGCCCCGGACATCACTTGCACGCCGATGCGGAAGGCCTGTTCGCGATGCAACCGCCGCACCGCGTCCATCGCCGCTTCGAAACCATCCGCCTGGTCGGCCGCTTCCTCGATGGACCGGGCGTCGTGCGGACTGAGGCCCGCGTGGAAGCCCGCGTCGAGCATGGCGTCCAGCGCCGAAGGGCGGCGCGCGACGGCCGTCGCCAGGCGCGGGGCGAAGGCCAGGGCCTGCACCAGAAGCTCGAAGATACGGGGCTGGGCCAGGAACAGGGACTGGATCTGCACGCCGGAGGTCAGGGCTGAGAAGAAATCGGAAAAGCGGTTGAAGGCGGCGTCCGGCGCGCCGGAATCGTGAGCCGCCTCCAGAAGGCGCGGCGCCAGCCGCGTGAGCAGTTCGCGGCCACGCTCGGTGCGCGTGGCCAGGATGCGCCCGTGATGCCAGCTGCGGATGGTCTGGGCCACCTGATGCGGATCGGAAAAGCCCATGCGCTTCAAGGTCAGCAGGGTCTCCGGATCGTCCTCAACCCCGGTGAACACCAGACTGCCGAAACGCGAAGACAGTTGCTCCTCTTCGGAGAACAGTTCGCCGTAGCGCCGGTTCACTCGCCGCAGGATGCGCTCAACCTCCGCGTCGAAACGCTTCAGGTCGCCATAACCGTAAAGGGCGGCGACGCGCTTGCGATCAGCCGGCGCCTCGGGCAGCACGTGGGTCTGCTCGTCGGCAACCATCTGCACCCGGTGCTCCAGCGCCCGCAGCGCTTTATAGGCCGCCGTCAGCTCCGCGCAGACCTCCGGCGCCACCTGCCCGGCTCGCGTCAGATCGGCCAGGACGTCAAGTGTGCGGCGGCTGCGAAGGGAGGCGTCGCGCCCGCCGAGGATCAGCTGCAGGGTCTGGACGTAGAACTCGATCTCCCGAATGCCGCCGTGGCCGAGCTTGAGATTGGCGCCGGGCGCGGTCAGGCGGTCGTCCACCTTGTAGACGTGGATCTGGCGCTTGATGGAGTGAATGTCTGCGATAGCCCCAAAGTCGAGGTTACGCCGCCAGATGAAGCTGCGCAGCGCCTTGAGAAAGGCCTCGGCCTCGATCACGTCGCCCGCCACCGCCCGGGCCTTGATGAAGGCCGCCCGCTCCCAGTTCTGGCCCACCGATTCATAGTACTCCAGGGCCGCGGCCACAGAGACCGCGGCAGGGGTCGAGGACGGGTCGGGCCGCAGGCGCAGGTCTACCCGGAACACATAACCATCGGCGGTGCGATCCTGCAGGATAGAGGCTATCGAGCGGGTCAGGCGCACGGCGACCGTCTGCGGCTCGACGCCGTCGGCTACTGGAAGGACCTCGGCCGCGTAGAACACCGAGATGTCGATGTCGCTGGAATAGTTGAGCTCGAACCCACCGTGTTTGCCGAGCGCCAGGACGAACAGGCCCGGGGCCGGTCCGCGCGGGTCGTCCGCCCGGGCCCGCCTCATCCGGCCAGCCTCGACCTCGACCGCCGCGGCAGCAGCCAGGGCCGTGCGCACCGCCGCGTCGGCAAAGCGGCTTAGGGCGCCGGTCGTCTGCTCCAGGTCCCATACCCCGCCCAGGTCCGCCAGGGCCGTCAACAGGTGCAGCTCGCCCTTCAGCGCGCGCAGGTCCCGCCGCACGAGGTCGAGCTCGCCGGCCCGGCGCTCCAGCGCCCGCACGGCCTGGAGAATGGCCGCCAGGCGCTCCAGCGGATCGTCGCGCAGCACCCGCGCCAGCCGGGCCGCATCGCGCCGGGCGAGGGCCGTCAGATAGGGCGAGGCGGAGAATACGGGGGCCAGGGCGGCCCAGCCGTCCACCGCGCCCAGCGCCTCCCTCGCTCGCTCCGCTGCCGCCAGATCGATCACTGGCCCACACGGTTTCAAGCGCTTTGCTAATGATTCCGGCATTACGGGACGATGGCAGGCAGTAGGCGAACAATGCAACCGTCGTCGTTTGCCGATCACCCCGCGGCCGCGACCCGGCGTCCACGGCCCCTTTCAAATCGCGCGCATGGCCCCTACCTTGCGTTCATGCCTCGTTCCTCTGGATTTGAAGACGTCTCGGCTGCCTTCGTGCAGGACTTTTCGCCGACTCTGTGGACGCCGCACCGGCCCGCGCGGCCGGACAAGTCCGAGGGCGGCAAGCGGTTCAAGCTGGTGTCGGAGTATGCTCCGGCGGGGGACCAGCCCACCGCCATCGCCGAGCTGAGCGAAGGCGTCGAACGGGGCGACCAGGACCAGGTGCTGTTGGGCGTGACCGGCTCGGGCAAGACCTTCACCATGGCCAAGGTGATCGAGCAGACCCAACGCCCAGCGCTGATCCTGGCCCATAACAAGACCCTGGCCGCCCAGCTCTATTCGGAGTTCAAGAGCTTCTTCCCCGACAATGCCGTGGAATATTTCGTCAGCTATTACGACTACTACCAGCCCGAGGCCTACGTCCCGCGCACCGACACCTACATCGAGAAGGACTCCTCGATTAACGAGCAGATCGATCGGATGCGCCACTCGGCCACCCGCGCGATCCTGGAGCGCGACGACGTGATCGTGGTCGCCTCGGTCAGCTGCATCTACGGCATCGGCTCGGTGGAGACCTACACCGCCATGACCTTCACCCTGGCCGTGGGCGACCGGGTGGACGAGAAGAAGCTGTTGGCCGACCTGGTGGCCCAGCAATATCGGCGCAACGATCAGGCGTTCGAACGCGGCGTCTTCAGGAAGCGCGGCGACGTGCTGGAAATCTTCCCTGCCCACTACGAGGACCGGGCTTGGCGCGTCAGCTTCTTCGGCGACGAGGTGGAGGCGATCAGCGAATTCGATCCTCTCACCGGCAAGAAGACCGCCGATCTGCCATCAGTCAAAATCTATGCGAACTCCCACTATGTGACGCCGCGCCCGACGCTCAAGCAGGCGATCACCTCCATCAAGGAAGAGCTGAAGGTGCGGCTGGACTGGCTGACAGCCAACGGAAAGCTGCTGGAAGCCCAGCGGCTGGAGCAGCGCACCACCTTCGATATGGAGATGATGGAGACCACCGGCTCATGCGCGGGCATCGAGAACTACAGCCGCTATCTGACCGGCCGCCGGCCGGGCGAGCCCCCGCCGACCTTCTTCGAATACATCCCCGACAACGCCCTGTTGTTCGTGGACGAAAGCCACCAGACCATCCCGCAGATCGGCGCCATGTACAAAGGCGACTATCGGCGCAAGTTCACCCTGGCCGAGTACGGCTTTCGGCTGCCCTCGGCCATCGACAACCGCCCACTCAAGTTCGAGGAGTGGGAGGCCATGCGTCCGCAGACCGTCAATGTCTCGGCCACGCCCGCGCAATGGGAGCTGGAGCAGGCGGGCGGCGTGTTTGTCGAGCAGGTCATTCGCCCCACCGGCCTGATCGACCCGCCGGTGGAAATCCGCCCGGTGACCACAGGCGGCTTCAGCCAGGTGGACGACGTGATCGCCGAGGTGCGCGATGTGGCCAAGCAGGGCTATCGCACCCTGGTCACGGTGCTGACCAAGAAGATGGCCGAGGACCTGACCGAGTACATGCACGAACAGGGCCTGCGCGTGCGCTACATGCACTCGGACATCGACACCCTCGAGCGGATCGAGATCATTCGCGACCTGCGCCTGGGCGCCTTCGACGCCCTGGTCGGCATCAACCTTTTGCGCGAAGGGCTCGATATTCCGGAATGTGGCCTGGTGGCGATCCTGGACGCGGACAAGGAGGGCTTCCTGCGTTCGGAGACCAGCCTGATCCAGACCATCGGCCGGGCCGCGCGCAACATCGACGGGCGGGTGATCCTCTACGCCGACCGGATCACCGGCTCGATGGAGCGGGCCATGGCCGAGACCAGCCGACGGCGCGACAAGCAGAACGCCTATAACCTGGAGCACGGCATCACGCCGGAGAGCGTCAAGCGCGGCATCAAAGACATTCTCGACAGCCCCTATGAACGAGGCGACCGGGTGACGGTGAGCGCGGGCGTGGCCGAGGACGCCAAACCGTTCCTGGGCTCCAACTTCCAGGCCACCCTGCGCGACCTGGAGGCCAAGATGCGCCAGGCCGCCGCCGATCTGGAATTCGAGACCGCGGCGCGGATGCGCGACGAGATCAAGCGGTTGAAAATGCTCGACCTGGAATTCGCCAATGAGGTGATGACCGGCGCGGGCGAGGAGGTCGACCGTACGGCGCCCAAACGGGCGCGGGCGCAGGCGCGGGCCGAGGCGGCGGAGCGGTTTCGGAAGGGGCGGTTGTAGGAAGGTAGGTGAATGGCGCGGAACCCAACATTGGGGTCCCGCGCCATTCCGTTAGCTGCGCCGAATGAAGGCTTCGGCGCGAGCTAGTCCTTCTTTTGCTTGATGGGGTGGACGGCCCCCGA
>PLRV01000022.1:0-9076 GCA_003164925.1 Caulobacteraceae bacterium
CCCTGCCCATCACCGCCGCCAAGGGCGCTCCGGCCGCGCCGCTGGCGATCTCGGCCTGGGCCCAGGCGTGCTCGGCCAGAGCGGGCCAGTCGGGCTTAAGGCCCAGGTCCTGGCAGATCAGGGCGACGAGCTCGCTGACCGGACGGGACAGCACGTCGCCGTAGATGTCGTCCTGATCCAGATGTTCGCCGGTTTCCCGCATCACCTGCTCGATCTGGTCGGCGTCCTCGCCCTCCGCCCAGGCGATGCGCCCGACGATGCGCTGGATGCGCGCCTTGCGCTCGCGCAGCAGGCCCGGCCGGGCCACGTCCTGCCGAATCTTGGCGTGGGAGGCGTCGATCTCAGCATTCGACTCGAGCTTTTGCAGGTCCGCGATCACTTTGGATTGCAGCATGATGGTCAGGCGCACCGCCCGCGCCACGCGGGCATAGGCCAGGGGGGCGGCGGCGCGGACGGCGGCGTCCGCTCCCTGGTCGGTGGCGGCGCGCTCGATCGACCGGGCGATCTCCAGCCCGCCCTCGGCCAGCTGCCCCAGCATCCACAGCTGGCGCTCGAGCAATCCCCGCGCCCAGTCCTTATCAGCCGCCTCGGCGCAGGCCGGAGCGGCGCTCTGGGGTGTCTGGGGTGTCTGGGTCAAGGTTGCGGTGTCGGCTGGCATGTCAGAACAAAAAGTGAACTTAATCCACTGATTTGTCAACTTCGGCATACGGCGCGGCTGCGAAGCAGGACGTTTTGGAACCACGAAGATCACGAAGAGCACAAAGGTATCGGCACGGCAGACATTTTGACTCGCGACCTCCCCCGCTTGCGGGGGAGGGGGACCCGAAGGTGGTGGGGGCATGCCGACGCACCCGGTCAACGCCCCCTCAGTCGCTCCGCGACAGCTCCCCCGCTGGCGGGGGAGCTCGCAGGTTAGCCCGCTTTCCGCCCCATCTCCGCCGCCAACGCCGCGCCCGCCCGCCGCACGTCGTCCTCACCCATCGCCGGGAATAGCGGCAGGCTGAGGGTGCGTTGGCAATGGGCCTTGGCGCCGGGCAGGCGATGCGGGCCACGTCTGTTAAGTCAGAATCTGAAGCCCGTGCTTCTGGACGATGCTGAGCAGTTTGAGTGCGGCGCCGCTCGGCTTTTTGGCTCCGGTCTCCCACTTCTCGACCGTGCTTTCGCTAGTGTTGAGGTAGCGGGCGAACACCGGCTGACTGACCTTGTTGGTCTCGCGCAGCTGCTTGATCTCCGCGGGCGAGATGGGCGGCGCGGCGGCCAGGCAGGTTTCATCGAAATCGCGCATGGTCGCCTTGTCGATCGTGCCCGCGCGATACATGCCGGCGGCGGCGCTATGGACCGCCCCGAAGGCGGCGCTCTTGAACTTAGGCTTCGCGGTCATTGCAAATCTCCACCAGTTCCTTGGCGTTCAGTTCCTTCTCGATCTCGACATCCGTCTTCGCGCCGTAGAGATCGGCCAGTTTGCGAAACGCCTTCAGCTCGTCGTCGTCGATGTTGGCCCGGTCCTTCTTGGCGAACAGGTAGGCGTAAACCCAGTAGCGCCGCCCCTTGGCGAGGATGATGCTTCGGCGCCTATTCTTATCCAGGCGCTTCTTGAACACGCCCCCGCCCAAGTCATCGGCCTGACCCCGTCTCACTTCCACGATGGCCTCGCAAAGCGCCGAGTCGTCGATAAGCGCCTTGCGCGCCGCCTTGGCGAACCAAGCGGTTTTAAAGGTTCGCGCGGTTTCCACAGCATCTAGCACGGGCTTAATCTAGCACTTAGTGCTATCGATCACAAGAAGAACGCCTTACCCTACCCCCGCATCATCTCCGCCGCCAACGCCCCACACACCCGCCGCACGTCGTTCTCGCTCATGGCCGGGAACAGGGGCAGGCTGAGGGCGCGGGCGTAATAGGCCTCGGCGCCGGGCAGGCGCTGGGGGCCGTAGCGGCGCGTGAAGTAGGGCTGGCGGTAGACCGGGATGTAGTGGACCTGGGTTCCGATCCCGCGCGCGGCCATCCCGCGCATGAGGGTCGCCCGGTCCAGGCCCAGGGCCTCGAAGTCGATCAGCAGGCCGTACAGGTGCAGGGACTCCCCGCCTTGGCGCGCCACGGGCCGCACATGGGGGCCGAGCGGGGCCAAAAGGGCGTCGTAAAGGTCGCTAAGTTCCGCCCTGCGCCGCACGAAGCGGTCGAGCTTGCCCAGCTGGCTGAGGCCAAGGGCCGCCTCGATCTCGGTCATGCGGTAGTTGAAGCCGAGCTCCAGCTGCTCATAGCTCCAGGGATTGGGCTGGCCCGCGCCGTCCAAGGAGAGTGCGCCGTCGGTCAGCAGGTCCGGCTCGCGCGTGACCCCGTGATTGCGCAAACGCTTCATGCGCGCGGCCAGGGCCGGGCCTTGGGTCGTCACCGCGCCGCCCTCGCCGCAGGCGATGGTCTTGACCGGATGAAAGGAAAACACGGCCGCGGCGCTGTGGCGCGCATCGCCGACCCGGCCACATGGACCGGCCGTGCCGAGCGCGTGGCAGCCGTCCTCGACCAGGGCCAGGCCGTGGGCGGTGGCGACCTTGGCCATGCCGGCCATGTCGCAGGCGCGGCCACCCAGATGCACCGGCAGGGCGGCCTTCACCGGCCGGTCGGCGCGGGCCAGGGCCTCGGCTAGGTGCTCGGGGCCCATCAGGCCGGTGTCCGGGTCCACGTCGGCGAACACCACCTCGGCCCCGCACAGGCGCACGGCGGTGGCGGTGGACAGGAAGGTCATGGCGGGAACGACGCAGGCGTCGCCTTCCTCCACGTCCAGGGCGCGCAGGGCCAGGTGCAGGGCGGCGGTGCCGCTGGCGCAGGCCACGGCGTGGTCCGCCCCGACCGCTTGGGCCAGGGCGGTCTCGAAGGCGGCCACGCGCGGGCCCTGGGTCAGCAAGCCTGTATCGGCGAGGTTTTCGCGCAGCAGCTCGACCACGGCGGCGATGTCGTCGGCTTCGATCAGGTGACGGCCATAGGGCAGGAGCCTGGCCGCGGGGCTGGGCTGTGCTTGGGGTGGGGCGCAGGGCCGTTGTTTGCGCTTGGCCGCCATGGGACGCCTGAGCCTAAAGGAATGACCCGGCCAGGGTGGCGGGGGCCGCTTAATACCTGATTAACCGTAAGGGCGTGCGTCTCATAACCCGCTCCGCGCCAAGAGCGGGGCGAGGGCTTGCCGGTTGAGACCGGCTCCGATGCAAAAATCCAATCGATAGTCTTTTCTGGCTCGATAGACCGCGCCTATATAAGCTCCATGCTCCCCACCCTTCGCCAACTGCAATATCTCAAGCTCCTGGCCGAGCACGGCTCGTTCAGCCGGGCGGCCGAGGCGGCCCACGTCACCCAGCCCACCCTGTCGGCGGGCATCCACGAGTTGGAGCGCGCCTTGGGCGCCCCGGTGGTGGACCGGGCGCGTTCGGGCGTGATCCTCACCGCCGTGGGCGAGGAGGCGGTGCGCCGCGCCTCAGACATCCTGGCCCGGACCGAGGACATGGTGCAGGCGGCCAAGAGCGCCGGCCAGGCCCTGACCGGCCGCTTCCGCCTGGGGGTGATCCCCACCATCGCCCCATTCCTGCTGCCCAAGGCCCTGCCCCTGCTGCGCGAGCGCTTCCCGCGCCTGAAGCTGTTCCTGCGCGAGGACCTGACCCATCGCCTGATCGAGGCGCTCAAGGCCGGCGCGCTCGACGCCGCCCTGATCGCCCTGCCCTATGATATTTCGGGCCTGGACTATGCGCCGGTGAGCGAGGACGAGCTCCTGGCCATGGCCCCGGCCGGCCATCCCATGACCGCACAGGCGTCCGCGCCGCTGTCCATGCTGCAGGACGGCCTGATCCTGCTGGAGGACGGCCATTGCCTGCGCGATCAGGCGCTGGAGCTTTGCGGGCTCAGTCCGCCCAAGGCCAATGCGGAGGAGGGCCTGTTCGCCGCCACCTCCCTGCATACCCTGGTGCAGATGGTGGGCTCGGGCCTCGGCGTGTCCCTCCTGCCCGCCATGGCGTTGGCGGCGGGACTGGCCAACGACGCGCCCGTGACGGTGCGGCCCCTGGCGCCTGGCCATCCGGCCCGCCGCATCGTGGTGGCCTGGCGCGCGGGCTCCAGCCGCGAGGTCGAGGGCAAGCTCTTGGCGGAAACCCTTCGCGGGGAAAACCAAAGGTCGGCGGCGTGAGCGGGGTTGTGGCGGAGGGCGAAGGCCTGGCCGCGCGCCGGGCGGCGCTGGATGTGCTCATGGCGGCGCTCGATCGTCGCGGCGGCCTGGAGGAGGCGCTGGCCCGCCCCGCTTTCCTGGCGCTGGAGCGGAGCGAGCGCGCGTTCGCCCGCGCCCTGACCATGCTGACCCTACGCCGGCTGGGCCAGATCGATGCGGCGCTGGAAGGGCGGCTGCAAAAGCCGCCCCCGGCCCTGGTGCGCGCCATCCTGCGTCTGGGCGCGGCGCAACTGTTCTTCATGGATGCGCCGGACTTCGCCGCGGTCAACACCAGCGTGGAGCTGGCCGCGGGCAGCGCCGAGACGCGCCCGTTCAAGGGCCTGGTCAATGCGGTGCTGCGCGCCCTCGCTCGCGCGCCGAGAGCGGCCGACGACCCCGCGCTTCTGGCCCCGGACTGGCTCATGGCCCGCTGGCGCGCCGCTTATGGCCCGCAGGGGGCTGACAGGATCGCCGCCGCGATACCGGACGAGCCCCTGACCGACCTGTCCCTGCGCGACCTCGCGGACGGCCCGGCCCTGGCCGAGGCCCTGCAGGCGGCGCCGCTTGCCGGCGGGGGCCTGCGCGCCGGCCTGAAGGGCGACATCGCCGAATGGCCGGGCTTTGCCGAGGGCCGCTGGTGGGTGCAGGACGCCGCCGCGGCTATCCCCGCCCGCTTGCTGCATGTCCGGGCCGGCCAGACGGTGCTGGACCTTTGCGCCGCACCCGGCGGCAAGACCCTGCAACTCGCGGCGGCCGGCGGGTTGGTGACGGCGGTGGACCGCTCGGCGGCCCGCCAGGTCCGCACGGCGGAAAATCTGCAACGCGCCGGCTTGACCGCCGAACTGGTCGCGGCCGACGCGACGGCCTGGCCTGATCGGCGCCTGTTCGACGCGGTTCTGCTGGACGCGCCTTGCAGCGCCACCGGGACCTTTCGCCGGCATCCCGACGTGCTGTGGGCGGCGCGGCCGGGCGACATAGCCAAGTTGGCGCAGGTCCAGGCGCGATTGCTCGACGGCGCGGCGCAGCGCACGGGGCCGGGCGGGCGGCTGCTGTATTGCGTGTGCTCCTTGGAGCCGGAAGAGGGCGAGGGGCAGGTCGCTCAGTTCCTGCGCCGTCATCCCGATTTCCGCCTTGACCCGGTTGCGCCCGGCGAAGGCGGCGCGCCCGGCGCCAGCCTCACGCCGGACGGCTGCCTGCGCATCCTGCCCTTCCATATGGAGCGGGGCTGCGACGGCTTTTTCGCCGCCCGCTTTTCGCGCGGTTAACGGTCCAGCGAACGCCTCGCAAAAGCGACCGAAGCAATCTATTTAGGCTCTATGCCCGCACGCCTTCGCCCCACCCGCCTTGAGTACGTTGTCGACGGGGAACGGCTACGCGCCCAGCTTTCGGCGGCGGCGCTTGACGCGCTGGGCGATCCCGCCGAGCAGCGGCGCCGAGCGCTGGAGGTGCTGCGCGCGGCCCTGTTCCGTGGACGCATGATCGCCAAGGAACGGCTGGAGGCCGGCGCGGGCGGGATCGAGACCGCTACGCTCCTTTCCGGGGTGACGGACCAGGTCATCAGCGCCCTGTACGACTTCACCACCGTGCATGTTTTCCGCGCGCGAAACCCCACCGAGGGCGAGCGCATGGCCCTGATGGCGGTGGGCGGTTATGGGCGCGGGGCGCTGGCGCCCTTCTCCGACATCGATCTGTTGTTCCTGCGGCCCTACAAGCCCACCGCCCACACTGAGAGCGTGATCGAGTTCATGCTCTACGCCCTGTGGGACCTGGGCTTCAAAGTCGGGCACGCCTCGCGCACGGTGGAGGAGTGCCTCAAGCTGTCGCGCGAGGACTTCACCATCCGCACCTCGGTGCTGGAGGCTCGGCGGCTGGTCGGCGACGAGAAGTTGGCCGAGGAACTCAAGCGCCGGTTCCGCGAAGAGGTGGTCAAGGGTACGGCGGCGGAGTTCGTGGCCGCCAAGCTGAAGGAGCGCGACGAGCGACACGTCCGGGCGGGCGCCTCGCGCTACATGGTCGAGCCCAACGTCAAGGAGGGCAAGGGCGCCCTACGCGACCTGCACACCCTGTTCTGGATCGCCCAGTACGTTCACCCGCCCAAGGACGAGTTCGGCCAGATCAAGAACGGCGTGGTGCAACTGGACCTGTTCGACAAGCGCGAGGTGCGCCTGTTCATCCAGGCCTTCGACTTCCTATGGGCGGTGCGCTGCCACCTGCACTTCATCACCGGACGGCCCGAAGAGCGCCTCAGCTTCGACCTTCAGCCGGAGCTGGCGCGCCGCATGGGCTACGGCGACCGGGGCGATGCCCCGGCGGTGGAACGCTTCATGCGGCGCTATTTCCTGATCGCCAAGGAAGTCGGCGCCCTGACCCGCACCTTTTCCGCCAAGCTGGAGGCCGAACAGGCCAAGATCGAACCCCGCGGCCTGTCGCGCCTCTTGGGTCCGCGCCGCATCCCACGCAAGCCGCTGGACACGCCGGGCTTCTTCGAGGACGGCGGCCGGCTCAACGTGGATGGGGTCGAGGTTTTTCAAAACGACCCGATCAACCTGCTGCGCCTGTTCGTCATCGCCGACCGGCGCGGCCTGGACTTGCACCCGGACGCCTTCACCGCCGTGACCCGCTCGCTGGCTCTGATCACGCCCAAGGTGCGGCGCGATCCGGCGGCGGCGGCGCTGCTGCTGGATGTGCTGGCGCGTGGCAAGCACACCTACAGCGTGCTGACCCTGATGAACGATTCGGGGCTGCTCGGCCGCTATCTGCCGGAGTTCGGGCGGGTGGTGGCCCAGATGCAGTTCAACATGTACCACTCCTATACGGTGGACGAACACACGCTGCGGGCCGTGGGCGTGATGGCCGACATCGCCGCCGGCCGGCTGCTGGAGGACCATCCCCTGTCGGTGGCCACCTTCCCCCTGATCGCGGACAAGGAAGCCCTGTTCCTGGCCATGCTGTTGCACGACACCGGCAAGGGCGGGGCCGGCGGCCAGGAGAAAGCCGGCGCGCGTTCGGCCCGAGCGGCCTGCGAGCGCATGGGGCTGGAGCACGAGCGCGTGGAGGCCATCGCCTGGCTGGTGGAGCACCACCTGGTGATGAGCGACTACGCCCAGAAGCGCGACGTGAACGATCCGCGCACTGTGGAGTCTTTCGCCCGCATCGTGGAGAACCCTGAACGCCTGCGCCAGCTTTTGGTGCTCACCACCTCGGACATCCGCGCGGTGGGCCCCGGCGTATGGAACGGCTGGAAGGGCCAGCTCATGCGCGAGCTGTTCGGTTCGACCGAGGCGCTGTTCCGCGGCGGACGCGGATCGGACCCCGGCGCCTATTTCCGGCGCGGCCAGCATCACGCCGCCATGGCCGCCCGCGAGACGCTGATGCAGGCGCAGCCCGCCGCCGCGGTATGGGCCTCCTCCATGGAAGACGCCTATTTCACCAGCTTCGATCTGGACGACCAGATGCTGCACGCGGGCCTGGTGGCGCGCGGCCAGATCGCCGCCGCCGCCGCGCGCATCCGCCCGGACTTCAACGCCACCGAAGTGGCCGTGACCGCCAAGGACCGGCGAGGCCTGTTCGCCGACATGGCCGCCGCCCTGGCGGGTATGGGCGCCAATGTGGTGGCCGCCAAGGTCTACACCTCTAAAACCGGCCAGGCGCTGGACGTGTTCCAGGTGCAGGACGTGGCCGGCGCCCCGTTCGGCTGCGAAAGCCCGCGCCAGATCGAACGGCTGACCGCCGAACTGGAACTGGCGGGCCAAGGCGCGCTCCTGGCCGCCGAGCCGATGCGGGGCGGCAACCTGAGCCGCACCGCCGCCTTTTCCATCGCCGCCACCGTGGCCATCGACAATGAAACGGCCGAGGACGCCACGGTGGTGGAGGCTTCCGGTCGTGACCGACCAGGACTGCTGGCGGCCCTGGCGCGGACCCTGTCGGATGCCGGACTGTCGATCCACTCGGCCCATATCGACAACTATGGCGAGCGAGCGGTGGACGCCTTCTATGTACACGACGGCGCACACAAGTTGACCGACGGGCGCAAGGCCAATGCGCTGAAGGCGGCCCTGCTCAAGGCCTTGGAGACGGACGAATCGGCGCCGGTCGGCGGTCGCCGGCTGGAGCGCGCCCGCTCCAGCGTGGGGCGGTAGGCTTTTTGGAGCCGCCGGGCGTGCAATTGCCCTTAAGTTCATGGCGGCCAGTTTTGCAACGGGCATCGAACAGCTCAAGGCTCGCCAGCTTTCCATGAAAGCTTGATCTCCCAAGCCTGGCCATCCTCGGCTTGACCGTTTCGCCCTCGCAGCGTACCGCCCAAACCGTGAGCGACGCCGACAGCCCCGATCAGACCACCACCGAGGCCATCGCCGACCCGGCGGGCGACGCCTCCGCGCTGCGGCCGTCAGCGAGTCCGCCGCGCGGCTCGGGCCTGATCCGCTCGTCCATGGTCAATTCCAGCCTGACCCTGGTCAGCCGCTTCATGGGCTTCCTGCGCGATCTGGTGATCAGCTACCGCATGGGCGCCAGCGCGACCCCGGCGGCCGACGCCTTCTATACCGCCCTGGCCTTCCCCAATCTGTTTCGCCGCATCTTCGGCGAGGGCGCCTTCGCCGCCGCCTTCCAGCCCGCCTATGTCCGCGCCCTGCACAAGGACGGCAAGGAAGTCGCCGACAAGCTGGCCGAGGAGGCCATGGCCGGCCTGGCGGCGATCACCATCGCCCTGACCGTTGTCGCCCAGCTGGCCATGCCGTGGCTGATGTACGCCATCAATCCCGGCTACGCCCACGACCCGACCAAGTTCAAGCTGGCGGTGCTCCTCACCCAGATGACCATGCCCTACCTGCCGTGCATGGCGATCTACGCCCATCTTTCGGGGGTGTTGAACTCGCATGGTCGGTTCATCGTCTCCGC
>PLRV01000022.1:9116-14356 GCA_003164925.1 Caulobacteraceae bacterium
CAAGGCGGTGCCCGGCGCCCTGTCGGCCAGCGCCTTCCAGATCAACATCTTCATCTCGGGCATCCTGGCGTCCCAGCAGGCGGGCGCGCGCTCCTGGCTCAATGCGGCGGACCGGCTTTATCAGTTGCCGGTGGGGCTGGTCGGGGTGGCCATCGGCGTGGCCCTGCTGCCGCGCCTGTCCAAGGCGGTGCACACCCACGATCACGCCGGCGGCCAGCAGGCGCTGGACGAGGCCGTCACCTACGCCCTGGCCCTGACCCTGCCGGCGGCCGCGGCCTTGACAGCCATGCCCTTCTTCATCATCGACGGCCTGTTCACCCGCGGCGCCTTCAACGCCTATGACGCTCACCAGACTGCCCACGCCCTGTTCCACTACGGCTGGGGCGCGCCGGCCTTCGTGCTGATGCAGATCGTCAACCGCGCCTTCTACGCCCGCCAGGACACCCGGACGCCCATGCGCTTCGCCATGATTCAGGTGGTGGTGAATATCGTGCTGGGGGTGGGCCTGTTCATGGCCATCGGCTTCCAGGGAATAGCCGCCGCCACCAGCGTCGCCTCGTGGCTCAGCGTGTTCCTCATGCTGGGCGCCCTGGCCCGGCGCGGCCACTACGCGGTTTCCGCCCACGCCATGGCCCGCATCGCCCGCATCGCCGCCGCCAGCGTGGTGCTGGGCCTGGTTCTGGCCTTCGCCTCGCACGAACGAACGCTGATCGAACACGCCGTGCGCTTCGCCGCCATTGGCCCGCTCAAGGCCAAGGAGCCGGCGGTGGCTCTGGTGTGCGCCCTGGCCGTGCCGCTGTATGGCGCGCTGCTGTTCCTGCTGGGCGGGGTGCGGCCGTCGGAGTTGAAGCGGGCGATCAGGCGGGGGTGAGGCGGGGTCCTGGTGGAGCCGAGCGGAATCGAACCGCTGACCTTCTCATTGCGAACGAGACGCTCTACCAACTGAGCTACGGCCCCAGGACGGGAAGGCGCGCAGATAAGGTCTGGGGGCTTGGGCTGTCAAGCGCGCGCGAACCTGTCGGCCCTTGCCGCGTTGAACAAACGAAGCCGTATCCTTGGAGCGGTGAAATCATTTAGATGGGACGTGCGCCGGATGGGCGCGCGTCGGTGCGAGGCGGAAGATGGTCCCTATCCTTCAGTTTATCGGCTTCATCGGCGACACCATGCTGGGTCTGCTGATCCTGGCCATCATCATCAACGCCATCCTGAGCTGGCTGGTGGCCTTCGATGTGGTCAATCTGAGGAACCGCTTCGTCTTCCAGCTCAGCCACATGCTGGACGCCGTCACCCGGCCGATCCTGCGGCCCTTCCAGAAGATCATTCCGCCGTTGGGCGGCATCGACATCACCCCGCTGATCGCCCTGATCGTGCTGCAGGGGGTGAAGGCCTATCTATGGACCGCCCTGATCAACTTCCTGATCCACCTGGCCGGCGGCGGCGCGGGCGGCGCATAGGCCCGGTTCCCTGCCCGCACGCCTGCATGTGCGCCTGACCCCGCGCGGCGGGCGCGACGGCCTGGACGGCTGGGGGCAGGACGAGGCGGGCAGGACCTACCTGAAGGCGCGGGTGTCCGCCGCCCCCACCGAGGGCCAGGCCAACGCGGCCCTGATCAAGCTGATCGCCAAGCGCCTGGGCGTCGCCAAATCCGCCGTGAGCATCGTTTCAGGCGAGAGCGCGCGGCTGAAGACGCTTGAGGTCCAGGGGATGGACGAGGCGCAGATGATCAGCAAGCTGGGCGGGTGAAACCCTCGCCCCCGCCGCAGGTGGGGGAGAGGGCAGGGTGAGGGCGCGCTTCAGCCCGCTGACCGATTGCCGGTGGACGCGCCCCTCACCCTACCCTCTCCCCGCGAATGCGGGGCGAGGGGTTCCGGTCAATAGGTCCGTTCGGCCTGCCAGCGGGCGGCGTCGGCGATGATGCTGTCCAGGTCGGAGCGCACCGGCTTCCAGCCGAACGCGGCCTTGAGGCGCGAGGAATCGGCCACCAGGGAGGGCGGATCGCCGGCTCGGCGCGGGCCCACCGAATAGGGGACCGGCTTGCCCAGGACGCGCTCGGCGGCGCCCAGGATCTGCATCACCGAACAGCCCTCGCCCGTGCCCACGTTGAACACCCCGCTGTCGCCGCCGGCCAAGAGGCGGCGGATGGCCAGGACGTGGGCCTCGGCCAAATCCACCACGTGGATGTAATCGCGGATGGGGGTGCCGTCTGGGGTGTCGTAGTCCTGGCCGAACACGGTCAGGGCCGGGCCGGTCCCCAGGACGGCCTTGCACAGGTTGGGGATCAGGTGGGTCTCGGGGTCGTGGCTTTCGCCCACCTCGCCGTCCGGATCGGCGCCGGCGGCGTTGAAGTAGCGCAGGGCGGTCCAGGCGAAGGGATGCGCCTCGCCCAGCCAGCGCAGGGCGCCCTCGAAGGCCAGCTTGGAAGCGCCGTAGGGATTGATCGGGACCGTGCGGTGATCCTCGGGGATCGGCGAGATCGAGGGCGTGCCGTAGACCGCCGCGGTGGAGGAGAACACCAGGGCGCCCACGCCCGCCCCGATCAAGGCCGAGGCGAAGGCGGTCGCGGCGCCCACGTTGTTGTCATAATACTTGGCCGGATCGCGCACGCTTTCGCCCACCAGGCTGTAGGCGGCGAAGTGCAGGGCGGCCTTGATGTCGTATTTGGCCACCAGGGCCTGGACCCGGTCGCGGTCGCGCAAATCGCCCTGTTCCAGGGGCCCCCATTTCACCGCGGCGGCATAGCCGGTGCTCAGGTTGTCGAGGGTGACCGGCAAATAACCCGCCGCCGCCAGGGCCTTGCAGGTCTGGGCGCCGATATAGCCGGCGCCGCCGGCGACGAGGATGGCAGGGGTGGTGGACATGTCGCTGAAGGCCCTGGCGAAGCTAGAAAGAGGATTGAACCACGAAGAACACGAAGAACACAAAGACGTGCGGCCGAGCTTTGTGCCCTTGGTGTCCTTCGTGGTTATTTTTCTTGGACCGGGCTGGCGCCCGGAAGGCCTCTAGGCCTCGCACCCGGTGACATCGTCCCAGAAGCGTTTGGCCTTGCCGAAGAAGCTGGCCGAACGGGGGTGGTGGTGGGCGCCGCAGGTTTCGGCCAACTCCTGCATCAGCTCTTTCTGGCGCGCGGTCAGCTTGGTGGGCGTCTCCACGAACAGCTCCACCACCAGGTCGCCCCGCTCGCGCGAACGCAGCGACGGCATGCCCTTGCCCTTGAGCCGCACGGTGCGGCCGGTCTGGGCGCCTTCGGGCACCTTGACCGAGGCGCGGCAGTCCGAGGCCGCGCCATTGGCGGCCATCAGGCACGGCGCCTCGATTTCGCCGCCGAGCGCGGCGGTGCACATGGGCACCGGCACGGTGCAATGCAGATCCAGGCCGTCGCGCTCGAACAGTTCGTGAGGCTTGACCGACAGGAAGATGTAGAGGTCGCCGCGCGGGGCGCCGCGGGCGCCCGCATCGCCCTCGCCGCTCAGACGGATACGCGCGCCGTCGTCCACGCCGGCGGGAATGCGCACGGATAGTTGCCGCTGGCGGCGCACCTGGCCGTGGCCATGACAGTCGACGCAGGGGTCGCTGATCACGCGGCCGGCTCCGCCGCAGCGGGGGCAGGCGCGCTCGATGGAGAAGAAGCCCTGGCTGGCCCGGACCCGGCCCGCGCCGCCGCAGGTGGAGCAGGTGGTCGGCGCCGTGCCCGGCTTGGCGCCGGAGCCCTGGCAGCTTTCGCAGGTGATGGCCGCCGGCACGGTGATCTCCACCTCCGCGCCCGCATAGGCCTGCTCCAGGCTGATTTCCAGATCATAGCGCAGGTCCTGGCCGCGCGCCGGGCCGGCCCGGCGCGCGCCGAACATGTCGCCGAAAGCATCGCCGAACACTTCGTTGAAGATGTCGTGGATATCGCCGAACCCGGCTTGGCCGCCGCCCGCCGCGCCGTTCACGCCGGCGTGGCCGTAACGGTCGTAGGCCGCCCGTTTTTGCGGATCGGACAGGATGGAATAGGCCTCGTTCAGCTCCTTGAACCGGGTCTCGGCCCCCTTGTCGCCCTGATTGCGGTCAGGGTGGTGCTGCATGGCGAGCTTGCGGAAGGCGCTCTTCAAGTCGCTGTCGCCGGCCGTGCGCTCAACCTCGAGAATCTCGTAATAGCAACGCGCGGTCGTCAAAACTCAGGTCCTTTCAATCGCCGCCCAGGGCCCTCGAAGCCTTCAACTGGGTCTTGAACCCATGGCCGGCAAGCTTTGTGGCGACAAAACCCCCCGCGCGTTCGCGCGAGGGGTCTCGCAGGTCAGAAATCAGGACTTGTGGTCGTCCACTTCCTCGAATTCGGCGTCGACGACGCCTTCCTCGGCTTCGCCCGGCGTGGAGCCTTCGGCCGCGCCGGCCTGGGCCTTGTACATGGCCTCGCCCAGCTTCATCGCCGCCTGGGCCAGAGTCTGGGTCTTGGCGCTGATGTCCTCGGCGTCCTCGCTCTCAAGCACGGCCTTCAGGTCGCTCAGAGCCTTCTCGATGGCCGACTTCTCCTCCGGTCCGACCTTATCGCCGAACTCGGCCAGGGACTTCTCGGTGGAGTGGATCAGGGCGTCGGCGTGGTTCTTGGCTTCCACCGCCGCCTTGCGCTTCTTGTCCTCGTCCGCGTGGGCCTGGGCGTCCTTGACCATCTGGTCGATGTCGGCGTCCGACAGCCCGCCGTTGGCCTGGATGCGGATCGACTGCTCCTTGGTGGTCGCCTTGTCCTTGGCCGTCACGTGCACGATGCCGTTGGCGTCGATGTCGAAGGTCACCTCCACCTGGGGCACGCCGCGCGGGGCCGGCGGAATGCCCACCAGGTCGAATTGACCGAGCAGCTTATTGTCGTGCGCCATGGGCCGCTCGCCCTGGAACACGCGGATGGTCACCGCCGACTGGTTGTCGTCGGCGGTGGAGAAGGTCTGGCTGCGCTTGGTCGGGATGGTGGTGTTGCGTTCGATCAGGGGGGTGAACACCCCGCCCAGGGTTTCGATGCCCAGGGTCAGCGGCGTCACGTCCAGCAGCAGCACGTCCTTGACGTCGCCTTGCAGCACCCCGGCCTGAACAGCGGCGCCCAGGGCGACCACTTCGTCGGGGTTCACGCCCTTGTGCGGCTCGCGGCCGAAGAAGGCTTTCACCGCCTCCTGCACCTTGGGCATGCGGGTCATGACGCCGACCAGCACCACCTCGTCGATGTCGCTCTTCTTCAGGCCCGCGTCCTTCAGCGCCTGCTCGCAGGGGCC
>PLRV01000010.1 GCA_003164925.1 Caulobacteraceae bacterium
TTGACCTCCCCAAAATCAGCCAGTTATTGATGACTTATGGATGCATTCTGGCATGGGTCCGAACCCTACAATAGGCGGCGTAATGCAAATGGTGTATTCACGTTGGGTGTAGGTTGCCCCTCGATTGACGAGGTTTGTGAGCGTCGCGACACGCTGGCAAATATCGCGCTGGATGGCCCGGATTTGCCTCAAGCTCACTCAGATGGGCGGCGTCGACGCGCGCTTCTACTACGGGTCGGCCCCTGCTGACGCCCGTGGCGCCGCTGGCCGCTCATCAGCATCCTGCCGAGCAAGCTGGCTCCTTGTCGGACACGGCGAGCAGCGGGATGTGCTGGTCGTTGCCTTTCTTCTGTCGCGGATCCTTGCGGTCCCAGATTAGCAGCATCTTGGTCCGAGCGTTGTGATCGGGCCATTCAACGCGGCAAATCTCCTCCTGGCGCATGGCGCTTGCGATGGCGAATTTGACGATCCGCGTCATGGGGATCAACTGGCGGTCGTTGTTGTCCCAGTGGTGAAACAGCTTCTCCAGTTCCTCCTCAGTCGGACGCCGGTCTCTCTCGTTGGACTTGCCGACCAAGCCAAGGCGCTTCAGCGCCACCCGCCCAAGATCGACCGGCTCGACCTTCACCGGGATGCCGTGTACGGCACAGCGCGTGCTGGATCACCAGCTTGATCGCCCCGATGTCCATGCTCAGCGTGACCGGGCCGGCGCCTTCCTTGGCCCGGGCGCGTCCGAACTTCACGATCCTCTCCCGGTCAATCTCGACCATGTTAAGATCGCCGAGTTCATGCTTCAGCATCTTGAGCGTGGCGCTCTTGGAGCGACCGGGCGCCTTGCCGACTTCCTTCATGTCGCTGATATGGAGGTCGATGAGTTCACCGAAGGTCTTGAGTTTACCGACGCGCGATACTGTCGGTGTCTCGCCGCGATCAATCTGTCGTTCGGCGTCAACGGCCCAACGCTTAGCATCTTCGTAGCGGACAAAATTCTCGCTGACGGAGCGACCTTTGCGTCGGACTTGGACGCGCCAGGTGCCAGCTTCTTGTTTGCGGATCGAGGCCATTTTCGGGGTGCAAATCCGGTGCGATGAGTTTGAGATAAGCTGCGAAAATCTGCGTAAAAGGGCGTAGTTTGGCGTAACGGGTATGCGCTTCAACATATTGAGTTATAAAGGGAAAATCCTGCAAAATCAAGCTTATAGATTTTCTATTGCACCTATGATGGACTGGACAGACCGGCATTGCCGGGCGTTGCATCGGGTCCTGTCGCGCAAGGCGCGTCTCTATACCGAGATGGTCACCACCGGCGCGGTGCTGCATGGCGAGGTCGCGCGGCTCTTGGCCTTCGATCCCGTCGAGCATCCGGTGGCGCTGCAGATCGGCGGGTCCGAGCCGGCGGAGACGGCCGCCGTGGCGCGCATCGCCGAAGACTTCGGATACGACGAGATCAACCTCAATGTCGGCTGTCCTTCCGACCGGGTGCAGAGCGGCCGCTTTGGGGCCTGTCTGATGCGCGAGCCGGAGCGTGTGGCCGAGTGCATGGCGGCGATGGGCCACGCCGTGCGCATACCGGTCACGGTCAAGTGCCGCATTGGCGTGGACGAGCAGGATCCGGAGGAAAGCCTGTTCCGCCTCGTGGATATGTGCGCCGGGGCCGGCGTCAATGTGTTCGTCGTACATGCGCGCAAGGCTTGGCTGCAGGGGCTTAGCCCCAAGCAGAACCGTGACGTGCCGCCCTTGGACTACGCCCTGGTGCATCGTCTGAAGGTCGAGCGGCCGAACCTGACCGTCGTCTTGAACGGCGGCCTCGCCTCGGTGCATGAGTCTCTGCCGCATCTCGCCCAGGGATTGGACGGGGTGATGCTGGGCCGCGCCGCCTATCATGAGCCCGCCATCCTGGGCCAGGTCGATCGGCTGCTGTTCGACGCCCAGGCCGAGGATGTCACGCCCGAGGCGGCGGTCCTGGCCTATCGGCCCTATGTCGTGGAGCAATTGGCCAAGGGTGTGGGATTCTACGCCATGGCGCGTCACATGCTGGGTCTGTTCCATGGTCGGCCGGGGGCTCGGGCCTGGCGACGCATTCTGACCGAGGAGGGCGTGCGGCCGGGTGCGGGCGCGGAGGTGCTGGACAAGGCGCTAGCGCGGGTATCGACGGCCATGGCCGCCGGCGAACCCGTTGGGGCCTCACAGCTAGGCGCCGCCACTTTTTAGGGATGCAGGATCAGGGCCTCGGGGGTGGCCTCGAAGCGCGACAGCCGTCCGAGGTAGCTCATCCCCAGCAGGGACGTGGACAGGCCTTGCCGCACCACCATGGCGTCCACATCCTCGACCCGGGCGCTGCCGACCGATAGGGCGGCCAGATGCACGCGGGCGGCGCGGCCCTCGCCGTGGGCGGTGTGCACCGGAATGTCGAAGCTGAGGCTCGCCAGGTCCAAGCCCAGGCGCTTGGCGTCGTCGCCCGTCAGGGTCACCGTGGTGGCGCCCGTGTCCACCAGAAAGCGGACCCGCCTTCCATACACCTGGCCGTCAGCCCAGAAATGGCCGTCGACCGCCTTGGTCACTTCGGCGTCGCCGGCGACCTGGCCCTTGGCGTCCGAGGTTTCAGAGCCGCGCAAATAAGCCGGGCCGCGCCAGGAATCCGAACCGGTCCGGGAATCGGCATCGACCGACGCCGCCGGCTGGGCCATCAAGCCATGAGCCATGCCGGTAGCCGACAGGATTCCGATCACGGCGATGGCCGCCAATCTGATCATGAAGAACACCCACCACCACTGGGCCGTATGCTCGACCCTGTGCGTTCAGCTTAATGGACAGGTGTTTGCAACGCGTGAATCGCTTGCGCTGGCCTGGGCTTGACGCTTATCAGCGGGCCTTCAGCATTCTGGAGCGATCATGGCGGGCGCGCCTTTCGACGACATCAAGGCCCTGATCGCGGGTCTGCCCGAGGCGCCGCAAGCCCGGTTCGCGGCGGACCCGATGCTGGGCCGATTGGGCGTTCTGGCGTCCTGGCTGTCACGCTGGAGCGAAGGCCGGCCGCGCATCCTGCGGCCCGTTGTGGCGCTCTATGCGGGCGCCTATGATGCGGTGGAAGGCGATCTACTGCGCGCCCGTTTGGAGGCCGTCGCGGCTGGCGTCGGCGCGGTCAACGCCCTGGCTCAGGGCGTGGGCGCCGGGTTGGAAGCCTTCGATTTGGCCGTGGACCGCCCGGTGGCCGACATGACTGCGGGCGCGGCCATGTCTGAACGCGAGTGCGCCGCGACCATGGCCTTCGGCATGGAAGCGCTGGCCAAGCAGCCCGATCTGCTGATCCTCGGCTCGATCGCGGTAGGGGACGAAGCGGCCTGCGCCGCCGTGGCCCTGGATCTCTTTGGCGGCGCGCCTGAGCAATGGAGCGAGCATGCCGCCCATCGCGCCGCTCAGGCCCGCGTTCGCGCTCGCGCCGAAATCGAAGGCGGCTCTGCACCGCTGCAAACCCTGCGGCAGCTGGGCGGGCGCGAGATCGCCGCCATGGCGGGCGCTATCCTGGCCGCGCGCCAGCAGGGCGTTCCGGTATTGCTCGACGGTTATGGCGCGGCGGCGGCGGCGGCGGTGCTGCACGCGGTCGATCCGCGCGCCATCGCCCATGTGATGGCCGGCGACGTCTCGCCCGCGCCCGGTCACGCGCGCCTGCTGACGCAGCTCGACCTTCAGCCCTTGATCGACATGCGTATTGGGGCGGGCGAGGGGTGCGGAGGCCTAGCCGCGCTGGGCGTGCTGCGCGCGGCCTGCGATCTGACCTGATCTATCGTTCCAATACCCTGAAAATAAAGGGAAACTGGTCTTCGTCTGCGGCCTGATGCGCTTCGCGCTTCACTTCGCGCCATGGGCTTTCGTCGAACGGCGGCAGGACGGTATCGCCCTCGACCTCGGCCTGAACCTCGGTGATGTAAAGCCGCCGCGCCCGAGGCCAGGCCTCCGCATAGAGGCTGGCCCCGCCGATCACGCACACTTCCTCGGCGCCGTCGTCGGCGGCCTGTTCGCGGGCCATCTGCAGGGCCTCATCGAAGGATTCGCACACCACCGCTCCCTGCGGTTCGAACGAGCCGTCGCGCGACAGCACCAGATTGAGCCGGCCGGGCAGGGGCTTCTTGGGAAGGGAGTCCCAGGTCTTGCGGCCCATGATCACAGGCTTGAACAAGGTGATCTCTTTGAAGCGGACCATGTCCGACTTCAGCCGCCAGGGCAGGGCGCCCTCCTTGCCGATCACGCCGTTGCGGGCTTTGGCGAACACCAGGGAGACGGTGGGCAACTTCAAACCGCCACCGGGGCCTTGATATGAGGATGCGGGTCGTAGCCCTCTAGGATGAAGTCTTCCAGTTCGAAGGCGAACAGGTCGGTCTTCGGCGCGACCGTCAAGTTCGGCAGGGCGCGGGGTTCGCGCTCTAGCTGGGTCTTCGCCTGCTCGACGTGGTTCAAATAAAGGTGCGCGTCGCCGAACGTGTGCACGAATTCGCCCGGCTTCAGGCCGGTCACCTGCGCCATCATCAGGGTGAGCAGGGCGTAGGACGCGATGTTGAACGGCACACCCAGGAACAGGTCCGCCGAGCGCTGGTAGAGCTGGCAGGATAGTCGGTCCTGGCCCTCCGCATCCGGCGCCACGAAGAACTGGAATAGGCAGTGGCAGGGCGGCAAGGCCATCTGGTCCACGTCGGCCGGGTTCCAGGCTGAGACGATGTGGCGGCGGCTATAGGGATTGGTCTTCAGGCCATCGACCAGCTTGGCGATCTGGTCGATGGAGCGGCCGTCGGGCGCGGCCCAGGAGCGCCACTGCTTGCCGTAGACCGGACCCAGTTCGCCGTCCGCGTCGGCCCACTCGTTCCAGATGGATACTCCACGCTCCTGCAGCCAGCGCACATTGGTGTCGCCACGCAGGAACCACAGCAGTTCGAGCACGATGGACTTCAGATGCAGCTTCTTGGTGGTGAGCAAGGGAAAGCCACAGTTAAGGTCGAAGCGGATCTGCCGGCCGAACACGCCCAGCGTGCCAGTGCCTGTGCGATCCTGGCGCCGCACGCCATCGTTCATCACCCCCGCCAGCAGGTCGAGGTACTGCCGTTCCGGATGGCTGGCGGCGAGAATCGGCGACAGGGCGTTCATCGTCCCACTTTAACCGAGGCGCGGGCCCGGCGCGATGGCCGTAGCCCTGCGCCCACCTCAATACATGTGCTGGCCGCCATTGACCGACAGGGTCGAGCCGGTGATGAAGCCGCCATCGTCGGCGCACAGGAAGGCGACCGTGCGCGCGATCTCCTCGGCGTGGCCCAGGCGGCCCACGGGTATGCGGGCGATGATCTTCTGCAACACGTCGCTAGGCACCGCCGACACCATTTCGGTGTCGATATAGCCTGGCGCGATGGCGTTCACCGTCACGCCGAACTTGGCGCCTTCCTGGGCCAGGGCCTTGGTGAAGCCGTGGATGCCGCTCTTGGCGGCCGCGTAATTGACCTGGCCGTACTGGCCGGCTTGGCCGTTGATCGAGCCGATGTTGACGATGCGGCCGAAGCCCCGTTCGCGCATGCCGGCGAACACGGCCTTGGCCATATTGAAACAGCCGCCGAGGTTCACGCGCATGACCTCGTCCCACATCTCGAAGGTCATCTTCAGCATGGTGGCGTCGCGCGTGATGCCCGCGTTGTTGACCAGCACGTCCACCGGACCCAGATCCGCTTCGACCTGCTTGACCCCCTCCAGGCAGGCCCAATGGTCGCCCACGTCCCACTTGTAGGTCTTGATGCCGGTCTTGTCCGTGAAGGCCCGCGCTTTTTCGTCGTTGCCGGCGTAGTTGGCCGCCACGTTCATTCCGTGGGCCTGAAGCGCCAGACTGATGGATTGGCCGATGCCGCGGCTACCGCCGGTGACGATCGCTACCCGGGCCATGACTCTCTCCTCCCACGACGATTCAAAGCAACCGCCAGCTGACCAAAGCCCATCTGCGCCGCCGTGGCTAGACCGGTCAGGCGCCGTTCTTCGCGAATTAATCTCTCTCCGCGTGTTTCCGGCGTCCGGCGCGTTGGGCGTTCAAGGCGGTCCACGCTGCGAACGCGGTGATAGGTCCGAAAGGCGTCGGCGAGCTGACATGAAGGGCCGATGGTCGGCCTTGGCGGGCGGCCGACAGCGAGTTATAGCCCGCGCGTACAACCGATTCTCTTAGCTGCACACGCCCGTTGGCCCCTGGCGGCTTGACGCGAGAGCGGAAAAGGGGTCGAAAGCGCGCTTTCAGCGGCCGTCCTCTGCGAAAGGGGGCGGCCGTCCTTTGCGCTCCGGAGATATGCAATGCGCGTCTACTATGATCGCGACGCCGACCTCGCCCGTCTGCTCGACAAGAAGATCGCCATTGTCGGCTATGGTTCGCAAGGCCACGCTCACGCTCTCAACCTGCGCGATTCCGGGGCAAAGCAAGTCGCCGTAGCCCTGCGCGCTGGCTCGGCCTCGGCCAAGAAGGCCGAGAGCGAGGGCCTGAAGGTGATGTCGGTGGCCGAAGCCGCCGCCTGGGCCGACCTGCTGATGATCCTGGCCCCCGACGAACACCAGCGCGAGATCTACGCCAAGGATATCGCCCCCAACATCCGCGACGGCGCGGCCCTGCTGTTCGCCCACGGTCTGAGCGTGCATTTCCAGCTGATCGAGCCCAAGTCGACCATCGACGTGCTGATGGTGGCGCCCAAGGGCCCCGGTCACACCGTGCGCGGCGAATATCTGAAGGGCGGCGGCGTGCCTTGCCTATTGGCCATTCACCAGAACGCGTCGGGCAGCGCCCACGAGTTGGGTCTGGCCTACGCCTCGGCCATCGGCGGCGGTCGCTCGGGCGTGATCGAGACCACCTTCCGCGAGGAATGCGAAACCGACCTGTTCGGCGAGCAGGCCGTGCTGTGCGGTGGTCTGGTCGAACTGATCCGCGCCGGCTTCGAGACCTTGACCGAGGCGGGGTACGCTCCGGAAATGGCTTATTTCGAGTGCCTGCACGAGGTGAAGCTGATCGTGGACCTGATCTATGAAGGCGGCATCGCCAACATGGACTACTCGATCTCCAACACCGCCGAGTACGGCCAGTACGTCACCGGCCCGCGCATCATCACCTCCGAGACCAAGGCGGAGATGAAGCGCGTGCTGGAAGACATCCAGTCCGGCCGCTTCGTGCGCGACTTCATGCTGGAGAACGCGGTGGGCCAGCCGTCCTTCAAGGCCACCCGCCGTAGAGCCGCCGAGCATCCGATCGAGGAAGTCGGCGCTCGCCTGCGCGCCATGATGCCCTGGATCACCAAGGGCAAGCTGGTCGACAAGGCCCGCAACTAGGGACTAAGCCGCATGCGCCGCATCGCCTCGCTCTATATCGGCGGGCCCGATGCGGCCATGCCGGACGGTCCAAGGCTCCTGGCTGAGAAGCGCGCGCTATGCCAGGAAAAGGGCTTCACGCCTGTGCTGTCCACCGACGGCGTTCTGGTGGAGACCGAGCTGTCCGAGGCCATGGCGCGGGAAATCTACGCCGACCGGGCGCAACGCCTGCGTCTGGCCGATGCCGCCATTCTTAACCTCACCCCCTGGCGCGGCCCCGGCTGTTACGCCGGCGCCGCCTTCGAAGCCGGCTTTCTGGCAGGGCTGGGCAAGCTGGTGTTCGCCTACCTCAACGTCGAGGAGGAGGACGAGGCCGAACTGAAGACCCGCATTGGCCAGACCCTGGGCCTGCAACTCGACCGCGCCGGCGTCTGGCGCGACGGCTTCGGCGGCCAGGTGGAGGACTTCGGCCTGCCCGAGGACCTGATGCTATGGGCCGAGGCGCGTCGCCTGTTCGTGGTGGTCACGGCCGACGTGTGGGGCGACCTGACGGGCTTCGAAATGTGCCTGGACGCGGTGAAGCTGTATTCGGATTGAGGGGGAGCGGATGAAGGATCAGCGCGCGCGACCGCGGCGATCGGCCGAAGCGCTGCTCTACGACGTGGTGCGCGGCGCGGCGGTCGGCCAGATCGTCCTGTTCGCTGCCATGACGCTGCTCACTCGCATCGCTTTGCCGTTCTCTGACGAACTGGGCTGGATCGCCGACTATTTCCACCTGCGTGCGGGCGGCTCGCTCGGCGTCTATCTGTGGACCGCGGTGAACGAGCACCACCTTCTGATGATGCGCCTGCTGGTCATGCTCGACGTCGGGCTGTTTCATGTCAGTGGCGCGCCCTTCGTCATGGTCACGGTCATTGCCGCCGTGCTGGCGGCCGCGCTTCTGGCCCACACGGCTAATCCCGCCCACGTGGAGGGACCGCAGCGCCTCCTGGCTTGGCTCGCGCCCATGCTGGTGCTTACCGTGCCCATCGCCGCCTGCTGCAGCGTGCCGCTCAACGGCCAAACTCCGCTGACCCTGGGCCTCGTCGTTCTTGGGGTCTTCCTCTTCACCCGCGCCCAGGGCGATGATGCGCGCGCCGAGCGGTCACGCCTGTGGGGCGTCTTGGCCATTGTCCTTAGCACCCTGACGCATTCGGTCGGCTTCCTCGCCCTGCCGGGCCTTTATTGGGCGGCGTGGCGGCAGGCCGGCGCGCGGCGCTGGCGTGCGATCCTGCCCATCGTCTTCACGCCCTACGCCTTCATCTACGTCAAGACGCTGGCGGTTGTCGGCGTGGCGGCCAAGGCGCCCATGTCCATGGCCGATCACCTGCATCGGTCGGTCATGTATCTCCTGGCCTTCCTCGGCCTGCCGCTATCGCGCGCGCCGCATCTGCTGCCGCTGGGCATGCTGGTCGGCGCAGCGGCTCTGGCGTTGGGTGCGGCGGCGCTGCTAGTCGAGGTTTTGCGCCGTCCACCGCCCGATTGCCTACGCCTCACCGCCCTGACGCTGGTCGCCTTCACGCTCGGCGCGGCCGTGATGTCGGCCTGGGGCCGGGTGGACGTGGAGACCGCCATCGCCCTGCCAGTGCGCTACACCGTCTATGTCGCACCGTTACACTTCGGCCTTCTCGCCCTGGCTTTGCCTTTCGCGATCCGTTGGTTCGAGCGGCCCGGCGGGCGTCTGCAGGTCAGCGCTGCTGCGGCCGGTCTGGCCGTGCTGCTCCTCGCCCTGCAGCTCGCCATCGCCTATCCGGCCTATCGCGAGTCCCGCGAGATCTCCGCCGATCTGCTGCGTTATTGGTCGGGTGCGCGCGATCCCGACGTCTATCGCTACCTCGGCGGCGGCGGCGGCGACGGCGTGGCCCAGCCGGTCTACGGCTGGATGAAGGCCCAGGGCTACGGGCCGCCGGTCAGCTCCACCCCAGCGCCTCGCCCCTGAGGATCGCTTCGGCTTGGGCGGTGTGCTTGCCGCCGGATCGGTCGTGCAACACCAGCGGCGGCAGCAGCACAAGCGGCGCCTTGCCGGTCTTGATCGCCCGCACCAGGATGCGCTTGGCCGGTTCGTCGGCGAAGGGCTGGATGGGGCGGATGCGGAACGAGCCCGCGCCCTGGCCCAGAAGCGCCAGGATGTCGGCCAGGCGGTCGGCCCTGTGAATCAAGGTGATGGCGCCGCCCTCGCGCACCGCCTTCAGCAGAAAGCGCGTCCAGGCTTCCAGGCCGCCGTCGGCCATATAGGCCCCTTCGCGCTCGGGCGCGGGGCCGCGGATCGCCGCCGGATCGTCGAAGAAGGGCGGGTTGGCCATGGCTTCGTCGAAGGGCTCAAGGCCGAGGATCGAAAAGCGCTGGGCGACATCGCCCGCCAGCGCCCGCACGCGGCCCTCCAGGCCATTGGCGGCGATGTTCTCCTGGGCCAGGCCGAGCGCCTCAGGATCGCGCTCCAGGCCGACGAACTGCGTGTCTGGCCGCCGCACCGCCGCCGCCAGCAGCGCCGCGCCCGGGCCGCAGCCGGCCTCCAGCACCCGTCGCCCTGGCCCCGCCTCGCATGCTGCGGCCAGCAGAGCCGCGTCCAGTCCCGCGCGATAGCCCTTGATGGGCTGTTTCAGGATTATCCGGCCATCCAGAATCCGGTCCTGACTATACGGACTCTGCAGGGTTTGCGCGCTCATGTTGATTTTCGGCCTTGCGTCCCTTGGCCTTCCTTTGCTTGACCCTGACCTATCGGACGACCATTGTCCCGACCGATTTACAGTGCGTGGCCAAAGTCGCCCACAGGGAGTCCGCCATCTTGGATGCAGTAAAGCAGGTCATCGCTCGTCCGACCGGCTCCGTCGACGATCTGGTGCGTTTGGCCCAAGCCGACATGGCTGGAGTGGACGCCCTGATCGTGGCGCGCATGCAAAGCCCCGTGCCTACGATCCCGGCGCTGGCTGACCATCTGGTGGCGGCGGGCGGCAAGCGCCTGCGGCCCCTGCTGACCGTGGCGGCCAATCGCATGGCCGGTGGTCGCGACGATCATTGTCTGAAGCTGGCGGCGGCGGTGGAGTTCATTCACACCGCGACCTTGCTGCACGACGATGTGGTGGACGGCTCGCAGTTGCGCCGGGGCAAGGTCGCCGCCCACCTGATCTGGGGCGGGGCCTCCAGCGTGCTGGTGGGCGATTTCCTGTTCGCCCGCGCCTTCGAGCTGATGGTCGAGACCGGCTCCCTGCGCGCCTTGGACATCCTGGCCAAGGCGTCGGGCGTCATCGCAGAAGGCGAGGTGATGCAGCTGACCCGCTCGCACGACCTGAACCTGGACCAGGCCACCTATATCGAGATCATCCGCGCCAAGACCGCCGAACTGTTCGCCGCCGCCGCCGAGGCGGGCGCGGTGGCCGCCGGCGCTTCGGACCGACATGTGGCGGCTCTGCGCGAATACGGCCTGTGCCTGGGCCTGGCCTTCCAACTCACCGACGACGCCCTCGACTATGGCGGCGTGACCGAGACCCTGGGCAAGAACGCCGGCGATGACTTCCGCGAGGGCAAGATGACCCTGCCGCTGATCCTGGCGGCGGCCCGGTCCGGCGCGCGCGAGGCGCCGTTCTGGGAGCGCGTGATCGGCCGGCTGGAGCAGGGCGAAAGTGATTTCCGCCGGGCGCGCGAGATCGTCGTGGGCGCCGGCGCCCTCGAGGCCACGCTGAACCTGGCCTTCGACTACGCCGAGCAGGCCAGGCTCGCGCTGCAAATGTTCCCCGACAACGACTGGCGCAGGGCGTTGGAAGAACTGACCAGCTTCGCGGTCAGCCGGGCGGCTTAGGCTCCTGGCCGAAGTGCGGTCGCGCGCCCGCTCAGTCACGGAGCCTGTCCTCGGGTCGGCCTTCGGCCGAGCCCGGGGGTGACAGCTCCCCCGTTTCACGGAGGAGCACGTACTGAAAGCGTCCTACTTGCAGTTGGCCGCGAAGCGCTGGATGCGTGAGCAGGCCTCTTCCAGCACCTTTTCCGACGTGGCGTAGGAAATGCGGAAGTAGGGCGACAGGCCGAACGCCGCCCCATGCACCACCGCCACGCCCTCGGCGTCCAACAGCTCTCCGGCGAAGTCAGCGTCGGTCTCGATGACCTTGCCCGAGGGCGCCGTCTTGCCGATCAGGCCGGCGCAGGACGGATAGACGTAGAAGGCGCCTTCCGGCTTGATGCAGGTGATGCCGCTGGCCTGGTTCAGCATCGAAACCACCAGATCGCGTCGCTTGCGGAAGGCCTCGGCGCGGGGCGCCAGAAATTCCTGCGTGCCGTTCAAGGCCTCCACCGCCGCGGCCTGGGCGATCGAGCAGGGGTTGGAGGTCGACTGGCTCTCCAGCTTGCGCATCAGGGTGATCAACGGCTCGGGGCCGCCGGCGTAGCCGATGCGCCAGCCGGTCATGGCGTAGGCCTTGGACACGCCGTTCACGGTGAGCGTGCGCTCGTAAAGCTTGGGTTCGACCTGGGCGATCGTGGCGAACTCGAAGCCGTCGTAGAGCAGGTGCTCGTACATGTCGTCGCTCATGACCCACACCTGCGGATGCTTCAGCAGCACGTCGGCCAGGGCGCGCAGCTCGGCGCGACTGTAGGTTCCGCCGGTCGGGTTGGACGGGGAGTTGAGGATCAGCCACTTGGTGCGCGGCGTGATCGCCGCCTCCAGGGCTTCGGGCTTCAGCTTGAAGCCGTCCGCCTCGGCGGTGGCCACGCGCACCGGCTCGCCGCCGGCCAGCAGCACCATGTCCGGGTAGGACACCCAGTAGGGCGCCGGCACGATCACCTCGTCGCCGGCGTTCAAGGTGGCCACCAGGGCGTTGTACAGCACCGGCTTGCCGCCCGGAGCGATGTGGATTTGGCTGCGCTTGTAGTCCAGGCCGTTCTCGCGCTTGAATTTGGCGGCCACGGCGTCCTTCAGGTCCGGCGTGCCGTCCACGTCGGTGTACTTGGTCTTGCCCTCGCGAATGGCCTTGATGGCCGCTTCCTTGATGTTGTCCGGGGTGTCGAAGTCCGGCTGGCCGGCCGCCAGGCCGATCACGTCGCGGCCTTCGGCGATCAGCGCGCGCGCTTTGGCGTCCACGGCCAAGGTGGCGGAGGGCTTCACGCGGCTAAGGGCGGCGGATTCCAAGGACATGGGAAAGCTCCGTTTTATCTTTCGCGCGGGGTTTAGCCGGTGTTGCAACGCAGCGCCACCGCGTTGCGCGCAAACGAGACCGACTTGCGCCTTCGCTTGCCCCGACTCTCGCATTTCGCTATATGCGGAGCATGTGCATTCGCGCGACCAACGCCGTCGACGCCTGGGAATTTGCCTGGGGCCTGCGACTCCCGGGGCTTAGCGGCCCCTGGGCGCCCTAAGCCGCGTTTATTCGCGGCCGGGCGCGCAGGGGGGGTCTTTGAACAGACACTGCGACGTCCATTCCCGCGAAGAGAAAATCCCATGTCCGTACAATCTGAAGCCTCCCCTGAAGGGAGCAAGACCGCGTCCACATCCGAACGCGTGATCATATTCGACACCACCATGCGCGACGGCGAGCAGTCGCCCGGCGCCTCCATGTCCCTGAACGAGAAGCTGGAGCTGGCCAAGATCCTCGAGGAAATGAGGGTCGACGTGATCGAGGCGGGCTTCCCCATCGCCTCCAACGGCGATTTCGAGGCCGTGCGCCGTATCTCGCAGATCGTCACGGAGAGCACCGTGTGCGGCCTGGCCCGCGCCGGCGCCAAGGACATCGAACGCTGCGCCGAGGCCATCGCACCGGCCAAGCGCGGCCGCATCCACACCTTCCTGTCCACAAGCCCGGTGCACATGAAGTGGAAGCTGAACAAGGCGCCGCACGAGGTGCTGGAGCTGGTCACCAGCTCGGTGACCCTGGCGCGCAACCTGTGCGGCGAAGTTGAATGGTCGGCCGAGGACGCCACCCGCACCGAGCGGGACTTCCTGCGCCGCTGCGTGGAGGCGGCCATCAAGGCCGGCGCCGCCACCATCAACATCCCAGACACGGTGGGCTACACCTATCCGTCCGAGTACACCGAGATCTTCCGCGATCTGATCGAGCATGTGCCCGGCGCCGATACGGTGATCTTCTCTACCCACTGCCACAACGACCTGGGCCTGGCCGTGGCCAACAGCCTGGCCGGGGTGCAGGGCGGGGCGCGCCAGATTGAATGCGCAGTCAATGGGCTCGGGGAACGAGCCGGCAACGCCGCCTTGGAAGAGGTGGTGATGGCCTTGAAGGTCCGCGCTGATCGGCTGCATTTCCGCACCGGCGTGGTCAGCGAGCACATCACCCGCGCCAGCCGCTATGTCTCGGCCATCACCGGCTTTCCGGTGCAGTACAACAAGGCCATCGTCGGCAAGAACGCCTTCGCCCACGAGAGCGGCATCCACCAGGATGGCATGCTGAAGAACGCCGAGACCTACGAGATCATGCGGCCCGAGGATGTGGGGCAGGGCGCCACCAACCTGGTGATGGGCAAGCACTCGGGCCGGCACGCCTTTCGCGAAAAGCTGCAGGCCCTGGGTTACGAGCTGGGCCAGAACGCTTTGGACGAGGCCTTCCAGCGGTTCAAGGATCTGGCCGACAAGAAAAAGCACGTCTACGACGAGGACATCATCGCCCTGGTCGATGATAGCCTGGCGGCCGGGGCCGAACGTATCGCCGTGCAACGCCTGCGGGTGATCGCCGGCACCGAAGGCCAGTCGGCGGAGTTGACGCTGGTGGTGGACGGCGAGGCCAAGTCTGCGCAGTCGTCTGGCGACGGTCCGGTGGACGCGGTGTTCAACGCTATCCGCAAGATCGCGCCGCACGAGGCGGAGCTGCGCCTGTTCCAGGTGCATGCCGTCACCGAGGGCACCGACGCCCAGGCCCAGGTCTCGGTCCGGCTGGAGGAGGGCGGCCATATCGCCACCGGCCACGCTGCGGACACCGACACCCTCACCGCTTCGGCCAAAGCCTATGTCAACGCCCTGAACAACCTCGTTCAGCGCCGCGAGAAGACCGCGCCCGAACCCCTGATCGCTTCGGGGTTCTAAGCCGTTCCATCCCTTGCGACCTCCCCCGCTTGCGGGGGAGGGGAACCGCGTAGCGGTGGAGGGGGCATGCGGCTGCGCCGCGGAACGCCCCTCAGTCAGCTACGCTGACAGCTCGCCCGCGAGTGGGGGAGCTCGTTTGCTCAGGTCCGTCATGTTCACTTTCACCGCCCTGTGGATACCCTCGACCATCGCCGCCTCGGTGCTGCAGGTGGCGCGCAACGCTTTGCAGCGCGGGCTCTTGCCCAAGTCCGGTCCGTGGGCGGCGACGCTGGTGCGGTTCCTGTTCGGCTTGCCCTTCGCCGCGGTTTTCGCGCTCGTCGCCAAGGCCCTGACGCCCGGCGCGAGCCTGCACTTCACGCCGCTGTTCTGGTGGGCCGCCGTGTCGGGGGCGGTCAGCCAGGTGCTGGCCACCGCAAGCCTGCTGGTGGCCATGCGTCGGGCGGGCTTCGCGGTCGGGACGTCCATGCAGCAGAGCGCCTTGCCCATGGCGGCGATCCTGGGTTTGCTCGTGTTCCATGACCAATTAAGCGTCATCGCCTGGATTGGGGTGGCGATCACTAGCGGCGCCCTGGTGGTGCTGACCTGGCCGCGCGAGATGGGCGGTCCGCAGCCGATTTCCGGCGGCGCGTTCGGTCTACTGTCGGGCTTGACCTTCGGCTATGCGCTGAACGCCTATCGTCAGGCAACGGTGCAACTCGATCATCTGCATCCGATCTTCGCCGCCGTGTGCACGGTCAGCGTCACCCAGGCCCTGCAAGCCGTGGCCCTAACGGCGCTGTTGGCGATCTGGGACCGTCCCGCGCTCAGGTCCGTATTCGCCGCCTGGCGTCAGTCTCTGGCTGCGGGCCTCTGCGGCGCCCTGGCGTCGAGCTGCTGGCTGACGGCCCTGGCGCTGACGCCAGCGGCCCCGGTGCGCGCCCTGGGCGTGATTGAGGCGCCGGTGGCTGCTTTGGCCGGGCGCAGGATATTCCGCGAACGGCTTAGCGCATGGCAATGGCTGGCCGGCGCCCTGGTCGCGGCGGGCGTGGTGATGACCGCCTTGAGTTGAGTTCTAAATTCCCTTCTGAACCGGGTATTTAGGGGTATTTTTGAAGAGCGGCTTTTCGCCTATTGGGGGAAGCTTCAAGCGCTGGCGCCGCACCACAGCGAAAAGCCTTGAAATGATGGTCTTAGCAGGGCAAACGGACTTGTCCGCGCGATCTAAAAGCTCTCCAAGCCAATTCTTGGCGTCGCCGGACGCGTCGCCCCGATCCTCTTGCCCCGGACACCCGCCAAGGCACTGCATGTTCTCGTCTCTCTTCGGCGTCATCTCAAATGACATCGCCATCGACCTCGGCACCGCCAACACCCTGATCTACATGAAGGGTAAGGGCATCGTGCTCAATGAGCCGTCCGTTGTGGCCCTGCGCAACGTCGGCGGCCGCAAGGTCGTGCATGCGGTGGGGATCGAAGCCAAGCAAATGCTCGGCCGCACGCCGGGGCACATGGAGGCGATCCGCCCCATGCGCGACGGAGTCATCGCCGACTTCGAAGTGGCCGAAGAGATGATCAAGTACTTCATCCGCAAGGTCCACAACCGCAAGGGCTTCGTGAATCCCAAGGTGATCGTGTGCGTGCCGTCAGGCGCCACCGCGGTGGAGCGCCGGGCCATCAACGATAGCTGTCTGAACGCCTCGGCCCGCCGCGTGGGCCTGATCGACGAGCCCATGGCCGCCGCCATAGGCGCGGGCTTGCCGATTCACGAGCCCACCGGCTCCATGGTGGTGGATATCGGCGGCGGCACCACTGAGGTGGCCGTGCTGTCCCTGTCGGGCATCGTCTATTCGCGTTCGGTGCGGGTGGGCGGCGACAAGATGGACGAGGCGATCATCTCCTACATGCGCCGCAACCATAATCTGCTGATCGGCGAGACCACCGCCGAACGGATCAAGAAGGAAATCGGCACGGCCCGCGCGCCGGCGGACGGCGAGGGCTTGGCCATAGAGGTCAAGGGCCGCGATCTCATGCAAGGCGTGCCGCGCGAAGTGCGCATCTCTGAAAAGCAGGCGGCTGACGCCCTGGCCGAACCGGTTGGACAGATCGTCGAGGCGGTCAAGGTGGCTCTTGAAGCCACCCCGCCTGAGCTGGCCAGTGACATCGCAGACAAGGGCATCATGCTGACCGGCGGCGGGGCGCTGCTGCGGGGGCTGGATGCGGAAATTCGCGATCACACCGGCCTGCCCGTGACCGTGGCGGACGATCCTTTGTCCTGCGTGGCGTTGGGTTGCGGCAAGGTTCTGGAACATCCGCGGTGGATGAAGGGCGTGCTGGAGTCTACCCTGGCCTAATAGCCTAGAAGCCCTATCATTGCGGGACTCGCGCGCGCTTGGAGAGGGCCGTTTGTCCTATCGAGACGGACATTTTCAGGATCTCAAGGTCCCGCTGACCTGGACCGTAGCTGTCGCCGTGGTGGTGGCGGCCGTGGTGGCCATCGCCCTTCTGCTCAGCGACCGGCGCGAGACCTTGCAGGCCTCCGCTTACGGTGTGGCCCGAGCCGTTGCGGACACGGTGAATGCGCCAGCCGGCCAAGCGTTGTCGGCTCCCGGACGGGTCGCCTCCCAAGCGAGCGATTTCCTGCGCGATTACTTTTTCGCGGCATCCGAGAACCGGCGTCTTCGCCAGGAGCTGGCTGAGATGCAGGACCTGCGCGATCAGGTGGCCTCCCTGCGCAACGTCGCCAGCCGATATCAGGCTTTGCTGGGCTTCCGCACCGACCCGCCTGTGCCCATGGTTACGGCGCGGGTGATCCTGGACGCGCGCGGGCCCTTCTCGGAGACCCGTCTCGCGGACGCGGGCAAGGAACGGGGCGTTGAGGTCGGCAACCCGGTGATGAGCGAGCGCGGATTGGTCGGCCGGGTGATCGGCGTCACCCGCGGAGCCAGCCGCATCCTCCTGCTGACCGACGTCGCCAGCCGGACGCCCGTGCTGATTGATCGGACTGACGCGCGGGCCATACTGACGGGGGATTCCAGCACCGCTCCCAAGTTGGAGTACCTGCGCGGGCAGAGCCCCGTCCGGGAAGGCGACCGGGTGCTCACCTCCGGCGATGGCGGGCTCGGCCCGCGGGGCCTTCCCGTGGGCACGGCGGTCAAGGGACTGGACGGAGTTTGGCGTGTTCAACTGGACGCGGCCGAATCCTCCATCGATTTCGTGCGCATCATTCTGTTCACCGACTTTTCCAAGCTGGTGGACCAGAAGGAGCTGTCGGCTCTGCCCCTGCCTCCGGGGCCCCCGGCTCCGACCTCGCCGCAGACCGTGATCATGGCGGCGCCGGCCGACGTCGCCAAGGCCGCCGCCGCCCTGGCGGCCAAGGCAAAACCATCCGATGGGTCCTCCGCGCCCAAGGGACCTGCCGGTATGGTCACCGGCGGCGGCGCTTCGGCCTCCGATCATGGGGCCACGCCATGAGCTTTAAGGCCGATCGGATGGACTTTTGGGGCTGGATCGGGGCTCCCAGCTTGATCTGCCTGGGAGCCACCTTGTTGTTCGCCGCGCCGATCAAGGTCTTGGGCCTGCAGTTGCCTGAGCCCGTGTTTCCCATGGCGCCGGTTTTCGCCTGGGCGGTGCTGCGGCCCTCCATCCTGGCTCCCTTCGTGCTGCTCGGCATGGGTCTGTTTCTGGATATGGTGTGGGGCGACCTGACCGGGCTTTGGGGGCTCGCCCTCATTTCCGCCTACCTTACGGTGTTGCTGTCTCGCAGCATGATGACTGGCCAGAGCCGCGTGATGATGTGGGTTTGGTTCGCCGTCGCCTGCGGCGTGGCCATGGCTGTGGCCTATGCCGCCACCGCCGTGGATTCCGGCGTAGCGCCCAATCTTGTGCCGACTTTCTGGCAGTTCCTACCCACGGTCTTGCTGTATCCCTTCGCGCACCGTCTGATCGAACGGTTCGAGGACGCTGACGTCCGCTTCCGATGACCATTCAGCCGTCGATCTTCTTCAACGAGGTCAATGAGCGGCAGGGTTCGTTCCATCGCCGGGCTTTGGTCATGGGCGGACTGGCGAGCGTGAGCATCTTGGCGCTCAGCGGCCGGCTGATGGAACTGCAGCTGATCGAGGCAGGCCGTTACAAGGAGCTGTCCGCCAACAACCAGTTCAACTACCGCCTGATTCCGCCACCCCGCGGTCGCATCCTCGACCGCAACGGGGTGGAGCTAGCCTCCAACCGCCCTAATTTCCGGCTTCTGGTGTCGCGCGACGAGGTGTCGGACATCGACAGCGCCTTGGACGCCGTGGGCCAGGTGATCGAGATTCCCTCCGAGCGCCGCAAACAATTGCAACGGGAGTTCGCTCAGAGCTCGCGCTACATCCCTGTGGCGATCGCGGACGACCTGACCTGGGAGGCGTTTGCGCGGGTCAATGCGCGTCTGCCCGAGTTGCCCGGCGTGACGCCGGATATGGGCGAGGTGAGGGTCTACAATTTCGGCGGCGCCTTCGCCCACGTGATCGGTTACGTCTCGCGCGTGTCCGAGGACGACTTGGCCCGCGTGGGGCCTGATGAGGACCAGCTGCTGTTGCACCACCCCGGTTTCCGCATCGGCAAGCAGGGCGTGGAAAAGTCCCAGGATATCAATCTGCGCGGCAAGGCGGGCGGCCAGAAGGTCGAGGTCGACTCCCGTGGGCGGGTGGTGCGCAAGGACCCGCGCGGGGACGTGCAGCCGGTGCCGGGCAAGGATATCGTTCTGTCTCTGGACGCGGACATCCAGAACCGCGGCCTGGACGTATTCGGCGAGAATTCCGGCGCGGCGGTGATGATGGATTGCCGTTCGGGCGACGTACTCTGTCTTCTGTCGGCTCCGAGCTTCGACGCCAACCTGTTCGTCAAGGGCGTACCGCCCGATGACTACAAGGCCCTGGCCGATTACGAACGCAAGCCGTTGCTCAACAAGGCGCTCACCGCCACCTATCCGCCCGGATCGACCTTCAAGACCATGGTGGCGCTTGCGGCGCTGGAGAACGGCTACGATCCGCACACCGTACATGTGTGCAACAAGGCCTGGGCGTGGGGCGGGCGCGTTTGGCACTGCGACGAGGCTCACGGTCCTCAGGATCTGCGCGGCGCCATCGCCACTTCTTGCGATATTTACTTCTACCAGTGCGCCCTCAGCATCGGCCCCGACAAGATTGCCGCCACGGCCCGTCAGTTCGGCCTTGGCCAGACATTCGATATTGGCATCTCCGGCCAGAAGGCGGGCTTGGTGCCCGATACGGCCTACAAGCGCCGCACCTTCAAGAACGACCCGGTCTGGCATCCTGGCGAGACGCCCTCCATGGGCATCGGCCAGGGCTATCTGAACTTCAATCCGCTCCAGCTTTGCGTGCAGGCTTCGCGCCTGGCCAATGGGCTGAAGGCGCTCAATCCACGCCTGATCAAGTCTATCGGCGGGGTGCTACAGCCGCCTGGGGACGCGGCGCCGGACCTGCCTTTCCAGAAAGCCAATCTGGATTTCGTGCGCGACGCTATGGCGGCGGTGACCAGCGGCAACGGCACAGCGGCGGCCACGGCCCAGCTTGGACTTGGCCCGATCAAGATGGCGGGCAAAACCGGCACCGCCCAGGCGCACAACTACCTCAGCGGGCACGGTCAGCATGGGGCGGTGGGCGAGTGGGCCACGCGGGACCACGCCTGGTTCATCGCCTTCGCGCCCTATGACGATCCGCGCTACGCCGTGAGCGTGCTGGTGGAGCATGGCGGCTTTGGCGCCCAGGCCGCGGCGCCCATCGCGCGCGAGATCATGCGCGTGGCCCTACTCAAGGATCCCGAAATCCGCGCCCGCATCGAGACGCCCCTGCCCATGCCCGCCATCCCCACCGCCGGCCAGGCGGACGGCGCCGAGCCTCCGCCGCCGACCGACATCGTTTCGGGCAAACCCACATGACAGCCAGCGCCTTAACCCGTCCCGGACAGCGGGACCGTCTGGTCGTGAAGTTCGGCGAGATCGACTGGACCTTCTGCGCTCTCTTGTGCCTGATCGCCGGCGTCGGAGCGTTGATGCTCTATTCCATCGCCAATGGTTCGTGGGAGCCGTGGGCCGCCAAACACCTGATCCGCTTCGGGCTTTGCCTTTTGCTGACGCTCGCCCTTGCCCTGGTGGACATCCGGGTATGGTTCATCTCGGCCTATCCGGTCTATCTGGTCGGCTTGGTGCTGCTGCTGGCTGTGATGGTCAAGGGCGAGGAGTCGCTCGGCGCCCGCCGCTGGCTGAACCTGCACGTCGTGCGTATCCAGCCTTCCGAGATCATGAAAATCGGCTTGGTGCTAGCCCTGGCCCGCTACTATCACGGCATTTCAGCCAAGGAGGCTCGCTTCTCCTGGAAGCTGCTGATCCCCGCCGCGATGATCGCCGTGCCGGTGCTGCTGGTGGCCAAGGAGCCTGATCTCGGCACGGCGATCCTTCTGCTCCTGACGGGCGGCGCGGTCGTGATACTGGCGGGGCTTTCCATACGCGCCATGGCGGTTGGCGGCGTGGCCGTGCTGGCGGCTGTGCCGGTGCTGTTCAATGTGATGAAGCCCTATCAGCGCGACCGGCTGTTCACCTTCCTGCACCCCGAGGACGATCCCTCCGGCTCCGGTTACCACATCCTTCAGTCCAAGATCGCCCTTGGCTCGGGGGGGCTTTTGGGTCGGGGTTTTGGCCTGGGCTCGCAGAGCCAGCTCAACTTCCTACCCGAGAAACACACCGACTTCATTTTTTCCACCCTAGCGGAGGAGTTCGGCTTCATCGGCTGTTTCTCGGTGCTGGTGCTCTATCTGGCGGTGATCTTGATCGCCCTGCGCACCTCCAGCCTCGCGCACAGCCACTTTGGACGTCTGGCCGGCTCGGGCGTCACGGCCACCTTCGGCCTCTATGTGCTGATCAACGGCGCCATGGTCATGGGCCTGGCGCCGGTCGTTGGCGTGCCCATGCCGCTGATGTCCTTCGGCGGCACGGTTATGCTCACGGTGATGATCGGCTTTGGCCTGGTGCAGTCGATCAAGGTGCACCGCTACACCGAGGTGACCAGCGGGCAGGGCGCGCTGCTTTAGGGTTCGGCGCCGCCGCTGAGCGCCCGCCGAAGTTTACGCTATCGGCTGTCTGGAGGGTGGCGCGCCGAAGCGGCCCACGTGCGGCAAGCAGTAGCGCTTGCTGGACTGGTCGGAGAACATGGACCAGCGCCTGGCGGCGCTCTCAATTGGAACAGACCTGGGAGCTGGTTGACCCCGCCAGGCCAAGGGAAAGGCCCCCGACATTACCGGGGGCCCCTTCACCGAGAGCTTCCAAATCTCTGGCCGCTCCCGCTAGCTAGCGCTCGTCGGCTGGCGCTTCATGTTGCGGAGTCGAGGCGGCGCCGGCGACGGCGCCCGTGCCGCCACCTATGGCTGCGCCAACCGCCGCGCCCGGGGCGCAGCCGATGGGAAGAGTCACGACACATCCGATAGCGGCGCCAATGCCTGCGCCGGTCGCACCGCCCACCACAGCGCGTGCGCCGGGGTCCGCCCGCCAATTCGCATCTCTATCATACCATCCACGGTCGTCGGCCGGATCACTTAGCCAACGCCAGTGGGCGTCCTGCTGATGAGCGTCGTACCAGTCGCTGTCGTGAACGGTAATTACCTGGTCCGCCGGGTAGGCGTACCTATGGTGAACGCGCCAGCACTCATTGTACTGATTGCAAGCCACGTAGGTCCCAGGTGCTGTATCTGCGAAAGCCGGGGTGGCGACGATGGAGCTACCACTAATAACGGCCAAGTACGATCCGAGGCCGAGCGCGGCCGTTAAGATTCGCATGACGACATTCCTTTTCCTGACGACTCCTATAGAAACGGCGGATAGGAAAAATGGTTCCAAGAACGTTTCCCTGATCTCGACCCACATCAGAAGCCAAGCGATTTTATTGCCACGCTTCTTGTGGGACTAAGCAATAGAGATGGACGAAATACGGTTTCGACCCTAGGCCTCGGCGAAATCGCTCTGCGATATGTGCAGATGCTCGCGGATCGCTCGCACATCGGGAATCTCGACGGCGCACACGCGGGCGCCGGTCGCATCGCCCTTGGCGTGCGCGACAGCCTCCCGCATGCCCTCGATCAATGCCTTGCGGCGCTTGCTCGCGACTCACTCCGTTCAGATCGGCCCAGGCGCTTCAATTCGGCGGCAGGTCACAGCACCGCCGCTGCGTCGGTCGCCCTCACCAGGCCATCGATGATGCCCGGCTCGGTGGAGGCGTGGCCGGCGTCCCACACGATGTCGAACTTGGCGGCGGGCCAGGCGGCCTTGAGCTTCCAGGCCGCCTCCAGCGGGGTGACCACATCGAAGCGGCCTTGCACGATCCATCCGGGGATGTGGGCGATGCGGCCCATCTGGCTGAGGATCCAGCCGTCATGCTCGAAGAAGCCGCGGTTCTGAAAATAGTGGCACTCGATCCGGGCGAAGGCGATGGCGAAGTCGGCCTCGTTGAACTTGGCGGGCCGCGCCTCCGGGCCGCGGATGGAGATGGTGTCGCCTTCCCACTGGCTCCAGGCGGCGGCGGCCTCGGCGCGCACCGAGCGGCTGGGATGGGTCAGTCGACGGTAGTAGGCGCCGATCATGTCGTCCCGCTCTGGCGCGGGGATCGGCTGCAGGAACCGCTCCCAGGCGTCGGGAAACAGCATGGAGGCGCCGTCCTGGTAGAACCAGCGCAGCTCACGCTGGGTCAGCAGGAACACGCCGCGTAGGATCAGTCCGGCAACCCGGTCAGGATGGGCGATGGCGTAGGCGAGGGCCAGGGTCGATCCCCAGGAGCCGCCGAACACGGTCCATTTTTCGACGCCCAGCCGCTCGCGCAGGCGCTCGATGTCGGCGATCAGGTCCCAGGTGGTGTTGTTCTCAAGCGAGGCGTTGGGGCGCGAGCGGCCGCAGCCGCGCTGGTCGAACAGCACCGTGCGCCAGCGCTTGGGATCGAAGAAGCGGCGCATGGTCGGGTTGATGGCGCCGCCGGGGCCGCCATGCAGCACCACCGCCGGCTTGCCCTTGGGATTGCCGCACACCTCGTAGAACACCTCGTGCCCGTCGCCGGTGTCGATCCAGTCGAAGTCGTAGGGCTCCTGCTCGCCATAGAGCCCGCGTCGGGTTCCGGCTTGGCCCTGCGTCGATAAAAGCGGCGGGTTGCGGTCCATACGGGTTCTTATGGCCAATTCTGGACCGCCGTCCAAGCGTTAGCGTGAGGCCGGCTTGTCGGCCAACGGTTTGCCGGGACCTCGGGCGCCGGCCAGGGCCAGTAGCGCCCAGCCGGCCATTAGCAAAAGACCGCCGATCGGCGTGACCGCGCCCAACCACCGAGGGGCGCCGAAGGCCATCAGATAGAGCGTTCCGGAGAAGATCACGGCGCCGGCCAGGAACAGCCAGGCGCTGAGCTTGGCCAGATGCAGGCCCTGGCGCGCGTAAAGCCAGGCGGCCATGGCGGCGGCTGCGTGGACCAGTTGGTAATGTCCGCCTGTCTCAAGCCAACTCTTGGCTGTGGGGTCACTGACGCCATGCGCGCCGAAGGCGCCGGCCGATACGGCGAGCAACCCGCTCAGTCCGACCAAGGTGAGCAGCAGGCGCGAAGATCTTTCCATGGTTTCTAGTCTACACCAATTGAGCAGCGAAGGCTGTGGCGGCTGCGCGAACCGCTGTGCAGATATCCGTCAGGGCGAACCGCAGGCCGACCGCCGGCACATGCAGGAACCCGGTCATCGGGACCTGGGCGAGCACCCGATAGAGGGTGAAGTTGCACAGATAGTCGCCCGCGTCGCCGGACAGGATGGCCGGTAAGCCGGCCGCGGCTATGGCCGACCGCATCGCCCGCGCCGGCGCGCCGACCGGCCGCTGGGCCGGTCCATGGGGCTCGATCAGGGCTTGCGGCCACAGTTGGTCTTCCGCGTCGGGCTGGACGTGATCGGCGCGGTTTTGGGCCTGTGTCTCCACGCGGAAGGCTTGCGCTTCAACGGCCACGCCGATCAGCAGGACGGCGTCGGCGGCGCTGGCCTGCACGGCATGAAGGACCGCTTCAGGCGCCTTGGACCACACGGTCGGCGTCACGGCGTAGGACGCCTCAGCCCCAGCCGGCGCCCAATCTTCCGCCATCAGCCTTTCCACCGCCAGGGCGGCCGGATTGACGGGCGCCCGAGGAAAGGAGCCAAATCCGCAGATCAGCAGGCGGCTCATCCCCACAGGGCCGGGGCGAACGGTTCGATCATCGAGCCCCGGTAGATCAGTCCCGGCTCACGGTCCTTGGCCAGGAGCAGCGGGCCGTCCAGATCCACGAACGCGGCGCCCTGGGCCAGGATCAGCGCCGGCGCTATAGCCAGCGACGTCGCCACCATGCAGCCGATCATGATCTCCAATCCCAGGCTCCGGGCCTCGCGGACGAGGGCCAGGGCTTCGGTCAGCCCGCCGGCCTTGTCCAGCTTGACGTTGATGCAGGCGTACCGCCGCGCGCAGGCCGCAAGCTCGGTCCGCGTGTGCAGACTCTCGTCCGCGCATAGCGGCACGGGACAGTCATAGCCTTCCAAAGCCTCGTCTTCGCCCGCCTTCAGCGGCTGCTCCACCAGCTTGACGTCCAGCCGCTTGAGGTCCGGAGCCAGCCGACGCAAGGCATCGAAGTCCAGCCCCTCGTTGGCGTCCACGATCAGCCGGCATTTGGGCGCGGCTGCACGCACCGCCTCGACCCGGTCCAGGTCGTCGGGTCCGCCGATCTTCAGCTTCAGCATGGGCCGGCGGTTGTTGGCGCGGGCCTGCTGGGCCATGGCCTCGGGCTCGGCCAGACTCAAGGTGTAGGCCGTCTTGACCGGATCCAGGCGGGCCAGCCCCGCCAGGGCCCAGGCCGGAACACCGACGCGCTTGGCTTGCAGGTCCCATAGGGCGCAGTCCAGGGCGTTGCGCGCGGCCCCGGCGGGCAGCAGGCCCTGCAGACTCTGGCGGTCCAGATCGGCCTCGATCCGCGCGCGCAGGCTTTCGATCTGTTCCCCGACGCCGGCGCAGGTCTCGCCATAGCGGGGGTAGGGGGTGCATTCGCCGCGGCCGGCGGCGCCATCTTGGTGAATTTCCGCCGTGATCACCTGGGCCTCGGTCTTGGCGCCCCGGGAAATGACAAAGGCGCCGGCGATAGGCCAGCGCTCCTCGCGGACGTCCAGCGTCCCCATCAGTTCAGGTCGCCCACCGCCGCATCGAACATCAGGTAGGCGCGGCCCGTCTCGCTGGCCAGGCCGCGGGCGATGGCCACGCGGGTCTGCCCCCGCCGAATGGCTTCCTCCAGCCGGCTCGTCTGGTGCTGGATGAAACTGTCGGCCTGGGCCCGCAGCAGCTTGTCGGACAGCACCCGCCGAGCCAGTTTGCGGATTGCGGCCGGAGCCTGGCGATGAGCGATCTCGCGGGCGCCGCCCAGGTCGCCCGTTTCCAGCGCGGTGGCGATTTCCTCCAGACGCGGTTCGGGGAATAGGGCCATCGGATCCACGCCCAGGGCGCGGATTTCCTCGATCAATATCTGTTCCAGCTCATCCTCGCCTGCAACCTGTTCGGAGCCCAGCGAGGCGAGTAGGTCGGTCCAGGTCCAGCCGTCGCCTTCCGCGTCGCGCTCCTGTCCGCGCTCGGATGCGCGCTTGTCGGCGGCCGGTTCGAACACCGTTTTTAACGCCTCGTCCGAGGCCGTGGGGGTGAGCTTCAGCCGGCGGCGCGGTTCGGCCCCGGCGCCGGATGTGGACTCCGCAGGGCGGCGGTGTTCTGCGCTTTCGCCCAGTCGCGGGCGCAACGATGGATTGGAGGAGCGCGGCGGCGGGGTAAGTCCTCCGCTGGCGCGCGCCGCCGCGCCGCCGCCCATCACGCCCATCAGGCGCACCGCTTCGCTGAGCATTTCGTAGTTGCGCTTGACCCGTTCCTGGAAAGCCCCGTCGATGGACTGCAACTCAGCCGAAGCCGTCCGGGCTGAATCCAGCAAGGCTTGGGTGGCGATGTCGAGGGCCGCCTTGACCTGCTGGCCGTGCGCAGCGGCCTCAGCCGGCATCCGGGCTTCGTGGGCCGCGATCTCGGCTAGCCCCCCCTGAAGGTCTTCCAGCGCGCGCCGGGCCGAGGCGACGCTGAGATCGAGCCGGGCCACCGATTGGGCCCCGGCTTCATCCACCAGCTCCACCGAACGTTCGATCAGATCGCGCGCTTGGTCCAGTCGGTCCCCGAAGGCCGCATCGGCCTTCTGGCCGGCGGCGAAGGCGGCCTCGGACAGTTGCTCCACCTTGCGCTTGGCGGCCTCGCATGCGCTCTCCGCGGCCTTGTGCGCCTGTTCGGCGGCGATGCTGAGCGCGTCGATCGCCCTCTGGGTTTCTTCCTCCAGGGCCCGGCGCTCGAACGCCGCCGCCTCCGAGAACGCCCCCAGAGACTGCAGGGCGGCGCCGCCGAGCAGGTCGCGCTCGGTCTGGGCCCTCTCGCTCATCTCGCGGATCTGTTCAGCGGCCTCGGCGATCAGATCGCGCAGAATATGCGCCCCGCGTGAGGCTGCGGTAGCGAGGTCCTGGGACTCATGCTCGGACTGGCGCATGATTTCCAGGAACTGGGCCCGCAGCGTCTCGAAGTTGACCGCCAGGTCCTCCTGGTCGGTGCGCAGGCTGCTGGACAGGGAGACCAGGGCCGCGCGCTGATGGGTCAGGCTCTCCTCGATCACTTGGACCTGTTCGCCCACGGTGACGCCGGCCGCTTCCAGCCGCACAGCCTGGCGCGCGAGGTCGTCGCCGGCCGACCGCGCAGCGTCCGTGGCCTCGCCCGCGGCGGCGGCCAGATCCGCGGCCCGGGCCGCCAGCGCCGCCTCGGCCTCTTGAATCTGGGTCTGGGCCAGGTCGGACGCCTCGGCCACCATGCGCGCGTGGCGGGTGATGGCCTCGCGGATGTCGGCCGCTTGCCCCTCCAGCCGTCCTGACAGGGCCGAGAACCCTTGGCGTTCGTCGCCGAGGGTTCGAACCAGGTTGCCGGCCGCCCGCTCGGAGCCCGCCGCCGCGTCGAGCAGCCGCTGGGCCTCTTCGGCGAGGCCATGCCGCAGTTGCAGCAACTGCCCGCGGGCTTGCGACACGGTTTGCAGGGCGCTGTCGACCTCCAGGCGAATGGCGTCTACCGTTGAGCCGGTCTGGGCCGCCGCCAAGGCGGCCGGGCCGAGAATATGGTCGGATAGGGCCTGCATGCGGCGCGTCTCCGCCAACAGCATCAGCCCCTGGCGCAGGGCGAAGGTTCCGATCCAGATCAGACCCACCGGCGCCAGCGCCAGGAGAGTCAGGATCGTGGCCGTGAAGGGCTCATAGGCGAACGGGTCCAGGCGGGAGCGGTAGCCGAAGACGAAGGCCGCCAAGCCGCCGACCCACAGGGCCGTGGCCGTGGCCGCCATCAAATAGAGCACCGCCGCGTTAGGACCGACCGGTGCGGCCGGTTGGCTGAATACGGCCAGATCGCGAGAAAAATCATGGGTGGCCGCGTCGGCGGACGCCGCAGGCGCGGGGGCTTTGCGGCCCGGCATGGGCGGCGCCTCCAGCATCATCGCATCCTCCTTCGGTCCGGGGGACGGAACGGCCTCGGCGAAGTCCGGCTCGGAGAAATTCAACGGCCTGTTCTTCTTGCTCATGCCGGCCCTGGAGTCACGACGGATACCTCGAAATATGTCGGGGGAACCCTAGAGCCTGATGGCTTCATCTTGAAGCCTGAATCAAGCTCTACCTCTTTGAATTTAGGGCAAGGTTCAGCGTTTGGGCGATTCCGCCGGAACGCGTCGTGCTCAAGCGGTGAACCTCCAAGGAAAAAGCGAGCAGACCGCAGGCGGGCGGGTGCTTATTGCCCCAGGCGGACCACGGCGGAAATCGGGGGCGCTCCCTGGGCCTCTTGGCTAATCGGCTGGCACCAGTCGAACCGCGGATCGGTGATGCGGGCGGCCAAGCCGTGCTGGTACAGATCCTCGCCCAGGTCCATTCCGTCCAAAAAAACCGCGCCCAAGGCGCGATTGTACTCGTCCACCTGGCCTGTGGGTCTAAAATCGATAGTCTGGGCGCGGTTCACCAGCTCGCGGACATAGGCGATTTCGTTGGCCGCCAGGAGCGCTTCGGCCCAGCAGCGCGAATGCAGCGTGCTTTGGGGGGCGGACGCATTCGACAGATGCACGTGGCGCCCGTCGATCACCAGAGTGTCGGCGTTGAGCACCACGACCCGGTTGCTGATCGATATCGGCTGGATGTGGGTCAACGGCGTCTCCCGTTCGCCGCAGCCGGCAAGGCCAAGCGTGAACGCCAGAACGGCGCCGACGACAAAGCGATCGACCGGCCCATAGGACGGCTCTGATACGGACATGAACGAAGAGCTGCGCATGTCCCCCCCGGGACCTGTCATGGCAAAGCTTGGAAACATGGCCAAGATGGGAGCGACGGAGGGCCATATCAAGCACCGCCTTTGCCAGCCGATATTATTTTATGGCGGCGCGGCGGTGTGGGGTGGCGGGAAGGGGTGCTCGTCCCTCCTTGTTCCGTCAGCGATCAGCCCGGAGGCGGTGGGCCTTGCGGCGCGTCGCCACCCTTCTTGTCGTCGTCCCAATGTTCGATAATCCTGCCGTTCTTCAGGCGGAACATGTCGAAGTGGGACGTGGTGTATTTCGCCCCCGGCTTGTGCGGTTCATCCACCTCGGCAACCGATACGACAGTCACCAGATCGCCATCGGCCGTGACCGCCACCAGGCCGCGGAGGGTGGGCTGGACTTCCTTCCTCGGCATCTGACCGAAAAGCTTCAAGAGGCCGGCCCGCCCAGTGGGGATCACCGGATTGTGCTCGATGTAGCCGGGGTCCACGAACTTGTCCCCCTGCTCGGTATGAGCCGCATCGAGCACGATGCGTAAGAAATCGAACACCACCTTCTTGTTGGCCGCCAATTGCGGGTCTTTATCCTTGAGCAGCGCCGCCTGATTTTCCGCGGCGACTACGGGCGCCTGTGCGAGAGCCGGCGCGGCGGCGCCCACGGCGCCGAGCATCAGCAGGAAAGCCAGCGACGTCTTCATGAGCGTCCTCCGCGAGGAAATTCTTAGAGACAATTATGAATAGGGCGCCCTCGCGTAGTCGAGGTAGGCCCATCCTCCTTGGGCTGCGAAATCAGTGTCGAAGCCGCTTCACGCGAAGGATGGGATCCGCACCTGTGGGGCTATGGGGCTAGCTCGGCGGCGGGCCGCCCGGAGGCGGCAGCTTGGACATGGCTTCCTTGCAGCCGGGGCTGACCTTGTCGGTATTGGCGAACAGGCACATTGGGATCTGCTGGTCGGTCTTGCCGGCGCAGAGGCTGGCGGCGTCGGCGGCGCAGGCTTTTTGCACGGCGGCCATGGCCTCCGGCGGCGGCGCCGGCGGCTGGGCGCTAGCCGAGGCCGCGGCGGCGAGACCGGCGACGAGCGCGAGTAGTTTGAGCTTCATTCCTAGGTTCCTTCCCAAGCCGTCGGCGCCTTGATTAGCTCCGATTCAGCAGTGGCCGAACTGAACGGTGAATCTTGTTTCAGAGCAAGATGGTTTAGGACGAAATCGCCTTAAAACAGAATCTCGTTGTCAGTTCTAAAGTGTAGAACAGGCTCGCGTCTTGTCGCCAAACGGGAACGCGCGCTCGTTTCAGCCCGATGAGAATACCGGGCGGGGGCGCCTGTCATCCCACTCTGGGTTTGGGGTCAGACGGAGCCGTACTACCGAACCTCGACAAATCGCCGGCCGTCATTCCCGGTTTACTTGCAGATCACCGTTGACGCCCTAGCCCCGACTCCGACGGGGCGGCCGAGCCGCCGACCTTCGGCATCGATCAACTCACACCCGGAAACTTGGCCAGGTTCACCTTCGGGATCGGCGCGCTGAACGGTCCGCTCGCCTTGGCCTTGTCGCGTGCGAATTGCGCCCAGGCGGTGGTGAAGGCCGCCGGCGCGCCCGGCTGCGAGGTCGTGCGGGTCAGGGTCATGCGGCGGCCCTTGGAGGCGGTGAGAATCTGGGCCCACAGATCGAGGTCTTCGGCCGGAATTTCGTCCTGGCTCGGCTGGCCGAGACGCGCCAGGACGGCGGTGAACTCGGCCAGCTCGGCGCTCGTTGTCTGGATGCTTATGGCAGTCCCCGCGCCGGCGGGCGGAAGATCGCGCAAAGCCGCCGCCAGGCCCGCGAGCGCGATGCGCCGCGCGGTGGCATGGCGCTCGCCGCCGGCCACGCCCGTCGTCTGGCCGCCCGCCATGCGCACGCTGGCCCAGCCGCCGCAGCCATAGGCCGGCAGGAAGGCGGCGCAGGTCCAGATCCGGATTTGAGGACTCATGGCGCCTGCATAGCGCCCCTGCGCGCCGCCGTCATGACCCTCATGGGCGTGCGCCTTTGGCAACTAATTCTTCGTCCGAGGGTTACCGCGCTCGACCAATTGTGCTATCGGGCCCGCTTCACTCGCCATCATCGGCAAGCTCAGGACGCGGCGCCTCACTCTGGTTGCCTGTGTAACGTTGAGCCCCGAAAGGACACATGCAGAACAACAGACTCAAGACCGGCTTTGACGACCGTCTGCAAGCCGCCGCGGCGGCCAGGAAGGCGCAGCTCGCCAAGTTCACCCCCAAGCCCGCGCAAATCGATCCGCTCCACGCCGAGCGGGCCGCCCAGCGCGAGGCCGAGCTGCAGGCCGTGCGCCAGGCGCGCGCCGACGCCAAGGCGGCCAAGGCCCAGGCCATCCTTGAGGCGGCGCTGGAGGCTGAGCGCGCACGCGCGGAGGCCGAAGAGGCCGTGCTGACGACCAAGCGCGAGCAACGCAAGGAACGCAAGGCCCTGTCGGCGGCCGAAGCCAAGGCCAAGCGCGACGCCAAGTACGCCGCCCGCAAGATGCGGGCCTAGGGGCGGGTCCGCGCGCGCTGATTGCTAACGCGGCGTTAACCATGCGGATGGTCTAGTTCAGGCGTCTTTCAAGGCCCTGAATCCACCATGGCTCAGCCCCGAATAATGCGCGCCGCCTCTGCCGGGGTTGGCGGCTCGTTGCTCTGTCCGCGGCTGGCGATGACCGGAACGGGGCGCGCGCCGTGCTGAACGCGGCGGTCACGGCGATCGCCGGCCACCTGCCGTCGCGTGTGCTGAGCAACGAAGAGCTGGCCGCGAGCTTCGATGGCTGGAGCGCCGAGAAAATCTTCGAAAAGACCGGCGTGCGCGAGCGACATATCGCCGGACCCGAGGAGACCGCCGGCGACCTGGGCGAGGCGGCGGCGCGGCGGCTGTTCGAAGTTCATGGCATCGCCCCGTCTTCCATCGACATGCTGATCTTCTGCACCCAGGCGCCGGACTATCTGCTGCCCGCCACGGCCTGCATTCTGCACGCGCGGCTGGCCCTGCGCGGTGACTGCGGCGCTCTGGACTACAGTTTGGGCTGCTCGGGCTACGTCTACGGCTTGGCGTTGGCCCAGGGCTTGATCATGAGCGGCTCGGCGCGGCGCGTGCTGCTGGTCACGGCGGACACCTATTCCAAGCTGCTGCATCCGCTCGACCGCAGCGTGCGCACCCTATTTGGCGACGGCGCGGCCGCGACCCTGGTCGAGGCTTCGGTCGACGGGCGCGCCAGCATGGGTCCCTTCGTGTTCGGGACGGATGGGCGGGGCGCGAACAACCTGATCGTCCCGACCGGCGGCGCCCGGCGGGCGCGCACGGCCGAGACGGCGTTGGAGACGCAGGACGCCTCGGGCAATATTCGCACTCTGGACAACCTCTATATGAACGGGGCCGAGGTCATGGCCTTCACGCTCGGCGCCGTGCCGACGGTCGTGCGCCAGCTGCTGGAGCGTTCGCAGCTCGCGATGGAGGACTTCGACCTGTTCGTGTTCCACCAGGCCAACGCCTTCATGCTCGAGCGGCTCCGGCGCAAACTGGCCATCGACGCGCAACGATTCGTCGTCGCGATGGAGCACTGCGGGAATACCGTCTCCTCAACTATTCCTCTGGCGCTGGAGCCGCTGATGAGGGCCGGGGCCGGGGCGGTGGCCGCGCGGCGGGCCATGTTGGTCGGGTTCGGCGTCGGCTATTCCTGGGCGGCGACAAGTATCGTTTTTTGAAAGGTGGGCACATGAGCGCGTTCTATGAAGGCTTGGCCGAGATCTTCGAGATAGAGCCCGCCGCAGTCGGGCCCAGCTTGGTCCTGGCTGATCACAACTGGGATTCCCTGGCCGTCGTGTCGACGCTCGCCTTGGTCGACGAGTGCTTTAATTGCCTGGTCGAGGGGGCGGCGCTGGCCCGTTGCGAGCGGGTGAGCGACATCGAAGCCCTGATCGCAGCGGCCTGATGACAGGCGCCGACGCCGTAGGAGCTGCTGCGCCGGGCTTCTCCGTGGCCGGCGTGCGCCTGCTTGGCGTCGTCAGCGCCCTGCCGCGGCGGCGGCTTGAGAACGAGGCCTTCGTCGAGCGTCTTGGGGCCGAGGCGGTGGCCGACGTGGTCAAGATGATCGGCGTCGAATCGCGTTACTGGGTCGAGGACGGTCAGACTGCGTCGGATCTGTGCTTTGCGGCCGCCCAGCGGCTGCTGGCGGCGCTCGATTGGGACCCGGCCAGCATCGACGCCCTGATCTTCGTCTCCCAGACCTTCGACCAGCGCCTGCCCGCTACCGCCTGCGTCCTGCATGGCCGGCTAGGCTTGGCGTCGCACTGCCAGGCGTTCGACGTCGGGCTCGGCTGCTCCGGCTACGTCTACGGGCTGTGGTTGGCTGCGAGCCTGATCGCCGCCGGTTGCCGCCGGGTGCTGGTGTTGGCGGGCGACACCATCAGCCGCGTGGTCGATCCATCGGACCGGGCCACGGCGCTGCTATTCGGCGACGCCGGATCGGCGACTGCGGTCGAACACGCGGCCGAGGCGCCGCCTGCCTATTTCGTCCTGGGCACGGATGGCGCAGGAGCTGCGAACCTGATCATCCCCGGGGGCGGGTTTCGTCAGGCGTCCCACGATCCGCGACGGCCTGCGGGCATGGACCCGGAGCATCTGTTTATGGACGGGGGCGAGGTGTTCGCCTTCACCCTGCGCGCGGTGCCTAAGCTGGTGCAGGATACGCTGAAGCGCGCGGGGCGGTCGGCCGACCAGGTGGACAGCTTCGTGCTGCACCAGGCCAACCAGTTCATGCTGCGTCATCTGGCCAAGAAGATCGGCGCGCCCGAGAGGGTCCCAATCAACATCGACCGCTTCGGCAACACCAGTTCGGCCTCAATTCCGCTGGTGCTGACCAATGATTTGGCCGCGCGCCTTGTCGCAGAGCCTGTGCGGCTGATGCTGGTCGGATTCGGGGTCGGCTATTCCTGGGGGGCGGCGCTGTTCGACGCGGACCCGCTCGGCTGCGCGGAGACGGTGTCGGCATGATCTTTTCTGACCAGGCTATGGAGGGCAGGACGGTGCTGGTCACCGGCGCCTCGTCCGGACTGGGGCGGGCGACGGCCGAGCTGGTCGCGCGCTGCGGCGGCCGGGTGATCGCGCTGGGCCGCGACGAGACACGCCTGCACGCCGCCGTCGACGCTCTGGCCGGCCAGGGTCATGTGGCAGTGGCGGGCTCGCTGGGCGAGGTCGAGGAGACCGCGGCGCTGGCGACGCGGCTGGCGGGCGAGGCGGGCGGGCTGGATGGAGTGTTCCATGCGGCCGGCGTGGAGCTTGTGCTGCCCGCGCGCCTGACCAAGGCCAAGCACATCGAAGAGGTGTTCGGCGCGGCGGTGAACGGCGCCATCGGACTTGGCAAGGCGGCTGGCAAGGCCGGGGTGATGAAAGAGGGCGGGGCCCTGGTGATGATGTCCTCCGTCGCCGCCCGGCAGGGGCAGGCCGGCATGATGGTTTATTCTGCGGCCAAGGCGGCGGTGGAGGGGCTGACGCGCTCGCTGGCCTGCGAGCTCGCGCCGCGCCGGATTCGTGTCAACGGCATCGCCGCCGGCGGGGTTGAGACGGAAATGCATGGCCGCCTGGCCCGCGGGATGCCCGAGGCGGCGATGACGGCCTATAAGGCGGCGCACCCGCTGGGGTTCGGCGCGCCACAGGACGTTGCCTCCGTCGCCCTGTTCCTGCTGTCGCCTGCGGCGGCGTGGGTGACGGGGGCCATCTGGGCGGTCGACGGCGGCTATTCCGCCGTTTGAGCCGGCGACGCGCGACGGGAGGAGAGCGACGATGACGGATTATGTGCTGGTGGGTGGCGGCGCCTTGGCCCGGGAGATCGTGGACTGGTTCAGCCCGTCGCTGGCGGCGGACGGGTCGCGCTTTGTCGGTTATCTGGACGACGGCGATGCTCCGATGAAGTCCTTCGGCTTCGACCTTCCGCAACTGGGGGTCACCGCCGGATTCGACTTCGGCGCGGCAGTGGCGGTGATGGCGGTCGGGACCCCGGCGGGCAAGCGCATGCTCGCCGAGCGTTACGCCGGGCGCAGCTTCGCCACCCTGGTGCATCCCACGGCCGTGGTGTCGGCCTCGGCGCGGCTGGGCCGGGGCGTGGTCGTCTGCCCGTTCGCCATGGTGTCGGCGAACGCCATGGTCGAGGAGCACGTGCTGGTGAACGCCTTCGCCAGCGTTGGCCACGACGTGACAGTGGGCGCTTGCAGCACGCTCAGCTGCCATGTGGACTTGACGGGCGGTGTCAGCGTCGGACGCGAGAGCTTTTTCGGTTCAGGCGCGCGGGTGATTCCCAATACGGCGGTGGGCGAGCGCTGCACCATCGGGGCCGGGGCGGTGGTGGTGCGCCGCACCGGCGACGACGCCACCCTATTCGCCGCACCGGCGAGACGGCTGTGAGTGAGATTCCGTTTCAGCGGTTGCTGGAAGGCTACTGGCATCTCGCGGCCCATCGCTCGGAGATGCCGAACCCGAAGGACTTCCTGCGCATCGCGTGGGCTGCCGGCGAGCTCGTGCTGTACAACGACCAGGGCTCCATCGTCGCCTTCGACAATGTATGCCCGCACCGGGGCACGCGCTTCTTCGTCGACATGGCCGGCAATGCGCCGGCGAGCTGTCCCTATCATGGCTGGACCTATCGCAACGGCTGCCTGCGCATTCCAACGCACCACCAGTCCGTTGTCGGCGAGGGCGCGCCGCCGCCGCAGCTGAACAGTTTTCCGACCGCCTGGTGCGGCGACTTCCTGTTCGTCAGTCCCCGTCCGGAACACAGCCTGGAGGACCAGCTCGGCGAATTGGCGCCGCGGTTGGCTGCAATCGCCGAGGATATCGACGGACGGCGAGATCTGAACGCCTACGACTTCGAGTGCGACTGGCGCGTGGCGGTGGAGAACGCGCTGGAAAGCGACCACATCGACTTGGTCCATCCGGAGAGCCTGGCCGTGCTGAAGCTTGCGCCAGGGCGCTTCGAATTCGCCGGGGTAAATTCCATATGGCTGACCGAAGTGACCGATGCCCGCTCCGTTCGGAGCCTGGACGCCATCGGCCGGTACTTCGACGTCCGCCACGCCCATCGCGGCTATACGAACATCTTCCTGTTCCCGTTCGCGATGCTGTCCTCGACCTACGGCTATTCCTATTCACTGCAGATGTTCCTGCCGGCCCGGACTCCGGGGCGGACGCATTTTTCCAGCCGCCTGCTGGGCGGCCGCGCCCAGACGCCCGGCAACCCAGTGGTGGAAAGCCTGATGGAGTCCTCCACGCGGCTGAACCGCCAGGTGTTCCAAGAAGACCACCAGATCTGCCGCCGCATCAGCCCGGCCTACCGGATCGACGCCCCAGGCCGCCTGTTCGCCGCGAGCGAGGCGCGGCTACGAAGCTTCAACGACACCTTGAGGGGATTGTCCGGCTGATCAGAACCGGGGGGCGAAAAACTCCGCCTGGGGGGCGATGGCCTGGGCCTTGCCGCGGATGACCCCCTGCACGGTGGAATAGGTCGAGCCGCAGACAATCAGCAGATTGGCGCCCCCGGCCGGCGGCGAGACGTCGGGCTCGGTTATCACCTCGATCCCAAGATAGTCCGAGCGGCCGTGACGGGTGTCGAGGATCTTGCGCACGCGGCTGCGCGCCGGGCCGAGATCGGCCAGGGCCTGGGCCATGAAGGCCGACAATCCCCAGACCCAGATCTCGCGGCCACGCTCGGCGCTACGGATCTTGTCCGCCAGCCGTCCGGCCACGGCGGCGAAATGGGCGTGGTAGTCGCCAAGCGCATTGCCGCCCCGGCGCGGCGTGCACAGCACGCGGATCGCGGGCATGTACGGCGGCGCCTGGGTCTCGAAGGCCAGCACCCGAAAGCCAGCCGCCTGCACCAGTTGCAGCAGCGAGCGGTCGGTGAAGTAGTGGGTGTGATCCAGGTTGTTGAGCGAGAACTTCAGCGAGCCAAGCCCATGTTCGGCCCCGAAATCGGGGACCTCAATATAGACCAGACTGTTGGTGAACCCGTGGAGGTCGCCGAGCAGGACGAACGGATCGGCTAGGTGCTCGACCACATGGGAGAGCATGAAGAGATTGGTCGCCTGGCGCTGATCGGCCAGTAGGCCCGGCAAGCGCCAGGTCTCCTGGTTGAGGTCGATGGGGATAAACTGGACGCCCTCGGCGGCGACCCGGTCCACGAAATCGAACACATAGGCCGGTCGGCCGATGGCCCGGCGCGCCTGATCCGCCAATTCTCCGGGTCCGCCGCCGATGTCGGCGATCACGCCGTCGACCTGGTTCAGCGGTGCGTTGCGCCGGATAAACTCGAAGCGGAGATCACCCTCGGAATGGTCGGTCGGCAGGGCGACGGCGGAACTGTACAGAATCTCCGGAGGAATATCGTGTCTGAGCACGCCGTGGCCGCACGCCTCGCAGATGAACTGGTGAAGCTCTGCGCCTGGATAGATCAGCTGGGCGTGGGCGATGCAGAACGGGTTGGCGACCTCGTTGGCCTGGCCGTGGCAGATGGGGCAGCTAGGCTTCATGACAGGCGATCGTCGGGGTCCGCGCGCAGTAGTGCCGCTGCAGCCGCTGCAGCGGAAAGCGGGGAGCGAAGTCCTTGGCCAGACGGCGCATCTCGGCCTGGTTGGCCACGGGGTCGGACTCGGATATCCGCAGCCAGGGCGAGAGGTCGCCGCGGTCGAAATAGTAGGTGATGAAATAGCGCAGGGCCGCCACCTCGGGGCGGAACGGCTTGAGCTGGCGGTTGACGCATAGGCCGAACAGGTCGCGCCGCAGCACCTTGCCGCCGAAGGTCTCCGCCCAGACGCCTTCCGGGACGACGATCTCCTGGTCGCAGGCCTGGTCGTCCACGGGCAGGTCCTCAACCCGGACGTTCTCGCCGTCCGCCATCACGCCCATGCGGCGCAGCGCCTGGGCGTCTGAGCCGACGACCAGGAAGTCGATCCTCACCGGCGCGACCGGGCGCGGGAAGGGGGGAATGTAGGCGTTGAGCTGTTCAATCAGCGCCGCGTAGGCGTCCGGGTCGAACACCCCTTGGGCCGCGTAGCGGTCATGGGCGTCGATCAGCTGCCCGTAGTCCGCGCCGATCTCGCGCAAGCGCCGCCGGAAGCCTGCGTATTTGACCGGGCCGGCCAGAGAGGACACCTGGCCAGAGATGGGATCGAGAAAGTCGCCGGGGGACAGCATGACGAAGCGCTCGCGTCCCACCAGGCCGGCGCCGATCAGTCGCTTGGCGAAGGAGGTGGGGGTGGGTTTGTCGGAATAGTTGCGGAACTGGTCCTGAGGGCGGTGCCAGGCGATGTCGCTGGCGATCGGCACCAGGTAGGTCGGCTTGATCTCTTCGATGATCAGCTTAGCCTGGCTGATCTCGTCGCGCTTCTTGCGCCCGAGCGAGATCTTCTCGCGCACGGTGAAGTCGAAGGCGCCCGGGTATTCCGTGGATGGACTGCCGGGGACGAACGCTACGTCCAGCGACGGGCAACGCTTGCGTATCTCGGCCAACAGGTCCTTGTCGGCGAGGTTGTCGTTCAGGTTGATGGCGTTCCAGTCGGCGGTCTCGACGATGATCCCGCTGTTCTCCCAGTCGTGCCAGCGGCTGGTCGCGCTGGGCACCAGCGTCAGTCTGACCGGCTCGCCGAGGTCGATCTCCACGCTCTCATAGGAGGCCAGAGGCTGGACCTTGCTGAAGCCCATGGCCCGCAGGGTGCGCTCCATGCTGCGCCCGCGCGGATGCGTCACATATTCGAATGACGGGATGTAGATCGTCACGTCGCGCGACAAGCGGTCCAGCGACGGGACGTGGAAATGATCCTCATGGTGGTGACTGATATAGACGTGGCTGGCTCCCCGGAACGCGTCTTCAAGCTCCGCGGGCACGACCGGGTACTTGATGGCCGAGTTGCCATAGATCGGCACGGTGGAAAACCAGGGGTCGCACACCAGACTGCCCGTCGCACCGCGGAACAGCAGACTGGCGTGGCCGAGAAAGCCGATTTCGATCACGCCGCTTTGCCTGTCGCATCAAGTCGCTGGATGAGCCTCTTCTCGAAGAGGCGACGATAGGTGGCCTCGAGTCGCCGCGCAAAGCCAGGGGCGTCCTGGTACGGTGAGGCGTCGAAGCGAGCACGAATTTCGGCGCGGAGCTGCGCCAGGCGGGGAATGTCCTGGGCCAGCTCCACCGCCCGCGCGACATAGTCGTCCCAGTCGTGGGCGATCAGTTCGCGTAAGCCGATCGCCATCAGCGGCTGCACGCCGATGCGTGCATAGAAGTCCTGGCCGTCCAGGGTCAGGACCGGCACACCGCGCGAAAACGCCTCAAGCGTCGTGGTGCCGCCGGGGCAGGGCGACGGGTCGAGCGCCAGGTCGATTTCGCTGAACGCGCGCTCGTAATCGGCGCCCTGACCGTGGCCCTCGAACTGCAGATGTTCAGGCGCGACCCCATGGGCCAGGAAGCGCGCCTGAAACTGGGCCTGCAGCACCGGATCCGAAAAGGGCGCGTATTTGAACTTCAGCCGGGCGGTCGGGCAAGCCTTGAGGATCCTGGCCCAGGCCGCGAGGGTCGCCGCGCTGATCTTGGCCGGATGGTTGAAGCTGGCGAAGGTGACATAGCCCCTGGCCAGGGCCGGGGAGGGCGAAGGCATGGCCTGGGGATCGGGCTGGAACAGGCCCGTCACAGGGCCCAGGTCACAGATCGCCTCGTTGAATGCTTCCACCTTGCCGGGCGCGTCCATGAAGTCGCCGTGCAGGACATAGTCCATGGCGGCTAGGCCGGTGGTCTGCATGTAATTGAGCCAACTGATCTGCACGGGCGCGGGCTTGCGGCCGAACACCTGGAGTATGTTGCGCGCGGCGTGCCCCCAGACGTCGACCAGGATGTCGATCCGGTCCCGGCGAATCTGTTGGGCGATCTCGTCGGGCTCGACCCCCCGGGTCGAGCGCAGATGGATGTGCGGGGGCGCGCGCTCCTGCTCCGCCGCCTCGACATACAGGAATATTTCCACGGCCTTCGGGTCGTGCGCCGACAGCAGCGGGTGCATGAATTGGCGGGTCTGGTTGACCGTGAAGCTCGGTGCGACGTAGCCGACCCGCAGGGGCCTGCCGCCATGCGGTTCGAGAGCGAAGCACGGGCGGGGCGGCAGGGCGTCGTTGGCCCACAGGCGAGCCCAGTTGCGCGCTTCCTCGGCGTGGCGGCGCACGCCGTCGGCCACGAAGAATAGGGAATAGAGGAAAAAGCTGTGTCGCTGGGGCGTTGGCTCCAGCCGAAAAACGGCGGCGAAGGCGGTGGCGGCCTCGTCGACCCGGCCCTCGTAGTGCAGGGCCTCGGCGTGTAACTGCAGCGCCGTCAGCATGAGCGGACCGTGGATCGCGGCGGCGTAAGCGAAGGCCGCGGCAGCCGGAGCCATCTGCTTGGCGTTGTAGAACCGGCGCCCGACCTCCACGGCGTAGGCAGGGTCGGTGGAAAGACGGTCGAGGTCGCCGCCCGCCGCCTGCACGATCCGCCGCACATGCAGGTTTCGCGCCCGCGCCAGCACGGCCTCTGCGCCCTCCACGTCGCCCGCGGCGAACAGGGCCGCAGCCCGGATGTAGCCGACGAGGGGGTCATCGTCAGTCGAAGACGGCAGCTGATCTAGCGCGGCCTGCGCACCTCGGACGTCGTGCGCGATCAGGGCGCCCTGCGCGATGGACAAGAGTTCCTCCACGCCCGCTGGCTCAGCCATTGCAGTCATTGATCGATCTCGCAAAGGGCGGGTTCGCTCGGCCTGTCGTCGGGCGCCGGGTTGGCCGCCTGCGTGTCGCACCAGATGCGGAACATCTCCCGATACGAAGCTTCGAACCGGCGAGTGATGGCTGTCTCGTCACGATAGGGCGCAGCGGCGAAACCGGGGGCGACGCGGTCGCGCAGCGCCTGCAGACGCCCAGCCTCGGCGGTGACGGCGACGGCAGTGTCGACGTAGTCGTCCGGGCTGTAAGCGATTAGCTCCGGCAGGCGGGCGCCCGCGAGCAACTCGATGCCGATACGCGCATAGTATGTATCGCCAGCCAGTGTCAGGACCGGCACGCCGTGGGCCAGAGCCTCCAGCGAGGTGGTGCCGCCCGGGGCGGGGGTCGGATCCAGCGCTAGATCGATGTGGTCGAACTCGGCGGCATAGGCGTCCGCGTCCGAATGGCCCCGGAAGTCCAGCCGCAGCGGGTCAACCCCGTGGGCCGCGAACTGGGCGGCGATGGCGGCTCGCAACACCGGATCGGCGAAATAGCGGTACTTGAGCACCAGCCGGGCCTTCGGGCTGCGCATCAGGATGCGCGACCATAGCGCGATGGTGGCGGCGGTGAGCTTGGAAGGATGGTTGAAGCTGCCGAACGTCGGATAGCCGTTGCGCGCCATGGGCGTTGGCGCGAGCGACGGCGATCGGTCGGGGCGGAACGCCGCAGAGGTGGCCCCCATGCGCCAGATCTTCTCGACAAACAAATCCTGCATGCCGGGCTGGTCGACCGTGTCGCTGTGCAGGGTGTAGTCGATACCGGCGACGCCGGTGGTCTGCATGTAGTTGAGCCAGGTCACCTGCACCGGCGCTGGACGTAGGGCGAACAGCGTCAGGCGACCGCCCGCGTTATGGCCCCAGCAGTCGACGAGGACGTCAATCCGGTCGCGGCGGATCAGCTCGAGCGCGTCCGGATCCGGCAGCTTTCCGATAGGCCGCACGACCATCGGCGGGACCTGGGTCGCACAATTTTCCTCGCCTTGGGGATAGAGGAACACCTCGACCGTCTCAGGGTCATGGTTCTCCAGCAGCGGCGTCACGAATTGGCGCGCCTGGTTATTGACGAAGCTCGGACAGACATAGCCGATGCGGAGTCTGCGGTTCGGGTCAGGCCGGTTGGCGAACGCTGGCTCGGGCCGGCCAGGCGCATAGCGTTCCGCCCATCGCCGGGCCTCGGCGGCATGGCGCTCTACGCCATTTTCGGCCGCGAAGTGCGCGGGCAGCTGGAACTCGGCGACGCCGGCGTGGTCGGCCTTGCTCGCGGCTGTGTGAAACAGCTCGATGGCCTCCTCCGCCCGCCCCTGATGATGCAGCGATAGTCCGTAGCCGAGCAGGTTCGAAATCGACACGCCGCCCGCGTTGACAGCCAGGCCGTAGATCACCCCAGCGAGGGCGACGAGCGAGGCGCCGTACAGGCGGTCAGCCATCTGCGCCGCATAGGGGCCGTCCCGCTGGCAGCGCAGCAGGTCTATGTCCGTGGCGCGGAGGATCTCGGCCGCATGTACAATTCGCGCGGCGTCCAAGGCCTTGACGGCCTCTTCCCGTTCGCCGGCCGCCAGCAGGATGCTGGCCAAGCCATAGCGGGCCTGATGCATGGCGGGTGCGTCAGCGACCAGCCGCAGGAATTTGGCGGTGGCGCGCTCCAGATCGCCGTCGAGCAGGGCCGCCTGGGCGTGAAAGAGCCGCACGCCCAAAGGCATGACGGGCTGCTCGGCGGTCATGGCGCCTCCAGAGTCGTCGATGGGGCGATTTCGAGCTGAATTGGTTCAATATGCGTTAACCACGTTCGTGGAGTATCCTCGGCGAGTTCAGGAGGCTGGCGTGGGCGACACCGTTCTGATTTTCCCTGCCGGCCATCCTGGCGCCGAAGAGGGACGCGTGCAGGCGCTGGCGGAGGGCCGCAAGGTGATCGGCGCCTCTTCACTGGGTTTCGATCCAGCGCGCGGCGACTACGAAACCTGGGCGTGGCTACCCTATGTCAGCGACCCGGCGTTCCCCGCCTCGCTGGCGGAACTGATCCGCGAGCATGACATCGGCGCGGTGCATGCGCCGCATTACGTGGTTTGGCGCCATCTGGAGGCGTGGCTGGGGGAGATCGCGCCGGGGGTGCGATTGCTCGGCGGGTCGAACCTGCAGGACAACGAAAAGACCTACCGGGCGCTGCACGACCGGCTGGCGGCGCTAGACAAGGAGCCCTTCTACGCCCCGGCGCTTGGGCCCAGGCCCGACCTGGGCGACATCGTGCGGGCCGGCCTGTTTCGCCTGGTCGAAACCATCTCCGGCATGAGTAGCGAGGAGAAACTGTTCGCCCTGGTCGACATTGTGCGCTGCGCGCCGGCCGGCGACATCGTCGAGATCGGGTCATGGTGGGGAAAGTCGGCGGCGATGTTCGTGCTGCTAGCCCATCGCTACGATATCGGCCCGGTGCTGTGCGTCGATCCGTGGGCCAGCGAAGCCCTGCCCCAGGGCGACGCCATCCTGGACGCCGCAAGCGCTACGGCGGACATGGACGAAGCGTTCCGGATCTTCCAGATCAACCTGGCGCCCGTGGCCCAGGGGCGACTGAACTACATCCGTGCGCCCTCGGCTGGCGGCGCCGCCCAGTACCGGCCGGGCCTGGAGGTGCGCAGCGAGACCTTCGGCGCGGTGCGCTACAGCGGGACCATCTCGGTGCTGCACATCGACGGCAACCACACCCTGGAACACGCCGAGGAGGACATGAAGCTGTGGACGCCTCATGTGGCGGCCGGCGGCTGGATTATCTTCGACGATTATTTTTGGGTGTTCGGCGACGGTCCCAGGCGCGTGGGCGACGCCTTTTTGGAGCGGGAAGCGGATCGCATCCAGCTCAGCTTCGTGGCAGGCAAGGCCCTGTTCGTGCAGATGCGCGCCTGAGCCAGAGGCAGACGGCTCGCGACCGGCGACGGCGACCACCGGCCCGACCGCGCGGTATTTTTGGCTCCGCTCGGCCGAGTCCCGCCATGGCGCTTAGGGCGGATGGTAACGCGCGATTAACCACACCCATGGTGCGCTGACATTTGATAGCGACTCAGGGAGGTGTCCTTTGGCTGTGGCCCTCGTCCGCGCCCCGTTTGTCGAAGCGCCAAACACGGACTTGGCGCCGATTCCGGCGGCGCGTCCGTTGCTGCCGCCGGCCGAAGCAATCTTGCCCTATCTGGAGCGCATCGACGCCCAGCGCTGGTACTCCAACTTCGGACCGCTGCTCGGCGAGCTCGAGGCGCGCTTAGCGGAGCGTCACGGACCGGGCGTACACGCGGTCACCGCCGCCAACGCCACCCAGGTTCTGGCCTTGGCGCTGCAGGCCATGGACCTGCCGCGCGGCGCCCTATGCATTCTGCCATCCTGGACCTTTGTCGCCACCGCCCACGCGGTGATGCTGGCGGGGCTCAGGCCCTGGTTCCTCGACGTTGATCAAGATAGCTGGACGCTCGATCCCGAGACTGTGGCCGAGGCCTTGGCGCATGCGCCGGGTCCCGTGGCCGCCGTTATCCCCGTGGCCGCCTTCGGCCGGCCGTTGGACATGGGCGCCTGGCGCGCGTTGCGCGACCGTACCGGCGTGGCCGTGCTGGTAGACGCAGCGGCGGCGTTCGATGCGGTGGCAGGTGGGGCCATGGACTGCGCCGGCCTGCCGGTGGCCGTCAGCCTGCACGCCACCAAGGCGTTGGGCGTGGGCGAGGGCGGCTATTTGGCCACCGAGGACCGGGACCTGGCCGACCGTCTACGCCAGGCCAGCTCGTTCGGCTTCAAAGGCTCGCGCGAGGCGCGGTTCCCGGCCAGCAACGCCAAGCTCAGCGAGTACACCGCCGCGGTCGGCTTGGCGGCGCTGGACGCGTGGCCGGAGACGCGGCGGCGCTGGGTTCGAAGCTCGCAGCTGTTGCGCATCGCGCTGAGTCCGCTGGCCGACGCACAGTTCCAGCCCGGCTGGGGCTGCGACTGGGTGTCAAGCGTGTGCGTGGTGCGTCTGCCTGTTGGCGCGGTGAACGCCGTGAGCGCGGCGCTGGACCGGGCAGGGGTGCAGACCCGGCACTGGTGGGGCGAAGGCTGCCACACCAGCGAAGCCTTCGCCCAGGAGCTGCGCGCCCCGTTGCCGGTTACCGAGCGGCTGGCCTGCTCGACTGTGGGCCTGCCCTTCGCCATCGACCTTTCGCCGGCGGAGATCGACCGTATCGCCGCCGCCCTGGCCGGAGCCCTGGACGAGGGCGGCGCGTTCGGGCTTCAAGATGAAGCCAGGCTCTAGCCTCTTCAGATCGCCTATAGGGGGAGACGCATGTCGGTGATGCGAAAAGACGGGGCGCCGATCCTGAACGGTTCAGCCATGAGCCGGGAGGACTTGCTGGCCGCCATTCCCAGACTGATGGACGAGGCGCCCTGCGCTCGGATCGTGGGCGTGCGCCCCGCCGGCGATCCCCTGACGTTCTGGCGCGAAGCCGGCGAGACCCTGGGACAGAGCGCCCAACTCCTGGAAGACAGCGTAACCGGCGAGGAGGTGCCCGCCGCCGGAGGCTGGATGGACGTGCGCTATGAGCCGGACCGCCTGGACACCTATCGTCACGCCAATGTCGGCCAGCCGCTGCACACCGATGGGGCTTATGGCTCGATCCTGCAGGACATCGGCGTCTTCTATCTCGAGCGCCAGGCCCAGGCGGGGGGCGAGAGCCTGTTCGTGGAGGCCGATGCGGTGGCCAACTACGCCGCCGAGATCGATCCCATGCTCCTCGCCCGCCTGTTCGACACGCCGGTGCGTTTCGGCAAGGGCAAGACCATCGGCCGGCTGACGCCGATCCTGCGTGAGCACGCGGGCAAGCTGCGGCTGAACTGGAACTATTTCCGGGTGCTGCCCGACCAGGGCGAGGGGGTCGCCCGTCTGCGCGAGGACTTCCGCCTTTTTCTGGAAGACATGGTCGAGCACGGTCCGGTGGCCGCTTTCCGGTTGGATGCGGGCGACGCGATGATCTTCCGCGATGACCAGGTGCTGCATGGCCGGAAAGGCTACGCCGCCAAGGCGTCCGGCGACCGGCTTTTGTGGAAGACCTATTTCATCAGTCCCGCCCAGGCCGTCGCCAACGCCTCATGTCCCAGCCGGGCGGCCTGAGCTGACGCCCCGGCGCGAGTTCGGGCGTACGGGGATCAGTCTCAGCGCCTTAACCTTCGGCGTCATGCGCATGCTGGCGCCGCGGTTCGATGAAGGCTCGGCCACGGACTTTCTGCTGTTCCTGCATGACCAGGGCGTCACCAGCTTTCACGTCTCCCATGAATATGAAAGCTATCCCCTGGCGTGCGCCGCTCTGAAGGGACTGCGCCGAGCCCGGCCGGACGGCGCCATTGAGATCATCGCCAAGATCGCCGCGCCGCATTTCGACGAGACCGGGTTTGAAGCCGACCGCGCCCGGCGCCTGATCGAGGCGAGCCGCCGCGACCTGGGCGTGGACCGCATCGACATCGTCCAGTGGCTGATGCGCCAGACGCCCAACGAGGATTCCGCCCGGCTGCCCGTGCTGGCGCGCGACGCGGCCCAGGCCGAGAAAACCTGGAGCGGGTTGAAGGCCGCCGGTCACATAGGGGCGCTGGCGGTCTTCCCCTATTCGGACGCCTTTCTGTCCGCGAGCCTCGACTATGAGTGGGTGGACGGGCTGGTCACCTATCTCAACCTCGCCGAGACCGAGGCCGCCCCGCACCTGGATCGCCTGCATAGGGAAGGGCGGGGCTTCGCGGCCATCCGCCCCCTGTTCGCCGGTGCGGTCATGACCGATCCCAGTCTGGTGGGCCTGGAACCAGACGCCCAGGTTCGCCGAGCGCTGCAATTCTGCCTGCTGCACCCGGGGTCGGCCTCGGCCATCCTGGGAGTCTCCAGCCGCGCCCACGCCCAGGCGGCTCTGGATGCGATAGCCGATGTGGAGCCGGACACGGCGCAGTTTCACGCCCTGACGGCCAAGGCGCCGGAAACCTGAATGGACCTATTCCGAACAGGCCGGCAGGTCAGGGACGCACGTGCGGAGCGTTGCTCACACGGCCTGAACGTCGGCGGTCAGCAGATCGCTTACAACGTCCCGGTCCAGCGTTTCGGCCAGTAGCCGTTTGGCCCTGTATACGCGCACCTCGACCGCCTTGGCGCTGAGGCCCAGAATCTGGCCCGCGTCTTTGTGGGACAGCCCTTCCAGAAGTGTGAGTATGAGGGGCTCTTTCAAACCAGCCGGCAAAGCCCCTATGGCTTTGTCCAGGGCGACCAGGGCCGCTTTGGTCGATATCGTCGCTTCAGCCCCAGGGGCCAAGTCCGCGACCAGATCGGCGTTCTCGCCCTCCGGACGACGTAAGCCCAACATGCGCCGTACGGCGTTGTAGCGCGCGTGGTCTCGGCATTTATTGAGCGCGATACGTCGAATCCAGGCTTCAAACGGTCGCTCCGGATCAAAACGATTGAGGTTGGACATGGCCGAGACGAATGCATCTTGCATCACGTCGTAAGCTTCATCGGCGTCCCCGACGTGGCGACGGATGAAGCGATAGAGCCAATGCTTGTGCTGCGCCACGAGAAGTGAAAACGCTCTTTGCTCACCCGCATTGGCGCGTCGGACGAGATCGGCGTCCGTGGGAATAGAATCCGCCTTCAAACCGGCCCCAGCGTCAGGGATTCGAAGACCTTCTGGTCGAGGATCTGCTGCTGCGGCGGCGTCAGGACCGCACGAATGCCCAGAACATAGAGGATCGTTTCTTTTTGCAGGGCTCCCATGGAGGTCTGCAAGCTGTCAAGCGCCCGCTGGGCGGCGGTGCCAAGCGCCATCTCATTGGCAAGGGCCAGGCCCAACTCGGCGTCCGCCGAACCCATCTGAGCTCTCAAGGCGTTGCGGCGTTGGACGTAGCGAGCGTCGATGGCGTCGATCTGGCGCGCCTGATCGGGCGTCAGTTTCAGGTCCTGGTGGACCAGCATATAGATGTTGTCTCGCAACAGGCGATGCGCCTGAGTCGCATCGACGGGTTGCGAGTGCTGGGCCCCGAGTTTGGCGCCCGCGAATGCAGCCAGCCCCGCCAGCACCACAGTGATGGCCAGGTTGCGCACAAAGGCGCCGTTCATGATCAGCTTCCCAGTCGGATGGAGGGCGCGAAGGCGCCATCCTCCGAAAGAACAGCCATTTCGGAAAGACGGGTGGACTTTGCCGGCGGATGCATGGCCCCGAAAACCAGACCGATGGCCAGGGCGGCCAAGGTCAGGGTGGCGCGAACGCCGATAGAGCTGGCCCCGGCGCCTTGTTTTCGAGCCTGGACCTTGGCCCAGATCTGATCCTCCAGTCCATCCAGATCAGCATGGAATCTGCTTTTGGCTAGGCCGTCCAAGTCATCCTCGATCAACTGTCGCATTGCCCCTCCTCGACATCAGCGCAGAGCCCATCGCCATCGTAATAGCCATGATATGCGCCCACTGAACAGCCGCAAGCCCGCTGGCGAACCGGATCGTCACGCTGAACGGCGTTTGACTCGGCCGCTCACAAAAAGCCGCGATCGTTTGTTCCATCTCACCCGTCTTGACCCAGCTCCACTAGCAGGCATCGGCTTGTCGCTTCTAAGGTACGCTTCCGAAGCGCGCTTCCCTCAATCGGCGCAACCGGACCGCGCCGGCTGCAACTTCAATTGACGATTGTGGCCCCGATCACCTGTCCGTTGACGGTAGCCTTGATGAGGCTACCGCCTGACTGTCCATTTTTCAGCGGGTGAACGACGGCTTCGACCTTGTCGCCGACCTTGAGCGAGCGCGGCGTCCAACCAAAACGGGCGAGGAGGGGGGGGCTCGCGGCCTCGATGGACCATTCCGACACCTTGCCATTGACGTCCTTCGTCCGCAGTTGGAACCAGGAATGAGGATTGGCCCACTGAAAACCCTGGACAGTGCCGACAATCGTTACTTCCCGGGTGACGTCGTACATGGCGTTCGAATGATGAGCCTCAGCTTCATTCGCCAGTGACAGGCAGGGAACGACGAGTCCGAGCGCCAGGCACATCATGACCGCACGTCTCGTCATGGCTCGACTCCGCAATGGGCGACAGAGGCTTACGCTCGAAAGTGGATACGCGCCGGGCGCCGGTTTCCCTCAGCCTCCGCACGGACGATCAGGGCGATCGACGAAGGACTTGTCCGTTCAAACCCGATACGCATTAGCATGCGCCCCGCCTCCTTGATCCAGCCCATTCTCGCCAGCTATGGAAGCGGACGTCCGCCATGGGTAGATCCCCGCCTGCAGGGCGGTCCATTTTCTTGGTTCGAGGTCTCGCGGATGAGGGATCGGATCGGGTCCATGCGTAAAGATCCGTAGCTAAAGACATCTAACGCATGAACGAGTTTCACAACGCCGTCCGGGCCCAGCCCCACCGCCGCTTCATCGGCGTCATCGACCAGCTTGCGTCGGATGGCCGGGCGCGGGGCGAGCGCGCAGCATGAACCAGCCAACCGGGGTTTCTCGGCCCGCCGCCCGCCCTTCATTTTTCAGGTTATATTGGCGTCGATGTCTGATGGCCGCGATAGGGGTGCTGGCAATAGGTTTTGCCGGGTTGGGCCTGACGCGGCTCCAGAGGATCGACGAGGAACGACGTCTGTTGGGGGCGGCTCCGAACGATGTTCCTAGTCATCCTGCGTGGGTGCGTCTGGCTGTCGACCAGGCACGACCCTTGTTCGCTCGAGAGTGCGCCGGCTGTCACGGCGGCGACATGAAGGGCCATATCGCTACCGGCGCGCCGAATTTGACCGATCAGAACTGGTTGTACGGTGATGGCAGCGTGTTTCAGATTGAACGGACCATCCTCTATGGGATCCGCTCAGATCGTCAGAAATCCCGCAACATCACAGAAATGCCGGCCTATGGCTTGCGAGGTCAGCTCAGCGACGCTGACATCCGCAACCTGGTTCAATACGTACTCCAGCTCAGCGGTCAGCCCAACGATGCCCAAGCCGCCATACAGGGCAGGGCGGTGTACAATGGCCAGGGGGGCTGCTTTGACTGTCACGCCGCAGACGCACGAGGCAACTCGGACTACGGCGCGCCGGATTTGACGGCCAACAGCTGGCTTTATGGGGGTGATCCTCAGTCGCTCTATAATTCGATCTATTCTGGCCGTCACGGCATGATGCCGGCCTGGATTGGAAAACTGACGCTTGAACAGATCCGAGCCCTCGCGGTTTATATTTATGTCGCCTCCCACCATTGAAGCGCCCTTGAAACGCCGCCGCGGAGCCGAATTGCGCGCGGCGCTTTTGGCGCGGCCCCAGCGGCGGCTGGCCCTGGCCCTGGCTGCGGCGGCGACAGGATTGGCGCTGGCCGCGGCTGGCGTTTTTCACCCCGCTCCACGCGATCTGACGTCGGTCCCGCCTGGCGATGTGGCCTTGGTGAATCAGCAGCCCATCTTGATGAGCGACTTCGTCGACGAAACTCAGAGCACCGCGGGCGGGTCGTTCGCGGACGCGACGCCGGCCGACCGCGCCAGGGTTCTGCGCAACATGATCGACCAGGAATTGCTGGTTCAGCGCGCCCTAGCGATTAATTTGCCCGAGCAAGACACCAGCGTGCGTGACGCCCTGGCCGATGGCGTGAATAATGAGATCAACTCGGGAGTCTTGGCTACCTCCCCCGACGAAGGCGCCTTGAGGGTCTATTTCGCCGCCCACCAATCGGATTACTCAAGCAAGGGTTCGATGAACCTGACCGATCTGGTCCTGCATGTGGGCGGTTTCGAGAACGTGGACCAGAGCGTCAACCAGGCCTTGGCCGACGCCGCAGAGGCGGTCTACCAGCTACGCTCCGGCGCCGCGCTGGACTATGTTCAGCAGCACTTCAGCATGATGGATTCCGGCAAGGTCAGTGGCGATACCCTGGACTTTGCCGCTCAAATTCATCTGAGCCCCAAGCTCTACGCCGTGGCCCGAGGTCTCAGTGACGGACAGGTGTCCAACCCTATCGCCGACACCGACGGTGTGCATGTCCTGGTCATGCACCATCGCGTGGCGCCCGTTCCCGCCGATTTCGATAGCGTGCGAAACAACGTCTACAGTGACTACACCAAGGCGCGGGAAGCCGAGGCTCAGCAGGAAAATCTGAAATTCCTCCGCGCCACCGCCCAGATCCTGATCGCGCCGGGTCACGGCGAATGAGATCTTTTTTTGGATGGGGCCCGCTCGCGGCTGGGGTGCTGCTGCTGCTTGGCGCGATGCCTTCAGCCGCCGCCGCGCCGTCCACCGACGCTAGCTATTCCATCTGGACCGTCGATGGATCGACCGTCCACGTTCGTTTCATCCTGCCCAAGGCCGAGGCCGTCCTATTGGCGGCCGGGGCGCTGCGGATCGACGCCGCCGCCGCCGCCGCCGCGGGCGCGCAACTCAGCGTGAGCGCCTCTTCGGCCGATTGTCCCGCGCTCATCCAGGATGAGTGGGTAGGCAAGTACTACATCCTGGCTCCTGCCTCCGGCGCCTATCGCTTCGAGATGACCTTCGCCTGTCCCAGCGCCGTTGGCTTGACCCTGCACAACCATGTGCTGTTCTCAGCCGCGCCCGGTCATATCGACTATGCCAGCGTCCAGGTGGACCGCCGCCGGGCCGTGCTGGAAACGTTCACCGCGGCGCATCAGGATCTGGTGTTGCCCAGCATCGGTCAGACGCTTCATGGCCCAGGATTGGCCCCGTTCGCGCGGCAGGGTCTGGCCCGGTTGTGGGGCGCGGACGCCCTGGCCCTCGTGGCGGGACTGCTGTTGTTGGCGCGGCGCTGGCGCGACCTGCTGGACATCGGTTGCGCCTTGGCCCTGGGATACGCGACAGCCCTGGCGATTATGCTTGGCGGCCTGGTCGCCCCGGACCTCTCGATCGCGGCGGCGGCGGCGGGTTTCCTGGTCGCCGTCCTCGGCCTCTGCGCTCTTCGCGCGCAGACGGATGGACCGCCGAGCGCACCGCAATGGCGTGTGGCGATGGGCGCCTGCGCCGGCGTCCTTGGAGCCGGAGTCTTGGCCGCAGCCGCGGCCAAAGGTCTGTCGACCGGTCTTGCAGCGGCCGGTTTAGGTCTGTTCTGCCTGGCCCAAGTTTTCATCGCGGGGAACGGACCGCGCATACGCCTGTTGCAGTTCGCCCCCGCGGCGCTGTTCGGCCTGCTCGATGGCGCCGTCTGGGCGCAAGCCTTGCATCCTCTGCGGATGACCGGGGCGGGTTTGACGCCCGCTTTGCTGGGTTATGACCTCGGCGCGTTCCTCGCCCTGGCGGCGGCAACCGGGGCGGGCATGGCCGGACTATGGATGTTGAGGCGTTGGCTCAGGCCGGTTCAGCTCTTCGCGGGCGATCTGGCGGCGGCGGCCTTGACCGGGCTTGGCTTGTTCTGGTTTGTCAGCCGCCTTTACGGGGTTTAGCGGATTTCTGCTGGTCGACGGGCCGGCCTTGAGGGAATGAAGGCGGCGGCGCGTATTTCCGTGAGACTAAGGATGATTGAATGGCTGGCATATCAGGGAGCGGGCCTGTGAGTTTATCTCAGGATGCCGTGGACCTTCTGCCGGGCGCCCCCTTGAGCCAGGCGCCCCAGTTGGCGCGTCGGCTGATCTGGCTGTACGGCATCTACGCCGTTGTCCTCGCCCTGTTCTACGCTGTGGCGCTTCTGCCTTTGCACGGCTTCGACAAGCTCAAGGGCATCAGCCACGAGTTCCTGGTCGGCGGGCTAGGGCCGGTGTCGCTGGCCGCGGTGGTCCTGGCCTTGACCTGCCTGGTCGCCATGGCCCTGATGGCCAATGCGCGCCTTGCCCTGCGCCGGGCCGAGGCTGCGAGGGTGGCCGGCGAACTTGAGGGCGGGACGCCGGACCTATTGGCGCCCCTATGGCGGCTGGGACCGGGCCTTCTGGCGCGCCAGGGTCAGGCGATCGTACTGCCGTTCGGACTGTTGATCATCGCGCTTCTGGTTTGGCGTCAGTGGCCCACCCCCGGCGCGCCGGTCTCGCCCGAGGCGAATCTCGCCGCGGCGCTCGTCGTGGGCCTCGCGTTTCCCTCGCTGATCGCTGAACGGATGATGGCCGCGTTTCCCGCGGCGCAGATGCCCGAGGCGCCCGGCGTGCGCCGCGTGCTGTTGACCGTCACGGTTGTTCTGGCGCTGGGCGCTCTGAGCGAGATCGGCCGTACGCTGAGCTTCGGCTGGATCGTCTGGATCCAGCGCGGCGCTATGGTCGTCTGCGCCCTCATCGCGGCGGAATGGGCCTTGCGCGCCCTGGCCCGGCTGTTCCTGCCGACCCCCACGGCGGACGTGGCCAAGGCGGCCACCGACAGCATCGTCGCGGCGCTGATCACCGGCGGACCTCGCGCGCCGGGCGCCCTGATCCGCACCCATCTTGGCCTGGACTTCGCTCGCAGCTGGGCCTTGTCCTACCTCAGCAAGGCCGCCATTCCCGCCCTGGTCGGCACCCTTCTGCTATGCTGGGTTCTGAGCGGCGTGAAGCTGCTCGATGACAACCAGCGGGGGATTTACGAGCGGTTCGGGGCGCCGGTGAAGGTGCTGGGGCCCGGCTTTCACGTGCTGCTGCCATGGCCGATGGGCCGCATGCGCCCGGTGGAATACGGTGTCACCCACACCATCGCAGTAGGCGCGCAGCAGGGGCCGGACGCCTACGAAAAAGATGAGAAAGCGGAGCGCATCGGCGCCGAGGATATTCCCCAGGCCAACATGAACCGCCTGTGGAACACGGCTCACGCCACCGAGGCCGAGTATCTGGTGGCCAGCCAGGCCGAGGGCCAGCAGGGCTTTCAGTTGGTCAACGGCGAGATCCTGGTGATCTACCGCACCGGCCTGTCCGACCGAGCCGCGATGCAGTCGGTTTACGGTTCAGCCGACCAGGCCACGGTGGTCGAGGAGGAGGCCAATCGTCTGGCCACCCGGTTCTTCGCATCCCATACCCTCGACCAACTGCTGGTCGGGCAGGCGGCGGGCCTGCAGGACGCTCTGCGCGGCGAACTGCAGACGGCGGTCGACGCCGACCGTGCGGGCGTGGACATCGTCTCGGTGTTGATCGACGCGATCCATCCGCCGGCCGGCGCAGCGGTAGCCTACCACTCGGTCCAAGCCGCCGAAATCAACGCCGACGCCAGCGTGGCCCAGGCGACCGCCCACGCCACGCGCACCACCGGCGTGGCCCAGCAGGAGGCGCACCAGTCGGTCTCCGCCGCCCAAGCCGGCGCCGTCGAGAAGGTCCAGGTAGCCACGGGCGACGCCTATCAGTTCGCCGCAGACCGCAATGCCTATCGCTCCAGCCCGCCGGCCTTCCTGCTGGAACGGCGCGCACGCAACCTGACCCCCGCCTTGCGCAGCGTCCGCCTGATGATCGTCGACGCTCGCCTGAGCAAGGATCAGGCGCCGATCATCGATATGCGTTCGGCCGCCGCGCCGGTCGCCGCCCAAGCCGCGGGCTCGCCGAACACCGCCGCCGATATTCCCCAGCCGGGGACATCCACCGAAGGGCCGCCGCCTCCGGCGACCAGCGAACAAGCCGATGAAGAGTCCGCCGCCCGCGCTCGCGGCCAACAGAAATGATCTAAGCCGATGACTCACGACTTCGACCCCAATTCCTTGGACGCCCAAGATCACGACGACCAGAACGAGCGTCTGAAGATGACCATTCGCGTGGCCATCGCTTCGTTCATTCTGCTGATCGCGCTGATCGCGGAATGCATGGTCATGGTGCCGGCTGACGAGGCGGTGGTGATCAGCCGTCTGGGCGATCCGGTGCGGGTCATCACAAAGCCGGGCTTGTCCTGGAAGCTGCCGGCCCCCATTGAAACCACCATTCCGATCGACTTGCGTCTGCGCACCACCTCGACCGGCCTGCAGGATACGGGCACCCGGGATGGCCTGCGCGTGCTGGTGCAGGTCTACACCGCCTGGCAAGTGCCGGACGATCCGCAGGCGATCCGGCAATTCCTGCGCGCCTTGCGCAACCAACCGGACGAAGCGGCGCGCCAACTGCGCAGCTTCGTCAGCGCCGGCATGCACATCACCACCTCGAACTTCAACCTGGCCGACCTGATCAACAGCGACGCGCGCAATGTGCACATCGATGCCTTCGAGCAGCAACTTCGCGGCCAGATCGCGCCGCAGATGCTGCAGGGCTACGGCATCCAGGTGCGTCAGGTGGGCGTGGAGCGCCTGACCCTGCCGGACGTCACCTTGGCCGCCACGGTGGCGCGCATGAGCGCAGAACGCGAAACGGTCGCGGCTGCTCGCACGGCCGACGGCCTGCGCCGCGCCGCCGAAATCCAGGCGGACGCGGACCGCGACGGACGCGAGACCGTGGCCAACGCCCAGCAACAGGCGGCCAAGATTCAGGCCGACGCCGAGGTCGCCGCCGCCCAGATCTACGCCAAGGCCTACAAGGCCGATCCCAGCCTCTACACGACCCTGCGTTCGCTTGATGCGGCGGGCAAGGTGATGGGGCCGAACACCACGGTGGTTCTGCGCACCGACGCCGCGCCATTCCGGGTGCTCAGCGAGGGGCCGACCGGCGGACGGGGCGGGAAATGAGCGACGCCCTTTCCATAGGGGACGGCCAGCAGCCGGCCGAGGCGCCCGGTCCGATCCTGCAGTCGGCCGTTATCGGCTTCCGCATCGTCTACGTCGTAACGCTTCTGCTGGGCGTTCTGTGGCTTGGCTCCAACTGCCGCGTCATATCTTCCGACACCCAGGCGGTCGTGACCGAGTACGGGCGCGTCGTGCGCACGCAGAAGGCGGGCCTGTTGCTGGCCTGGCCGCGGCCGATTGAAGCGGTGCGCCTGTTGCCTGGGCCTGATCGGCAGCTCAGTCGGTCTGTCGCCGCCTTGCCGCCGGTGGCGGGGATCGCCTCATCCACGGGGGTCAACGGCAACACCGTACCGGCGGGCGCCACGCCTTACCTGACGGGCGACGGCAAGGTGGTGTTGCTCGACGCGACCTTGATCTACCACATCACCGATCCGGCGGCTTACGTCCTGTCGCAAGACCACGTGACGCCCGCGATGGACCGCATGTTCCGCGCTTCGGCGGTGCGCGTCGCCGCCGGTCAGGCGCTGAACGACTTCCTCGTGTTTCAATCCACCGGCGACCAGGCCGGGGCGGCCTCGATCGAGGCCGTGCGCGGCGCCGTGCGCGATCGCCTTCTGGGCAGCATCAATGCCCGGCTCAAGGCCCTGGCCGCCCAAGGCGACGGCCTGGGCGTGGAGGTCGACCGGATCGACATGACCGCCTGGCTGCCCTCGGACGCCAAACAGGCGTTCGACGCCGTGCTGACCGCAAGCCAAAAGGCCGACCAGGATATCGCGGCCGCCAATACCGACGCCGAGCTGCGCCGCCAGGGCGCTCAGCGCGAGGCCGACCGGCTGATCAGCGCCGCCCAGGCTGCGGCTCTGGAGCGCACGGTCACCGCCAATGTGGACACCACCAGCATCGGCGCCATCGAGCGCACCTCAGGCTCGCACACGGGTCTGGCCGAGCAGACCTACCGCAACACCATCGGCGGCGTGCTGGCCAAGGCGGGCGCGGTCATCGTGATCGATCCCAAGAGCGGCCAGCGCATTCTCATGAACGGTCCGGCCCAGGGCCAAGCGGTTCCCATGAAATGAGCCTATCCTAGCCCATATTCCATTTTAGCCTCTCCTCCCCCATATCCCGGGTTGGCCCCATGAGCTTTTCTGATCGCCCCATCCGCATGCAAAGCCTGACCATGAACGACCCCTCGTTCGTGCGCAGGGGGTTGGCCTTTCTGGGTCTGGATCGGAAGCCGCGCCGACCCTCGGATCAGCCATCGCTGCTGGAGAACGCCGAACGCCTGATGATGGCGGCGGAGCTGACCCTGTCCTTGGCGTCCGCCTGCCTGCTGGCGGTGGCTTTGGGCATCCGCTTCCTGCTGCCCGCCGAGCGCGGTTTGTCCGACCTGGTGGCTGGGGCCGCCGCCCTGCTGGTGGCGGGGCCGGTGTTCCTGGAAGCGTGGGAGAGCATCAAGGAGCCCAGCCTGGACGGGGTGACCGAACGTCTGGTCGCCCTGGCCCTGCTGGCCGCGTGGGTTACGGGCGACATGATGACCGCCGCGCTGTTGCCGATCGTCATGACCGTGGGTCACGTGCTGGAGGAGCGCAGCATGCTGGGCTCGGACGAGGCCGTGAAGGCCCTAGGGCGCCTGACCCAGGCTGACGCACGGCGAATTCGTTCCGACGGCGGCTATGAACTTGTCTCCACCACGGCCTTGCACGAAGGCGACATCATCGAACTGCGCGCGGGCGAGCGTCTGCCGGCCGATGGAATTGTACGCAAGGGCCTGTCCAGCCTGGACATGGCTTCGCTCACCGGCGAGTCCGTGCCGGTGGAAGTCGGTGAAGGCGACGCGGCTCTGGCCGGTTCGATGAACATCGATGGCCTGCTGCACGTCCAGCTGACGCGGGTCGGCGAGGACACGACCCTGGGCCGCATCATCACCCTGATGCGTGACGCCGAGGAAGCCAAGCCGCCGGTGACGCGCCTGCTGGACCGGTACGCCAATCAGTACATGATCCTGGTGATCCTGGTGGCGGCGGGCACTTGGTTCGTGACCAACAACGTTCCTTCGGCCCTGGCGGTGCTGGTGGCGTCCTGCCCTTGCGCGCTGGTGCTGGCGACGCCGGCCACCTCGGTTGCGGCCATCGTGGTGGCGGCGCGGCATGGCATCCTGATCAAGGGTTCCGCCTTTCTCGAGCACCTGGCCGATGTGACGTCGGTTGTGTTCGACAAGACCGGCACCATCACCACCGGCCAACTGCATCTGACGGAGGCGCAGGTCGAGCCCGGCGCCGACGAGGCGCTGATGCGCCGCCTGGCGGCGAGCTTGGGCGCGTCGAGCAACCACCCCTTGAGCCGGGCGGCCATGACCTGCTGTCCTCCAGAAGAGCGCCTGGCCGTGCTGGAACCGCGCGAGATGGGCGGCTTCGGCGTTGTGGGGATGTATGAAGGACAGGAGGCCGCCTTAGGCCGCGCCGACCTATTCGTCCGTCTCGGCGTCGAGGCGTCCGCCCCGCCGGCCCACGACGGTCCGATTGCGGGCGTCAGCCTGGGCTCCAAGTTCCTCGGATGGCTGCTGTTCCTCGATCAACTGCGACCGGGAGCCGAGGAAGCGGTGCGTGAGTTGCGCGGGCTGGGCATGGAGCGGATTTTGCTGCTGACCGGCGACCGGGCGTCGGTGGCTCAGAACGTGGCTGCTGAAGTCGGTATCGATCAGGTCGACTCCGGCATGCTGCCGCAGGACAAGCTGAACCGTGTGCGGGACGAAATCCGTCTGGGCTACCGGCCCATGGTGGTGGGCGACGGCATCAACGACTCTTTGGCCTTGCGGGCCGGAGCGGTGGGTGTGGCGATGGGCGCGCAGGGCGCGGACGTGGCCATGGCTTCGGCGGATTTGGTGCTGATGACCAACGATCTGCGCCGACTGAGCACATGCATCCGCCTCAGCCGCCGTTGCCGTCGCACCATCTATGTCAATGTCGCCATCGGCCTGACCTTTACCTTCGGCCTTACCGCCCTGGCCAGTGTGGGCGCGCTGGGCGTCGAAGCCCCGATTATCGCTGCTGTGCTGCATAACGTCAGCACCTTCCTTGGCCTGGGCAACGCCGGTCGCGTCATGCTGTTCGACGAAACCCAGCCCGTTGTGGCCAAGGCATAAAAACAGGACCTGATCCGAGGGGTTCACGCGGCTGGTGCGTATGCATCAGCAGGAACCATGTCGCTCGCGGGCCAAGCCGCGAAAAGGACCGGGATGTTCAATCTGTTGCGGCGCGCTATTGGCAATCAGTCGCCTAAGCTACGGCACAGGATTGCGGCGATCTACGCCCTGCTGATCGTGATCAACCTGGGGGCCTGGATCTGGGCCTTCGCGACCTTCAGCGTTCAGCCCGTGCTGCTCGGCACGGCCTTGCTGGCCTACGGCTTTGGTCTGCGCCACGCGGTGGACGCCGACCACATCGCCGCCATCGACAACGTCACCCGCAAGCTGATGAACGAGGGCAAGCGGCCAGTGACGGTGGGCTTCTTCTTCGCCCTGGGCCATTCCACCGTGGTGATCCTCGCCGCGCTCGCCATCGCGGGCACGACCAAGGCCGTCAATTTCGATGCGCTCAAGCAGTACGGCGGCCTGATCTCCACCTCGGTCTCGGCCCTGTTCCTGTTCCTTATCGCGGCCATGAACCTGATGATCCTGCGCGGGGTGTGGAAGACCTTCCGCCAGGTCCGCGATGGCGGCGCCTATGTGGAGGAGGACTTCGACCTGCTGCTCAACAAGCGCGGGGTGGTCTCGCGCTTCTTCCGGCCGCTGTTCAAGCTGATCAGCCACAGCTGGCACATGTTCCCGCTCGGCTTCCTGTTCGGTCTGGGGTTCGACACGGCCACCGAGGTGGCCTTGCTGGGCATCTCGGCGACCCAGGCGGCCAAGGGCCTGTCGATCTGGACCATCATGGTGTTTCCGGCCCTGTTCGCCGCCGGCATGGCGCTGATCGACGCCACGGACGGCATCCTGATGCTGGGCGCCTATGACTGGGCCTTCGTTAAACCGATCCGCAAGCTCTACTACAACCTGGTCATCACGATTTTGGCGGTGGTCATCGCCGTGCTGATCGGCGGCATCGAGGCCTTGGGCCTGATCAAGGATCAACTCAACCTGTCCGGCGGCCTGTGGAACAAGGTCGACATGCTCAACGGCAACTTCAACAGCCTGGGGTTCATCATCATCGGCCTGTTCATCGTGGCCTGGGTCGGTTCGATCATCGTCTATCGCTATATGGGCTACGATGAACTGGAGACACGCGCTGTCGCGAAAAGATCGCCGAGTGAAGAGTTGTTGAGGGACTAGAAAATCTTAAATCGCCACGGAAGCACGGCGCTTTCAGAAGCGCCGTCAGGGCCAAGTCATCCCGTCAGGGCCGTTGCGGATAGCCGTACCGGCAAGCATTCCACATTGCACGTGGCCGCGCCCAGGGGACTTAGCGATAAGCCCGAAACCCCGGGTCCACTGATGAACGTGACGCTCCTGGCAACGCAGGCCGCCACCTCGGTCCTGGTGGCGATGCGGGAAACGCCTGTCCCGATCTGCCGACGCTTGAACAGCTCGGGGTCCTTCATGAAGGTGCGTATTGCCGCTAGGCGCGTCCGCGGTTCGGCCTCGGGCAGCGCCAATGTGATGTAGCCGACGACACCGGCGGGCAGCTTCTCGACTTCGAATCCCGGGTCCGACACCAACAGTTCCACCCTGGCGAAATTGTTAGCCAGAAATCGAAGCGCCTCGCTCAAGGCGAAAAAAGAAGGATCGCGAGGGGTCTCGTAGATCGACGCCACCAGCCTGGCCCTCTGCGCCGCAGGCAGGCGCGAAAGGAACTGGGCATAGGCTGTTCGCCCCGCCGGTCGGATCAGGGATGAGAAGTTCAAGGGAACATACAGGACCCCGCCGACCTTGCTCTGGCTCACGGCGGCTATGGCGCTTTCCACGCAGCCTTCGTCGAACTCCTCAGGAGCGATATCGTACAGCGCCCTGATGCTAACCAGATTGTCATGCAGGGTGTTCACGCTCAGGGGTTTGCACAGCGCTAAATCGCCGATGAACCGACCAGAGGGAATGGAGTACACGCCGCGATAGACCGGATCGTAGTTTCGATCGAACTTGGGCGCGGAAAACCTCAAGGGCTGTGCGGCGCCTGGAGAAGGCGTGGAGGGACCGATGGGGATGGATTGCACGCCCTTGGCCGTTAGCCGGTTCAGTTGTCCCTCGAAGGGCGGATGAATGTCGCTGCCTTCGCCCGCGGTCATTTTTCTCAGGTCGTTGATGTCTATGTTGGCGAAGCGATGGGTTTCCAATTCGCTGCCCTCGAACACCAGCAACGTCACCTCCCCGCTGCCCGAAGCACCGAACAGCTTGACCTGAAGCTCGTGCGCCAAGGCCTGGAGGCTGACTGTGTCCAGCACACGAACCCTCGGATCCGACAGGATGTAGGCGAAGGGCGTCATTTGAATGAATTGGCGGGGCCACGCCCAGCGGCTCTCGAGGAAGGCGTTGATCAGCTTGCCCACGAGAATGTTGAGCTCCGTTGACGTGGGCTTGCCCTGCTTTCCCTGCACCAGCACCCGAAGGCAGGCGATGGCTTTGGATACCTCATCGACGTTAGTCATCACACACAGACCTGAATTCGATTACATAGACACGAACGTGGCCGCCCGGTAATCGGGCTAGGTTTGAACATTACCCGCAGATCATCCTGTGGTTTAATGATGGCTGTCGATGAAGAATCATCAGTTAACGGGCCGGCTTAGCGAATTTTCGTTGAATGATTTATTGTGGCATAGGACGAAGCGCGATGGCTCCGTTGTCTGGGCCAGAGTCTGATGGCGTCATCTTGGGACATGCGGCAGGTGGGCCACTCATCGCCCACGCTGCTAGACCGGCGCGTCCTGTTGCTGCCTGGCGTATTTCGCGATCATCAGAGCCAGCTCCGCCTGAAGAAACGGTTTTGTAAGGCGCGGCAGATCGAGGGGTTGGTCGGCCGTTTGGGGAAGCTCCGCGAAGCCGCTCGCCAGAATGACCTGGAGCTCAGGCCTAGTCTGGCGTAACCGCCGCGCCAGCTCCAAGCCCGTCGTGTCGGGCATGGCGTGATCGGTGATCACCATATCCACCTGACTTTCATTTTCCAGAAGGACCAGCGCTTCGGCCGCAGATCCAGCCTCCAGAACGGTATGGCCCAGGTCCTCAAGCATGGCGGCCGTGCCCCTGGCGACGAGAAAATCGTCGTCCACAACCAGCACCCTGCATGGGCGCGACGGCGGGAAGATTTCAGCAGGCCTGTCCGGCCCCGGGGCTTGGGGGGTGGCGGGGTCGGCGAGGGGGAGCCACAAGTCGATCCGGGCGCCTTCGCCCGGCCGGCTTGACAGCTTCAGCGCGCCTTCCGATTGCGCGGCAAGACCGTGCACCATGGACAGGCCCAGGCCCGTGCCCCGGCCCACGCCCTTGGTGGTGAAGAACGGGTCGGTGGCCCGGGCGAGCAGCGTCTGGTCCATGCCGCAGCCGGTGTCGATCACGCTGAGCCGGATGTAGCGGTCGCGCGCCAAACCCGCAGGCGCCTCTGGACTCGTCGCATCTATCTCGGCGGCGGCGAATGTGATCGCGCCCCCGTCCGGCATCGCGTCGCGGGCGTTGAGCGACAGGTTGAGGAGCGCTAGTTCAAGCTGGTTGGGGTCGATCAACACGGGTGACAGATTGGGCGGTAAGTCCTGGAGGACGCGAATTTTTGGCCCTAGCGATTGGTCGAGCAAGCCTGCCATCCCCGTGAAAAGCTGCGCTAGATCGACCGCGTGCGGGCGCAGCTCCTGACGGCGTGCAAAAGCCAGGAGCCGCTTGGTCAGGGAGACCCCGCGCTGGGCGCCCTGCATGGCGTTGTCCAGCAGGCGGTGCGATGTCGGGTCGTCCGCCAGGCGCTTCTTCAGGATCTCCAGACTGCCCATGGTCGCCATCAGCAGGTTGTTAAAATCGTGCGCCACGCCTCCGGTCAGGTGTCCGATGGTGTCGGATTTTTGCGCTTCGAACAGCTGAGCCAGCGCCTGTTCACGCTCGCGCGTGCGCTGCTCGATGCGGATTTCCAGTTCCTCGTTGAGCTGCTGCAAGGCCGCGCTTGAGGCTTCCAGCGCCGCGGTTTGCTCGGCCACCCGCTGTTCAAGTTCGGCGTTGAGCCGTTCCAGTTCGCGCGTCTTGCGGTGCAGTTCAGCGAATACCCGCACCTTGGCCCGCAGCAGGTCCGGTACGACCGGAACGGGCGCCTTGGCTATGGCGATGGTCACTTCGGCGATGTTGCGCACCTGGGCGGTCAGGTTGGACGCCATCGAATTGACGGACTCGGTCAGGTCCTTCCAGAAGCCGGTCACCTCGACCACCTGCGCCAGGCCGCCGAGCTTCCCGTCGGCGCCCACTTCGCGCGCCTTGGCCCCAGGACCGGACTGACGTGGCGGCCTGGTGTGAATTTTCGGTCTCATCGGCGCCCCCCGCGCCCTCTCCATGAGAAAGCGGCAACGCCCCCAACGCCAAGGGACGCTATTGGTTCCCCCCGTGAGCCATCTTTCCCGCGCGGTCCCTGATACCGAAACGGTATTGAGAATGATAATGCTTCGCAATTGCGGGTGGCCATGTTAGCTGTCCCACATGAGCCTCAGATGTCGGCGGCCACCGGTCGAGGACTGGGGTTTGGCGAACAATTTAAGAGGACCGATTGGGGTATCGTATGCGCGCTTCATCTGTTGCCGAGCGAAATGCTTCTTCGCTGGGCGCGACGCTCCAGACCATCGGAGCCGTAAGCGTTTGCGGTCTTGGCGCAGGCTCGGCGGCGTTCGCCCAGACCGCGACGCCGGACTCATCGGGCGCGGCGGAGCATCCCAAGTCTGCGAGCTCTAGCCAGGCCAGCCAGCTCGTCGTGACCGGCGTTCACCCCCTGCTGGGCGACAAAATTCCGTTGAGCGTCCAAGACACGCCCCAGTCGGTCAACCTCGTGCCACAGCAGCTTTTGCAAGAGCAGTCGGTCAGCCGGCTAGAGGACGCCTTGAAGAATGTTCCCGGCGTCACCTTGAACGCCGGCGAGGGCGCCGCGCGTGGCGACACCATCAACATCCGCGGCTTCTCGGCCTTCAACGACTTCTTCCTCGACGGCGTCCGTGACGCGGCGACCTATGTTCGTGACCCCTTCAACCTCGAAACCATCGAAGTTCTGAAAGGGCCGTCGGCGACCCTGTTCGGCCGCGGATCGACCGGCGGTGCGGTCAACCAGGTGAGCAAGGCGCCGACGTTGAGCCCCATCGATACAATAACCGCCGATGTCGGGACCAATGACGAATATCGCGGCGTGGTCGACATCAACCAACCGATCGGCGCCAACGCCGCTTTCCGGCTGAACGCCATGGGCGAGTCCTCGCAGGTCGCGGACCGCGATGACGTCAAGAATCGGCATTGGGGCGTGGCGCCGGAACTCACGCTTGGCGTCGGCGAGCCCACGACCGCGACTCTGGCCTATTTCCATCTGTCGGAAAACGACAGGCCGGACACCGGCGTTCCATTCGTGAACGGCGCGCCCGCGCCGGTGAACCGGAGCAATTTCTATGGCCTGACCTCCGACCACGCGATCTCGGACGTCGACATCGGCACCTTGCGGATCAAGCACAACTTCGGTGCGAACCTCTCGCTGGCCAGCACCACCCGGTACGCCAACTATGCGTTCAACTACCAGTTCGACGCGCCGAACTTCGGCAGCGTCGCCGATGGGGGGCAGGGGCCGCCGACCGCCGGCGAGCCGCTCAGCAACATCTTGGTCGGCCGAGATTCCCCGAGCAGCTCGGGCGTGCAGACCAATCTTACCCAACAGCTCGATCTGACAGCCCGGTTCCAGACCGGCTTTTTGCGCCACACGCTCGTGACCGGCATTGAGCTCGCGCGCCAGACCAACGACCTTCGCAGCGACAACAACCCGTTCAACAGCAACAACGACTGGATTGCGGAAACGCCGCTCCTCGATCCGAATCCGAACCAGGTCCGCCCCTACGAGTCGGCGACCAAGACCCAATACACGACGGCCGATTCCGAGGGGGCCTATGTGACCGACACGGTCAACATCGGCCGTTATGTCGATCTGATCGCCGGGGTCCGGCTGGACCGATTTGCCGCCAGCTATCGTCAAACCACGACCGCGACCGGCGCAGTCCTGCCCCTCTCTCATACCGATGTCGTGCCGAGCCCGCGCGTCGCCCTCGTGTTCAAGCCCGCGTCCTGGCAGAGCATCTACGCGTCCTATGGCGTCTCGTTCGACCCGTCGGCCGAGGCTCTCACCCTGACGACCGCCACCGCCAATCTCGGCCCGGTGAAGGCGACGGCCTATGAGGTTGGCTCCAAGTCCAACCTGCTCGGCGGCGCCCTGCTCGTGACCGGCGCGATCTTCCACACTGAGGTCGACAATGCCCAGATCAATGACCCGGAAAACCCGACCGAAACGCTGCTGCAGGGCAATGAGACGGTCCAGGGCTTCGAGCTCGGCGCCACCGGTCACATCACGTCGAAACTGCAGATCGCCGCCGGCTATACCTATCTGGATGGCGTGACGTCGGGATCCATGGGCAAGACCGCGCCCGTCATCGCCTATAACCACGCGCTCATCCCCAACCTGGCGCGCAATGCCGTCAATCTATGGACCGAATATCACGTGACCGATCGTTGGGAGGTGGGTCTGGGCGGCAACTATCTGGATCGTCGCGTGGGCAATATCGTCGCTCCAGGGGTCCTTGCGGCCGAGGCGCCCAGCTACGTCGTCTGGAACGCGATGACATCCTATCGGGTCAACGACAGGCTGAAGCTGCAGCTGAATGTCATCAACCTTTTCAATGCGTTGTACTACGACAGCATCTACTACACCTCGACGTCGGAGAACCATGTCATTCCGGGCGCTGGTCGGACCGTCAAGTTCACGGTTCGGGCGAGCTTCTGATGTTTATGAAACTGTCGGCCGAGCCGGCTGAACCAGCAGGCCGTTTTGCGCGCCAGGACGAAGTGGAGGCCGACTACCGGCGCATGTGCCAGCTTCGCCGCATGAGCTTCGTCGAGCTGCGCGTCCTGCTGGCCGGAGAGCCCTGCAAGGCGGCGCCCTGGGTCGAAACCGCGGCCCGCTACGGCTTGGTCGAGGCGCAACTGCGGCTGGGGCAAATGCGCCTGGATGGCCTGGGTGCGCCCAAGGACGAAGGCGCCGCGTTCACCTGGTTCATGCGCGCCGCCAAGAGGAACTCGCCAGAGGCCATGAACATGGTCGGGCGCTGCTACGAGAACGGGTGGGGGAGGACAGTGGATCTGTCCGCGGCCGCCGACTGGTACAGGCGGTCCGCCGAGGCAGGCCACGATTGGGGCGAATACAACTACGCCAACATGCTGTTCGACGGGCGCGGGGTGGCGCGCGATCAGGCCCAGGCCGTCGCCGGGTACCGGCGCGCGGCGGACAAAGGGCACGCCAGGGCGATGAACCTGCTGGCCCGCTGCTGCGAGGAAGGCTGGGGAACACCGCGTGACATTGCGGCGGCGTGTGATGGGTATCGCCGATCCGCGCAGGGCGGTTACTTTCGGGGCCAGTTCAACTATGGCGCGCTCCTGGCGGCCCATGGGCGCATCGATGAAGCGCTGGGCTGGTTCGACAAGGCCTGTCAGGGCGCGCCGCCCGACAGCTTGCGCGCAATGGTCCAGGTCCTGCTCCGTCAGAACCATCCGAGGCTGGCCGAGTTCGCGCGGGCGACGGCCGCGCGCTTGCCGGACAACAATAGCGAGCGGCGCGGGGAGGCGCAGTCATGATGCTCCACATCCGCGGTCTGTTGACGCCGGACCATGTGCGCCATTGCCGCGACATCTTGCGTGACGCGACATGGGTCGACGGCTGCGTCACCGCCGGCGAGCAGTCCAGCGTGGCCAAGCATAATCTGCAACTGCCCGAGGACACGCCACAGGCCAAGGCGTTAGGCGAGGTCATCCTGAAGGCGCTGGCGGGCAACGCGCATTTCATGTCAGCGGCCCTGCCGCTCAAGGTCTATCCTCCGCTGTTCAACCGCTACGGCGAGGGCATGGGCTTCGGCGATCATATCGACAACGCTATCCGCATCTCGCCGGTCACGGGCGGGCGCTATCGGACCGATCTGTCCTGCACGCTCTTTCTCAGCGACCCGGACGATTACGATGGCGGCGAACTGCTGTTCGAGGACGGCGTTTCGGCGCGCCCCATCAAGCTGCCTGCCGGCGACATGATCCTCTACCCCGCGACCACGGTGCATCGGGTCGAACCGATCACCCGCGGCGAACGTTGGGCCTCGTTCTTTTGGGTTCAATCGATGGTCGCCGACCTGGGGCGCAGGGAACTGCTCTATCGGCTGGACCAGGCTGTCGCCGCCACCCGGCAAGACCTGGGCGACGGTCACGCCGCTTCCGTCTCGCTCGTCGGCGTTTACCATAACCTCGTCCGCATGTGGGCCGAGCGCTGAGCCCGCACTTCGGGACGGCGACATCTCCCGCTGGAGCGGAACCTAGACTAGGGCCGCTCGTTCTCAGGAGGTCCGCGGCAGCTGAATCTGACCTTTGTCAGAAGGTTTCGGTTGCCCAAATGGAGGATCCCTCATGAGGTCACTGACACGTTCCATCGCTTTGGCCGGCGCCCTGGCGCTCGGCGCCCTGGCGCTGTCGGCGCAAGGCGCCGCAGCCTATGTCGCCTGCAACGGCGAAGGCGCCTGCTGGCACGCTGACAGGCACTACAGGGCGCCAGGAGTCGCCTGGCATCCCGACAACTGGTATTTCCACCAGAACTTGGACAAGGATCACTGGATGGGCCATCACGAAGGCCGCGGCTATTACCGTGGCGGTGTGTGGATCGGCCTGTAACGGCCAGCTGATCAGCTTAAAACGCCATTGGGGCGACGGCCATGATCGGCCGTCGCCTTTTTTGCTTTTGGGAGGCCCGATTCAGCGCCACGTTTGCCGACCTGATCTGTGAGGAAGGGCTCAAGGACGCCCAGGTCTTCAAAATGAACATGACGGATGGCGATCGCTAACTTCACGCTGGAACTCGCCTTTGGGCTTGAGGACGCGCGAGGACCCAAGTTCGGCGGCCGTTCACGCGATCGCCGATCAGGCTGCACCGGCTTTGCTGTCGACCGCTTGAGCTCCGAAGCTCCTCAAGAACGTCGGGACTTCCACGGCGGGCATCGGCCGTCCGAAATGATAGCCTTGCACTTGGTGACATCCGCTAGCGGTCAGGAACTTCAGCTGGTCCACGCCCTCGACCCCTTCGGCGACCACCTCCATGCCCAGGCTGGAGCCAAGGTTGATCACCGCCTGGACAATGGCGTTGTCTCCCGCGTTCTGCACGAAGGACTTGTCGATCTTGAGCCTGTCGATGGGGAACTGCTTCAGGTTGGATAGGGACGCATAGCCGGTGCCAAAATCATCCAAGGCGATGAGCACGCCGGACTCATGCAGACGCCGCACCGTTTCGCCGACGACGTCCGAGCCCCAGCCCATATAGACGTTTTCAGTCACTTCGATGGTGAGACACGAGGGGGGCACACCCCAGTGTTTAAGTTTTTTCTCGATTTGCTCCGCCAAGTCAGGGGTGCGGAACTGGGCGGCGGAAACATTCAGCGCGACCCGGCCAAACGCGATCCCTTGCTCGAGCCAAGCGCGCATTTGCTTCATGGCGGTGTCGAAGGTGACATCGCAGAGCAGCATGGCGAGGTCCTTGTCCTCGAACGCCTCCATGAACGCGTCCGGCCCCAGCAGGCCGCGTTGAGGATGATTCCAACGCATCAGGGCTTCAAAGCTGGTCACCGTCTCCGGCGCGATATCGACTACCGGCTGATAGTAAAGCACGAACTCGTCCCGTGAGAGACCGCTGCGAACTTCGCGCAACATTCGGCTGCGGTTCTCGACGGTTTCGCGCATGGCGGGTTCGAAGGTGACGATGCAGTTCCGTCCCTCGGCCTTGGCCTGGTACAGGGCGATGTCGGCGCTCTTCAGCAGTTGCGCGGCGTCAGCGGTATCGTTGGGATAGATGGCGCCGCCAACGCTGGCGCTTATGGTGAAGACTTGGCCCCCGTGTTCCACGGGGTGGCGAAGCAGCTGCATGAGCGCTTCGGTGGGGCGGATGAGGTCCTGCTTGTTCCTGACATCCGGCAGAATGATTGCGAACTCATCGCCGCCGAGCCGCGCCACTGTGTCCGAGGCCCGGTAGGCCTTGACCAGCCGCTCCGACACCGAGCGAAGCAGGGCGTCGCCCGCGTCGTGCCCCAGGGTGTCGTTGACGTCCTTGAAGTGGTCCAGATCGAGCATCAACAAGCCCACGCGGCTGCCCCGCTCTTCCGCCCGGAGGATTTCACTCTGGAACTGACGCGTGAACATGGCCCGGTTGGGCAGTCCGGTCAGGCTGTCGCGATACGCCAGCCGTTCGACCTGGGCTCGGCTTTCGTGGAGTTCGGTCACGTCCTGCATGCAGCCGTGGACGCGCTCCACGCCATCGTCAGTTTGTGTGCGATCGAGGATGGAGCGGATCCAGCGCCGGTTTCCGGAAGGATTGAGTATTTCGAACTCCCGTTCGCGGGTGTTGCCTGCAGCCTTGCGCCGTTCGCTGATTCTGCCTCCAGCCTCCAGCCATTCGCGGTCCGCCGGGTTGGTCATCCGGTCTGTGAGGCCCTCGCGCGTCAGCGGCGCCCCGCCGGGCTCAATCTCGAAAATTCGATACATCTCATCGGACCAGACGGCGCCGCCCGCCGCTGAGCAATCGAATTCCCAACTGCCCAGTTTGGCCAAGCTGGTAGCCTGGGACAGCAAGGCCTCGCGGTTCCCTAGGTCCAATTGGCCTCGCTGCCGCAGAAGCTCGTTTACGGCCAGCGTCGCTAGCCGCTGAAGGTGCGCCTTGTCGGTTTCGCTGAAATCGCGAGGCTTGCCGGACAGCAGGCAAAGGGCGCCGATGTTCAATCCGGGCTCAACCGTCAGCGCCGTTGCGGCCACAAATTTTGGCGATCCAATCGAGCCCAAACGGTCGATGAACCGCGGATCGGTCTCGATCTTTTCAAAGACCGACACCTGACTGTCCAAGATCGCCAATGTGCCGAAGCTGCCGGCCCTAGGCACCCGCGATGCGCCTTCAGAGGCTCGGGTGAGGATGAGCACGTCCTCATCGTCGACCAGAACGATGTTGGCGTGTTCGACACCGAACAACTCCTTAGCCAGGACGCAGATTTCCTTGAGCGTCTGGCTGGGCTGGCGCGCCACAAATGCAAACCTGGCCACCGCCGCTAGCCGTTCCACTTCATTGGGCGGCTTAGGGACGATCATTTGAGAACACTCACTGTCGATGAATCCGGTCATTCGCGCACACGCCAGAAGAAATCCGTGGAAAGTGTTCTTTTTGCCCGCTTTGAGAAAAGGAACAGTTAAACGCCGTGATCGAGTCGCGCGCCGATAGGCTGCTGTGGGCCTCGGCGTCGAGCATCGGGTTAAGGGTGGGCGCCGTCATCCGAATTTCTGCTCAAATGGCGCGCGGCCGCTGGTTACCGAGCCAAGTATTCGGGTTTGGTGCGTTGTCATTCCACATAATCTGCGGACTTACATAAATTATTAAGTAGAAACACATTACATAGGTAATGTAGTATAGAATTTCCACATCGACTTTATTCAGTAGAAATTGTTGGATAAATGCATGTGGCCCCGCCTGACGTGATTGGGGACGTCATATGGCTCTATTTCCAGTTCACCCAAAGCTTTCGGGATGTGGAGGAGCCTCCTGGCCCAGCCGGGGTGAAGTGAGCCGACGAACGCATCGGGCGCGCCAAGAAGCGTCGACCGCCCGCTTTGATTTTTTGGCGCGCCGCAGAGCTTTGATGACGTCATGGCTTGGGTGGAAGCGCTCGAGCGTAAGCTAAACGGCGCGAGCTGGGCTGGTCAGATGCCGCCGCCGTGGTCGAAGTCCTCGCTTCGTAGGGCCTTGGCCTGAGTGATTATGCTGCCGGCCGGCACGCTCGACGTGAGCCAGACGCTGCCTGCGATGGTCGAGCCCGTTCCGACGTTGATGGGGCCGAGCACCGTCGCGCCCGCATAGATGACTACGTTGTCGCCGATCGTGGGATGGCGGCGATAGTTCTTCAACAGCGCGCCGTCGTCTCCCGCCTCGAACCGGCGGGCGCCAAGCGTGACCCCCTGATAGAGCCGCACGCGGCGGCCGATCACTGCGGTTTCGCCGATCACCACGCCGGCGCCGTGATCGATGAAGAAGCTCTCGCCGATCTGCGCGCCCGGATGGATGTCGATGCCGGTGGTTGAGTGGGCCACTTCGGAAATGATCCGCGCCAGCATCCGCGCTCCCAGACGATAAAGGCCGTGGGCCAGTCGGTGACGGATGATCGCCGCCACGCCCGGATAGCAACACATCACCTCATCCAGGCTAGCGGCTGCCGGATCACCTTCGTAGGCGGCGCGAATGTCGCTTTCCAGTTGGGCGCGAACCGTCGGCAACTCGTCTATGAAGGCGGCGCTGATCTGGCAGGCGTCGTTGGCGTGGTCGGCCGAGGCGGCGGCCCCTTCTTGATTGTTCAATTCCAGTTCGAGCTGAACCTGGCGCTGAAGTGATTGAGCGGTCTCGGCCAGGACGAACCTGACGTAGGCGTCAATGCTCTCTCCGGCCAGGCCGGAGGGACCGAAATGGCGGGGGAACAGAACCGCGGCCAGGCCGTCGACGATCTCGATGATGGCCTTGCGCGAGGGAAGGTCCGGCGGGGCGCCGCCGCCGTAACGCGTCTTGTGCGACTGAATCCGCAAATCGCGCAGCTCGGACGCGACCTTGTTCAGGTTCGGGTAAAGGCTCGCGGTCCGGGCCTGGTTGATCTGCGCCGTCATTTCCCCGATCGCCTATGCATTCAGACTGCGGGGCGGCCGCGCGAGGCCGAGATTTGACGCAAGGCGCTGACCAGGCAATCCACCTCCTCGTAGGTGTTGTAGAGCGCCAGCGAAGCCCTCACGGTGCCTTCCAGCCCAAAGCGCCGCAGGATGGGCTGGGCGCAGTGGTGCCCGGCGCGGACGGCGATTCCGTACTGATCCAAGGCGGCGCCAACCTCGGCCGGTTCAAAGCCATCGAGCAGGAAAGACAGCACGCTGACCTTTTCCGGCGCCGTGCCGATGATGCGAAGGCCCGGAACGCTGGTCAGGCTCCGGGTGGCGTAGTCCAGAAGGTCGTGCTCGTGCTTGGCGATGTTTTCCAGGCCGATCCGCTCCAGATATTCGAGCGCGGCGCCCAGTCCGACGGCATCGGCGAGATTGCCTGTGCCGGCCTCGAACCGCGCTGGCGCGGGGTTGTAGACGGTCTTCTCGAAGGTGACGTCGGCGATCATGTTGCCGCCGCCTTGCCAGGGCGGCATGGCGTTCAGGATGTCTCGCTTGCCGAACAAAACGCCGATCCCGGTCGGGGCGAAAATCTTGTGGCCGGAGAAGACGAAAAAGTCCGTATCGAGGGCTTGAACATTTACGCGGCTGTGCGCCACCGATTGGGCGCCGTCGATCAGAGTCTTGGCGCCCACGGCGTGGGCCCGAGCGATGATCGCTTCGATCGGAACCACGGTGCCCAGGGCGTTGGAGACCTGGGTGACGGCGACGATCTTGGTTTTGTCCGACAATAGCCGCTCATAGTCCGCGAGCAGGACCTGCCCGCTATCGTCCACGGGGATGACCCTTAGCCGCGCGCCCTTTTCCGCCGCCAGCTGCTGCCAGGGGACGATATTGGCGTGGTGTTCCAGATGGGAGACGATGATTTCATCGCCCTCGCCGACGTTCTGGCGGCCCCAGGCCTGAGCCACCAGGTTGATCGCCTCGGTAGCGCCGCGCACGAACACGATCTCTTCGGTCGAAGCGGCGCCCAGGAAGCGCGCGACGATCTTGCGGGCGTTTTCATAGGCGTCGGTGGCCCGCGCGGCCAGGGTATGGGCAGCCCGGTGGATGTTGGAGTTCTCGTGAGCGTAGAAATAGGCCAGGCGGTCGATGACGGCCTGGGGCTTCTGGGTCGTGGCGCCGTTGTCGAACCAGATGAGCGGCCGACCGTGGATCTTTTCCTGCAGGATCGGAAAGTCGCGGCGCACCGCCTGGACGTCGAAGGCGGGGTGACCGCTCGCGGCAAGGGCCGGCGGTTGCTCGAAGTCCCGCGCGCCGCGCTCGGCGTGGGGTTGAACGTTCGAGGCCGGGATGCCCGAGAGAGCCTGCGAGAGGTCATCGGCCCCCGGCAGAAGATCGCCCCTGGGCGTGATCCAATCAGCGCTCAGCGTCGGCGCGGGCGCGTCCTGTTGGCGCGTCACCGCTTCGGCGAGGATATAAAGATCGGATTCGGCGGCTGGCGCGGCGGGTACGCTGAATCGATCCGAGCTCAAGGCAATTTTCGGCGGCGCGCCATCGCCCACAAACCCAAGTTCGTCTGGGATGGGCGCACTGGAGGGTCCGCCCCCAAATCCGCCAATCGACGGCGCCGTGGTCAGATCGCCGGGACCGATGCCGGAGACGCCCGACGGCGGCAGACCTGCGCCTGGTACGCCGGCGGCCGTGTAGCCCTCGAACGGGATTGTGTTGAGCGGGGCGGACTGCGCGGGGATTCCCGTCGGCGAGAGGCCGATCCCGCCAACCGCTGGCGAGGGCGTCAGCGGGCCCAGATCGGCCGCCTGACGCGCCCCGGCCGCGCCGCCGTCGAGTCCCCCCAAGGACGGCCCGCGGCCCAGCCCGTCCAGGCCCGGCAGGGCGCTGAACAGGGCGTTAGCCCAACGACCGATCTCGGCTTCGTCAGGCAGGCCTTGGCCCAGAGAGACTAAGCCCATTGGCTCCGCCTCCGGCTCACCGGTAGGTGGGCTGGTAGTCATGATACTTGCCGACCTCCACGTCATCAAGCACCGCCAGCGCGTCCTCGGTCAGGACCGCCAGTGAGCAGTACAGGGAGATCAGATAGGAGGAGATGGCGTTGCGATTGATGCCCATGAACCGAACGGAAAGTCCGGGGCTCTGTTCGCCGACCAGGCCCGGCTGGAACAGGCCGACCACGCCTTGGCGCTTTTCGCCCGTGCGAACCAGTAGGATGCTGGTTTTTCCCTTCACCACGGGAACCTTGTCGGAGGGAATGAGCGGAATGCCGCGCCACGTCAGGAAGGGCGAGCCGAACAGGTTGACCGTGGGCGGCGGCACGCCGCGCCGGGTGCATTCACGACCGAAGGCCGCTATGGCCAACGGGTGGGCTAGGAAGAAGCCGGGCTCTTTCCACACCTTGGTGATCAGTTCGTCCAGATCGTCCGGCGTTGGCGGGCCGGCCAGGGTCTTGATCCTCTGGCTCGGGTCCGCGCTGGCCAGCAACCCGTAGTCGGCGCTGTTGATTAACTCGTTTTCCTGCCGCTCCTTGATGATCTCGATCGTCAGGCGAAGCTGCTCGCGGATTTGATCGTGCGGGCGGCTGTACAGGTCGGAAACCCGGGTGTGGATGTCCAGGGTGGTGGTGACCGCATTCAGGAAATACTCCCGCGCCGGATCCTCGTAGTCGACGTAGGTCTCCGGCAGGAGCGACTCATCCTTGGCCGTGCAGGCCACGCGGATGGCGCTCTCATTCTTGACCTTGTTGAGCCGGTATATGCCGGCTTCCACCGGCACCCACTGCAGAAGGTGGACCAGCCAGCGGGGCGTGATGGTCGCCAGCTGAGGGACCGTCTTGGTCGCGTTGGCTAACTGGCGGGCGGCATTGTCGCCTAGGGCGTGCCTAGCTTCTGATGTGTCGACCATTCTGTCCTTTTCCTAGATCGGAGGCGAGGCCTGGGCTTTGCCGCGAAGATAATGACTCGACCGGTTGGTGATCGATTTCGACCTTGATGAAGCTTGGCGGCCGGCCTCGCCGCGAGCTGAGCCTAAAGCAATCTAACCCCATCGGATTAACAGGCATATGGTCGGCGGTCATCGATGCAATGGAGATATTCTGGCGGCGGCGGCAGCTAAGCTTCGGCCAACCCGCCGATCAAAACGCCAGCTTGCCGCCAACGAGTAGCAAGGTGCCCGCCAGAATCGGACGCAAAACCCGTTCGGGAATGCGCGCCGTCAGCTGGCTTCCGATGATGATCCCGGGGATGGAGCCGGTGAGGAGCGAGCCCAGCAGGGGCAGATTGACCGTCCCCAGGGCGAAATGTCCCGCCCCCGCGATCAGGGTCAGAGGAACGGCGTGGGCAATGTCCGAGCCCACGATCCGCGAAATGGGCAACTTCGGATAAAGGAAGATCAGGACAGTGACGCCGATGGCGCCGGCGCCGACGGACGACAAGGTGATCAGGACACCAAGCACAGCGCCCAGGACGACGGTTAGGATCGTCGTCGTGCGTGCCCCAGGAGCGAACGACCGGCTGGCTGCGAATTCGAAGATTTGCTTGCGGAACAGCAGGGTCACCGCCGTCAGCACCAGCGCGAATCCAAGCACTGTCGAAATCAGCTTCGAGGTGTTGTCGCCGTGGGCGCGCAAGACGTAGAGGAAGACGACTGAGGCCGCCGCCGCCGGGATACTGCCCAGGGCCATGTAGCCCGTGATCTTCCAATCCACGGTCTTGTTGGCGCCATGCACGACCGTGCCCACGGCCTTGGTGGCGGACGCATACAGAAGATCGGTGCCGACTGCCGTCCCCGGGTTGAAACCGAACAACAACACCAGCAGGGGGGTCATCAGTGATCCGCCGCCTACGCCGGTGAGGCCGACCAGCACCCCGACCAGCAGTCCGGAAATGGCGTAGAGCGGATTAAATCCCGTCGTGGCGCTGTGGGAAACGCCGCCGCTGCGGACGATTTGCGCAGCCACAATCGCCACGAGAACAATCGCGACGAAACCCGCGAAAAGACTGACCGTCCGAAGCCAGGGCGACCGGCCCCCGTGTGAATCTATGCTGCTATCTGTCATTGAAGCTTTTCCCGTTCCAATGGCGCGAATGGTCCACGATTAATTCGCTTCGTCCATGTCTATTATTTTTATCGGAATTATAGATTTTCTGACGCTGTGCTTGCGGCGATCTCCTCAAACGTTACTGCCGCCGTTACCGCCAGCGACACTGGGGCCGTCCCCGCAGAAAATCTAAAATCCTACCGAATTGATCTAGATTGCTATGTTGGGGGGTGCGGGGTTCTATCCGGCGTCCGTTGGCGTATCTCGAACCCTAAGATCGCATCGGCATGAGAGCTGACGCGATGATGCACCAATTGCCGGCCGAGACCGCCGCCTGGACAAGCGACGAGGTCCAGGTCCGGCGTGAAGCTGTCGTCTTAGAGCGATCGGCGCGTGATGCCTCCGGCGCAGCGGATTGGACCTTGGAATGGCCGACCCTGGTCCTGGCCTTAGTCATCTATGGCGGCTGGACCCTGGCGACGCTGTTCCACAACGCGTTTTCCCCTTTTCTGCTAGCGGCCATCGGAGGATGGCTGCTGGCTTGGCACAACTCGCTGCAGCACGAGATCATTCACGGCCATCCTACGTCATCGAAGCGATTGAACACCCTGCTGGCGCTCCCGCCCCTGTCCTTGTGGCTGCCCTTCGAGGCCTATCGCCAATCGCATTTGGCGCATCATGAGACCGAACGCCTGACCGATCCCGAGCATGATCCGGAGTCGCGCTACCCTTTGCAGGGGCCCGGCGCCGGGCGCTCCCTTGCCCGAGCGGCCGCCCTGGTCCAGTCGACGCTGCTCGGTCGGATGATCCTCGGACCGGCGTTCGAGGTGATAGGATTTCTAAACAAGGAAGCAACCCGGCTGGCCCGGCGTGACCCCGCGAGGCTTCGGCTCTGGACTGTCCACACGGCGATGGCGGGCGCGGTGTTGGCGTGGCTGGGCGTGGTTTGTCACTTGAGCTTGACGCAGTACCTGATGTGCTTCGTCTATCCGGGCTGCGCGCTGTCCCTTGTCCGCTCATTCGCCGAGCACCGCGCCGATCCCGACCCGGCCCACCGCGTCGCCGTCGTTGAGAACGCGCCCGCGCTGGGCCTGTTATTCCTCAACAACAATCTCCACGCCGCCCACCATGAGCGCCCGGGTCTGCCTTGGCATCGCCTGCCTCAGTTCTACGCCCGCGAACGCGAGCGCATTTTGGCGGCCAATGGCGGGTTGGTCTATTCGGGCTACGGGGAGGTGTTCGCGCGATACCTGTGGCGGTCGCACCACGTCGGGCCCGCGCCCTCGGGCTCGTCGAGGGGCCAGGCATGAACGCCCTGACCTTCCATCTCTCGCCGAAGATCGTGTCGGCGTTGCCTCGCGCCGCAGCCTTGCAGATGTATGATCTGCCCGAAATTCGAGACGCCAATGACGCGCTCTGGACGGCCATAGCCGCCCGACTCCGGGCCGATGGGGTCGAGGACGTGCCGGAGGCTCTTTCGCGAGGCCGGTCGCCCGAAGACGTCTGGACCGATCGGCGCCTGCTGCTGGCTCAAACCTGCGGCTATCCCTTCGCCAATGCGTTGAGAACCAAGGTCAAGCTGGTAGCCACGCCACGCTATCGGGCTCCTGGCTGCGACGGCCCGTTCTATCGCAGCGCCGTGGTCGTGCGGGCGAACAGTGCGGCGACGTCCCTGTCTGACCTGCGGGGCGGACGATGCGCGGTCAACGACCGGATGTCGAACAGCGGCATGAACCTCTTGCGGGTGGAGTTGGCGCCCCTGGCCCGCCACCGGTCGTTCTTCGGTTCGGTTGTCGTGAGCGGCTCCCATAAAGCGAGCGCCGAGCTGGTCGTCGGGGGCGATGCGGACCTGGCGGCGATCGATTGCGTGACGTGGGCCCATTTGAAGCGCTGGCGCCCGGCCCTGGCCAATCGGTTGAGGATTCTCGCGTGGACCGTGCAAAGCCCGGGATTGCCGCTCATCACCGCGGCCGACACCGGCGCGGCCACGCGTGACGCTTTGTATCGGGCGTTGAAGGACGTGGAGCGCGACCCTGGTTTGCGGGACGTCCGTGCCGAATTGATGCTGGACGGGTTCAATAATCTGCCGGCCCCGCACTATCACGCGGTGCTCTATCTGGAGCAGATCGCCGTGGCGCAGGGCTATCCTCAGCTGGCCTGAGGGTAACGGCCGGGTTGATTGGATGTCGCCTCTTTCCTAATCGATACGCGCCGACTTCCGCATGGCATGGGGTTTGCCGAGGTGGAGGGCCAATGGCGGAGATCTCGTACAAGCTGGCAGTCCCCGTTCGGCGCCCATTTTGGAGGCGCGCCTCGGGTGTGAACGACGGCGCCGAAGGCGCCTGGATATTACGAACCGAAATTATCGTAATAATCGAGCGCTTCAACGGCGATTGGCCCGACCATGGATGGCGGGTTCCACAAGGGGATGACAATGACGCTGTTGCCGAGGCGCGCGCTTGGCGCGTGGTTTATGCGCCCGTCGTTCCGCCGGCCCGCGTTCGGAGCGGCGGCGCTGGCGGCGGCGCTCTTGTTGGCGGCGTGCGGCAAGCCCGCGCCCAGCGGCGGCGCAGCGCCGCCGCCGGCCGACAAGGTCTATACCGTGGCCTGGACCATCTATGCCGGCTGGATGCCGTGGCCCTACGCCGACCAGGCGGGGATCGTGAAAAAATGGGCCGACAAGTACGGGGTGAAGATCAAGGTCGTTCAGGTCAACGACTACGTGGAATCTCTGAACCAGTTCAGCGCCGGCAAGGTCGATGCGGTGACGTCGACCACCATGGACGCCCTGACGGTGCCGGCCGCCAGCGGACACGACTCCACCGTGCTGATGATCGGCGATTATTCCAACGGCAATGACGGGGTCATTCTGAAAGGCTCCGACAAACTGGCCGATATCAAGGGACGCCCCGTCAACCTCGTTGAGAACTCGGTGTCCCACTATCTGCTGGCCCGCGCGCTCGAGAGCGCCGGACTGAAGCTGCCGGATGTGAAGACGATCAATACCTCCGACGCGGACATCGTCGCCGCCTTCGGCGCGTCGCAGACCACCGCCCTGGTCACCTGGAACCCGCAGCTGTCGGAGATCAAAAAGCAGCCCGGCGCCAATGAGGTATTCGATTCCTCGAAAATTCCTGGCGAGATTTTAGACACCCTGATTGTCGATACGGCGGAGCTGCAGGCCAACCCCAAGCTGGGCAAGGCCTTGACCGGCATCTGGTATGAGACACTCGCCCTGATGTCGCGCGACGACGACCAGGGCAGGGCGGCGCGGGCGGCCATGGCCAAGCTTTCCGGCGCCGACCTGCCGGGCTTCGAATCCCAACTCAAGACCACGCACCTTTACGTCGATCCCGGCGCCGCGGCGGCCTATGAATCCGATCCCGCCTTGGTTACGGCCACCGACAGAGTGCGCAAGTTCAGCTTCGATCACGGTCTGTTCGGTCAGGCCGCCAGGTCGGTCGACGATATCGGCATCGCCTTTCCCGGCGGCAAGATTCTGGGCTCGCCGACCAACGTCAAGCTGAGGTTTGATCCCACCTACATGGCGCTGGCGGCTGATGGTAAGCTTTGAAATAGGCGCGGCGGCGCCGACCCGGTGTTCGCTGCGCGCTTCGGAGTCCTAATGCGCCGTCTTCTGAATATCAGGCCCCCATGGGGCGTCAGACTACTGCTCGGCGCCCTGCCTCTGGCCGCCGTGGTTTTGGTTTATCTGGGCGCGGCCAGCGTCCAGCACAGCCTCAATCCCAATGAGAAGTTTCTGCCCACCTTCTCCGCGATGGTCGATCAGGCGCGCATCATGGCCTTGCAGGTCGATCCGCAAACCGGCGCCATTCCGCTTTGGCAGGATACGGCGGCCAGTCTGATCCGGCTGGGCGCGGGGTTGGCCATCGCCACCGTCACGGCGCTGGTCCTCGGTCTTGTGATCGGCGTTCTGCCGCTGATGCGCGCGACGATCGGGCCGCTGGTGGCCGCCGTGGCCGTCGTCCCGCCCATCGCCATCCTGCCGATCCTGTTCATCACCTTCGGACTGGGCGAGACGGCCAAGATCGCGCTGATCGTCTTGGGCGTGACGCCCTTCATGGTGCGCGATCTGGCGGGCCATGTGCTGGCCATTCCGGAAGAACAGATCGTCAAGGCTCAGACCCTTGGCGGGAGCACCTGGCAGATCGCACTCAGGGTAGCTTTGCCCCAGGCCATGCCCCGCCTTCTGGAAAGCCTGCGCCTGTCGCTCGGTCCCGCCTGGGTGTTCCTGATTTCCTCCGAGGCCATCGCGTCGGACGTGGGGCTGGGCTATCGGGTCTTCCTGGTCCGCCGTTATCTGGCGATGGACATTATCCTGCCCTATGTGGCCTGGATCGCCCTGCTGGCCGTGATCTTCGACCTGGTCCTGATCTCTCTGAACCGGCGGCTCTATCCCTGGGCGCACACGGCGCGCACCCGATGAGCGGTCTTCTCCAATTCAGCCAAGTGTGGGTGGAGTACGGCGACAAGGTCGTGCTCGAGAAGGTGGACCTGTCGGTCCAGCAAGGAGCCTTCGTCTCGGTGGTTGGTCCCTCGGGCGCGGGCAAGAGCACCTTCCTGCGCCTCGTGCTGGGCCAGGAAGCGCCGACGCGCGGCGCGATCACCCTGGACGGCAAACCGCTGCGCGCCGAACCGGGCCCTGACCGGGGCGTGGTGTTCCAGCGCTATTCGGTGTTCCCCCACCTGAACGCCTTGGACAACGTGGTGTTCGGCCTGGACTGCGCCGGCTCGCCTTTCAGTGGCCGGTTGTCGGGCGCCCGGCGCGCGGCGGCGTGCGATGTGGCGGCGGCGATGCTGGCCCGCGTGGGACTGGCCCATGCCCTGGACGTCTATCCCGCCCAGCTGTCTGGCGGCATGCAACAGCGTCTGGCCATCGCCCAGGCCCTGATCATGAAGCCGCGCATCCTTCTGCTGGACGAGCCCTTCGGCGCCCTTGATCCGGGCGTGCGGCTGGATATGCACGGCCTGATCACCGACCTCTGGCTCGAGCATGGCCTGACCATCCTGATGGTCACCCACGACATCAAGGAGGCGTTCAAGCTGGGCACGCGGGTGCTGGCCTTCGACAAGCGCCGTCACGACCCTCAGGCGCCCAATCGCTATGGATCGACCGTGGTCTACGATTTTCCGCTGGACGAGAAGACGCGCGCCGCCATCCCCGCGGCGCTGACGGCCATGGCCGAGCCTCAGAGCGAGGCGATATAGGCGCGCCAGCCGCCCAGGTTGGTGATGTCGGCGGCGCCGTCCAGCGCCCGCGGTTCCGCGACGAAGCCTTTTACCGCCTCGCCGCTATCCAGCGTCACCGTGCCGATCGCCAGCGGCGCGGGAACCTCGGCCACGAAACTGCCGAACGCCTCCATGTCCAAGGCATAGACCTCCACTTCGATGGCTGAGCCGCCTTCGCCCACATGGACGAGCGCCGGTCTGGGCGGCTTGGCGTTGGCCATGGCGTAGAGCTTGTAAGCGGGCGCCGTCTTGCACCGTCGCACGAGCTTGGCGTCGCGCGACGTGAGTTGCCAGTGCAGCGGCATGGCCGCCAGGTGCGCGCCCACCACGGCGAGCTTCACGGTGGCGGGCACGCCTGCGAGGTCCAGGGGCGGGACGTCCGGCATGGGGGCGATCTCCTCGTAGCGGCGGGCAAGGTCGAGCAGTTGATGGTCGGCCCAGGCCGGGCCGAGCAATGTCACGCCGAACCCGGTGGTGTTGTCACGGAAGCCGGCCGGCACGGCGATGGCGCTCATGTCGAGCAGGTTCACGAAATTGGTGTAGAGGCCCAGGTTGGCGTTGAGCGCCAACGGTTCGGCCAACACTTCGCTCAGACGATAGGTGGTGGCGGCGGTGGGCAGCAGCAGCACGTCGACCGCGTCCCAGATCGCTTCGGCCGCGCGCTGATAGGCCTTTAGCTGATACTCGGCCTTGAAGGCGTCCACCGCGCCGATGGCCCAGCCTCCCTCCAGTATGGTGCGCACGACCGGATGAATGGCGCCCGGATTTCGCTTGAGCAGGACCTCCGCGGCGACGGTGCGCTCGGCGACCCACGGGCCCTGATAGAGCAGGCGCGCGGCGCCGAGCAGGGGCTCGATGTCGATCATGACCGGCTCGCCGCCCAGGGTCTCGATCCTGCGCACAGCCTGGCTGAACAGGTGCGCGGACTGTCCATCGCCCAGCCACTCCAGCTGATCGGGGCGCGGCAGGCCGATCTTGAAGTTTGCGCCCAACGCAGGCGCGGGGGCGGGCGTCCGGCGGGAATAGGCGTCCGCTCGATCAAAGCCGGTAAGAACATCGTCGATCAGGGCCGCCTCCCGGGCGGTGTGGGTAAAGACCGAGATGCAGTCCAGCGAGCGGCAGGCCGGGACGAGGCCCCGCGTGCTCCAGCGCCCCTTGGTCGGTTTCAGGCCGACCAGACCATTGAGCGCGGCGGGCACGCGGCCGGACCCCGCCGTGTCGGTGCCGAGGGCGAAAGCGACCAGACCTGCGGCTACAGCCACCGCCGATCCGGCGCTCGATCCACCGCTGATGTAGTCGCGGTTATGCACGGCCGCGCAGGCGCCGTAGGGGGAGCGCGAGCCGACGAGGCCGGTGGCGAACTGGTCCAGGTTGGTCTTGCCGATCAGGATCGCGCCGGCCTCGATCAGCCGCTGCACCACCGGGGCGCTCAGCTCCGCGCGATAGGCGAAGGCAGGGCAGCCCGCCGTGGTCAGCCGTCCGGCGACATCGATGTTGTCCTTGACCGCGAACGGCACGCCCGCCAGCGGCGGCCTCTCGCCGGCGACCAGGCGGCGATCCACAGCTTGGGCCTGGCTCAGCACCTCGTCCTCGTCGAGGCGGTCTATCCAAACCTGCGGTTGGATGGCCTCATAGGCCGCGACGCGCTGCAGCGTCTGGCGCGCGATCTCTTGCGCCGTGGTTTGCTCGCTTGCCAGCGCCTGGGTCAGGTCATGCACCGAGATGGGGCCGGGGGCCGTCACGTCGGGGCCTCGACCCCGGACACCGCGATCAGCGCCGCGCCGGGACTGATGGCCTGGCTTTCGCGCACGTAGACCTGCGTAACGACGCCGCTCTGGGTGCTGGCCACGTCACACTCGGTCTTCATGGCCTCGATCACGGCGATTACCGCGCCCTTCTCGACATGGTCTCCTGGCTTGACCAGAATCTTCCAGAGGCTTCCGCCGAGCGGCGCCTCCACCAACGTCGAACCTTCGGGCGCGACCACCGGAGCGGTTTCGTCGGGACCGTCATCAATGGTTGAGAGCGCTTCGGCCCTGGCGAACTCGCCCGCCGCTTCCCAGGCCGCCCGTTCGCGGGCGAAGGCGTCGCTCCGGCGGGCCTGGAATTGCGCGATGCTCGCCTGATTGTCCCGCAGAAAGGCGCGGTAATCCTTCAGGCGGAAATGCTCCTCCTCGATGCGGATTTGCCGCCGCCCGAGCGGGAAATCGCGGCGCCACTCGGTAAGCTCATCCGCGTCCACCGGGAAAAAGCGGATCTGATCGAAGAAACGCAAAAGCCAGGGCTTGCCCTCGATGAAGGCGCCGCCTTGGCGATAGGTGTTCCACACCTGAATGGTGCGTCCGAACAGCTGATAGCCGCCGGGCCCCTCCATCCCATAGATGCACATATAGGCGCCGCCGATGCCGACCACGTTCGGCGGGGTCCAGGTCCGGGCCGGGTTGTACTTGGTGGTCACCAAACGGTGGCGCGGATCGACCGGCGTGGCCACCGGCGCGCCGAGATAGACGTCTCCCAGACCCATCACCAGGTAGCGGGCGTCGAACACGATACGGCGCACGTCCTCGATCAAGTCGAGCCCATTGATGCGGCGGATGAACTCTATGTTGTCCGGGCACCAGGGCGCGTCCTCGCGCACCGAGGCCATGTATTTCTCGATGGTCTGGTAGATCGAGGGATCCTTCCAGCTCAGCGGCAGATGCACCACCCGCGACGGAATCTCGAAGTCGTCCAGGCCGGCCAGACGATCGTCGGCTTCGGCCAGGGCGGCGAGAAGCCGGTCCTGGCTGAGGATGCGGGCGTCGTAGTGCACCTGCAGCGAACGGATACCCGGTGTGATGTCGATCACGCCGGGCAGGGCCTGGGCCTGCACTTCCAGCATCAGGGCATGCACCCGCAGACGCAGCTCCAGATCCAGCGCGATGGGGCCGTATTCCACCAGCAGGTGCCGGTCGCCCTGGCGGCGATAGACGGTGCGCGGCCGCTCACCGCTGGCCTCGGTCGCCGCCAGGACGGCGCTGACGGCGGGCGCGGCGGGCTTGGCCGTCCTGGTCGGAGGCGGGGTGGCGCCGGCCAGTGTCCTGACCAGGTCGTCCTGGGCCTGCTCGGCGAAGCGGGCGACCGCATCGTCCACCGGATCGAAGCGCACCGTGTCGCCGGGCGCCAACTGGCCGACCTTCCACAGATCGGCCTGGATCACCACGAAAGGACAGACAAAGCCGCCCAGCGAGGGCCCGTCCGGGCCCAGGATGATTGGCATGTCGCCAGTGAAATCCACCGCGCCGATGGCGTAGGCGTTGTCGTGAATGTTGGACGGATGCAGGCCCGCCTCGCCGCCGTCGCGGCGCGCCCAATGCGGCTTGGGCCCGACCAGGCGCACGCCGGTCCGACTGGAGTTGTAATGCACCTTCCAATCGGCCTCGCCGATCATGGCGATGTCGTCCGGCGTAAAAAAGTCCGGGGCGCCATGGGGGCCGCTCAGGACGCGGATGCTCCATGCCTTGGTCAGGGGCGGCGCGACCTGGGCGCCCCGCCCTATCTGGGCAGTCGCTTCGGCCGCCGCGCCGGGCGCGGCCAGATGCAGCACATCGCCGGCGATCAGCGCGCGACCGGCATGGCCGCCGAAGCGTCCCAGGGTGAAGGTCGAGCGGCTGTCCAGATAGGGCGGGGCGTCCAGGCCGCCGGCGACGAGCAGATAGCCGCGCAGCCCCAGCCCGCGCACCCGGCCAATCTTCAGCGTCTGGCCGGTCTTGATGTGGAACGGTGCGTAGGCGGCGATCGGTTGGTCGTCCAGGCTCGCGCCGAAATCCGCGCCGGTCAGGCACACGGCGCAGTCCGTGTTGAAGATCAGGCTGGGTCCCGCCGCCGCGAACTCCAGGCCGGCGGCCGCCTCCGGATTGCCGAGCAGACGGTTGCCCAGGCGGAAGGCCAGCGCATCCATCGGACCGGACGGCGGCACGCCCACGCCCCAGTAGCCGAGACGCCCCGGATAGTCCTGCACTGTCGTCGACGGCCCGCCGCTCAACACGCTGATGCTTGCAGGATGATAGCCGACGCCGGCCAGGGCTTGGGTCGACACCCGGCCCGAAACGAACGCCGGGGAGGCCGCGACATCGCGCAGCCAGCCGAGGTTGGTCTCGAGACCTGACAGGCGGGTGAGCGCCAGGGCGCGCTGCAGCGCCGCCACGGCGGCGGGACGGTCGTCGGCGGTTACGATGAGCTTGGCTAGCAACGGGTCGTAATAGGCGCTGACCTCGCTGCCGTCCGTGACCCAGGTCTCCACCCGGGTGTCCTCGGGAAAACGGACCTCGGTCAGGAGGCCCGAACTTGGCCGGAAGTCCTGCCCCGGATCTTCCGCATAGAGCCGGGCCTGGATCGAGGCCCCGACGGGCGGGGGCAGCAGCTCGGCCATGAAGCCGAAGTCTCCGGCCGCCCCGCGGATCATCCATTCCACCAGGTCCACGCCGGTGACCTGCTCGGTGACGCCGTGCTCGACCTGCAGGCGGGTGTTCACCTCCAGGAAGAAGAAGTCGTCGCGCCCCACGTCGTAGAGGAACTCCACCGTGCCGGCGGAGCGGTATTGTGCGCCTTCGCCCAGGCGTGTCGCGGCGTCGATCAGGGCCTTTCGCGTGGCGGCCGGCAGGCCTGGGGCGGGGGTCTCCTCGATGACCTTCTGATTGCGTCGCTGCAGCGAGCAGTCCCGTTCGCCCAGAGCAACGACCCGTCCTTGGCCATCGCCGAAAATCTGCACCTCGATATGGCGCGCCTCTCGCACATAGCGCTCAAGAAACACGCCGCCGTCGCTGAAAGCGCCAGTCGCCAGCCGCTGCACGGCGGCGAACCCGGCCAACACGTCCGTGTCGATTTCGCAGACGCGCATGCCGATGCCGCCGCCGCCCGCGGTGGCCTTCAGGATCACCGGATAGCCGATCGTCTGGGCGGCGGCCAAGGCGTCCTGCGCATTGGCCAAGAGGTCCGTGCCGGGCGCCAGCCGCACCCCGTGGCTGTGCGCCAGGGCGCGGGCCGTGTGCTTCAGGCCGAAGGTGCGGATATTGTCGGCGGTCGGTCCGATAAAGACGATGCCAGCCGCCTGACAGGCCTCGGCGAAGTCGACATTCTCCGACAGAAAGCCGTAGCCCGGGTGAATGGCCTGCGCGCCTGTCGCCTTGGCCGCCGCCAGGATCGCCTCGAAATTGAGATAGCTCTTGGCCGCCGCCGCCGGACCGATGGGCACGGCCTCGTCGGCCTGGGACACGTGCAACGAGCCCGCGTCAGCGTCGCTGAACACGGCCACCGAGCCAATGCCCATGTGTCGCAACGTGCGGATGATGCGGCAGGCGATGGCGCCGCGGTTGGCGATCAGAACCTTGGTGAACACGGCGCGCTCCGACAACGGGACTGAGGCCGCACTAGCCGGCGACAATCATGCGCACCGGCGTCGGATTGAAGCCGTTGCAGGGGTTGTTGATCTGGGGGCAGTTGGACACGACCACCGTCACGTCCATTTCAGCGCGTAGGTCCACATAGAGGCCCGGAGCCGAGATGCCGTCGACGATGCCCAAGGTCCCGTCCGGTTCGACCGGCACGTTCATGAACCAGTTGACGTTGGAGACCATGTCGCGCTTACCGCGCCCCTCGCGGGCGTTGGCCACGAGGAAGTTCTCCACGCATGCATGCTGGCTCTTTGTGTGAAAGCCGTAGCGCAGCGTGTTGCTTTCGCACGAACAAGCTCCGCCGATGGTGTCGTGATAGGCGACCGCGGTGGCGGTCAGCGTCATCATCGGCCGCCCCTCGTTGGACAGCAGCACCGAACCGGTCTTCAAGAAGATGTTCTCCTGGGCTGCGATGGTGTCCTGGGCGCTGTAACGCTCGGCGTCGTCGTGAGTGTTGTAGGCGAGGAAATCCACCGCCTGATTGCCCTCCAGATCGACGATGCGCAGGGTCTGGCCCTTGCGCAGGGCGTAGAGCCAGGGCGCGCGCGCCGGGACGATTTCGTCGTGGGCGATGGGGTCGGCAAGCGGCGGGGGGGTGAGGATCATGGCAAGCTCAGCGACAGAAATAGTCTTCGACGTTGAGGAAGGCGCGCAAGGCTTCCGGGGTCGCATTGCGGATAGGATCGGTCGGCGGCGTGATCGGGCCGCGCCAGGCCGTGGCCCTGACGGGCGTCACGCTATAGGCGGCGCGCTGGTCCAGCACATGCGGGCAATTGGCCAGGACCACGATCAGGTTCATTTCCGCGCGTAGGGTGACATGGCGGCCGGGCGCGAAGGGGCCGCCCTCCAGGACGACGTCGCCATCCGTCGCTACCCGCACGCCCTTGAACAGGTTCAGGCACGGATGGATGTCCTTGCGGCCGAGACCGAACTTGGCCACGCCCAGCGAGAAGCGGTCGCGGGCGTTGGGGTGGGCGCCGTGGTTGAAGCCGTCGCCATAGTTGCGTGCATTGGAGGCCTGGTTCGACGCGCCGCAGAATGCATCGTGGGTGGCGGCCGTGTCCTCGATCAGGCTGGCCATGACCCGGCCCATATCGGACAGCAACAGCCGTCCGCTTTGCAGATAGCCGGTCCACTGCACCTTGAGCGTATCGGCGATATTCAGGCGCTCCACCGGCCGTTCGGCGTTGAACACCAGCAGCGAGATGCAGCCGTCGCCCTTCAGGTCGGTCAGGCGAAGACAGGCGCCGCGGTCAAGTTGGCGTTCGGCGTAGCCGCCTGCCGCGATCACTTCGTCCCAGACCACCGTATCGGCTGTCACGCCAGGCGGCAGATCGACTGCGGCGGCGGCGGGCACCGTGGGCATGGCTTCGGCTTTCAGGCCGCCCATGGAGCGGGCATGTTCGCGAGCGGCGAACGGATTGGCCGTGCTGGAGCCGGTCATGGCAAGGCCAGGCGTTCGGCAGGACTATCAGGCTGTTCGGCGCTGTGAGCGTGCAGCGGCGGCAGCAGGGCGGTCGTAGCGACCAGCTTGATCTGCAGCACGCCCCTGATCTTGCGCAGGTCGTCACACAGCGACTGCAGCCGCTCGGCGGGTCCCTGCACCAGGAGCACCTCGAGCGATTGATCGTCCTCCAAAAACACATGCTGGGAGGAGATGACTTCTTTCAGATAGGTCAGCTGGGTTTGAGCCAGGGCATGGCGCACCCGGCCGCTTTCGGCGCGATAGATCAGAGTGATGGTTCCGGCGGTCACGGCGCCGACCTGACCTTCGCTGTGCTCAGACAGTTCATGCCGGATCATCTCCGCGATGGTCTGGGATCTATTGGGTAGGCCGCGTTCGGCGATCATCACGTCGAGCCGATCCAAGAGGTCCTGAGGCAGGCTGATGCTTAGTCGGGCGAGGTGGGGAAGCTGTTCGATGCTCATGGCTGGACACTACGAGATTATTACTAACTGGCCAAAACATAATACTGAAGCGTCACCGGTTTCGGGCGCGACAAAGCGCGACCGCCCGAACGGGGCGGGATGGGCGACTGGGCCGGACCGGAAAAAGACTCTAGAATAAAGCTTTCAGTGACACGCCGACGACGCGGGGATGAACCGTGTAGCCCTCGTAGACCGTGTTGATTTCCGGCGTCTGGATGATGGTCTGGTCGTTCAGCAGGTTCTTGGCGTAGAGCGAGATCTGGTAGCTCATCATCGCCAAGGTGATGTTGGCGTTCATCACCCCATAGGAGGGGTTGTTGTAGTTGAGGTTGAGCGGCGAGCCGAGCGCAACGGTGTTGGTGTAGCGCTGGTAGCTGCCGTTGGAACGGCCCGTCCAATCATAGCCGATCAGCCCCGTAAGATTCATGGTCGAGGTGACGGGCGTGGTGTAGCTCAGTGAAACGTCCCCCGTGGCCTGCGGCACATCGATCAGGTTGGAGCCCACCGGCACCGTCACAGGATTGATCGAATGGGTGATAGTGGCGCTCTGGGCGCTGCCGCTGGCGCTGAGCGTCAGACCCCGGGCGAGCTTGAACGCAGCCTCCAGCTCGGTCCCGTAGATGCGGGCGTCGCCGACGTTCTCGGTGAAGTAGTAGCCGCAATCGGGCAGATAGATCTGCTGCTGGATGCCGCGCCAGTCGGTGTAGTAGGCCGCCGCGTTCAGCGAGGCGAAATCGCCGAAATAGCGGCCTTTGGACCCAAGCTCGTAGGTCCAAAGGTGGTCGGGACCGAACTTGGTCGGCTGGGTGGTTTGGTTGATCAGGGCGAAGTCGCCGGCGCAGACGGTGTTGGGGCCGAAGGTGATCGGACCGGTCGGACCGCCCAAACGGAACCCTTCGCCCGCGGAGGCGTAGACGGTCTCCTTCGGCGTCAGATCGTGGCTGAGGGTGAATTTCGGCGTGAACGAGGTCGAGGTCGCCGCCTGGGTGTAGGGGGTAACCGGATTTCCCGGTGGGAAGCCGGTGAATCCGAGGTTGCCGATTTGGTAGAACCCGGTCTCTTCGGAGATGTAATGCTCGGCCGCCACTTCGTAGCGCCCGCCAGCGCTTACGCGCCAGCTGGGCAGGAAGTCGTAGTCGATCTGGCCGAAGCCAGAATACTGGGATTCCTTGTAGGTCCGGTTGTCGGACTCGTCGATGTCGCCCGGAAATAGCGTGGTCCCGTTGACGCCGGCATTGAAGGTCCCCTCCGCGGCCGTGGCCTCCAGGGGCACGCCAAACAGGTTTTTGAAGGTGCTGTTGATACCGGGGATGCGCTGGAAGTCAGTGTTGTGGATCGACTGCTGCGCAAAATAGGCGCCGATGACCCAGTGCAGATGGTCGCTTGGTAAATCCGGCGAGGCTAGGCGTATTTCCTGGGTGAATTGGACGTAATGGGTGTCGAGCTTAACCGGCGAAGGCAGGTTGGACAGGATGTTCAGTGCGTTCTGCGGCGGCATGCTGACTGGATTCGGCAAGGGGACCGCTGGGGGCCCCGCCAGCAGCGAGACGAACGAGGCGCTGTTGAAGAAGGTGCCGTCCTCCTGCCGCTCCGCGGTTCGCTCCAGCAGGCCGGTGACGGAGGTCAGCTGCACGGACCCGAAGTCCTCGTGAACGTTGAGGCTCGCCAGATCGAGCGTGTCGGTTCCCGGCTCGGTGACCTCCTTGTCCTGATCATAGAGGCCGAGGCCGGGCGTCTGCACATAGAAGGCGGAGCTGTCGTCGGCGTGCTGGCGTTGGTGGAAGAATGCGGGCGTGATCGTCAGGCCGTAGCCGGGCTCGTACTTGCCGACGACGTGCAGGGTGTCGACCTGCTGGGCGTTTACGCCCTTTTGGAGCAATGAGCCGCCGCCGAGCACCGAGTAGTCCGAACCGATGGCCTGGCTGTAGCGATTGATCCAGCCGCTGTCGGATTCGGCGCTGCCGCTGATGCGGACCGCGAATATGTCGGGAATGATCGGCAGGTTGACCGCGAAGGAGCCATTGGAATTCTGGCCGCCGTGAGCGGTGTTGGACAGATCGACCGTGGCCTCGCCGCTGTAAGTGCTGAGGTTGGGCGCCTTGGTGATGTAGCGGATCGTGCCGCCTTCGGAGCTGTCGCCGTACAGCGTCCCTTGCGGGCCGCGCAGAACCTCGATCCGCGCCAGGTCGGTGACCACTGGCTCGACGGCGCCTTCGTAGAAGAAGTTCTTGGTCGTGATCGAGACGTCGTCGATGTACAGGCCGACCGTGGCCGCTCCGGCCGAGGAGCTGACTCCGCGGATCGAGATATTGGTCGTGCCGAACGTGGCGTTGGAGTCGAACGAAATCCCGGGCGCCGCGCGGCTCAGGTCGTCGAAGGTTGCGATATGCTCCGCCGCCGCAGCCGATCCTGACAGGGCGGTCACGCTGATGGGCACCTGCTGCAGGTTCTGAGTGCGTTTCTGCGCGGTAACGACCACGTCCCCGGTGCTGTCCGCGCTGCTTGGGTCGGTCGCCGCTACGGCGGCGTCGGTTGCGGCCTGGGCGGCGACGGCGAGCGTGCTCATCGACGCGAAGGCCAGGAGTGAAGCGATATGTGCAACGCCTCGTTTCGCCGGAGACGACGGCGATGTCTGAACCTTGATCTTGGCCATGGAGCTCCCCGCTGCAAGGCGGAGTCATCGACGCCGCCTGATGATCGGGATCTGGATTCGCCGTGAAATGACCTTTCGCGGCTTCGATTTCGACCCCGAAGTTATTACGAAGAAAAAAAATCGTAATAATCCAACAGGAACATCGCCGACCCTTCGGCTCAATGCTGCGGCGCCATAAAATTGGGCGCCCAGGGGCTCGCTTCGGCTAAAATCATCCATCATCGGTGAGCGCGGCGTCGATCGTCGCCGTCTGGCCGTTGGCGCTCGGCGCTCCGGCAGGGCGCGCGTCGCTCGCCGTCCGATGACGCCATCCACCCGGTCCTCGCGGGCGCCATTGAGACTCTGAGCTCAGGTTGTGTCGACAGGGTGCGGGCAGGTCGCGAGGGAGACATGGAGTCTCACCTGGCCAGGGTGGAGGTCCACTCGACCACCCACTGTACAGCTCTGCCGATCAGGCGGGCCGCCGTTTTCAAGGGGCGGAGCGACCCTCAAGCTCGGCGCCGGGACCATGGCCGCCCAGATGGGATAGGAGAGGGGGCGTCTGCGATCCCGAACCGTTAACCTGACAAGACGGCCAACGGCACATCGAAGTCTGGCCCTGTCCGAGCGCCAAAAAGCTCGGGCGCGCTTGAGCGCGCCCGAGCCGTTCGTGTCACTTCGCGTTTATATAGGACCTTCGTTGGAAGATCCGCCATTCGCCGTGGCGCTTCTCGAGGATGTCCTCGTAATGGCCGGGCCATCCGACGATCGATTGCCTGGTGTCGATGGGCCGCAGGTTTTCGCCCGTTTTTTCCGGTTGCGGGTAGATGCTCAGGAAATACTCGTAATGCGTAGCCTTGGTCGGGCTTTCGAAGTGGTAATAGTCGGCGAACGGCATGTGCCAGACCTCATACCCCCCGCCAGCGGGGGGAGCCGCGCCCGGAGGACCACCCGGAGGACCACCTGGGCCACCCGGACCGCCCGGACCGCCCGGACCACCTGGAGGACCTCCCGGAGGCGCGCCGGGAGGAGGCCCTCCGGCCACCGGGGGGGTGATCCCGGTAGGCGGACTGCCGTCCAAGGGCATGTTGATCTCCCGGCCGGGGCTGGGAATGGCGATGTCGGCGCCGTCCTCCCAGAAAGCACTTTTGAGAGCCTTCCCGTCGTGCTTCTCCACGCCCCAGCGATAGCGCTGGATCACCTCGTTGACGCCCAGCCAATCCTTCATCGTCGCCACATAGCCGGATCCGGCTTTCGCAGCGGCCTGGCCTGATCCGGCTTTCGGAGCGGCCTGAGAAAAGCCCGGCGCGGCGCAGAGCAGCGTCAAGGCGCTGAGGCCTAAGGCGCGGCGCAAGGCTCGCGGGGAACGATCACGCATACGCATCACATTGTCCTTCGGGTGAGACGGCATCACGCTCACCGACCAAGCTTATCGAGGAACTTCACCATCTCTTCCGGATCCTTGTCGTTATAGGTGTTGGTATTAGGATCGAAGCTGGTGATGGATACGGTGCAGACCCACTCTTCGGGCTCGCCAGAGAACGGTCCCTTCTCGCTTACCCCCTTGACGATACGGTTGTATGTGCGGGTCCCCGCTTCGTAGGGCTGCTTCCAGACTGTGTCGTCATAGACCGTCAGCTTGCCTTCGATCGTGTCCGGGCTGACCATCCGATAGCGTTCCACCATGTGCATGCCTTCGCCATGGGGTCCCCAGATCGCTTTCGATAGACCGTTCGCGATTTCAGGCGGAGGGCCGCCGCCCGGCCCGCCCGGCCCGCCTGGCCCACCCGGAGGACCGCCAGGCCCACCCGGAAAACCACCCGGCCCACCCGGGGGTGGCCCGCCAATAGGCCCGGAGGAGGAGTCAGGAGGCAAGCCCGGGCCCACGCCATACTGGAACGAGATTTCGTTCAGGAAATCCTGGGATTCGATGACCAGGGTGTCGCCTTCCCAATGGCCGACCGAGCTGCCGTAATATTTGGGGGTGGTGGTCCCCATCGGCTGATTCATCCTGATGAATCGCGTGTGGCCCGTCCCCTGCATGTAGATGGTGATCAAGCCCGGCGAGTAGGCGAACTTGATCGGGCCCGAGCGCATGGCGACCGGCAGCCCAGGCGTGAGGCAGCCGTCCTGGGCATAGGGAAGGTCCCGCTTGGGCTTATAGGCGTCGACGTATTTCTGCGCCGCGTCGGTATAGGGCACGTTCACCTTCTCGCTGCCATCAACCATGGGCGAGAAGGTCATCCACATGCCGGTGAAAAAGTCCGGCATCTTGGCCGCGTCGGCCCATGTGGCGGCTGGAGCGCCGACTTGCGCCGGCGCGTTGTTCACGGGTTGCCCGTGAGCGGAAGAAAATATCGAGCCGGCGAGTAAGGCCGCGATCGACACGGCCATCCTGGAACGATTGGTCATGGTCCAAATCCTCCTGTCGGCCATCAATAATGGGGGCACGAAGCGGACGCATTGCCGCCGCCGGCGCCGGTCCCGCCGAAGTTGCCCGGTCCCGGAATCCCGGGACCTCCGCCTGGCGGTCTCGCCGGCCCACCCGTCGGCACCGACCCAAGCGCTTCGGCCCCGCCGACCGTGCGGCCGCTGGCGACCAGGACCAGCTTGCTCGACGATCCGGTGTGCCGGCTCGGATCCCGATTGACGTTCGCCGTGACCGTCACCTTGGTCCCCTGGGGGAAATCCGATGGCCTGAACCCGGCGCGGGCCAGGCCCGAGACGGTGCCGAACTCAAAACCCCACAGCTCGTTGGCGCCGTTGGACTTATTCACCTGCACATAAATCCAGCTGTGCGGGTTGGTCCAAGCCAACTGCCTGACGGCTCCGTCGAACACGAAGCACTTGTTGGGATCGAAGGCTCCGCCGCCATGGTGGGCTGACGCGGGCGAGGCGCCAAGGGCCGCGCAGAGGCCTGCGGCGACCAGCAAGGACAGCGCGCGCCGGCCGGGCTTGGCGGTGGGAGAAACGTTAGACATCCAAAGCACCTTTCTACAAAAATCGAGATGAGAAGTTCATGATATCCGGCGCCAGCATCAGAAGCTGGCCGACAGAACAACACCGAAGACCCGCGGGTCGGTGTAGTTCACAAGAAACGGCGTAGAGCCGACGGTAGGAGTCGCATATATCGCGTTAGTGAAGTTGCGCACGTAACCCGTCACCGAATAGGCTCGGTTGGCGCTGGTCCAAGTGATTTGAGCATTGCCGACAGCTTCCGCGCCTTGCTCCGCATAATTTTCCCAATTGCTGTAGCACGCAGAACCGCTGGGGCAACTGGGGGTGGGATTGGTCAGCAGACTGTAGTTCAGGTTCTGGTTGAGGTGGGCGGATTGATATTTGCCGTCGATGCCCGCCGTGATCTTGGACCCGCCGGGCAGATCGAAAATATGCCGATAGTTGGCGGTCACCGTATGCGGGATCATCGCGCGGTAAGTTTCGGGCTGGGCCGCAGCGAAGCCGGCCGGCTTGTCAACCCATTGCGATTGCACGTAGCTGTAATTGAGCCCGATCTGATCGTGCGCGGTCGGCCTATATTGTACTTCCAGCTCGGCGCCGAGATTTCGTGCGGGCACTGTCGTGTTGACCGCGCCGATGATGCTCGCATAGTCCGCAGGACTGCCCGTATTCGCGTTATAGCTGGTCTGAAATCCATCATAGATATAGTAGTAAGCGGCGACGTTAACCTGAAGCTTATTGTCCAGGAAGCGGTTCTTTGAGCCAAACTCGATCGCTGTCAGCTTTTCCGCATTATATATATTCGGCGCGCCATTGTAGATACCGACGTCGCCGGGACGGAATGCGCTCGAGACTGTCCCGTACAGCATGTTGATCGGCGTCAGATCATATTCGGCGCGGGCCTTATAAGTGAAGTTGTAGAAGTTGACCGTCACGTTGTGCAGGCTGTAGCCGCTGCTCGGCGGTTGCGGCAAGCTTGACTGCGCCGGCCCGGTGCAGAAGGCGCCATTCGACCCAAGCTGAAAGGCGAGCATTGTGCCGCAAAACGCCCAAACGTTGTTGAAGTAGTTTTCGCTGTCCGTAATGGTGGTGTCGTCGTAACGGGCGCCCAAGGTCAGCCGCAGGGTAGATATTGGCGAGTAGGTGCCCTCGGCGAAGTATCCGAGATCTTGGGTATGTTTCCAATCTTCGGTTGAAGACAGCGGCGTTAAGGCACCATTCGATTGGGTGAGGGCGTTTAGATTGATATTGTTAAGCGTGTTGCCGTAGTAAAATACGCCAGCAAGCCAATGTATCGAGGAATCGCCGTTGGATGCGATGCGAAATTCATGGGTCTGGAACTGGTCCACAGGCGTCTGAATGTGCTGCAGTAGCGGAACGTTGCTCCCAATGAAGTTGGGGGTTTGTAGTTTATCATCGTTCTGCTGCCACGTGCGATAGGAGGGCAGGTAGGTGAGTGTGGCGAACCCGATATTCCAGTTGATCTCCGCCCAATATTGCCGCTGCTCTTTGTGGCCGGGGAAGATTGCGGACGTTGTGGTCGAGAGAACGAGCGGCGCAGTGCCGGTGTTGTTTTGGCCCGAAGCGGTGGTCACGTTGCCGCCTGAAAACGAGTTGTCGGTCTCGTAGGCGAAACCCAGCAGGACCGACACATCGCTGGTCGGCTGCCATAGCACCTTCACACGTTCGTTTTCGCGTTGGCGCTTTCCGCTCACGGCCTGGTTATAAAAGCCCTGGTTCTGGTCGTAGTAGTCAGCCGAGATGCGCGCCGCGAGCGTGCTGGTCAGGGGCAGGTTCACGGCGCCTGTATAGTGCTGCAATTGGTAGCTGCCGAACTCGGCGCTGGCGTCGCCGGTGAATAGGTCCAACGTTGGGTCGCGCGTATGGAAGGCTACCACGCCTGCCGTCGCGCTGCGCCCATAGAGGGTGCCCTGGGGTCCTCGCAGCACCTCGACCCGGTCGATGTCATAGTTGCTGCCCATGCCCTCATAGACGCCATCCACATAGACGGCCGTAGGGGGCACCGCGGAGATCGCGCTTGGACCGCCGCTGGCGCTGGTGCCGGGGGTGACGCCGCGGATCGTGATGTTGTTGCCTTGGACGTCCGCGCTGCCGACGTTGAGAGAGCTGTTGTCAACGGCAACGACGCCGGGGACATCTTCCAAGACATCCTTCGTCGTAAATTTGCCTTCCATCTTGAGATCTGTCCCGGAGCGCACGGTCACCGCCGTGGCCGTCCTCTGAAGCGAGCTCGTGCGCCGCTCGGAGGTGACGACAACCTCCCGGATGGTTTGGCCGTTATCGGCGGCCTGGGTCGCTGGCGCGGGCCCGGTCGTTTGAGCGGCCGCGAAAGCCGGTATGGCGGCTATGCAGGTCAGCGCGTACAGCAGATCAATTTTCTTGATTCGCATCTTCTTCCCCCCATGTTTGGGCTTACTCGAAGCCCTTCTTATTAGGGGGATGCTATCGACCGGGAGCAGCTAATATAACTGTCTCGATTCACCCGACATTTTTCGTGATCGATCTGCCTAATATAACTGCCTAAATTCGAACGACGTTTTTAGGATTGAGCTACATTGACAGCTCTGCGCGGGCCGGCTTATCACTCGGAGCTATAGCGGGAGGGGAGAGAAACAAATTGGCTTTTCTTAATGCGCTCCACGAAATGCCGCTTTCCGTGTGGGCGTTGCAGTCATCGTGGGTCTATTACTCACTTCTTGCTGTCCACGCGATCGGCATGGCCGGCGTCGTCGGCAGCACGTATATGCTGTGCTTGCGGGTGCTGGGCTATGCTCAGGGCGTGGCTGTTGCTGATATCGGCCGCCTACGAGCCGTGGCGTGGGCGGGATTCCTCGCAAATGCGATTTCCGGCGTCATGCTCTTCTGTTGCGACGCCGTGACACTGGCGTTCAACGGAACGTTCCAGATCAAGATGATCTCGATCGTTCTGGGTGGCATCGCCGTTTGGGTGCTCTGGCGGACGGTGGGTCGGGACCCCAGTCAGGAAGATTCTTATTTCACCTATGGCGCGGGCGCCAAGGCGATCGCGATAACGACGTTCGCCTTCTGGACCGCGGCGATCATCTTCGGGCGACATATAGCCTACACTATAGATCCGATCTTGTAGGAGCCGAAAATCTTGAACCATAGGGAAATATACGACTGGATAGCGAACACTCCGCTCAGCCAGTACATGAGACAAGAGCAAGACGTGTTTAGCGTTTGCCAGACTATTCACTTCTTCGGCCTGTGCCTGTTGCTTGGTTCGCTCCTCGTGATTGATCTTCGCCTATTGGGATTGATGAAGCGCACGCCGGTGAGCGCGGTGCTGAAATTTGTGCCCGTAGCGATCGTGGGCTTCACGCTCAATCTTTTATCCGGCATCTGTTTTCTGGCCTACAACGCCCCATTATATGCGACGAACTGGATGTTCTGGGTGAAGATGGGCCTGGTCCTGCTTGCGGGCCTGAATATGCTGTTTTTCACCTTCGTCGAGCAGCCGCGGGTTTTGAATACGCCGGACGGACAGTCGTTCGACACCGCCACCCGGATTTCTGCTGTCCTGTCACTCACCTTATGGGTCGCAGTGATCGTCGCCGGCCGCCTTCTGCCGGTGACGCAGGGCGCTATCGGCTGAGCTTCGGCGCATGTTGGCGCGCGTGCTTGGTCAGACGTTCGACGGCCGGTTGACCTGAAGGATCAGCCGCGCCTGGCCCAGTTCGCCGAGCGACCTATCGGACCTACGGCGTTGCTTCGCGGCCTGTCGAAGGTTCGGCATAGGCCGCGCGCAATATGCGATGGGCCGGACGCTAGATCAGGATGTTTGAGCCTGATTCACGCCCCGAACCGTTCTGGTTCAAGCGGATCAGGCTTTGGTCGGGACTGGATGGGTTTCAGGGGTGGCGGGTCAGCCTTGTGCGAAATCTGCTTGGCCTCACAAACACCTTTCATCCTCGCCAAAGAGTCCTAGTGTGGCGCTTCAGTAATTCGCCTGCGGTTGATGGAGGGCTCGGAGCGAATTTCTGAATCTCAAACCACACTAGAAATATATGATTCTAGCGTGCTTTTTCGGATCTGAAGTTCGCTCCCAGGGCGATCCAATAGGCGGGCGAACTTCAGATACTGCACACTAGGGTGTTGCGACGCTTGAAGGAGGGGGTGATGGTCGTTCACATTCCGCGCCATCTGATGGACTGGCGGTCGTCGTCGCTATTGGGAAAGGCCGGCATGGATGAGCCGGCGATCGATTCACCTCACTCGGCTGAGATCGACCTGAACGTGATCGCGGGACGTGCGAGCGCGGATGTCAAGCTCGCGCATAGGGTCGCGGTCATGCTGCAGCATGAGATCATTTCCCACGGGCTGCAGGACGGATATTCCTTGGGGACCGCCGCCGAAATCCGCGCGCGCTATAACATTGGCCGGTGGGCTTTACGGGAAGCCGTGGGCATCTTGGAGTTGCGGGGCATAGCGCGGTTGAGATCAGGACCGGGCGGCGGGGTCATCGTGACGGCGCCCGACTTCGCGGATCTCGTGAATCTGACGTTACTTTATCTCCATGCGAACCACAGCGGACCTCGAGAGATCAGCGAGGTCAGGCGCTCGGTTATTACTGCGGTGGTCAAGAAGCTGCTCGATTGCCTGCCTGGATCGATCGGTCCGGACAGCGAGGGCGCCATCGATCAGGTGATCGACCTTCCCAGGTTCCTGGTCGCCCAGACCGGAAACGGCGCCTTGGAGTTGGCCGTCGAGTTCGTGGAATCGGTCAGGGAGGCGTGTGTATCTCCCCATGCCGCGCCCGACGGTTGGAAGGAGCAAGAAAGGTCTCTTTGGCTTTCTATTTGTCGGGAAGAAAAGGACGCGGCCCTCAGCAAACTGGACGACTATCTGTCCCGCGACGAGCATCAGATGGCCGACGCCTGGATGGGCCTGCCGGAGATTTCGAAGCGGCGGAGCGGCGCCGGCAAATTGGCGTATCGATTGGCGTTGGAGATATTGAGGGACGTCGTCGAACATCCCGATCGCACGGGCGACTTTTTTGGGTCCGAAACCGAAATCGGAATGCGGTTCGACGCGAATGCCGAGATTGTGCGGCAAGCCATTCGGCTGATCGAGGATTTGGGCGTCGTCGCGCCGCGGCGCGGGCGGCATGGCGGCGTGGTGCTGCGTCCGCCCGATGCGGCGTCGATCGCGGCGCTTATCCCGCATCTGCTCTCCCAAAAGCGCTTGTCGGTGGCGACGTGCTTCGATGCAGCACGTTTTCTCGGTGATGAGATCGTACGTCTCGCTGCGAAACGGATGCACGCCTCTGGGAAACTTAGAAGCGGTGTCTCGGGCCCGAGCGAAGTCTCCTGCCTCAATGCCAGGATGATGGATCGGCAAATCCAGGACTATGCCGAAAACCCCCTGTTGTTGAGCATTGAGCGTGGCATGGCGTTCTACTCGTACACGATCGGTCGGCCGGTTTCTGTACCCCCACCGTCTATAGACCGGGGCATAGTGTTGTCGCAGCGCGTGCTCAAGGCGGTCGAGGATGGAGACGTGGAAGGGGCGAGCGCCGCGACACGGGAGCGTTTCAACTTCTTATCGTTCGCCTTTACGGGTCGTGTCCCGGGACACGACCCCGCGGAAGCCGGCATGGAGACGAGTTCGCGTTAGGCTGATGGGGTGGACGGCCCCGGTGTCCGGCGTAGATGCGCCATAGAGTGATCGTTGGGCGCCGACAGTCTAACGCCAACGCGTCTCCACCTTATGGCATAAGGGATTGCCGAAGGGGATGGGGCGATGGCGGAGGTCTCATTCGAGCGTCATCGGTTTCCGGCGGCGGTGATCCGCCAGGCCGTTTGGCTCTATTTCCTGTCCACCCACGCCGCCGTCTACAACACTTTCAACACCCAACCGCACCTGATCTCCCGACCCGGTCTTCGCAGCCTGCGAGCTCAAGCTCACGGGGCGTGGGCGGCTGCGACGGCGGCGGCATGAATGGGGTAGGAGAGGGGGCATCTGCGGCCAGCGAATTCCGTCGTCTGGTTTGGCGCGCACGGACAGGTCCGTAGTGTCCATACAGACAACAGTGGGAGAGGCGCCGTGGACGAAAAGAGCGTGCTAGAGGCCAACAAGCAGGCCGTTGCTCGTTTCATGGAGCTCTTGGTCGATCCAGCTAAGTCGGACCAAGCGGCGGATTTCATCACGGAATCCTACATCCAGCACAATCCGAACATCCCGTCCGGCAGGCAGGCGATCATCGATTTCACTAAGTCGGCACGGGCGCAAACCGCGCGCGATGAGATGCGCCCCGCCGGCAAACCGGTGCTCATAGCCGAAGGCGACCTCGTCGTGATGATGCTGCCGCGTAAGGTTCCCCATCCCACGCGCCCAGGCGAGTTCTACGATTCCTACTGGTTCGACATGTGGCGGATCGAGAACGGCAAGCTGGCCGAACATTGGGACGCGGCGCCGCTGGAGCCGTAGGCGCGGGCGCAGCCGCGGAGCAGCCTCCTGTTGGAAGGCAGTGTGGAGTAGTCGATGGCCTTTCGCCTTCATCCTTGCAGATTGTGCGGGTTTGGGGCCACGGGGCAGGAGCAGAACTCATGGGTTTGGGACTCAAGGATAAGCGCGTGCTCGTCATGGCCAGCGGTTCAGGCATTGGGGAGACGAACGCGCGGGCGGAGAGCCTGGGCAAGGATTGGAAGCTGGTCGAGCGCAAGATGCGCTTGAGGTGCTCGGCCAATCCGCCGGGCGCTTTGGGCGCGGGGAGGACATCGCCGCGACGGTCGCCTTCCTCACCAGGCGTCAGGCGAATTACATCACTGACATCAATATCGTGGCTGATGGCGGCGTGTGATCACGTCGTCCACGGCCCGCGCTCAAGAGGGCCTGGATGAGCAAAGCTTTTGAGGCGGCGGCGCAGCCAGCCCGCGCCCTGGCGGTGGTGGTGGTCAGCGGCCTGTGCATGGCGTTCGGCCTAGCCGCCCTCTTCATCGGGACCTTTCCGTTGTTCCTTCGCCCGGTGTCGCAGGAGCTTGGCTGGGGTGCGGCGACTTTTCCACAAGCGCTGGTGGTGTCCGGCTTGTCGGGGGCTCTGGCCGGTCCGCTCATCGGGGCCCTGATTGACCGGCTCGGGGTCCGCGCCGTGCTGATTTGGGGAATGGCCTGCTGGGGTGCGGCGTTGTTTTCGATGGCCTTTCTGACCGGCAGCATCGTCCAGCTCTATGTTTTCAGCATGATCCTTGGCGTCGCCGCCGCCGCGTGCGGTCCGGTCGCCTTGACCAAGCTTGTTTCCGAACACGTTGAACGGGCGCGCGGCGTGGCCTTGGGCTTCGTTATGAGCGTTGGGCCCGCGATTGGCACCGCGACGGCGGTGATCGCCGCCCATTGGCTGATCGGCGCGCTGGAATGGCGCAGGGCCTATGAGGTCTTGGGGGGAACGATCGTTCTCCTCACGGTTCCGCTGGCCTTGGCTTTGGCCATATTGCTGCCCAGACGTCTGCAGGCGAGCGGCGACGCCGTTGCGGCGTCCGAGCATTCCATGGGAAGCGGCTTGACGATCGGCGAGGCCGTCAAATCCCACGAGTTCTGGATCGTGGTCGGATTCGCCATGCTGGTCTGCGGCGCGATCAACAGCTTCGTGGGGCATTTCGTAGCCTGGTGCGCCGAGCGTGGCCTGGGCGAGGGGGCGGCCACGGTGGCCCTATCCGCTTTTTCGTTGGCCGGAGCCACGGGGCCGTTGCTTGCAGGCGCCATGGCTGATCGCGTCGCCAATCCGCGTATTTTGTCGGTCTTCTTGCTGCTCCCAGTGGCTGGCTTCTGCCTGGCGTTCTTCGGACCTCCGGCGATGATCGTCCCCGCGCTCATACTCCTCGGAGTCGGATTCAGCGCTACAACCGGGCTGACGCCCTTTCTGACCACGCGCTACTTCGGTCTTCGCCATTCTGGCCAGATATTCGGCCTCATTCTCGGACTCAGCACCTTGGCAATGGGTCTGGGCCCCGTAGCGCTCGGCATGGCCCGTGATGCCTTCGGGTCCTATCGCCCGGCTCTGCCCGCCTTGATTGTCGCGACGGCTGCGGCGGTTCTGATCGGCTTGGCGCTGCCACGATACCGGTTTGCGCGGGCGGCAGGCGGCGGCGCGCCGCCGCCGATCTCTGGCGTCGGCGAGTCCGATTAGACAAAGCGCCGCCTGGTTTCGGAGTGTGCGGGCCGACACTATAGGACGATAGGTTTGGCCGGGATCGCCAAAGTTCTGAGTTGTGCTCTAGATTCAAATATGTAGAGCCGGATTCAGCCTTTGAGAGAAGTCGTCCAGCTCTAGCGTCATGTTCATCCACGCGCCGTTGGCAGTGGCAATGATTGTTCTAATGGCCATGGGCGCTTCTTTTATCTGGTCGGATTTGTGTGGTAATAGACAAATAGCCGGCAAAAGTCCGGGGCAGGAGGAAAGTCTGGCGTGAGGGATGATCTAACTGAGACGCTGTCGCTCCTGCACAGCGGCTCAGTTTGAAATCCGCTCACCGACGATAGTCTTATGAGCGCCACCGTAATCAATTTTCACACTCGGTTTCTCGTTCCGGATTCACACGTGCGGGCGAATAGCCCCGACAGCGGCGACATTTCCGACCTTTGCGCTAGCGTGGTTGGAAGCGATGAAGCCCACTCCAAGCTTCCGCTGCTATTGGCTCGCTACCTGGAAGAGCGCTTCATTCTGGCGGGCTGGCCTGTCGGGCGCATATTCGGCTCGGAGCCGGAACTCGCCGGTCAGTGTCGGGTCGGCCGCGATGTCATGCGTGAGGCAGTGCGGATATTGGAAGGGCGGGGCTGCGCGCGCATGAAGCGTGGCCCACAAGGCGGACTGGAAATCGTCCAGCCATCGGTCCACCACCTGCACCAGGCTATGTTGGACTACGCGAGTCTGACTGCCCTTGCCCCAGTCCAGATCGTCCGCGCCTGGGTGACGTTGCACCTGACGGCGGGACGGCTGCTCTTCATGCAGGGCGGGTGCAGGCCCCTGCAGATGCTGCTTGCGCGCCATGCTGAAAAAGACGTCTTTGATCCACGAGCCATGTGTTCGGATTTGATCGAGGAGAGCGGCTGCAAGCTGCTGGGAATCCTCGTCGATTGTCTGACGCCTTTTCTCACCGAACCGGTCGGCCCGCGTGTGACGTCCCGCGCCTTGCGTGGGTTCACCCTCAAGCTCGCTCAAGAGGCGGATCAAAGGCCGGGGGCCGTTCCTCGCAGATTTCGCTTGCTGCTGCATCAAGTTGGCATGGCCTGCATGGACCGTTCGCCGCGTCCGTTTGGGATCGAGGGGCTGGCCAATGGCCGAAGTCTGGCCGCCGCTGTTGTTCGCGCCTTGATGCAAGGAAAGGATGCCCAGTCCTGGGAGCAGGGCATTTTGTTGGGCAACGAATTCGATCTGCGCGACCGGTTTGGGGTGGATAAGAGCGTCGTCCGCCAGGCCATCCGTATGATGGAGGCCGCGGAAATTGCCGACGCCCGCGCGGGCCGCGGCCGCGGCTTGATCAGTCGACGTCCTGGCACCGCTCCGCTCAGCCGCCAGCTCTGCAGCTTCATAGCGAGCCGAGCCGTCTCCGTCGCCGAGGTCGAGCAATTCGTCGAAGCGCTCGAAATGGAGATCGCAGGCATGGCCGCGCGGCGCATCGGCTCGGAAGAAATGCAACTCGTCAATGCGCTGTTGATGGATTTGGCCGATCTGCGCTCCAGCGTTCCCCTCGGAGCCCTGCAGAGGTTTGAACGGTTCCAGCACGACGCAGCGAAGAACGTCCTGCTTTGCGCTTTCCTTGATGGCGCCAAGGCGTACCTGTCCTGGAACTTGGTCCGGGAAGTCGTCGCACCGCCGCTGAGCGCAGCGCTGTATGCCGATCATACGACCAAGGTCTATGACGCGATCCGTTCTCGCGATCCGGGCATGGCTATGGAGCGGCAATACGACAAGCTGCTCGCCCTGCGCGGATCCCTACATTCGCAAACCGAGCTCAACAGATTGCGCGAGATAGGCGGCTAAAACTCAAGTTCGGGCCGCGCGCCGGCCTGGACGGTTTGAAGTTCCCGTCGAACGCTGGAACGCCCCTTCAAGGGCTAGACGCCCACAGGCTCCAGCAACGGCAGGGTGCCTGTCGGCAGTCCCCGATTTTTTTGCATATTCCATACAGCGAGCGCCCTCAGGCTGCGCCGGAGCAACTCCAGCACGGGATTGGCCGCACGGGCGCACAGGTCCGGTTGGATAGGTTCGGCCAGCGAGTCACGATCCGCTAGAGCGAACGCCTCCTCGTTCAGCCAATCGAAGGCGTCCTGGATTTCCCTCGGCGTCACCCGGATTGCGCTGAAATGGCAGCAGATCAGTTGGCACAGGCTGTCTGGCGTCGCTGGCAATGCGATCAGGCCATATCCGCGGCCCGGAACGCTCACGGCTACGCCGGCGGCCTCGAGAACGCGAAGCGCCTGCCGCATTACGCCCCGATCCACCTGATACTGATCGCAAAGGCTGGATTCGCTGGCGAGCACCTGCCCCTCCAGCCACCCGCCAGCCCCCCGCCGCAGCATCAGATCATGCACGATCTGGCCGACCCGCGTCGAACGCAATGCGGGCGGAACGTAGGGGGCGTCCTGGGGCGCTTTGGGCCGATCCATCGCGTCGAGGCAATGCGTGTAGAACCCGAGGATGCGGTTCGCGCCGAAGGTCGGCGGTATCCCGCGCTCCGTGTGAAGCGGCGTTGCGAATGGCTGGGCCGGGAACTCGGCGAACGCGCAATAGGCCCAAACCATGTCCCGCACGGCGTCCGCTTGAGGGGCTGACGTCTCAAGGCCGCCCATCCGCCCCCTGCGCATGCGCGCCGTGCCGCGAATCTCCAGAATGCGAGCCGCCTCACGCACGCGATTGCAGCTAACCGCGAACTGCTCCGCCAACTCGTCCTCGCGGCCATAGCAACGCCCTTCCGGCCAGCCATCGAGGATGAAGCGTTCTTCGAGGCGGCGAGCGATTGCGACCGAGCTGGCGGCTTTTACGTGGGCGCCAGCTGTAAGGTAAGAAGCAAAGGCGTCGCGGGCGGCCGTCGCGGTATGTTTGACATGAGAGGCTGCCGAACGGTCGGACACGAACAGCTCCTGTTCTCGCGACGGCGGTCAAGACTTCGCGGCAGAGATTGTACGCCGATATTGTCGGGGGCATGACTCGATTTGGCAACGCCGCGGAGCTGGCGCGGGCCCTTCTAAATGGAAATAACAACATAGTTTCCCTCGAACCGCCCGCTATGGTCTGCCGCGTTCGGATCGAGGCAATCCCATGACCAAAATGTTCCCGCCGATTATGAGTCGCGGCATCGACTCTCCGTCCCGGTTTGAGGGCGAAGTTTTCGACCTTGAGGTCCTTGAGGGGGAAGTCCCGAAGTCGATAGACGGGCTTTTCGTCCAGGCGGTGCCGGATCAGCAGTTCCCGCCCGAGGACACCTATATTTCGCCCATGGACGCCAGCGCCCATGGCGACGGCATGGTGCGCGCCCTGCGTTTCCGAGAGGGGCACGTCGATTTCCGATCGCGTTACGTGCGCACTGAACGCTTTGTGCTGGAGCGGGCGGCCCGCCGCTCGCTGTTTCCGCATTATCGCAATCCTTTTCGCGACGATCCGAGCGTAGCGGGCCGGGACCGCACCACCGCCAACACGGCTGTGTATATGCATGCGGGAATGCTGCTGGCCTCAAAAGAGGACGGGCCCGCCTATGCGCTCGACCCGGTGACGCTGGAAACCGCCGGCCCTTGGCGGGCAGGGGGCGCGATCGATAGCAACACCTGGACGGCTCATCCCAAGTTCGACCCGAAGTCCGGAGAGATGATCGGTTTCGGCTACGCGGCCAAAGGCGAGTGCACTCGCGACCTGGCCTACTACGTCGTCGACCGCGAAGGCCGGGTGACGCATAGCGCCTGGATGGAGGCGCCGGTCGGGGCGATGATTCACGACTGCGCGGCGACGGAACACTACACGATCTTTCCCATCATGCCCTACTCGAGCGATGTGGAGCGCCTGAAGCGCGGCGGCGAGCATTTTCAGTACGAGCCGGAGATGGATCAGATCTTCGGCGTGATCCCGCGCCACGGCGCCGCCGATCAGGTGAAGTGGTTCCGCGCGCGGCCAGCCTTCACCGGACACACGGTCAACGCCTTCGAGAAGGACGGAAAGATCTGCTTCGACTTTGTCGAAGGGGACGGCAATGCCTTCGGCCCCATGTTCCCGGACAAGGACGGCCGCGCGGCCGAGCCCGGCAGCGTGCGGGTGAATTTGGTTCGCTACGAGATCGACTACAATGCGGATGATCTTCGCCTGGACCAATCCTGCCGGACGGTCCTCGCGGACGGCCATTTTGGCGAGGGTCCGCACATCGATGAACGGTACGCCATGCGCGAGCACCGCTTCGTCTGGATGCCGGGCCTGGACCGCGCGCGCCTGGCCACCGACGAACAGGGACGGCCCATGCCGGTGATGTTCAATACCCTGCATCGATACGACGTGCAGACTGGGGAATCGGATGAATGGTTCGCCGGTCCAGAGTGCACCTTGCAGGATCCGGTTTTCCTGCCGCGGTCACAGGACGCGCCGGAAGGCGAGGGCTATCTCGTCTGCATCGTGAATCGGGTGCCGACACGCACGAGTGAAATCGTGGTGCTTGACTCCATGGATCTGGCCAAGGGCCCGCTGGCGCGCATTCGCGTGCCCGTCACCTTGAGGAGCGGCATCCACGCCGCCTGGATTCCCGGTTCGCGACTGCTTGATTGAGCTTGCCCGGTCCTGAGCCGTGAGACGAATGCAATGATCCTGTCTGGCTTCCCCGGTGCAGAAAGCACGGCCATGCGCCGCGTCGCCGACCGCTATCTGGAAAGCGTGCTGCGGCGCGATCCGGCTTACGCGCCAAAGGCGCCCACGGCGCGCGTCTCCTTCAACGCAGTGCTCGTGCCGACAGACGCCCTTCCTGAGGTGGTCGACTTCCCGGCCTTGCAGATATTCATGGACCCGGAGCAAGGCGGCGTCGTCATTCTGGGGGTGGCGAAGGGAGCGGACGGCCCGCGTCCCTACGGGGTTCGCCTCAAGCTCCAGGACGATCGGATCAGCGAGGTGGAGACTCTGCTCAGTAGCGTGACCAAGGGTCACTTCGCCGATGTGGATCAGCTGTTCCGGCCCGACGTGCTCTACGACGCGCCTGTGCCACCCGTCCGCGCGGTCGACCGGGATCGGCTCAAGGCGATCGCCGATTCCTATTGGACGGGTTTGCAGGAGAGCGACGGCAGCATTCCCCCCTTCGCCTATCGCTGCGAGCGGTTCGATAACGGCAAGAAAATCACAAATAATCTCAGTATCTTGCTCTCGCCCGAGGCAGCGGTGCTGACCTGCGCCAGCAGCCTCACGGCGACGCGGCCCGCCCGCCCGTCGCCGCGAAGCCGTCGCTTCCCCGTGCTCGATGTGGGATTGGGGGTCGCGGCCAGCCTGGTGTTGGTCGACTTTGGTCCCAACGCCCTCGGGTTTCCACCGATGACCCATTACATGATGGCGCTTTTCAAGGTGGTGGACGGCGAGATTCGCTGCATCGACGAGATCAGCGAGAAGCTGCCCTTCGGAACGTCGTGCCCTTGGTGAGCAGGCTGACGCCGGATGTCGATTTGCGAGCGCCGGACCGCGCGACGAGAGCACCCAGCTTGAAAAATAACCCCACTCGTTTGCACTGGCGTGGGACCGTTAGGTGACGCGGACGGGCGCCAGCCGCTCGGATAACTATAAGCAGCTGACAAGTGATGCCCATGCGCACAGACCTGTTCACGCCAGAGGCCGTTCCAGCCGAAGTCGCAGCCTTCAACGCGGCTATGGCCGAGCGACTGGGGAATCTCCCCAGCGTCTGGGACATTGGGCTCGAACAGGCGCGCAGCGGCGGCTTCATGCCCAAGCCGCCGCCTTCACCGCGCGCCTACGATGTGGCCATCGGCGACAATGTATCATTGCACGTCGTGCCAAGCCCCCGGCCCAGAGGCGTCCTGCTGCACATTCATGGCGGCGGTTTCATGCTTGGCAGCGCCGCTGGCCAGGACAATATGCTGGAGCGTATCGCCGACGCCGTGGGGGTGACGTGCGCCAGTGTCGAATATCGACTGGCGCCGGAAAATCCCTATCCGGCTGCGTGGGACGATTGCGAGGCCGCGGCTCTGTGGCTCCTTGAGCACGCTGGGGACCGTTTCGGCGCGGAGCCCCTATTGATCGCGGGGGAATCGGCCGGCGCTCTGCTGGCCGTGGCGACCCTGCAGCGGCTGCGCGAGCGTAGGCTTCTCGCGCGGTTTCGTGGCGCCGCGCTTAGCTTTGGCGTCTATGATTCCTTGATGACGCCGAGTCAGGCCTTGGCGCGGACGGGCGTGTTGAAGGCGAAAGACATCGCGAGAATTGTCGAGGCTTACGCCCCGCAGGCCGACCAACGCCGCGACCCCGAGCTCTCGCCATTGTATTCCTATCTGAAAGGCCTGCCGCCCGCGCTTTTCACGGTGGGAACGCTTGACGCCATGTTGGACGACTCACTGTTCATGTATTGCCGTTGGCTGGCGGCCGGTAATAAGGCAGACGTTGCTCTATATCCGGGCGCGGACCACGGCTTTATCGAAACACCCCATCCCTCCGCGCGTGAGGCCAATTCCCGTATTGATGTCTTTCTGTCGCAATGCCTGGAAAACGCATGAGCTCCCCCGCGATTTCCGCTAGGCGGCCGTTGTTTTCGCCGGCCATTGTCTCGGCCGTTGGGTCCGCGATCTGCCTCGCGCTGGGCCTCATTTCACTCTTCATGGGCACCTTCCCCGTGTTCCTGAGTCCGGTGTCCACCGAATTCCATTGGGGCCTGTCCATTTTTCCGCAGGCCCCGATGATTGTGGGGATTTGCGGCGCCGTCGCCGGCCCCTTCATCGGCCGGCTGATCGACAGGAAGGGCGTGCGCGCCATTTTGCCCATCGGGCTGGCGCTTTGGTCCTTCGGCCTTTTCTCCCTCTCGCTCATGGATGGTTCGCTGCTAGGGCTGTATCTGGTCGGCGCCATCATTGGGATTGGCGGCACCATTGCCGGCCCGATCGCTTTCGCGAAGGTTGTGAATGGATGGTTCGACCGGAACCGCGGCCTCGCGCTCGGTCTGGTGATGAGCGGCGTTCCTGCGGTGGCGACGGCCGTCGCGGTTATGGTGTCGCAAGGGCTGATCGATCTGCACGGTTGGCGCGTGACTTACCGCATTCTCGCGGTTGTGGCGGCCGTCGTGGCCATTCCAGCTTGCCTCCTGCTGGTCAGGGAAGCGCCGTCGCACGATGCGCCTGGCGCGCCTCGGGCGGATATAAGCGGACTGACGGCCGGGGAAGCTTTCCGGTCCCGCGATTTTCTCGTGACCATCGGCGTCAGCTGCCTCGCGGTCGGCGCATTGATGGGTGTGAGCAATCATTTTATCGCATGGATGGCGGAGCGCGGCGTCAACAAGCAATCGGCGACGCTTGCGCTTTCACTCTATTCGCTGGCGGGGCCCTTGGGGCCGCTGGTCGGCGGCATCCTGGTGGACCGGATCGTGAGTCCAAAGGTCGTGGCCGGCTTTTTCGCGCTGGCGCCGATCGGCATGGCGCTTCTTCTGTTCGGCGGGAGCTTCGGCATGTCGGCGGGCATAGTGTTGCTCGGCCTGGCGTTCAGCAGCGTCTCCGGCTTTATGCCCTATCTGGTCAGCCGCTATTTTGGCATGAAGGCGGCCTCGGAAATTCTCGCCGTCGCCTTTGCGGCCATGACGGTGGGAATGGGAGTCGGTCCTGTCCTGATAGGCTTTGGCCATGACCTTAGCGGCGGTTACGGCCGTCCGATGGCCATCGCCGAGGGATGCATGGTGCTCGCTTTCGCCGCCGCGCTATTTTTTCAGCCGTACCGGTTCGGGGCTCGTCGCCCCCTCGAAAAGGCCGGATAAAAACGACATCTATTGTCAAAATGAGATTGCCAATGCAATCTTCTGGGCATGAAGAGAGATGCTTGCCTTCCGGAACGCACCTCATACATGCTCGCGCCAGCGCGGGTGGCCAATGACGACAGCATCCTTGGCGATGTCATTGGCGAACGAAGGGGCGGAACAGAAAAGGGAGCCTGCCGAGTCGCCAGGCGTATTGAGGAGAGTCTGATCGCGAGCGGATGGCCTCGCGGAACCTCTTGCGGTTCCGAGCAGGCGCTTGCGGAAAGTTTTGGGATTGGGCGGGCGGTGATCCGCGAGGTGGTGCGCATCCTCGAAGTGCGAGGCACGGCGCGAATGGTCCGCGGTCCGCGCGGGGGACTTCGAGTCCTCGAGGTCGATCCCGACCATACTGCGGACTCTCTCGTCAGATTTGCTCTTTTCTTTGGCGTTACGGAAGCTCAACTCGGCGAGGCCGAGAAGGCGCTTAGATGCGTTCGCCAGGATCTGGGCGCGCGCAAGCCGCCGCAGACTGGTCAGGTCGATGACCAGTACACGGCCGTGCTGGAGTTTTTTGACGGCGTCGTCTGCTCGTTGGAGCGAATGATACGGAGTTCCGACGGAAGTGCGGCGTTTTCGTCTGTACTGCTAATTCCGGAGAATCTTCGACGTTCGTGCGCAGGAAAGATCGCGGAACGTATGCTGCTTGAGTGCACGGCTGAGCAGTGGGCGCGTGGGCATCGCCTCGGGTCGGAAGAAGACCTTTGCTTCCGCTACGGCGTTCATCGTGACGCGTTCCGCCAAGCCGTGCGTATTCTCGAAAGCGCTGGCGCAGCCGAAACCTTCTGCGGACGTGGCCACGGCCTGGTGAGCCAGGCGCCACGGACGGGAAGCGTGGCGCGCCTCGTTTCCTGCCTATTCGCGAGTAGCGGCGTGGATCCGCAGGCGGTCATGCATGTGTTCCAGCAGTTGAACGTCGAAATCGTTTCACTGGCCGCGATCAAGGCTTCGCCAGGCAATTGCGAAGAGGTGGCCCAAGCGCTGGGCAAGCTGGAGGAGGCGCTCGATGGGCGGGATCCCAGCGGCGTCCTCCCGCGGGTCTTTGAGGTGGAGGAGGCGATCGTGTCGGTCGCTGCAAACCCCATCCTGCAGCTTTTTGTGCAGAGTTTGCGCGGCTATCCGTCGGCCCAGATACCACGGAATGTAGCTCTTCTCGACGCCATGAACCGCCAATTCCTCAAGTTGAGTCGCCCAATCCTTGATGCGTTTCGCGCCAATAGCGTCCAGGCTGCCTCCTGCGCGCAAAAGGCGCGCGCCAGGGGCTTGGCGTGTCTGAGCGACGCCTTCCCCGACTCGACCGCCGGATAATAAGGCATTGATTATCATAATTTGACAATATAATGCCTTATTGGCAGCGCCATAGAGTCGCGCGCGAGCCAACTCAGGAGCACAGAGATGCACGTAGGCTATGCCACTGGCTTCCAACATCAGAGCGGGCCCAGCCTGAATGACACCCAGTTCTTGAAGCAGGATCTGGACATGGCGCTCCAAGCCGAAGATCTCGGCTTCGATTCAATCTGGGTCACGGAACATCATTTCACGGACTATTCCATCTCTCCCTCGCCGCTTCAGACGCTGGCCTATCTGGCGGGGAAGACCAAGCGCGTAAAACTGGGAACCCAAGTCGTTGTGCTTCCGTGGAACGACCCGGTGCGCGTCGCGGAGCAGGCCCTCTGGCTCGACAACATCACCGAGGGGCGGCTGCTTCTCGGTTTCGGCCGCGGCCTGGGCAAAATGGAATATGAGGGCATGCGCGTCGACATCAATCAGACGAGACAGCTCTACCGCGAATACGCAGACCTGATCATCGGTGCGCTGGAAACCGGCGTGATCGAAGGGGGCGTGCTCACAAAGCAGCCGCGCCGCGAACTGCGCCCGCGTCCTTACAAGAGTTTCGACGGGCGTATCTTCGGCTCCGCCGGGTCGCCGGAATCGGTGCGGACCGTGGCGGAACTAGGGCTCGGCATTTTGATCATCAATCCTGAGCCGCGCCCCAGCCTGGGCGTCGACTTCGACACCTATAACAAGGTGTGGAGCGAAACCCACGGCGCCGATCGGGCGTCGCCGTCGCCGCTCCTTTCGGGCACCATCTTCGTGGACGAGAGCAGCGATCGCGCCAAGGAAATGTCCTGCAAGTACCACCGGGTGAACTTCCGGGCCGCGGTGAAAAACTACGGCATGGCCGAAGAGGACTTCGGCACGTCGAAAGGCAATGAGTTTTACAAGAACATGAAGATCGCGCCCGACAAGATCGACGAGATGGCCGACAAGATGGGCACCGTGATGCCCGCCGGCAATCCCACGGAAATCCTCGAAATCCTGGAAAGGGTAAACAAGGAAGCCAATCTCCAGGGCTTCTTCCCGCACTTTCACTTTGGCGGCATGCCGCGCGAAGAGGCGGACCGGAACATGCGCCTCTTCGCCGACAAATGTCTCGCCGAGGTCAAGAGCTGGCCTTGCGAAAACACCCTCGACGGCGGGCCCAACAAGTTACAGGCCGCCTGATCCGCCGGCACGCGGCGGCCACATCGCCTACTGGCCGCCGCGCGCCGCTCATTTCAAGGCATGGCGGAGGGAGGATAATCGATGCGCAATTTATCGGGGAAGGTGGCTTTCGTCACCGGCGGCGCCAGCGGCATTGGCTTTGGGATCGTCGAGGCCCTGATCGACAGGGGCGTCAAGGTGGTGATCGCCGATTTGCGTGAAGATCACCTCAGCGAGGCGCGCGCGCGTCTGGGCGACCACGAGGGCGTCATGACCATGGCGGTCGACGTCATTGATCGCACTCAGATGGCCGATGCCGCCAAGCGGACGCTCGAGGCATTTGGACGCTGCGATATTCTGGTCAACAACGCCGGGGTCGGCGTCAACCCGTCCGTCGACACCACGACCTACGAAGATTGGGATTGGGTGCTCTCGGTCAATCTGGGCGGCCCAATCAACGGTATCATGGCCTTCCTTCCCGCCATGCTTGGGCAAGGGGAGGGCCACATCGTCACCACGTCGTCCATGGCCGGCCTGCTGCCTACAGTGGACAACTACATCTACGCCGCCACAAAATATGGCGTACGGGGAATGAGCGACTCCTTGCGTCTGTCCCTGGCCTCCCGCGGGATCGGCGTATCGGTGCTCTATCCTGGGCTGACCCAAAGTCGGATGCTGGCGTCTGGAGAGAACCGGCAGGCCCGCTTCCGGACAGAGACTTCCGCCACGGCGCCCTCAGGCGGGCCGGTCGAGCCGCCCAAGGACGCCGGGATGGATCCGCGCGAGGTTGGCGAGATGGTGGTCGAAGGGATTATTCAAAACCGCGGCTACATCATCTCGCACTCGGAATTCCGCGACGAGCTGACCGAACATTTCAACGAGATTCTCGCGGCATGCCCGCCGCCGCAGGACATCGATCCCGGCCGGAAAATGCTCGAGAATGCACGACGCAGCCAGACCGCCGCAGCGATGCGGGCGGTCGAGGCGCTCACGGCCAGGGCCTCGTAAGCCCTCATGGAAACAAGCATGGCGACAGAGTTGGCCGCGCGGCGTGACAGTGCAACGAATTCGGCGATCGCGCCGCCGGAGCCTGATCTGACTCCGGCGCAAATGATCGGACGCGCCGAGGCCATGCGGGACATGCTGCGGGACCGGCAGGCAGCGGCGGAGGCGGCGGGGAACATCTCGGAAGAGACCAACCAGGCCCTCGTCGACGCTGGCTTCTACCGGGTGATCCAACCGCGCGTCTTCGGCGGCTATGGTTTTGACTTGCCGACCTACGTCCGCCTCGTGACCGCCGTTGCGCGCGGCTGCCCGGAGACGGCCTGGGTGCTTTCGCTGGTGCTGGGCCACGTGCATCAGCTTGCGTCCTTCCCGCTGGCCGCCCAGCGCGAAGCCTATGGCGCGACCGGCGAGTTTCGCGCGCCTGAAGTCGCCGCGCCGCAGGGTAGCGGCGTCATCGTCCCCGGCGGCTACCGTGTCAGCGGAGCCTGGGACTATGCCTCGGGCTGCGCCCACGCCACTCATATCCTACTGGCGTTTACGGTGGAGGAGCCGGAGTCAGGCGCCACGACCCTGCGCATGGGCGTATTCGACCGGCGCGACTATGAGATCGTGCGCAACTGGGATGTGATCGGCATGCAGGGCACTGGGTCGGATCGCGTCGTGATGACCAACGTGTTCGTGCCCACGCACCGCGCCAAACCCTATCCGCCGCGAGATCCGGTGCTGCCGGCCGAGGCCTATGCCGGCGCCCCGCTCTTTCACGGCCCGGCGCGGCCCTTCATCATACTGGAATCCGCCTCGGTCGTCGTCGGCGCGGTGGAAGGCGCGCTGGATCTCTACGAGGAGAGCTTCCGCGTTCGCAAGGCGACCGGACCGACCGGCGCGCCTCGCGTCGAGCTTGCCGAATATCAGCTGAACTTTGGCCGGTGCCGCGCGCTGGTCGACACGGCCCGGGCGGCGCTGCTGCAGACCGCGGCCGACTATATGGAGGTCGCTCGACGGACCTGCGAGACGGGCGCGCCGTGCCCGGATGACGACGCGCGTCGCCTGACGCTGGTTATTCTCCAGAGCATCCACCTGGCCAACGAAGCCGTAGACATCATTTTCCGTACAGCAGGTTCGTCCGCATCAAAGAAGGACGCCATGCTCGGCCGCTATTGGCGCAACGTCGGGGTGCTGCGTGGCCACCTCGCGCACCAGTCCGACAGCGCCGCGATCAACTATGGCCGAACCCACTTCGGCCAAGCGCCGGTGGGGATCGCTTGATGGACAGGGAAACGCTACTAGACCGGATGGATGCCTATCTCCGCGCGGTTACCGACGGAGACCCTACCGCGCTCCGCCTGGCGCCGGGCTTCCGCTATACCGAGAACGGTGCTTCGCTCGGCGCCGGCGAAGGTCTGTGGCGGCTTGCGCCACGGTTCGAGGGCATCCAGGCCTTCGCCGACGCGACGACCGGCCAAGTGGTGTCCATGGGGGTGGTTTTTCTCGACGATCAGGCGCGGCCGTTCGCCCAACGCCTTTGCGTCGAGGACGGCGCCCTGACCGAGGCCGAGACGATCGTCAGTTCCGACCCCAAGGGGCATTTCGCCGATGTCGAGCAGTTGCTGAAGCCAGACATCATCTATTCGGCCGTGGTTCCTCCGCACCGCCGCGTCGATCGCGACGGCTTGCTGGATGCAGCAGATCGCTATTGGGAAGGATTGGAGCAGAGCGACGGCCTCATCCCGCGCTTCAATTATCGCTGCGACAAATACGACAACGGCGCCAAGACCACGAATACCTTGCGCACGCTTTTGTCGCCGGACGGCAAGGTGCATACCTGCTCCTCGGCCTTGAACGATACGCGCGCCGCGCGCCCGCGCGCCCGCGAACGTCGCTACCCAGTTCTGGACACTGAGCTTGGGGTCGCCGGCAGCTTTGTCGTCGTCGACTTCCACCCTATCGCGAACCACCCAAGGCCCGACGCAGGCTCTATGTATATGCTTGGACTCTTCAAGGTCGTGGATGGGGAGCTTCGGATTGTCGATGAGATACGGGAAATTCTGCCTTTGGGCGCCTCCTCTGGCTGGGTCACGACGGAAACGCCGGAACTCGGATAGAGGTATCTGTGGCGACCGGCGGCAGCACTGCGAGTCGAAGCAACAGTGACCAACAAACGCATGCGCGACGACCGGCGCGGGACGAGTTCCGACAAGACCCTGTCGGTGATGGATCTGTTCACCCCCGAACGGCCCGAATGGACGGTGGATGAAGCCTGCATTGCGCTGGGACAGTCTGAGAGCACCGTTTATCGCTACTTCCGCAGTCTCGTCGCAGCCGGTCTGATCTTCAGCATCCGGCCGGGCCGTTATCTGCTCGGACCCGGCATCGTGCACTATGACCGGCAGCTCCGCACATCGGATCCGCTGCTGCGCGCGGGGGAAGCGACCTTCCTCGAAATTTCCAGCGAGTATGATGGCCCAGGCTCGATCTTTATCAGCCGCATCTACCGCGGCCACGTCATGTCGATGCATGAGCATCGCCTCGGCGCCGCGCCTTTCCCTGAGGGTACATTCGCAAGGGGACGGTTGGCGCCATTGTTCTGCGGACCGCCGGCTTTCGCCATCCTAGCCTTTCTGGAAGTACGGGCGGTCCGCCCCATGTTTCACAAGACCGCAAGCGGCGATGCTGACTGGCTGGAGATCAAGCGGAGAATGCGGACGATCCGCTCGCTCGGTTATGCGGCGAGCGTCGACGATCCAGATCCGGGCGTTCTGCTCGTTTCGGCCCCGCTGAAGCACGACGACGGCGGCATAGCCGGCAGCCTCAGCCTGTCGCTCGCCAGCAGCGCCGACAATGTGGCGTCGATCGCCAAAGTGGGATCGAGGCTGGTCGATGCGGCGGCCGACATGGCGCGGCGTGTTCTGGCGGCTGTGAACTAGGCGCCCAGCACGTTTCGGGCACACACCTAGTCATCATTGGCGCCACTCGTTTGACCCGCCCTCTTGGGTTAGTCGGGGCCCGGCCCAGGAATTTTCCGCGAAGCCCTTGTTCCAAAGAGGTGGCCGACATATGCGCACCCATCCCGTCCAGCCCGGCCGCGTTGCTCTGGTTACGGGGGGCGCCAGCGGCATAGGTCTTGGCATCGTCCAGGTCCTGATCGAGGCCGGGCTCAAGGTCGTCGTCACCGATGTGCGCGCAGACCATATGAAACGGGCGCAGCAGACGCTGGCGTCCGCCGGCGACCGAGCCGTTTTCTTCCCCCTCGACGTCGCCGACCGCACGCAATGGAGCGACGCCAGGCGACTGGTGGAGGAGCGGTTCGGAGAGTTGCACATCCTCTGCTTGAACGCCGGCGTAGGCGTGCTTGGATCCATGCTCGAGAGCAGCGACGCAGATTGGACCTGGATCACGTCGGTCAATCTCGATGGGGTCCTGCTAGGCGTGGAGACCTTTCTACCGCATCTCGTGGCGCATGGTCAGCCCGCACATATCGTCGCGACCTCGTCAATGGGAGGGCTTGTCGTGGCCAATGACGGCGGCATTTATTCGACCGCCAAGTTCGGCGTAGTGGCGCTGATGGAGGGGCTCCGGCAAGACCTTCGGGGCCACAATGTTGGTGCGTCGGTTTTGTGCCCGGCGGCCGTCAACACCAATATCTTCGATCATGAACGCATGCGTCCCGCTACGTTCCGACAATCCGGCTCGCTACGGACCGAGGACGAGTTGGAGGGGATGGAAGCGTTTGCCAAGCAAATCCTGGCGCAGGGCCGTGATCCTATCGAGGTCGGCAAGATGGTCAGGGCAGGGATCGAGGCCGACAAGGCCTACATCTTCACCGACCAAAATGTCAGGTCGACGTTGATCCGCCGACGTGATGCGTTGCTTGCGTTTACGTGAGGGTATGATGATGTCCACTCTCTACGCGGCGCTCGACGACGACGCTCTGCTCGTTTCGATCATCGCGGCCTTGCCCCAACCAGCGGACCGCCTTGCCGCTCCTGCAGGCGATGCAGATGTCTCGACGCTGCGCCGCGCGCTGGAAGACGCTCCCGGCCCGGTCAGCGCGTTCGTGTTGGCCGTGGGACTTGGCCGAACCGGCCCAGCTGTAGCGGACACCGACTGGCGACGGCAGGTGCTTACTCCCCTTCGCCGGGCCTTTGGCCTGCTCACGGGCGCGGGGCGCCGCTTTCGTCGGGAGGGACGAGGAACGATCGTGGTCCTCGCGCCGTCTGCGGCGGTGGGGCCGGCGGAAATCGCCACGCCGCAACTTGTTCTGCTTCGCTCGATCGTGGGAATGGCCGAGGCGCTACGCGCTGAACTTCAGGACACGATGGTCCGCGTCAGCCTGGTTTTTTACGACAGCGCGGATGACCGGCATGAGGGACTGGTGGAGCGCTTGGCCGCCGCGCTTTCGGCCCAGCCCATGTACAGCCTCTCGGACGATATCACGAGCGAGCGGATCCAAGGCTATTTCGCCCCAATACTGCAGGCGATCGACCAGACCAGCGCGGGACCGCCCCTTCCGGATATCGGCCCGATGGCGGCGGTTTACGATCTAGCCGCGATAGGCGCCCCGTCATCCTGAGCGGCTCGCCTCCCGAAGTCACGCTGGTGATCACAAGCAGCCAGAAGACGGGCGAACGCCGAACCTGCTCCCAGGCAAAGCGCTCCTAACCAGAAGAACCCGTCCACACCGCGTAGGAAGGAAAGGCAGAGCATCCCGAGTGCGGCCAGCGTCATCCGACGCACGCAATTCCAGATAGCCCCCTTCGGCAGATCCGCGCGGATCGGTCATAGTGCCGTCTGGTTTGACTTTCCCGCGCAGGTACCTTTGACCGGACAAATCGGCAGGACTGGCCGAACGAGCCGAGGATACATGAGCGGGTTTGCGCAGACATCACTTCACGAGTCGATTTACTCGACGCCAAAAGGCCGGGAGATTCGCGATCACGTCCGTGCGCTCGCGCCCCTCATCCGCGAACACGCGCCGGAGGGTGAACAACTCGGCTGCCTGCCTCCGCCCACGCTGACGGCGCTTGCAGACGCGGGCGTGTTCCGCATCTCGGCGCCCTTGGAGTTCAACGGTTACGCGCTTGGCGCGCGTGATCTGGTCGAGATCGTCACGGAAGTCGCGCAGAGCGACGGGTCAGCGGCCTGGATCACCATGATCGGGTCCGGTTTCGCCCGAGTCATGCTGACGTTCCCTGATCAGGCAGTGAAGGACGTCTACGGCCTTGTTCCGGACTGGAAGGGACCGGTGGTCGCGAGCGCTTCGCTGTTCTCGGAGCGCATCCAACGCGCGCACAAGGCGGACGGCGGCTATGTCATCGAAGCGGGTGGCAAATGGGCCTTCGGAAGCGGCTGCAAGCACGCCGCCTTTATGGTTGTCGGCGTCCAGGTCGACGAGATGCGCGGCATGGTTCTGCTCGAACGCGGCCAGTATGAGATCCTGGATGATTGGAAGGTGATGGGCCTGTGCGGCTCATCCAGCAACAGCGTCACGGTCCAGAAGGAAGTATTCGTTCCAGAGCATCGATTCTCCAATCTCGCCGAGATGCCGAACAATCTCAACAGCCTTCGCCACCGCTTCTCCGGCCCAGGATTCAGCCTGGACGGCCTCGGGCTAATGCTGATCGTGGCAATGGAGACTATGGCCATCACGCTTGGCATGGCGCGAGGCGCCTTCGAATGCTTTGTCCAGCAGTGCGAGAAGAAGAAGCCCTTCAACCTTCCATACGAAACACTGGCGGCAACGCCTTCGATCCAGGTGGCGGCCGGCAAGACGCGGGCGATGATCAACGCCGCCCAAGCGCTGATCTACAGCCGCGCCGACTACATCGATCGCAAGGCGGTTGCGGGGGAGGACTTCACGTCGCCCGAGGAAGCCGAAATCATGATGGACTTCGTCCACGCTGGGAACGTCTGCGGCGCGGCGATTGACATGATCCAGATCGCGCTCGGGTCCTCAACCGTGAGCCTGTCCAATCCTATCCAGCGGTTCGCGCGCGATACGCGCGTGGCGCTCACGCACGGGTCGACCCGGCTCGATCCCGCGGCGGAGATCAGCGGGCGTCTGCTGATGGGCTTGGCGCCGTTGGGGGGGTTCGCTGCGGCCGTGCCCGGTGTGGACAAAGCGACTAAAGGCGAACGAACCACCTGAAGGGTTCGAGAAGCACCGGTTGCGGAGCGACCGGCGTTCGGCTGAGGGGCCGGGCCGCTCAGGCTGATCCGCAGCCTGGATTGGTCTGAGCGGCTCTGATCAGCTTGTGATCGGTACAAGATTGGGAGGATGAGATGGACTTGCAACTGAGGGGTAGAACCGCGCTTGTCACGGGAAGCAGCTCCGGCATCGGGGAGGCAATCGCGCACTTCCTCGCGGACGAAGGCGTCGCGGTGGTGGTCCACGGCCGCGACCAGGGCCGGACGCAAGCGGTCAGCGAAGCGATCACCCGCTCCGGGGGGCGGAGCTTGTTCGTCACGGGCGACCTAACCGACGGGGCCGCGGTCGCGACGATGAGTGAGGTCATAGCGCGTGAGTTCGACGGCGTGGACATCCTCGTGAACAACGCCGGTGGCAGGCCCAAGGGCTGGGAGCGTAACGGCTGGCTCGGTCAGGGCGCTGAGGCGTGGATTGACACCTTTAAGCTGAACGTCGTCGCTACCGCCCGCATGATCGACACCTTCGCCCCCGGGATGATCAGCAAGGGCTGGGGGCGGTGCATCCAGATCGCCAGCGCGATCGCGTTGCACCAACCGCCGAACTTTCCAGACTATCAGGCGGCGAAAGCGGCTGAGATCAACCTCTCGCGCAGCCTTTCGCGCTCGCTCGCCGGCAGCGGCGTGACGGCGAACTCGATCAGCGCAGGCATCATTCAATCCCCAGGTTCGCAAAATGAACTGCAGGGAATCGTGCGCGAGTTGGGCCTCGGTGAACGCTGGGAAGACGTGGAGCGCACGTTAGCGCTGGACATCTTTAAGCAGACCACGGGGCGGGTCGGTCGGGGCAAGGACATCGCCGCCACGGTCGCCTTCCTCGCGAGCCCGCTGGCCGATTTCATCACCGGCACGAATATCGTCGTGGATGGGGGAATTTAAGGCGCCATCCGCAGCGGCCGCAAAGCGCGACGAGCTGATCGGAAATGGCTCTACTTCATATGTTAGAGCGTTTTTTGACCCGATAACCGCGTCACACTTATCGGAAAATGCCCTAGCGTGCGACATCTCACGCGCCTGCGTCAACGCTGGCGCGAAGGTCGCGTTTTCCTATCGGACGCGGGTGCATCCACAACGGTGGCCAAAGGCAAGGCTATCGCGCGTCCGGTGGGGAACTCATTGTAATTTCGTCCCAATGTTCATCGACCTTTGTTCCCTTGAACCGCCACATCTCGAAATGCGTTGTGGTGTAGGTCTCACCTGGCTTATCGGGGCGGGGCAGCGCGTCGGCGCTGGCGACCACGATTATGTCGCCCTCGGCGACGACAGCGAACACTGGAATCTCACCTTTTTGCGGCAAGGGGTGTACGCGCATGTAGGTCTTGATGGCCTCCCGACCGGAGCCGATGTTCGGATCGTGCTGAATATATCGTTCGGTCATATACTCATCGGCCAAGTCCAATCGTCCACCCTCGAATATATCGGTAAGGATGTGATATACGACTTGCTTGCGGGCCTCGAGCAGCGGATCGCTGCTGTGGAACAATGCCGCACGATCCGCGACGCCAGTGACCGCTTCTTGTGCTTGCGTAGCGGATGACAAGAGAATAGCCGCCATAGTCAACGCAAATTTTCTAATCATGTGACGCCTCATCTTCTAAAATCTGGAATACGAACCGGCTCTGACGAAATGCAGGCGAAAAATCGCTCTCTTGATCAAGTAGGCTTTGGCGTCATTGCCCATAGATAAGTTTACTTTAATACAGTATCGGCTACTCTATAGATTGACGAAAAACTAGACGGCGCAATATGGATTTCGCGCCATATGAGGTGGCTGGGTTTTGAGTCGGGCTCTTACGACGGCCAGGACCGCAAGAGGCGCTGTCATCTTTGGACGGCCCCTGCGCGGCAAGAGTGAATTTGGGCTTTTCTGACGATCTGTCGAGGTGCGGTCATCTTTCCGGCCTGTTTGTGCGGCGCTGATGACCGCTGGCCCTGATGGAGTCCGCTGGTCCCATTCAGTCTATCGAGCGCGAAGCTCCGACAGCACCTTGGGTTGTCCTAGCAGCGGCCGCGTTCAGATCGTCATCAAGTCCTTTGCACCCTTACAGTCTGGAGCGGCGACGTCTGGCCACGTCCCAGTCCATCGCCGCCGAGCTGGGCATTGGGGCGGCCACGGTGCTCACCTATCGGCAGCGCGCCTACGCGCGCCTGGAGATCAGCCAGGCCAGCGCCATGCTCGACCGGCTCCTCGACTGAGAGTAGGGGCGCTGGGGGCGTCCTCGGGGAGGCGGCGGCCAATTGCGGCGCCTATTTTCCCGAGCCTTTTGGGCACACATCCAACTTGTCCATGGCGGCGTACCGAAGACATTACAAAAGGCAATACGCGATGAGAACGCATTTTTCAGCCCGTATCCCGGGCCTATCGGCAGCGGTCCTGCTGGCTACGGCGGCATTTCCGGCGGCGGCGCATCACTCGGTGGCCGTGTTCGACATGTCGAAGACGATTTCTATCCAGGGTACGGTGGAAAAGTGGCTGTGGGCCAACCCGCACTCCTGGCTTTACATCCGGGTCATGAAGCCCGACGGCTCCCAGGAGGTCTGGGGTTTTGAGGCTGGCAGCACGGGCATGCTGTCCCGCAACGGCTGGAACGCCGCCGACATGAAGCCAGGCGACAAGGTCACCGTTAGCGGGGCGCCCAGCCGGGACGGCAGTCACATCTCATTGCTGAACCAGGTCCAGTTGGCAGGCGGCCGAGCGCTGAACGCCGGCTTTGGTTCGATTCCCTCTGGGCCTCCGCCGGGCGCGGCCGGCGCCAGCCCTCCCACCGCCCCCCGCTAGTCGTCGAGGTCGCTCAATGATCAAACACAAAGCCCTGCTCGCCGTTGCGCTGTGTTCGGCGATGTTCGCCTTGCCAGCCGTCGCCGCCGAGCCGCTGGGATCAAACTGGTCCGACGTCGCCAAGCTGCCCGATTTCTTCACTGGCAACTGGCAGAGCGCGACATGGATGCTGGATAAGCCGACAAATGTCCCGTACACGGCGCCAGCCGAGGCCTACATCGCCCATTACAAGCCCATTGAAGACCTGCCCTTTGCTAGCGCTAGCTGTAAAACGCCGGGCATGCCTATTGTTCAGCGGGCGGGATCGCCGCTGAAGTTCTTCTATCAGCCGGGCATGATCGCGATCTACATTGAAAACGACAGCATGACGCGCTTCATCAAGCTCAATGGAGAGCATTCGGCGCGTCCAAATCCAACCTATCTGGGCGAGTCGATCGCGCATTTCGAGGGCGACACTCTGGTGGTCGACAGCGTCGGCTTTGCCGACGACATCATGCTTCAGTACGGGGTTTTGCCTGGCGGGGGGCAAGGGCCGATGGTCCAAATTCCCGAAGTGATTTTTGGGCCCCATGGGCCAAATCTGCGCATGGTCGAACGCATCCGCCTGCTCGATCCGGATACGATGGAAGACCAACTGACGATCTATGACGACACGATCTGGAAGCAGCCCTATGCCTCTCAGCCGCAAATTTACAAGCGCAACCGGGGGGAAAGGGGCTGGCCCCAAGAATGGGTGTGCAGCACGGCCGATATCTTGGCTTTCGATCCTAGCCAGAACAAGACGATTGAGGAGGACCCCGCCGATGTCCTCAAACGGCTCCAAAAGAACGATAATCACTAACCATCAAATTGGCCGGGGGGGCTGGCAGTCTAACGATAAAAGGCTTCCAGTTTGCCCCGTCAGGCCGATTTGGAGGTGCTTTTGGCCCAACCGATCTCGTTCATGCGTCACCGCTTTCCGCCGGAGGGTATCCAGCATGCGGTTTGGCTCTATTTTCGGTTCACCCTGAGCATCCGCGCCGTCGAAGAATTGCTGGCCCAACGCGGGATCGAGGTCAGCCGGGAGGCGGTGCGCTGCTGGGTGATCAAGTTCGGGCCGTTGATCGCCGACCGACCCTCCGCCGCTTCCGGGCCGAGGTCCATCAGATGTGGCCGGCCGCCGCTGCGGCCGCCTGATGGGAAGGGCGGGGAGGGTCTTCCTCGGGTTCGTCCCGGTTAACTTGCCAAAACCTTTTCGGCGGACACCGTATCTCGGCTGCAGCGTTGTCAGGCCTTCTGCCTGACAACGCTGGCCGGTTTAGCGGCTAAGGCGTCGGAGCCTTAGTACTTGGCGGTGAGGATCACCCCGAAGGTCCGCGGATCACTGAGGCTGGGCTCACCTGCGGGCGGAGGCATAGAGCCCTGGTAGTCAACGTTCCAGTTGTTCGGAATGAACCGGGTGTCGGCGACATTCCGGACGTAGGCGGTGATCGAGTAGTGGCCCCCGATCAACAGGGTGGCGTCGAAGTCTCCGATGGCCTCGTCCGGGACATGGACAAAGGGTTCGACGCCTGCCGCCTGCCAAGCTACGGGGATGGACGCGGTGTCGTGAGCCGTGAAGAAGTGAACGTCGCCGTGCAGCAGCAGAGTGTTGTCGCCGATGGGAATGCGATGGTCATAGGCCACGCTGCCCTGGAACGGGGCTACGCCAGGGACGACCTTCGTGGAGAACAGGGTGTTTGGTTGGACGCCAGGTAAGTCGGTCGTGAAGTTGCCATACCGGGCGTTGGTATAGGATCCGTTGGCGGTGATCGTGCCGTTGGCCCAGGGGCGCGCCACCACTTCCAATTCCGCGCCGTAGGACTTCATGGGCGAGACGAGCGTCGAGAAGGTCGGATACGTCCCACCGGGCGTGACGTCTTCCCCGGCGGTCTGGAAGCCGCCATAGTCGTTGAAATAGACGTCGCCGTTCACCTGCAGGTGGTTGTCCAAGAACCGATTCTTCGAACCGAGCTCATAGGCCGTCAGGGTTTCAGCCTTCAGCGCTTGCACTGTGGGCTGGTTGGTTACGGGCGCCGTGACGATGGTGACGTCACCGGGCGAGGCGCCGGTGGAGATCATCGCGTACAGCAGATTGCGCGGGGTCAGATCATGCTCCAGCCGCACCTTGTAGGTGAGGTTGCTGAAGTCCCGCGTGCCTTGGCCGGGGGTCAGCGTCAGGGGCGCGCCGCCGAACGCCCGGTAAGCCTCGGAATTGACAACCTGGGTGTGGTCGTAGCGGAGACCCCCGGTCAGGCGGGTGTCGGGCGCGAAGGCATAGGTGGCTTCGGCGAAGCCGCCTTCAGCGGTGGTGGATTTAGTCGTGGCCGATTGGAATATGTATCCTGGGAGGAATAAGGGGGGGACCGGATTCAGGCTGTACAGGTTGTTCACGTCGCTCAGTTGGTTATCGTAGTATAGGAACCCGGCCTGCCACTTGAGCTTCGCATCGTTGTCGGTGTTGTGGATCCGCAGCTCATGGGTCATGAACCAGTCGGTCGGCGTTTGGACCGTCTGGTTGACGTTGAACGCGCCGCGCTGACTAACGACCGCGTTCTGGTGCCAGGTGCGATAGGCCGGGATGTAGGTGATCGCCACCGGCCCGAGGTTCAGATTGAAGTTACCCCAATACTGATGGAAGTTGTTATTGCCCGTCGGGGATAACGGCTCCGGGAGGAAAACAAAGGTTGACGGCGAGGCGCCTTGGTTGATCGACACGCCCTCGGAATTGGTTACGTTGTATTGTTGGGCGTAGCCGAGCAGGGCGGAGAAATTGTCGGTCGGGGTCCACAGCACCTTGACCCTGGCGTCCGCGGAGGCGACGGCGCCCCCGTCGGCCGAATAGTAGCCGTCCCGCTCGTACTCGTTGCCGGACACCCGCACCGCCAACTTGTCCTGAATGAGCGGGACGTTCACGTCGCCGGTCACGTGACGCAGGTCATAGTTGCCGTATTCCGCGGCGACTTGGCCGCTGAGCTGCGTGGTGCTGGGATCGTGGGTGTGGATGGCGACCACGCCCGCGGTCGCGCTGCGGCCGTAGAGCGTGCCCTGCGGCCCGCGCAGGACCTCGACGCGGTCCAGGTCGTAGCCGCCGCCGATGCCGTTGTAGACGTCGTCCACATAGATGGCCGCCGACGCCGCGGTGGTGGTGACGCCGCCGCCGCCGCCGGTGTTGGACTGCACGCCGCGAATGGTCAGGCCCGTGGCCGGGTTGTCCGTGCCGAGGCCTTGGATGCCCGTGCTCACCCCGTTGGCGGCGCCGCCGACCACGCCGGGCACGTCCTCAAGAATGTCGCTGAGCTGGTAGCGGCCTTGGGTGAGCATGTCCGAGCCGGTCCGGACGCTGACCGAAGCGGCCGTCTTCTGGGCCGTGCTGGTGCGGTGCTCCGCCGTGACCACCACTTCTTGCAGCACTTGAGGCTGAGCCGCCGCCGGGGCGGGCGCGTTCTGGGCGAACGCCGGCTGGATCAAGACGGCGCATCCCAGCACCGACGTCGACAATAAAAACTGAATACGATTCATTTTACTTCCCCTCTAGGCCTGACGTCAGCCAGGTCAGTTTATGTTGGCGTTCGGAGGATCACTGAGCCGGTCCGTGAGAGCGCGCACCTCAATTGCTTTGCGCCTCAGGGGTCGCCCGACGTTATTCCCCAGCCTGGTCGCGGCCTTTGCAAGACCTTGTTATTTCCGTCGTTGAAGACTTCTCGCAAAGGACCAATCGCAAAGGACTCAAGACCATCAACCCCCGATACTAGCAGGGGGCGAAAGCTAAAATAGCTGCCTTAATCTCGTTCTTCCCCGTCGTCCGTGAAGTACGCCCAAGCCTCTGATCGGCCAACTTCACGGACGACGAAATGGGACCGAACGCCCCGTCCGTGCGATGAGACCAAAACCCTCCCCTAGCAGGACCCCTGAAGCTGTCTCATTGGCGCTGACGGCAGACAGTCGGGCACATGCAGTTTGAAGAATTTCTGCTCGATCTCCTCATTGGTCTCCGCTAGCTGTGTCGGATCGCTCTGGTCCGAACTGGCTAAGGGGATGGCCGCAGCTGGGCGGCCGTCCTGGGACCGGGGACGGCCGTGGTTTCAGGGAGTCGTTTTGATGTTCGGTGGAGCCTGGTGGAGAGCCACTGCCGTGGCCGGCGCCTTGTTGGGGGGCGTGGTCCCCGCGGCGGTGGCGCAGCAGCCGCCCGAGTTCCAAAAACCGGGGCCATGGCCGACCACTCCGCCGCCGGCGGCTGCGGCGAAGTTCGAAGGCGTATGGAAGATCGCCAAGCCAACCGACACCCTGAAGCCAGTGTCGGGCGAGGTCCCCTTCACTCCCGAGGGCAAGGCGCGCTACGCCGAGAACGAGAAGCTCAAGGCGCAAGGCAAGATCGATGACTACGACATCGCCACGTCCCGCTGCTCCACGCCCGGCGTGCCGCGTCTGATGCTGACGCCGCAGCGGTTCGAGCTCTCGATCCTCAACCATGTGGCCACCTTTGATTTCGAATGGAACCGGGCCGTCCGTCAGATCGACATGCGGGGCTGGACCGTGACGGCGCCCCTGGTTCCCCAAATGAACGGCCAATCGATTGGGCATTGGGAGGGCGACACCCTGGTGGCCGTGACGACGGGGGTCTCCGAGCGCACGTTGCTGGATGACCTCGTGCCGCACACCGATGCGATGAAGGTGACCGAGCGCTTCCGGCTGATCGACGCCGACACCCTCGAGGACCGCATCACCATCGAGGACCCGGCCTACTTCACCCGGCCATGGGAAGCGGTGCTCACCTACAAACGCCAGCCGGCCGCGCTGTTCCCTGAGGATGTCTGTCTCGACCGCCTCGAGGCGAACAAGCCCGCCCTTCCGTCCTCATGAGACGCCCCCTGATTTTGGAGCCAGTCAGCATGATGGCTGATCAAATCGTCGGCGGGGTCGCCCGCCGGCCCAGCCCTTGGGCCCTGCTGGGCGCTGTCGCCCTGTCCTTGGCCACAAGCGCCGCCCTGGCCCAGGGCCCGCCCCCCGAAGAGCCGCTCACTCCGGCGCAGCAACTGGTCAAGTCAGCGGGACCGTCCCCCGGCGGGTACTATTACGTCCCCCCGCCGTCCTTGCCCGACGCGCCGATGCCAGGCGCGGACCCGCGGGATATCCAGGGAACCTGGTTCCATAACCAGGGAATGGAGTTCCGCATCGCGCGGGACATGTTCGGCAATTCGGCGCCCTATACGATGAAGGGCGCGGAGATCGTCGTGCGCCGCTTGAAGGGCGACCGGGCGGGCAAGCCCTACACCAACCCGTCGGCGAAATGCCGGCCGCCCGGGCCGCAAACGCAGCTCGACCTCAACATGCCCTTCACGGTCTTCCAGTCCAAGGACTGGATCAGGTTCGTGTTCGAGGAGTTCCACGGGCGCTGGCAAATCATCACCAACCCGGACGCCGTGCCGGCCCCTGCCGAGAAGGCGTACATGGGCCACTCGGTCGGCCATTGGGATGGCAGCACCCTGGTGGTCGAGACCAAGGACTTCAAGCAGGCCATGTGGCTTGATGTGGAAGGCACGCCGCTATCGGCGAACGGCAAGCTGACGCAGCGCATCCGTAAAGTCGACAATGGCGACCGTGAGCCGTACCTCGAGATCATTACGACGATCGACGATCCGGTCTACTACACCAAGCCGTGGTCGGTGGTGCGCAGCTTCGGCTGGACCCCAAATCTGGCCTACCACAAGGAGTATAACTGCGAAGAGCAGATCGGGGACCGCAGCGTGGATGCCGACGCGGGTCTTGTGCCAGAGCCCAAAGATTAGAGGGCCGGCCCAAGCTCGCGAAGGAAGCCACATGCTGAGGTCCGCCCGAAACCTGCTGCTCGCCCTGGCGCTGGGCCTCCCATCGGCGGCCGCGGCGGGCTCGCCGCGGATCCGGCAGCTCAGCAGCGGAAAACAACCAGGGCCTGCTTCGGTTGCTACTTAGCCGCCTTGGGCGACCCGCCCCAGTGCTCCACGATCTGGCCGTTCTCGACGCGGAAGATGGTTACCGGATTGTAGATGTAGGTCTTGGAGTTATCCGCAGGATCAGGCAGGTGAATTTCGAAAACCAGCGCTACATAGTCGCCTTGCGCCACGACCACAGTGGGAATCGCGGAGTTTTTTGGCGGGGTCTCACCGGGTTTGGCCTTGATCACCGGCGGCGACACGCCGGCCTCGAACGAGTGGATGATCCCTTCTCGGCCCGGTTCGACATTCGGATTATACTGGATGTAGTTGGGCGCAATATAGTGTTCGAAGATCTCCCGAACGTGGCCGTAGCGCAGCGCTTTCGCGAAGCCCATTTCGGCTTCCATGACGAGGCGGCGGCTCGCGGCCGACTTTGGGTCCAGATCTTTCGGGGACTGTTCGATGGCTGCATCCCACTCCTTCTGGTCGGGAAGCGGCGGCAAACTGTCAAGCAGCGCCCAAGTAGCGGCATGGGCAGACTGCCCGGCAAACAGTATCAACATGGCCGCCAGCGAGGCGCATGCCAGAGCGTTCTTCTTCGACGGCGGACGCATATGCATACCTGTTCAATCCCCCCTGTATCAGACTGACGCTACAACGCGCGTTGCGGCCGCGCCAGGATTAAAACAGTTGCGGTCCAGCACTGACTCCGGGGTGTGAGGGTGCTGGCAGTCTGACGATAAGAGGTCTCCGGTTTGCCCCGTCAGGCCGATTTGGAGGTGCTTTTGGCCCAACGTGGGATCGAGGTCAGCCGGGAGTCGGTGCGCTGCTGGGTGATCAAGTTCGGGCCGTTGATCGCCGCGAACCTGCGCCGCTTCCGGGCCGAGGTGCATCAGACGTGGGCGGCCGCCGCTGCGGCTGCCTGATCGGAGGGGAGGGGATGGTCTTCCTCGGGCTCGTACCGGTTAACTTGCCAAAACCTGCCGACAGGCTTTGAAGATTACAGCTAATCTCAAGACCGGGACTCGCCGGAAACTGGATAGCGCGGCTGAGACCATGCAGCGCGGTCGCAACTGCCTCGGCAATTGCGCCAACGCTGGAACAAACTAGGGGCCGTGCCGTTTCTCTCCAGCTCCAAAAGGAGCGCCGAGGCGCGGGCGGGCTGCGCGACGCATAGCTCGATGGCTATAGCAGGCGAGTATCCGCCATGGTCCAAGCGATCCAATCAGTCGCCGGGCAAGGTGAAGGCGCCAAAGGCGCGATGCATGCGGGCTCTAGGTCCCCGCAATCCGCGCCGCACACGCCCGACCCTCAGGCTCCTGCAACCGCCGGGAAGATATTCGTCGTGGACGACGACTATTTTGTCCGCGAGGGCATCTGCGGCCTGCTTCAGGATGTCGGCCTGGACGTGGAAGCCTTTTCCTCCTGTGAGGATTTCCTCGAGAGCCATCGACACGGCCCAAACACCTGTCTTGTGCTCGATGTTCATTTCCCTGGCATGGGTGGATTGGCGTTGCTCCGCCACATGCGTGATGTGGCGGACAGCACGCCGGTCATCGTCGTCAGCGGCAGCAGCGAAATCAACGAAGCCGTGCGATCGATGAAGAAGGGCGCGCTGGATTTCATCGAAAAGCCGGTCGCGCGCGATCAGCTGGTCGACAGCGTCATGCGCGCCTTAGCTCTGTCTCGGCGATCACAGGAGATCTCGGTAGCGCGCGACGAAGCCCTCCGCCATCTCCAGGGCCTTACCAGCCGGCAGAATCAGATCATGGCCCTCGTGCTTTCAGGGCATCCGAGCAAGAACATTGCGGCCGACCTCGGGATCAGCCGACGGACCGTCGAGAACCATCGCGCGGCGATCATGGATCGGACCGGCGCCCATTCGCTGCCGGAACTCGCCCGGTTGGCCATGTTCGCCCAATGGACGCCCGATCATTGAGGTCTGCGTATGATCATGACGCCTTTGGTCCTGTGTTGATCCTCGATGCAGGGGCCGGCGAGGACTGAGCGGAGATCTCTGGTTCTGGCCGATCAATCGTCCCGGATGGCTCAACCGTCTCTAGATTCAGCGCCTTTCGGAGGGCGGTGAGCTGGCGCTGCGCGGCGCTGTCCAGCCGCGCCATTTGCTGGTTGCAGGCGTCGAAAATGGCGCCGCGCTCGGCTTCATCTGCGGCACGGACCGCCGTTTCGAGATTGGCGTAGATTTCCGCTGCGTTGGCCAAAGACACGGGAAACCGTGAAAACTCGACCATCGCCGCAGCATCGCTCAGCGACTGGATCGGGAAGGCCGTCAACATCCGCTCGGTCCCAAGAAGCGTGCGACTGGCGGACACCCGGGTGACCCGCCCTCGCCAGGCATCATCCACAAGAAGGTCGTGAAGATCGTGGATCTGGGTTGACGCGAGAATAGCGAGATTGAGCGCCGCGGTCTTGGTGGCGAGCACCGCTCGGTCCTCCTTCAAGACCGCCGCCGCCGCCGCGCGCTCTTCGCGACGACGGCTGGCTCGCGACTCGCTGGCGGCTACCCATCCAGAGCCGACAACAGCCGCAATGGCGCCCAGGGCTTCCACCCAGGCTGCCGTCTCGGACCAGATTGACCCGTTATTGTACATGCCTGACTCGTTCCCCGCTGCGCCGCCGGTTCAAGGATGACCGCCGGCGCCGCTCGCGTTCACGCCGCAGTGCTGGCAGCCAGCTTGGCGGATTTTTGAACCTGCTCGAGGGTGGGATAGTCGGTGTATCCATGCGCGCCGCCGCCATAGAGGGTTGCCGGATCCATCAGTGGGTTCAGCGCCGCGTTCTCCTTCAGCCGTCTCACAAGATCGGAATTGGCGAGGAAGAGGCGGCCAAACGAGACCAGATCGGCTTGGCCGCTGGCGACGGCGTTGATCGCCATCTGGCGGTCGTAGCCATTGTTGACCATCCAAATCCCCTCGAAGCGGTCGCGCAGAGCGGCGTAGTCGAACGGAAGGCTATCCCTGCGCCCACCGGTCTCGCCCTCCACCACATGCATGTAGGCCAGACGAAGGGGACTGAGCCGATCAACCACATGATCGAACAGCGGCTGAGGATCACTGTCATGGGAGTCCCCGGCCGTGGAGACGGGCGACAGCCGAACCCCTAGCCGATCCGCCCCGATAGCTTTGGCGCATGCTTCCGTGACCTCGAGCAGCAACCGTGCGCGATTTTCGATCGATCCGCCATAGGCGTCGGTCCTGTGATTGGTCCCATTGCGCAGGAAGGCGTCCAGCAAATAGCCGTGGGCGCCGTGCAACTCCACGCCGTCGAATCCAGCATCGAGGGCTCGCATCGAGGCATGCCGGAAGTCAGCGATGATGCCAGGGATTTCATCGAGCGCGAGCGCCCGTGGCGTCGAGCAATCGACGAAGCCCTGACCGGCGATGAACGTCTTGGTGTTCGCCCGGATGGCCGACGGACCGACCGGGGCTTGGCCATCCTTCTGGAAGCTGGTGTGCGAGACCCGACCCGTGTGCCACAGCTGCACGACGATGGTTCCGCCTTCGGCATGGACAGCGTTGGTGACTTTCCGCCAGCCTTCCACCTGGGCGTCGGAATAGCAGCCCGGCGTCCCGGAATAGCCCTGCGCCTGCGCCGAGATTTGGGTCGCCTCGGCGATAATCAGGCCTGCGGAGGCGCGCTGGCTATAGTAATCGGCTGCGAAGACGCTGGGTACGAACCCTGGGCCGGCGCGATTACGGGTCAGGGGCGCCATCACGATCCGATTCGACAGCTGAAAGGCTCCAACTTCCACGCGCTCAAACAGAGCGTTGGCAGAGCGGGGCTGGTAGGTTCGGGACATGGTCGGTCTCCAGGCCAGTTTGGCCGGTGTCATTTGAATGTCGGCGTGCGGGAAGGTCAGCGTCGAAACGTGGTTGGAAAGACGCCCCCCGGCTGCAGGATGCGGCCGGCTGGGCGCATCCTCAGCTAGGCCACGACCGGAACGGGCCGAACCGCGTCCTTGGTTACACCGGCAGCGCGCTCACTTTTGGTGTCGGTGAAATCAAGCACAACGCGAGATGGGACATCGCCGTGGTCCAGCCGCTCGAAGATGGTGTTGATTCCCGAAAGCGGCTGCAGTTCGATGTCGGCCTTGACCTTGCCCCTGGCCGCGAAATCCAGGCATTCGGCCATGTCCTTGCGCGTGCCGACGAACGAGCCGCGCACGGTGACCGCGCCGGCCACGAGGCCGAAGATATCCAACGGGAAGGCTCCAGGCGGCAGGCCCACCAGCACGCAGGTTCCGCGCTTGCGGGTCATGCCGACTCCCTGCTTGAACGCCGGGAGCGACGGGGCAGTGATCAACACACCGTGTGCGCCCCCGCCGGTTTCCTTTTTCAGGACTTCGCCCGGATCGTGGATCTTGGCGTTGATGACGAGGTCCGCGCCCAGGCGCTTGGCGTGCTCGAGCTTGCCGTCGTCAATATCGACGCCGCAGACCAGCAGGCCCATGGCCTTGGCGTATTGAATGGCCAGGTGGCCGAGGCCGCCGCAGCCGGAAATGGCGATCCACTCGCCTGGCCGCGCCTCGGTTTCCTTGATCCCCTTGTAGGTGGTGATGCCCGCGCAGATCAGGGGCGCAGCTTCCTTGGGGCCGAGGCCTGCGGGAATGTGGGCGACATAGTTGGGGTCAGCCAGGAGGTATTCGGCGAAGCCGCCGTTCTGGGTATAGCCCCCGAACTTTGCCTCGTCGCAGACCGTTTCCCAGGCTGACAGACAGTATTCACAGTGACCGCAGGCCGAGTAGAGCCAAGGGACGCCAACCCGGTCGCCTTCCTTGACGATCGTCACTCCAGCGCCCATCGCGACCACAATGCCGATCGCCTCGTGGCCCGGGATGAACGGCGGCGTCGGCTTCAGCGGCCAATCGCCGTTGGCGGCATGCAGGTCGGTGTGGCAGACGCCGCAGGCTTCGGTCTTCACGAGAATCTGGCCAGGACCCGGTGTCGGAATGTCCCATTCCTCGAGCACGAGCGGCTTGCCGAAACCCCGCACGACAGCGGCTTGCATTTTGTTGGACATCTGGATCCCCCTTCGGGTTCGGGTTCAGGCGAAATCGCCTCGATCTGGATTAGGCCGCCGCGGCGCCGAGGCCGCGCACGGCCTCGATCATCTTGACCAGAACGGCCTGGGCGTCGCCGTAGACCATGTTGCAGTTGGGTGAGTAGAACAGCGCGTTGACGATGCCCGAGTAGCCTTTGCCCTGGCCGCGCTTGATCACGTAGATCTGCCTGGCCCGGTCGGCGTTGAGGATCGGCATGCCGAAGATCGGCGAGGACTTGTCGGTGCGCGCCGCCGGATTGACCACGTCATTGGCGCCGATGACCAGGGCCACGTCGGTTGCGGCGAAGTCGTCATTGATGTCGTCGAGCTGGAAGATCATGTCGTAGGGCACGCCGGCCTCGGCCAGCAGCACATCCATCTGACCGGGCATGCGTCCGGCCACGGGATGGATGGCGAATTTGACGGAAACCTTCGCCGCCAGCAGCAGCTTGACGAATTCATAGAGCTTTTGCTGGGCGTGGGCAGCCGCCAAGCCGTAGCCAGGTATGATGATGACACTGCTGGCGTAGCGCATCTTGATGGCGGCGTCAGACGCTTCTGTCGGCCGCTCGCTGCCCTTGATGGCGCCGGGCTTGGCCTTGGCCTCCGTTCCGAAGTTGGTGAACAGCACATTGGCGATCGAGCGGTTCATCGCCTTGGCCATGATCACCGTCAAAAGCAGGCCCGCGGCGCCGACCACCATGCCGGCGATCATCAGCGCCGGGTTCTGCAGGACAAAGCCCTCCAGCCCCACGGCCAGGCCGGTGAAGGCGTTGTAGATGGAGATCACCACCGGCATGTCCGCGCCGCCGATCGGCAAGGTCATCAGAACGCCGAACACTAGGGCGCAGCCGAAGAAGATCCAAATCCACGTCGGCGCGGTGAGCCACAGACCGCCGACGCCTAGGGCGGACGCCACGATCACACCCGCTACAGCCAGAGTCGCGACCATGACCGCTGCGTTGGCGAACTGCTGGCCCTTCACCCTCAGGGGCTTTTTGAGCACGCCATCGAGCTTGGCCCAGGCGATGACCGAACCGGACAGCGACACCGCCCCGATCAGTCCGCCCAACAGGGTCACGATGAGCTGGGTGGCGCCATGGGTGTGCCCGCCGAAGAGCTCCACAGCGGCGATCGAGCCGGCGGCCCCGCCGCCCATGCCGTTATAGATCGCCACCATCTGCGGCATGGCCGTCATGGCGACCTTACGCCCGACAAGCCAGGCGCCCACGCCGCCGATCAGCAGGGCGGTCACGGCCAGGCCGACATTGACCATCATGTGCGGTCGCGCCGCGGCGTCGATGGTGAGCAGGTAGAGGAAGCTCGCCAGAACCGCGGCGACCATGCCCAGTCCCGCAAGGCGGATGCCGGACGGCGCCGTGGCCGGCGAGGACATGCGCTTCAGGCCGAACATGAACAGGAAGGCGGCGCCAAGATCGGCGCCGCTGATGACAAATTGTGAGACCAAGGTGAGCATGGCGGGTCTCAACTCTTCTTCAGGTGATGGACCCGGGCGTGAGCGTGGGCGGCCTTCGGCTTGGTCTCGCTGGTCTTGAACATGGCGAGCATGCGGTCGGTCACGGCGTAGCCGCCGGCGGCATTGCCCGCGCCGAGCAGCACCGCGAAGAATCCGATCGCCTGTTCCAGAGGGGTGCTGGCGTTGAACAGGGCGTAGAGGCCGCCGACCACCACGATCCCGTGGACAAAATTGGAGCCGGACATCAGCGGCGTATGCAGGATCGCCGGCACGTTGCCGATGATCACCCAGCCGGCGAAGGCCGCGAGCATAAAGATGTACAGGGCGACAAACCCGGTCATGGCTATGTCGAAAGTCATCGCGGGGGTCCGATCGTTCTCAAGCCGCTTTCGCGGGTGTTTTGGAGGCTTTGGTCTTCGCACCGTCGTCCGGCTTGGCGTCGGCATCGCAAAGCTTGCCGTCGTGGGTCAGGGCCGTCTTGGCGATGACCTCGTCGGTCCAGTCGATGGTGATGATGTTGTCCTTCATCATCAGGGCCAGCAGCGCGTATTGGTTCTTGGCGTAGAGCTCGCTGGCGTCCCTGCCGAGCAGCGAAGGGACGTTCAGCGGCGCGACGATCGTCACCGCGCCGACCTGGGTCGTCTGCCCCGGAGACGTGTCTTCGCAGTTGCCGCCGCCCTCGGCGGACAGATCGACGATCACGGCGCCGGTCTTCATGCCGGCCACCTGCGCCTTGCTGATCAGCTTTGGCGACGCCTTGCCGGGGATCGCCGCTGTAGTGATGATCAGGTCCGAGGCCTGAATGTGCTGCGTCAGGGCCGTGTCGACCTTCGCCTTTTCGTCGGGCGTAAGGGCGCGGGCGTAGCCGCCCTTTCCGGTGGCGTCGACGCCGGTATCGACGAAGGTGGCGCCCAGGGACAGAGCCTGCTCGCGCGTGGCCGGACGGACGTCGTAGCCTTCCACGACGGCGCCAAGGCGCTGGGCCGTGGCGATGGCTTCCAGTCCGGCGACGCCCAAGCCCATGACCAGAACCTTGGCCGGACCGATGACCCCGGCGGCCGAGGTGATCTTGGGCAGTACGCCGGTCATGTGGGTCATCCCCAGCGCAACCGCGTAGTAGCCGGCCAGGGCCGATTGGCTCGACAAGGCGTCCATGGACTGCGCCCGGGAGATGCGCGGAATACGCTCCATGGCGAAGCAGGTGATCTTCTTGGCCAGCAGCCTCTTCACCAGCTCGGGCTCATTGGCCGCGTAGACGAAGCAGACCAGGATCGAGCCCGGCTTCATGGCGTCGACCACGTCCAGCGCGGGCGGCTGGACCGCCAGCACCACATCGGCGTCGGCGACCATCGCGGTTCGATCGTCGAGGATGGCGACATCCTTGAAAGCCGAATCGGCGAGTTTGATCGCTTCGCCCGCGCCGGCCTGCATATGCAGCCGGGCGCCCAGTTTGATCAGCTTGGGGACGACCGAGGGCGTCAAGGCGACGCGCCGTTCTCTGGCTTGGGTCTCCTTCAGCACGGCGACGTTCACATACATTGGGGGTCCAGTTCTCGGATGCAGAACAAGGCGCGAGGGCGCCGGAACGACGCCCTCGCGCGGCCCGATCTAGGTCGGAGCGTGCTCGTTCGCGGTGCGGACCAGCTTCTTGTTGACGAACTCCTGGATGCCCATGTCGCCGAGCTCGCGGCCGTAGCCGGAGTTCTTGATGCCGCCGAAGGGTAGTTCGGCGTCTGACCAGTCGATGTTGTTGATGAACATCATGCCGGTCTCGACCTTGGTGGCGACCCGTTTGCCGCGCGCGACGTCCTTGGTCCACACCGAGCCGCCCAGTCCGAAGTCGGAATCGTTGGCCAGGGCGATAGCCGCCGCCTCATCTTTCACCCGGAAGAACAGGGCCACCGGGCCGAAGAACTCGTCCCGGAAAGCGGGGTTCTCTGGCTTGATGTCGGTCAGGATCGACGGCTGCATATAGGAGCCGGGGCGATCGATCCGCTTGCCGCCCATGAGCAGCTTGGCGCCCTTGGCCACGGCGGTGTCCACCTGCTTGAGCAGTTGCACTAGGGCCGCCTCGCTGGACAAGGGTCCGAGCGTGGTCTTCTCGTCCATCGGATCGCCGGCCTTGAGCGCGCCGAGTGCGGCCTGGAACCGTTCGATGAACTTGTCGGCGATGCTGTCGACCACGATGAAGCGCTTGGCCGCGCAGCAGGTCTGGCCGGTGTTGTACATCCGGCCCCACACCGCCCAGGGGATGGTGTGATCGAGATCGGCGTCCTCGAGCACGATGAAGGCGTCGCTGCCGCCGAGTTCCATGGACGAGACCTTGAGGTTCTTACCGGCCCGCGCGGCGACGCTTTGGCCCGCCGCGACGCTGCCGGTCAGGCAGACACCCTTGATGCGGGGGTCATCGACAACCTGGTCGCACTGCTCATGGGAAATGAAGAGGTTGGTGTACAGACCGACCGGCGCGCCGGCGTCTAGCAGCAGCTTCTCGAACGCGAGCGCGCATTGCGGCACGATGCCGGCATGTTTCACCACCAGGGTGTTGCCGGCCATCAGATGCGGCCCGGCGATGCGCGCCAGCTGGTAGTACGGGAAATTCCAGGGCTCGACGCCGAAGATCACCCCGATCGGGCTCGACTCCATATGCGCTTCGCCCACTGTCGGGTTGAGCTTCACCGGCGCCAGGAAGCGTTCGGCGTTCTTGGCGTAGTAGGCGAGAATGCGCGAACTGAACTCGACCTCGCCGCGGGCCTCGCCGATTCGCTTGCCCATCTCCAGCGTCATGGTGCGGGCGAAGGCGTCGGCCTGCTCATGCAGCAGCTTGGCGGCCTTGGCGATGATCACCGCCCGCTCGGCATAGGTCTTGTGCCGCCAGGTCTCGAAGCAGGTCTGGGCCGCCGCCAGCTTGGTCTCGTATTGCGCGGCGTTGATATCCTCGAAGCCCTTGATCAGCTTGCCGTCGAACGGGCTTAGGCTCTGGTAGGTCATTGGATTTCCTTTTGGGTGTCATTCGGCCCCCCGAAGACGTGGCCCTGTCGGCGTCAGGCCTCTAGGATCACCTTCAGGGCCTTGGTCTTGGCGGCGTTGCCGAAGGTCTCGTAGGCGTCGAGGATGTCGGCGAGCTTGAAGCGGTGGGTGATCAGAAGCTTCGGATCGATCTTCTGAGCCTTGAGGACCTTGAGCAGCATCGGTGTGCTGACGGTGTCGACCAGCCGGGTCGTGATCGAGATGTTGCGATCCCAGAGCTTTTCGAGGTGCAGGTCGACCTTGACCCCGTGTACGCCGATGTTGGCGATCACACCGCCCGGCGCGACGATCTGTTCGCAGAGTTCGAACGTGGCCGGGACGCCCACGGCCTCGATGGCGGTGTCGACGCCGCGGTTGTCGGTCAACTTCATCAAGGCCTCGACCGCCTTGCCGTCGCTGCTGTTGATGGTCTTCGTCGCGCCGAAGCGCTTGGCGACCTCCAGGCGATTGTCGTCCAGGTCGATCATGATGATCTCGCCCGGCGAGTAGAACTGCGCCGTCAGCAGCGCGGCCAGACCGATCGGTCCCGAGCCGACGATCGCCACGCTGGCGCCGGGCTGGACCTTGCCGTTGAGCACGCCGCACTCGAACCCGGTCGGCAGGATGTCGCTCAGCATCACCAGGGCTTCTTCGTCGGCCCCCTGCGGGATCGGATAGAGGCTGGTGTCGGCATGCGGCGTGCGGACGAACTCCGCCTGGGTGCCATCGATGGTGTTGCCGAGGATCCAGCCGCCCGTCGTGCAATGGGAGAACATCCCCTTGCGGCAGTATTCGCACTTGCCGCAGGCGCTGACGCAGGAGATCAGCACCCGGTCGCCCACCTTGAACGCGGTGACCGCCGAGCCGACGCTGTCGATCACGCCGACGCCTTCATGGCCCAGAATGCGGCCGGGCTCGCAGCTCGGCAAATCGCCCTTCAGGATGTGCAGATCGGTGCCGCAGATGGTCGTCTTCGTGATCTTGACGATCGCGTCGGTGGGCGCGGTGATGGTCGGCTTGGCGTGGGCTTCGAATGCCTTCTTGCCTGGCCCATGATAGACAAGGGCCATCATTGTCGACAGCTTGGTCATCGCATTCATGGTCATACCTCGGGCTGGTCGCGAACTGGGCGCGAGGCAAAGTCCCCGGTCCAACTATGACGCTCAGAGTGGGTCCGAAGGCGGCCGCTCGACAGGATCGGAAACTACTCAATCGAACAGAGATGGGCGGTGAGCTTCGGGCGACCGAACCACGGGAAGCCGCTTCAGGCGTGAGATGACAGTGAACGCCTGAGTATATGCCGAGCCTGCTTTGACGGCGCTTCGCGCGCTAGCCTCGACGAGAACGACCTGGAGTCAGGAGCATGGATGGCGCGTCTTGCCGCCGTCCCGCCCCCTCGGCCCGCAAGCGTCGCCAAATGACGCGACCCGGGAGACACATCGCATGTTCAAGACCGAGATCCTCGCACCGGGCGTTCTGAAAATCGTCGCGCCGGAGACCCTCCATGCCGACGACTTTCTCGCGCTAGCGCCGCAGGTCGATGCGATCATCAAGGACTACGGCGAAATCAGGCTGCTGATCGACGCGTCGCATCTGGAGGGATGGGATAGTCTCTCCACTCTCGAAAAGCACGCTGGGTTCGTCAAAGCCCACCAGGCAAAAGTTACGCGGATCGCGGTCGTCGCCCGGCGCGACTGGCAGCACTGGCTGGTGGGCGCCGTGAAGGTGTTTCTCCATCCGGAGATCAAGTCGTTCGACCCCGGACACGAGAGCGAAGCCCTCCGCTGGATCGGGAAGGCCGACACAAACGTTGTGGCCACCGCAGCGGGTGAGCCTGTCGAACGTCTCATCGCGGACGTCGTCGACCGACATTGATCTGCAAGTCGCCCCGACCGATGGCCGCCAGGGCGAAGCCTTCAGCTGAGTAGATTCCGATCCTGTCCGCTGAGGAAGGACGGCGGCCATCATGGGGATTGCCGGCGGATGAATATGATCACCGATCCCAAGTTCGAACACAGCGGGCTCGCCTTGCTGACCCCCGCCCAAATGGGTGACGCCGATCATGCGGCTGAGGCCGCAGGCGTCTGGGGTGCTGATATGATGGAGGCGGCTGGCAGCGCCGTCGCGGTCGCCATCGGAGCGCGCTGGCCGATGCGGCCCGTCAGCGTCCTGTGCGGCCCAGGCAATAACGGCGGCGATGGCTTTGTCGTCGCTCGCCACCTTCAGGCGGCGGGGTGGCCGGTGACGGTGGCTCTCCTGGGCGCGCGCGACAAGCTCGCCGGAGACGCCGCGCACGCAGCCAGCCAATGGACGGGCGATATCGCCCCATTCAGCCCCGACAGCCTTGATGGCGCAGGTGTCATCGTTGACGCCATATTCGGCGCTGGGCTCTCCCGGCCTCTAGATGGCCAGGCCCAGATTCTCGTCGAGGCCATGAAGTCGCGCAAAGCGCCGGTCTGCGCGGTGGATGTCCCGAGCGGTCTAGACGGCGCGTCCGGGATAGTGCGCGGCGCCGCGGCGCCGGCCGACCTGACCGTAACCTTCTTCCGCAAGAAGCCTGGGCACCTGCTCTATCCGGGACGGGCGCTGTGCGGCGACATGGTGGTGGCCGACATCGGCACACCGGTTTCCGTGCTCGACGCCATCGCCCCGAACACCTGGGAGAACGGTCCCGGCCTATGGCTGGACGGCTACCCTTGGCCTGAGCCAGAAAGCTACAAATACAGGCGCGGCGAGGTCCTGGTCCTCGGCGGAGAAGCGATTACGGGCGCCAGTCGCATGACCGCGCTCGCCGCGTCGCGGGCTGGCGCGGGCATGGTGACGCTGGCGGCGCCGGAGGCCGTCTGGAGCGTCTACGCCACGTCGCTAATCAATGCGATCGTGCATAGCTTTCAGGGCGCCTCAGGCTGGCAGGCCTTGCTGGCCGACAAGCGGCGCAACGTCATCGCCATCGGCCCCGGCGCGGGGGTGGGCGCGCCGACGCGGGCATATGTCATCGCCGCGCTGGCCACGAAGCGCGCGGCGGTCCTGGATGCCGACGCGCTGACGTCATTCGCCGAGGCGCCGGAGGATCTGTTTAGCGCGATCGACGGGCCCTGCGTGATGACCCCCCACGCCGGAGAGTTCATGCGGCTGTTTCATGTCGAGGGCGATAAGCTGGCGCGCACGCGCGCCGCCGCCAAACAGAGCGGCGCTGTCGTCCTTCTCAAGGGGCCCGACACGGTCATCGCCGCGCCGGACGGGCGCGCGATCATCAACGCCAACGCGCCGGCGCAACTTGCCACCGGCGGGACCGGCGATGTGCTGACCGGATTCATCGCCGCGCTGCTGGCCCAGGGGATGGCGCCGTTCGAGGCAGCCGCAGCCGGCGTTTGGCTTCACGGTGCGGCGGCGGCGGAGTTCGGCCTGGGGCTTGTTGCGCAGGACTTGCCCGATGCGCTGCCGCGCGTGCTCCAGAAGCTCAGGGCGCAGGTGGATGGCTAGTCAGCTGAAACGACGATCATCGTTGCACTCGGTCCTGGGACCCGTTGGAACAAGGACAAAACCATGAAGGCGATGGTGCTAAACAAGCCCGGAACCCCGCTCGAATGGACGGACTTGCCTGACCGCCAGCCTAGCGCCGGGGAAGTGCGGGTCAAGGTTCTCGCCTGCGGGGTCTGTCGCACGGACTTGCACGTCGTTGACGGCGAATTGCCTGACCCGAAATCGCCGATCATTCCCGGCCACGAGATCATCGGTCGGATCGACGCGATAGGGCAGTGTGTTACCGGGCTGACACTGGGTGAGCGGGTAGGCATTCCCTGGCTCGGCCATACTTGCGGTGTCTGCCCCTATTGCGAGGCGAACCGGGAAAACCTCTGCGATGCCCCGCTATTCACCGGCTACACGCGTGACGGCGGCTTCGCGACCGCCGTCATCGCCGACGCGCGCTTTGCGTTTCCGCTCGGCGAGACGGGCAGCGACGTATCGCTTGCGCCGCTGCTCTGCGCAGGACTGATCGGCTGGCGTTCCCTGAAGATCGCCGGCGACGGCAAGCGCCTGGGAATTTATGGCTTCGGCGCCGCCGGTCACATCGTCGCCCAGGTCGCCAGGTGGCAGGGCCGGGAAGTCTACGCCTTCACCCGGCCGGGCGACACCGGCACGCAAGTCTTCGCTCAAAGCCTCGGCGTCGCCTGGGCGGGCGGCTCGGATGAAATGCCCCCAGAGCCGCTCGACGCGGCGATCATCTACGCCACCGTGGGCGACTTGGTTCCCGTGGCGCTGAAGGCCGTCCAAAAGGGCGGTCGCGTGGTCTGCGCCGGGATCCACATGAGCGACATCCCAAGCTTTCCTTACCGGATTCTTTGGGAAGAGCGGCAACTGCTCTCCGTCGCCAACCTCACCCGGGAGGATGGGATCGAGTTCCTCGGGCTGGTTCCGAAAATGGGCATCGTCGTCAAGACGACGACCTATCCGCTTCAGCAGGCCAACAAAGCGCTGGAGGACTTGCGCGCCGGCCGGTTCGACGGGGCCGCGGTGCTCGTGCCGTGACGACCGTTCATGGGCAGATGACGGGTGACGCTTGAAAATCAGGACGGATGACTTCCGGGTTCGCGAAGGCGGCGACGTCAAGCTGCACAAGCTGCCGACGGTTACAGATCCGATCTACGGATCGACCAAGGACTATCAGGATCTATTGGCAAAACATGTCCTAAAGCTGAGCGAGCTGCAGGAGCTGCTTTACGCCTCCAATCGCTTTTCGATCCTGCTGATCTTCCAGGCCATGGACGCCGCCGGAAAAGACGGCGCGATCAAACACGTGATGTCCGGGGTTAACCCACAAGGGTGCCAAGTCTACAGCTTCCAACATCCGAGCGCCGCCGAACTGCAGCACGATTTCCTCTGGCGCACGACCCGTGATCTGCCGGCGCGGGGGCGGATCGGAATCTTCAACCGGTCCTATTACGAAGAGGTCCTGATCGTTCGGGTCCATCCTGAGCTTCTGCAAAGCGAGGGCCTGCCGGACGTCTCGCCGGACGATCCTTCGGTTTGGCGTCACCGTTTCCGGTCCATCACCAACTTGGAACGACATCTGCATGAGAACGGCACGCGCATCATCAAGATATTCCTGAATCTTTCCAAGGAGGAGCAGCGAAAGCGCTTTCTTCAGCGCATCGACCAGCCGGAGAAGAACTGGAAGTTCAGCCTTGACGATATCAAGGAGCGGGGCTTCTGGAGGCAATACATGCAGGCTTATGAAGAATGCCTCAGCGCGACGAGCACCGAGGACTCCCCTTGGTTCGTTGTCCCAGCTGACGATAAGCAGAACGCACGTTTGATCGTATCGCAAATCCTCGTTGACACACTTCACGGACTGAAGATGCACTATCCGGAGGCGTCGAGCGCGCGAGCCGATGATTTGCTCGAAATTCGCAAACACCTCCAGAAATGACACCTCCACTGGGAACGGCTCTGAACCCGAGGGAGGTCGAGCTGAAGTTCCACCTGCCGGTGGGCAGCCGGGTCCTACTGGAGCATTACCCGGCGCTTGCGACGGCGGCCCCCGCGCACCATCACTTGGTGAGCACCTATTTCGATACGCCCGACCGGGCTCTGGATCGATGCGGTCTGACCCTGCGGGTGCGACGGGACGGGGAGCAGCGGATTCAGACCGTGAAGTCCCGTTCGAACGGTCATGACGTGGCCGCCAGTCGCGGCGAATGGGAGTGGCCAATCGGGCAGGACTCGCCGGAGGTCGCTCGGCTGTCACAGACGCCGCAGTTGGCGGCGGCGGCACTCGCGATCAAGGGCCGCCTACAGCCTGCATTCGTTACTGACATCCGCCGAACCACGTACCTCCTACACCTGGACAACGGCACGACGGCGGAAGTGGCGTTCGACGAGGGCGACATCCAGGCCGGCTTCGCCCGCGAAGCCGTCAGTGAGCTCGAGATCGAACTCAAGAGCGGCGGAGTGGAGCCGCTCTATCGGCTTGCCGGATCGCTGCTGTCGACCGCGCCCCTTTGGCTGATGTCAGAGAGCAAGGCGTCGCGCGGCTGGCGGTTGCGGACAGGCCAGGGCGCGGGCGCACAACTGACGCGGCCTCTAAAGTTGAAACGGAGGCTCTGCGCTGACGCGGGCTTTCGCCAGATCTTCGGCGGCACGCTCGGCCATTTGACGGCCAACGTCGGCCCGACCCTCCGCGGCGATCCCGAAGGCCTGCACCAGGCCCGCATCGCCATTCGGGAAGCGCGAGCGGTGTTGCAGTTGTTTGATCCATATCTCGACGCCGACGGCGCCAGGCGATTCACGGAGACCCTGCGAACCTACCGTTTGCGTTTGCGACGAGCTACGGCGGTCACGGTCTGCGGGACGGTGACCGGGAGCGGCCGTTGCTGGTGAAGCCGTTTGAATGTGATCGACTGGAAAAGCTGCTTACGGGTCTGCTGTCGGCGCCCAAATAATTGAGCTTTCGAAAGAACCAAAGCTTGGCGACTTCCATTGCGGTCTGTGTGCCTCGGCGCAATTCACATCCGAAGGCTCTTTGATCTTGCCCATGGCCGCCGACGGTGCTGGCAGTCTAACGATAAAAGGTCCCCAATTTGCCCCGTCAGGCCAAATTGAAGGTGCTTTTGGCCCATCCGATCTCGTTCAAGCGTCGCCGCTTTCCGCCGGAGGTTATCCAGCATGCGGTTTGGCTCTATTTTCGGTTCACCCTGAGCATCCGCGACGTCGAAGAATTGCTGGCCCAACGCGGGATCAAGGTCGGGCCGTTGATCGCCGCGACCCTCCGCCGCTTCCGGGCCGAGGCCCATCAGACGCGGGCGGCTGCGGCTGCCTGATCGGAAGGGCGGGGAGGGTCTTCCTCGGGTTCGTACCGGTTAACTTGCCAAAACCTGTCCGCTCCTCCGAAATGTTATTGTCGTTGAGGTTTTGACCAGGATTTTGACCGAACCAGCGCAGAATGCTGGTGACGCGCCCCCGTTTCTCACCCAGCTGCAACTGCAGTCCGGTCGTCTTTGATTCAAAACCCAATTCATCCTCGTCCGGAAGCCGCCTTCCAGACTTTCATGGTGGTATCGGCGTTCGCAATGCCGTCGATCGAGCGGATGCCGACGTAGGCGCCGCCGGGGTCCCCACTGCGCAGCGGTTGGACGTCCATCACCACCACCTCGCCGACCTTGAAGGTCGTCACGGTGACGCCCATGCTGACCATATGGCCAACGCTGGACATCTCGAGGTTGTAGACAGGCATAGCCCCTCCGCCCTTGGCGTAAGATGCGTCTCGCAGCTGAATGTAGACGTGTGGGTTACCGAAAAAGACCTTAGCGACCGTTCCAGTAATCGTCTGCACTTTTTCCGAGTCATACATCGCGTGCGAATGGTGCGCATAGGCTGAAGCCGAGAAACACAGCACCGCCAGCCCTCCAAACGACGCCGCCAGAACAGTCTTTTTCATCGATTTTCTCCTTAGTGTTGTGATTTTCGGTTCTCGCTAATCCAACCTACTCAACCGTCGATGGGTCAGCCGGCAGGGTTGAAACTCCCTTGAAGCTGAGGAACGACGGAGCCGCCGGGATCTTGCCCTCAAGCTTAGCCTTCTCGGCCTTTTTGAAGACCGTCGTCCAAGGCGTCTGGTCGAACAGGTCGTGATAGCGCGGGTCACCGATCGCGAAGTCGGCAAGCAGGCCCTGTGCGTCGTGGTAGACGAGGTTGGTCGAGACGCACTCGTTCAATGTGACAAAGGTGCTCTTCCACGCCTGGACCGCATCGGGGGCCTTGGTCTGGATCGACGTCCCGTGCAGTGGGAACTTGAAGGCCAGCGGGTCGTACCAGGTCACGTCCACAAGCATTTCGTTTCCGATCTTCTTGTACCGCTCGATGACCTCAAGCTGGTCGGAGTTCTCAGGCGCACCGTGGCCGCGCGTGTTCGCCTTGATGTTCTTGGTCCACACCACCAGCTCATCACCGTCCCAGAAGCCTTGGGATTCGCCCAACCACTGCGAAATGCCGAGATCCGGGGGGAGGAAGCCCCGACCGTCAGTGAAGACATAGCGATCGCGCTGGTATTGGCCGGTGGAGTTCATGAGGATCATGGTGGGCGTCACCACCAGGAAGCGGCCGCTTGCGGTGAACGATTCCGGGACGCAGGAGTCGGCCGGCCACCAGTGCCGGCCCTCGAGCTCGGCCTGCAGCTGCAGCTCGTAGCGCGGCTTGTAGGCGTCGGACACCGCTTGCCAGAAGTCGCGAACAAGAACGATTGGAAAGCCGTTGGCCTGGGGCGGGTCACGCCAGTCGCCTGTCCAGTCGGGCAGAGTGGCGAGCGTATGCTTGGTGCCGCCCTTGGCCGCCTTGAGCCAGGCGTTGTAATGCTCCTCGGCGGTCGTGAACGCGTAGGGGCTCCGGGCCTCGGCCGTGAAGCCGTCGCCCGCGGTGCCCTTCAGCGTATCATAATAGTCCTTGAAGGACGTTCCCTTCCGCACCGCGTTCGCCCATGCGCCGCGCCAGGCCGAGGGCAGCGGCGGCGGGGCGCTCCACCACTCGAAAGGCGTCAGATTGTGGAACGGATCGTTTGGATCCACCTTCGCTGTCCGCTTGAATAGATTGGCCCATTCGCTGGCCGTCTTCAGCCCGGCGAAGGGGTGCAATGGGTCGAATTGGTACTTCACTTCGGCGCCTTCGGCCGGGGGGAGCGGTCCGTCCGCCGCCTCCCAGATCGGACCGACGCCGTAGGCGCCCAGGGCAGATGTGGGCGTAAAGACTGCGGTGCTTGCTTTTTCCCCCTGGGCCCAAGTGGCGCTGGCGCTGAGGGCAAGCGTGAGCGCAAGCCCTGCGCCGTACAACCGATATTTAATCACGTATCATCCTCCTCAATCACAGATCAAATGCCGCCGCCTGATGCATCTAACCTTCAGACTGCAGTGTGCTGTGGCTGGTCGATTTTTGATGCTCGGAACTCATTTCAGCGGAGACTGACCTGAGCCCGTTTTGCCGGGTTCGGGCGAAGTGCTAGCCGGGGCCGGCGCAGCTGGATTGGGCCGCGGCGACTCCTCGGCGAGCTGCAGCAACTGGCCGTCCGGGGTCACGATTACGAGGATGCGCGTATTGTTGCCGAGCACGATGGGAGCTGTGTTGCCCGGCGCCACGGTCGCGCCAGCGGTCATGGCCTTCGCCAGCGAGGCGTCGAAGTCACGCACCCTCATGCGCAACATCGCCGTACCGGGTCGCGGCAGCGCCTGATCGACCGTCACGCCATCAAGCTTGTCGTACTCGGCAAACTGCACCGGCAGCGTGCTGCCAGGCACGGTGCTCCCTGCCCATCGCTGCTTCAGCGTGTTGAGCCCCATCGCCCGGCCCATCAGGGGATCGTCGGTGAGCACAGGAGCTTCGTACACATTGAAACCGAAGACGGTCTCGAAGAAGTGCGCCGCCTTGTTGGCGTCGGCCGCCGTAAAGCGGAGCGTCGCGCCGATGGAGTTACCGGGTTCGGGCGCCGGCGGCGGCCGGTCCAGAGCGGTGAGATGGATGAAGAAACCGTCCGGATCCCGGACGATCAGTACCTGCCGGTTCCCGAACCGTACCGGCACACCGTTTGGCGTCACGAACGAGCCACCGTGTTCTTTGACCGCCTCGATGGCCGCGTCCATATTGCGCACCTGCAGTTCGAGCATCGGCTGGCCGAGATCGAAGACGCGCGATTTGACGGGTAGCCTCTGGCTGTTGCCTTCCCACTCGAAGAATTCGAGCACGAGATCTGAGTTGGACACGGTGAAGGTCGTATTCTTGAACTTGCCGCCCGGCGCGTTGTACATCACGTCAACCCCGTTGACGGACTTGAAATCCCGGTAATACGGCCAGTTCCTGGCTTCGTCGTTGGGCTGAACGCCCAGCAGCACTGTGTAGAACAACACGGTGCGCTCCATGTCGGCCACCATGTGAACGAAGTTGCCGGCCCCGACCACATCCCCCGCGGGCGCGAAGCCGACGCGGTTCTGCGCCACGGCCAAGGTGGGAGACGCCATCAGCGCGACCAACCCAAGCGCCGCCATGGCGCGTCCAACTATACCTGCCGTCCACTTCATGGCTGCCTCCCGGGGCGGCTGGGGCTCCTGGGACCGCATGCGTGTCCGTGAAGCCTGCGTTGTTTTGGCCTTGAGCTTATTTGCCAGTCCGGACGGACTGGCAAATCCAAGTTGAAGACGCGTCCAATGTAACGCTCTACGACAAGCAAGCTCATGAACTCGGGGCTGGATCGATGACTCGCAGCCGTAACTAGGTAATCCTAGCCGGTCGGCCGTTGGGGGGGTGTATTGATAGGCGCAGCTTTCTGTAAAAATTTTGAAAGGCCGGACGAGGGATCGGGCCGCGGCGGCAGAGTTCGGCGGCTGCAGTGGCATCGACCGCCTGTCTCGACGATCGCCGGCCATGTCCCTTTTCTGCGATGCTGACGCTGAGCAGTAAGGTGAGGGCAAGGCGGATACCGTACAACCTAGATCAGCGCGAAGATCCACCCATCACGCGGAGAAGACTGAGCATCGCCAGGAGACCGTTGCGATACCTGAACAGATCCTTGAATGCAGCGCGCGGCGCCGGGCGACGCATCTGAACAGTTGTTCAAGATGGCGCAGTCGTTCGCGCCCATACACCTGGTGTCGGCGGCTCCGTTATTGCGCCCCGTGAGACGTGAGCTCATACATCAAGCCGTTAATGTCGCGAACCAAGACTTCGCTGGCGCCGTCTGCGCGCTTTATGGCCTGGCCGCCCGTCGAGAAAACCGTACCGCCGGCCTTCTTCCATTGATCGACAGCGGCATCGATGTCCCGCACGACCATGATAAGTGCGGGCGCACCCGGGTCCGCGGCGGCCGGTGCAGCCTTCGCACGCGGAACGTCGGCGTATTCGATTAAACCGAAGTCCAGCGTCGTGCCCGCAATGCTGCCGTGTGTGACGCGCCATCGCGCTTCGGGCAAGTTGATCATCATGGCGGCGGGCGCACTTGCCCCCAATTGCCCTGTCGGACGCGAGACGACGAAACCGGTCGCATCCTGCAGAAATGTCAGGGTGCGCGCAGAGTCTTCGATCGACAGATTCAGCGAGCCGCCCAGAACCATATCGGCGGAATTAGCGGCGGACGCAGGCAACGGATCCGGCTGGATGAGCTGAATAAAGAGTCCATCGGGGTCGCGAACGACAAGTCCACGCATCTTGCTGTTCGGGTTGCCGGTCGGATTTATCGGCTGACCGCCTGCGGTCACAATAGTCGTCTTCGCCGCCTTGAGTTTCGCAAGCATCTGGTCCATGTCGCGGATCTTGAGAACCAGCGTGACGACGCCCGGGTCCTGAAGGTTTGGCACAAAGTTCTTCCGGGTTATTCCGGTGAACTCCGCGAGTTTGATATCAAACGCTGCGTTTGGAATACTGAGGACCGCGGCGCGAAACTTTGCGCCTTGCGTCCCGGTGAGTTTCGACTGGTCGCCGTTGAGAGCCATCGGCTGCGCCGCTAGGGAGTCGCTCCCTCCAACCCTCAGTCCGATCACATCGCGATAAAACGGCACGGTCTTATCGAGGCTGTCCACGGCGTGCGCGACAGTCTGGATCTGGAGAACCGGAGTCGCCGGGGCTTGTTGTGCAAAAGCCAGGACGGGCAGCGCCAGTCCTACCATGGCAAGCGTCAAGAGTGTTTTTGGAGACATGCGCGGCATACCCGGGGAGAGGGACTGGGACGATAAACACACGGTAGGGGCCGCTCTGCCGGGCAGATCTGCGAGTAACAAATACCGGCCGCGCCGTTCAGTCGGGGCGGCTGGCGTGGGCCAGCCGCCCCGTGAGGCTTTAGAAGCGAGCGCTGAGGATCACGCCAAAGGTGCGGGGGTCTTCCAGGCTCGGTGTCACTGTGTCGCTGGAGAGGGTTGTAGAGGTGGTGCTGGTCTCCTTCAGGATAGAGCCCAGCCTCTCGCGGCTGTCGGCCACGTTGCGGACGTAGCCGGTGATCGAGTAGCGGCCCTGCGCCATGGCCCAGGTGGCGCTGAGGTTGCCCAGAACCTCGGCCTCGTGCTCGATATAGGGCAGCCCCCCGGAGGCTAGATCTTGGGTCGTGAGTCGCGAGTCGTCATATTGCGAGCCGTACCGCATGTCGCCGTGCAGCGTCAGTTCCGAATCGCCGCCCAGGGGGAGCCGGTGATCGTAGGCGAGGGTTGCCTCGAAGGGGACAACGCCGGGGACGGTGTTCCGGGCGAAAAAGAAGGCGTATTCAGCGGGAATGCTCTCGCGCGCGTGAGTGTAGCCCAGATTGAGGCCGAGTTTGCCGTTTGTCCACGGCACCGCCAGAATCTCGAGCTCTACGCCGTAGACCTTCACCGGAGTGATGACGGTATTGTACGTCGGGTTGCTCAAGTCCGGGGTGAGGTTGATGCCCGCGGATTGATAGCCGGCGTAGTCGTTGTAATAGACCGCCCCGTTCACCTCCAGGTGGCCATTGCTGAAGCGGTTCTTGCTTCCTAGTTCGTAGGAGGTCAGGGTCTCGGCGTTGAGCGCCAGGACCTGGAGCCCACCGTTGGTGCCCGACGCTATCTCGACCTCGCCGGGAGAAAAGCCGGTGGCGGTCGAAATGTAGACGAGGTTCTTAGGAGTCAGGTCGTGTTCGAGCCGCACCTTGTAGGTGGTGTTGTCGAACTTGCGCTGGCCCGCGGCTCCGGAGATCGACAACGAGCTCAACCCCGCAAAGCCGGTGTAGTCCTCATTGTTTTGCACCTCGGTGTGGTCGAACCTGAGGCCTGCCGTCAGGCGCGTATCGGGCTGCAGTGACCAGGTGGCCTCGGCAAAGGCGCCGAGGGCGTTGGTGGACTTGCGGGTCTCCGACTTGAACACGCTAGTTTCGATCGGATCGAGGATGAGCTGCGTCTGGTCGTGGACGTTGTTGGAATAGGAGATCACCCCCGCCTGCCACCGCAGGGCTGAATCAGTTTTGGAGGTAAACCGCAGTTCGTTGGTGAAGAACTGGTCCGTGGGGGTAAAGACCGGCTGGTGGAAACTAAGACCGTTGAACTCGCTGACGACCAACGCATTCTCATACCAGGTGCGCAGCGCCGGAATATAGGTAACGGCGACGGGCCCGAGGTCCAGGTTGAATTCGGCCCAGTACTGGCGATAGTTGTTCTGACCCGATCCAACGGGCACGGTGTAGTCGAAGCTGTAGACGTTGGGCGTGGTTTGCGTGATCGCCACCCCGCCGGTGTGGGTCGTGTTGTCCTCCAAGGCGTAGCCGAGCAGGGCTGAGAAGTTTTCGGTGGGCTTGAACAGCAGCTTGGCCCGGAAATCTGTGGTGGAGCGCCGGTCACCTTCGGGGGAATAGTAGCCGTCCCGCTGGTACTGGTTGCCGGAGACCCGCAGAGCCAGCTTGTCCTCGATTATCGGCACGTTCAGGGCGCCTGTGACATGCCGCAGCGCGTAGTTTCCGGCCTCGACGGAGAGGTCGCCGCCGAGATTGTGCACTGACGGGTCCTGGGTGTGGATGGCGACCACGCCCGAGGTCGCGCTGCGGCCATAGAGGGTGCCCTGCGGCCCGCGCAGGACCTCGACCCGGTCGATGTCATAGCCGCCACCGACGCCGTCATAGACGCCGTCGACATAGATGGCGGCGGCCGCCGCGGTGGAGGTGACGCTGCTGCCGGCGCCGTCGTTCGACTTGATGCCGCGGATGATCAGGCCCGAGGCCGGGTTGTCCGTGCCGCTGCCTAGGGAGCCGCTGACGCGCTCGGCGTCGCCGCCGACGATGCCGGGCACGTCCTCCAGGATGGTCGTCAGGGTATACTTGCCCTGGCTGACCAGCTCCTCGCCTGAGCGCACGCTGACGGACGCCGCCGTCCGCTGAGCCGTGCTCACACGGTGCTCGGCGGTGACGACGACTTCCGTCAGCGAGTTGGCGCCGGCGCCGTCCGTGGTCTGGGCGACAGATGGTAGACCGATGGCCAGCGCGCCGAGAACAACGGACGCAGACGTCAGATTTCGAAGTTTGATGTTCATGGTTTCCTCACCCCGCCCCATTTTTATTGGGCCTTATTCGCCTATACTTGGAGAGAAAGGCGGCGCGCAAAGCCTTTATAAGTCCTTTCAAAATTTTTACATAAAACTGTGCGTTTCATGGCGGTCCTCTAGCGGTCGGCTGCAATTCATCGATCGAGCCCAGAGTGCACGCGCTGACTTGTCGAAGATTGTTACATCTGGCGCGTCTGCAGCTTCCGAGCTTAGCTCCCGTTCCTGACCCCACGGCGAACGTCCGCCCGCCGAGTACGGAGTGCGCTGATTTCGATGAAGAAGGCCTGGTTTTAGCTGTCGGCTGAGGGCTGTCATGATACAGACAGCGTTCTGTAAAAGTTTGGAAAAGCCTGATGACAGACCGGAACCAAGGCGGCACGGTTCCCAGATGAGGACAGCCGAAACTGCGGCGCATGTCTTGCTGGTCGATGACGATGTCGATCTGAGCCGGATGTTACAGCTTTATCTTGAAAACGAGGGCTTCAGGGTCGCCCTGGACTTCAACGGCAAGCTGGCCGCCGCCGCCAGCGGCGTTTACGACGCCATCATCCTCGACATCATGCTGCCGACGGTCACAGGGATCGAACTGCTCCGGCGCATACGGCAAGACAGCACGATCCCCATCATCATGCTGACGGCGAAGGGCGACCAGGTCGACCGCGTGATCGGGCTCGAGCTCGGCGCGGACGACTACATAGCCAAGCCCTACTATCCGCCGGAATTGGTCGCGCGACTGAAAGCGGTGCTGCGCAGGCGCAACGGCGCGGCGGCCGGCGCGGACGAAGAGGCGGAAATGGCGCTGTCGGAACTTCGGGTCAATGCGCCGGCGCGCCGGGTGACGTGGCGGGGCGCCTCCGTCCAACTTACCACGACCGAATTCAACCTGCTTGTGGCGCTGCTTCAATTCGGCGACCGGGTCGCGACCCGAGATCAGCTCGCGCGCAACGTCCTGGGACGGCCCTGGGAGAGTTACGACAGAAGCATTGACGTCCACGCCAACAATCTGCGGCAGAAGCTCCTGAACGCCTCGGAAGGCGGCCTGGAGATCGAGACCGTCAGGGGCGTCGGCTATCGCGCCAAGGCCCGCCAGTGAAAGGCGGCCTGTTCTGGAAGCTTCTGCTGGCCTTCTGGGTGGCGTTTTTTGTCATCTCCGAACTGTTCTGGGTTCTTGTGACCTTCAAATTCCCCGTCGCGACGCAGGAGGACCTCGTGGCCCAGCGTGCGGCGCCCGCGGTCCTCGATGCTGTGGGAACGGTGCTGAATAGGATGGGCGAGGTCTCCGCCCTGAGGGTGCGCGATTCCCTGCCCATGTTTGAACGCACCAAGGTGGAGATCCTGCCGCCATCCTTGCGCCCTGCGCGCCTGACCGGATCTGACGCGGTCATCGAGCGCCAGGTCCGTGGACCGGACGGCTCGTTGTTCCGGCTCCGTTATCACTATCAGGGCGCCAGGCGGTTCCTGGCGGTGCCGATCGAGCCATTGATCCTTGCCCTGTTCTTCGGGCCGATCTTCGGGGTGGTCACGGCCTGGTATTTGGTCGCCCCGATCAGGCGCCTCCGCCAGGGATTCGAACGCCTGGCGGCCGGAGACCTCTCGGTGCGCCTGGCGCCTGGCATGGGCGGGCGACACGACGAGATCGCCGACCTCGCGCGAGACTTCGACGTCATGGCCGTGCAGTTGGAGCAATCGATCCAGGCGCGCGAACGGCTTCTGCACGACGTGTCGCACGAGCTGCGCTCGCCGCTGAGCCGTCTGCAGCTCGCCATCGGTCTGGCGCGGCAGGATTCAACCGGCGTCGAAGCTTCTCTGGACCGGATTGAATACGAAGGTCGCCGGCTCGATTCGGTGGTGCGGGAGCTGCTCAGCCTGGCGAGGGCGGAGCGCGGGCATACGCCGGGCGAGGACTATTTCGATCTTAACGCCCTGCTTGAAAGCGTGCTGGCCGACGCCCGGTTTGAGGCGGACGCAGCCGGTGTTGGGATCAGATCCGACGTCGCCGCCGGCGACGACGACGCCCCGAGCCTGCGCGGCAACACCGAGCTCGTGCGCTGGGCGCTCGACAACGTCGTCCGCAACGCCCTTCGCTTTTCCACCAGCGGTCAGTCGGTGCACGTGACGCTGGCCTACGACGAGGCGGCTCGGCGCTACGAGATCGATATCGTCGACGAAGGACCCGGAGCGCCGGCGTCCGCGCTTGCCACACTGTTCGAACCGTTCGTACGCGCTGACGAGACCAGCCCCGGATTCGGGCTCGGCTTAGCTGTCGCCAAGCGGGCGGTGATGGCCCAGGGGGGAACGATCGAGGCGAGCAACCGGGCGGGCGCCGGGCTCGGGGTTCACATCATCTTGCCCGCCGACCGCCTTCCCGAACGGGTGCGGGCCCTGCCGCACCCCACCTGATCTCCCGCCCTGGCCTTCGCACTCTGCGAGCTCAAGCTCACAGGGCGTGGGCCGCCGCGACCGCGGCGGCGTAAATGGGGAGGGGGTGTTTGCGCGCTGAGCGAGTTATCCTGACAAGACCGGCGCGCCTGCGTGGCGGTGCTGACAGTCTAACGATAAAAGGTCTCGCCCCTGTTGGATGCGGAGCTTCCCGTCGCGGTAGCGGACGAGCAGCCTGCGCCCAGGCCGGCCCGAAATGTCCAGACTTGGCAAAAACACCTAGGAAATTCCTATTAAGTTAGTAGGTAATACCCGGCGGGCGAACACGGGCGGGCGATTCCCGTCGCTGCTGCTCAGGCCTGACCGGATTTGGGAAGCCGACATGACCACAGTAGTGATCGTCGGAGGTGGGTTCAGCGGCCTTTTGACCGCCATTCATCTGCTGCGGTCCAGTCCGGACCTATGTGTGCGCCTGTTCGACCGTTCGGCTCAATTCGGCCGGGGACGGGCCTATTCCACCACGAACGAGCGCCATCTGCTGAACGTGCGAACGGGCAATATGAGCGCCTTTCCCGATCAGCCGGGCCATTTCCAGGCTTGGCTTGCGGCGCAGGCCCTCAGCGCCGGCCCGCAGGATTTCGTCAGCCGTGGACTTTATGGGATCTATCTGCAGGTCCAGTTACGGGACGCCCTGGCGTCTTTCGCTTCGGGCCGGTTCATCCTGGAAGCCGACGAGGTCGTGATCCTTCGCCCGGCCCCCTCCGGAGGATGGGTGCTGGCCAGCCGAAAGGGCCGGCAGTTTGCTGCGGACGCCATCGTCCTCGCGGTCGGCCTCATGCCGCCGCACGCCCTGCCAGGGGCGTCTGACCGGCTGCTGCGATCCCGCGGCGCCTATTTCTCCGATCCATGGTCGAGGAATCTACAGGAAGTCCCGGCCGGGGATGTGCTGCTCGTCGGGTCTGGACTCACCATGGTCGACGTCGCGTTGGAGCTGGCTCGTCGGGGCCGTCGTTTGGCGGCCATTTCCAGGCGTGGTCTGCTCCCCCGCAGCCATGCGTCCACGGCGGCTGTCTTGACGCCCCGCGGCGACCTTGGCTCACCCCTGGAGGCGCTCCGGACGATGCGGCGCCATGCGAAGGCGGTTGGCTGGCGCGATGCCGTCGACAGTATCCGCCCCGTGACTCAGACGATCTGGCGCGATTGGCCGCTCAAGGAGCGCCGTCGCTTTCTGCGGCATCTACGGCCCTGGTGGGACGTGCACCGGCACAGGATGGCGCCGGCCGTAACCGCCGAGATCCACAGTCTGATGGCCGCTGGGGGCCTGACGGTGACGGCGGGCAGGATACTCAGCCTGGATCTGGACGAGGACGGCGCGGTGATCCTCCGTTTTCGGGAGAAAGGGGAGTCTGCACTGCGGCAACGGCGTTTCGCCGCCGTGATCAACTGCACCGGCCCGCACGGCGACTTGGCCGTTGCGGATAGCCCACTACTGGCAGACCTGCGCCTGCAGGGTCTCGTGCGCAACGACCCACTGTCGCTTGGCCTCGACGTGGACGAACACGGCCGGGCCCTGGGGCGGAACGGCCGCTCGGTCGCCGGCCTGTTTGTTGTCGGCCCCCTGACTCGGGGCGCCGTCTGGGAATCCATGGCGGTCCCGGATCTGCGCAACCAAGCCGCCCAAGCGGCCGCCTGCCTTGCCGCCGATCTGGGCGCGACGCTCGGTGGCTGTAGGACGGCCGCCGGCGCTTGAGGCGGATCGCGCAAGCTAGGCGCGGCGTGGTCAGGCCGCTTGGGCCAGTTTGCCTGCGGCTGTAAGGGCCTGCTCCAAATCGGCGAGAATGTCGTCGATGTGCTCGATGCCCACCGACAGGCGCACATAGCTGTCCGACACGCCGCTGGCCAGTTGCTCGTCCGCAGTGAGTTGCGAATGGGTGGTGGTGGCCGGATGGATGGCCAGGCTGCGTGCATCGCCGATATTGGCCACGTGATAGAACAGCTTCAGGCTGTCGATGAACCGGCGCCCCGCTTCGCGCCCCGCCGCCAATTCGAATCCGACCAGCCCGCCGTAACCGCCGGTCAGGTAACGGTCGGCCCGTTCGCGGGCCGGGCCGTGCTGCCTGGAGGGATGGATCACCTTCACCACCTCAGGGCGCGCCGCGAGGAAGTCGGCTACCGCCTGGGCGTTGCGCGAGTGTTCGGCGATGCGCAGGGGTAGGGTCTCCAGACCCTGCAGGATCTGGAAGGCGTTGAAGGGCGACAGGGCCGCGCCCAAATCGCGCAGCAACACAACCCGCGCGCGGATGATGTAGGCGATTGGGCCGAGCGGCTTGACCGCTTCAGTCCAGATCGCGCCGTGATAGCTGGGGTCGGGGATGTTCAGCGCCGGCTGGCGCTCCGGATGGGCTTCCCAATCGAAATTGCCACCATCGACGATCAGGCCGCCGATCGACGTGCCGTGGCCGCCAATATATTTGGTGGCTGAATAGACGACGATGGCAGCGCCGTGATCGAGCGGGCGGGTGAGCAGGGGCGCGGCCGTATTGTCGACGATGAGCGGAATGCCGAATTCGCGCCCGATCTGGGCCACCTCGGCGATGGGGAACACGGTCAGCTTCGGGTTGGGCAGGGTCTCGGCGTAATAGGCGCGGGTGCGATCATCCGTGGCGCGGCGGAAGGCCTCCGGATCCGCCGGGTCTACAAAGCGGACCTCAATGCCCTGATCGCGCAGGGTGTTGGCGAACAGGTTCCAGGTTCCGCCGTAAAGATCGGTCGAGCTGACGATATTGTCGCCGGCCCGAGCGAGGTTCTGCACCGCGAAGGCTGAGGCCGCCTGGCCGGAGGCCACGGCCAGGGCGGCCGCTCCGCCTTCCAGGGCGGCGATGCGTTGTTCCAGGATGTCGGTCGTGGGGTTGCCGATGCGCGTGTAGACATTGCCCAGTTCCTTCAGGGCGAACAGGTTGGCGGCGTGTTCGGTGTCGCGGAACTGGTAGGAGGTCGTCTGGTAGATCGGCGGCGCCACCGAGCCCGTCGCCGGATCGGCCCGCCAGCCCGCGTGCAGGGCCAGGGTCTGCGGGTGGAGGGCTCGCTCGCTCATGGGCTTTCCTTTCGGCTTTCCAGATTGGCCGCTCGGCGAAACCGCGAGCGTGCAACACCTAAAAACCTATCAATTCGATAGGAATTTGGTCGAGGCAGAATTTCTGACCGCCTTCCCGGCATTTCTGTTCGGCTCAGGCCGCGCTCTGCTCGACCGCGACGCCCTCGAGCAGGCTCAGGGCCTGGCCCTCCAGCAAGGCAAGCGCCGGATCGCGCCGATCGCGCGGGTGGGGGATGTCCACCCGCACCTGTCCCCTCAGGCGGCCGGGACCGCTGGCCAGGACGATGACCCGGTCGCTCAAATAAACGGCCTCGCCGACATCGTGGGTCACCAGCAGCACGGTGGCGTCATGCCGGGCCGCGATGGCCTTGAGCAGGTCCTGCAGGCGCATGCGGGTGAAGGCGTCCACCGCGCTGAACGGCTCATCCAGCAGCAGCAGGCGCGGCCGACTGAACAGGCCGCGGGCGATGGCCGCCCGTTGCGCCTGACCGCCGGACAGCTGCTTGGGATAGGCGTTGGCATGATCGGCCAGACCGACCTCGGCCAGAAGCTCGGCGACGCGCGGGTGGCGCGCCCCCTTGGCGCCCAGCTCGAAGCCGACGTTCTGGGCCACGGTCAGCCACGGTAAAAGGCGCGGCTCCTGGAACACCAAGCCGACCTCATCCAGATGCAGGCGCGGCGCATGGCCAAGCACGCTCGCCTGGCCGTCATAGTCGCTGTCCAGCCCGGCGATGATGCGCAGCAAGGTGCTCTTGCCGCAGCCGCTGGGGCCCACCAGGCTGACCACCTCGCCCTGGACCACCTGGAAGGCGACGTCAGCGATGACCGTCTTCTCGGCGAAGCGCTTTTCGGTGATCGACAGGTCGATGAGGGGCTGTGTCATGGGTCAGGCGCCGATGGTCTTGTAGACGTCGCGCCAGCGCAGCAACCGGCGCTCCAGCCAGGCCAGGCCGCTGTCGCTGAGCTTGCCCAGCAATGCCAGGGCCAGGATGGCGACGATCACCTCGTCGGCGCGGCCGGTTTCGCGCCCATCGCTCAACAGATAGCCCAGGCCCTTGGTGGCGGCGATCAGCTCGGCAGCGACCAGGAACATCCAGGCCAGGGACAGGCCCGTTCGCAGACCGACGAACAGCGAGGGCAGGGCGGCCGGCAGGAAGATGCGCCGGATCAGGACGCCGCCCTTCAGCCCATAGACCTGGCCGAGCTCCACCAGTTTTCGATCGACGTTGTGTATGCCCGACACCAGGCCGGCATAGACCGGGAAGAAGGCGCCGATGGCGATCAGCACAATCTTGGGCGTCTCGTCTATGCCCAGCCACAGCAGCAGCAGAGGGACCCAGGCCAGCGAGGGAATGGCGCGCAGGCCCTGAAAGGTCGGACCGATCAGGGCCTCGGCCTTGGCGGAAAGGCCGACCACGGCGCCGGCTGCGACGCCCAGCGCGGCGCCGATCGAAAAGCCAGCCAGCACCCGCAGGCTGGACACCAGCATGTGCCCTTGCAGCTCCCCGTCCGCGAGCAGTTCGCGCACCGTCGCGACCAGGGCGCTGGGCGGCGGGAGAAGATTGGCCGGGACAAGTCCGCCGCGAACCACCGCTTCCCAAATGACCAGCAGAACCGCAGGAACAATGAGGCCGCGGCCGCGCGCGGCCACATCCGCCAGCCGTCCGGACGCGCGCGGGCCGGTGTCGCTCGGCGCTCGCGCTCGGCGCTGTTCGGCCGCCACGGGGTGCGAGGAGACGACCTCGGTCACGGTCAGCGGACCACGGCGCGGGCGAAGGAGGGATCGATCAGGTCGTCGACGGCCTTGTTGACGTCGGCGCCTGGCTTGACCAGCGCTTCCTCGGTGAGGATCGGCGCGGTGGCTTTCAGCGCCTTGATCTGTTCGGGGCCTGGAATGGGGTGGCTGAAGTCGTTGCGGCTGAGTTGGAGGCGCGCCACATCGATAGAGACTCCCGCCTCCTGGGACAGAAGCCTGGCCGCTTCATCGGGGTTGGCGATGATCCAGCGCCGCGCGCGCTCGTACAGTCCGATCACCTGGCGGACATCGCCGGGGTAACGCTGGGCGAAGGAGTCGGAGACGTTCAGCACGCCATAGGTGTTGTAGGCGACGTTGCGGTAGATGATCCGCGATCCGGCCTGCAGCTGGGAGGCCGCCATCAACGGATCAAGTCCGGCCCAGGCGTCCACCTGACCCCGCTCCAGGGCGGTGCGCCCGTCGGCGTGCTGCAGGCTCACCAGTTCGATGTCGGTTTTGGACAGACCATGATCGCGCAGGGCGCGTAGCAGGAACAGGTAGGGGTCGGTGCCTTTAGCGGCGGCAACCTTCCTGCCCCTGAGGTCGTTCACCGAACGGATGGGCGAATTCTTGGGCACCACGAGGGCCGTCCATTCAGGACGGGAATAGATGTAGACGGCCTTGACCGGATTACCGTTGGCCCGGCTTAGCACTGACGCCAGTCCGGCGGTCGAGCCAAAATCCAGGCTGTTGCTGTTCAGGTATTCCAGGGCGCGATTGGAGCCGGTGCTGAGCACCCACTTCACGGTCACGCCCTGGACGCCATAGGCCTGTTCGGCCCAGCTGAAATGCTTGAGCACCAGGCTTGTCGGCGAATAGTAAGCGTAATCGAGCCGGATTTCCTTGGGATGTTCGGCGGCGAAGGCCGGCGCGGCCAGAAGGGCGGCCATGGCGGCCCATACCGTCCGCCGGCTCAGGCTTGGTGCGGATGGCTTGTTCATCGAATGGAGCCTCAGGAATAGAAGGACGGTGTCGGCAGGCGCCCGTTCAGGCGCCAATCGCCCAACTCATGCAGTTTGTAGTCCAGCGGGTCATGCAGGGTGTGGGTGCGGGCGTTGCGCCAGAAGCGATCCAGCCGCAGCTTGCCGGCGGTGGCGCGAGCACCGAGCACCTCGAACATGCGGCTGGACACCTCCAGCGCGGCGCGGGCGCTGGCCACCTTGGCGGTTGCGACCGCGATGGCGACCTTGCCGCGCAGCGTCTGGTCGACCCGATCTCCGAGGTCGAATGCATCCTGGAATTGCCGCCGAGCCTGATCGGTCAGGGCCCCGGCGCCGGCGGTCTGCACCCAGTACTCGCCGAAATTGCGCAGGATATAGGGATCGTCGCCGACCTTTTCCGACTTGGATGCGATCCAGGGGGCCGCCTGGGGGTCGATGGAATGCGCCGCACAGGCCAGGGTGCCTTCAGCAATCCCCAGATAGATGTGGGTCAAGATCAACTGGCCGAGCGTCGAGCGCAGGCTGGCGAACGGCGAGCCCAGGGGGCCGGGGTCGCGAAGGATCTCGCTATCCAGCACGACCACGTCGCGGAAGGACACGCGGCCGCTGTCGGTTTGGCGCTGGCCGATATTATCCCAATCGTCATGCACGGTGACGCCATCGCGGTCGGTGGGGATCGCCGCCACCACCAGACCTTCCCGACCGGGCCGCAATGCCGAAACGATCAGCATGTCGGAGTCGCTCGCGCCCGAGCAGAAGCTCTTGGTTCCGTTGATGCGGTAGTCGCCCACGTCGGGGCCGGGCGTGAGGAACGTGGTTTTGTCCAAGGGATTTAGGGCGTTGCCCCAGAACCAGCGGTTTCGGGCCGTCAGCTCCAGCAGCGGCGCCCACTGCGGGCGTGGCGTGTAGAACCGCAAGGTCGCCAACTGGAAATGGTGGAAGGCGAACAGGTGGGCCAGGGCGCTGTCCACAGCCGCTATCTGCCGGGTGACATCCAGGGCGTCGGCGAGATCGCCGCCCAGCCCACCCAGATCGGCGGGGATGGTAAGGGCCAGCAGGCCGCTGGCGCGGAACAGGTCGCGCTCATGCTTGGCCGTGCCGCCGGCCTTGTCGCGAGCCGCTGCGGTGGCGTCCAGTTGGGAGATCAACTCTGCCAGGGCGGCGCGATCGTACGGCGCCAGCGGAGCCGGCGCAGGGCGCGAAAAGGCGAGGATATCAGGCATGACGAACCAAGGCCTCCGATTGCAGGCCCAACACGCGTTCGGCGTTCTTGTGCAGGATCAGGTCCAGCACCTCGTCCTTCCAGCCGAGAGCCAGGAAGTCATCGACCGTCTGCTTCATGGCGCGGAACGGATAAGAGGTGCCGAACAATAGCTGGTCGCGAAGGAAGCCGTTGCCCGCCTCCACATAGAGGCCGCCGCCAGGTGCGAAGAGGTACATGTCCGGCACGATGAAGACATTGGCGTGCTTGAAGGCCACGCCGATGATCTCGTTCACATAGGGCCAGAAGCCGTGGAAGCAGACGATCTTCAGGTCCGGGAAGGTCGCCGCTACGCGCCCGACCGGCGCGGGATCGGTATATTCCAGGGACGGCGAAGTCGGGCCCGACATGAGGAACACCGGCGCGCCGAGCGCCTGGCAGGCCTCGTAGACCGGAAACAGCACCGGATGATCCGGCTTGAGCGGCGGGGCGCCGAAGCCGGGTTCTATATTGATGCCCGCAAGCCCGTAGGACCTCACCGCGCGCTCGATCTCCGTCGTGATGACCCGGGGCGATTGGGTCTGGGGATTGACCGAGCCGACACCGATCAACTCGTGATGGCGAGACACCAGGTCACGGATTTCTTCATTGGAGTGCTTGAGCTGGGGGGTGTCGCGCCCGACCACCACGGCCTGAGAAATGCCGGCGTCGCGCACTTCCTGGACAAAGGCCTCCAGGGTCTTGGACTTGGCGAAATGCTCGTCGTCCTTGGAGCCCGTGCGCCGGTTAATCCAGCGCGCCGTCTCATAAGCCTTGGTGCCCGGCGTCGCCCCGTAGAAGTCGTGCAGAAACGAGGGGCGACTGCGCAGGTCGATGATCTTGCTCATGATCTTCTCCGGTCTCAGCTTTGCGCGGCGTTGCGGATGGCCGCGTCGAACGGGCCGCCAGTGAAGTTCACCTCATCGGTGAACTCACGTCTCTGGCCCGGCAGCAACGGGAACAGGTATTCGGCCACGCGATAGGCTTCCTCCAGGTGCGGGTAGCCGGACAGGACAAAGGTCTCGATGCCCAGATCGGCGTATTCCTTGATCCTGGCCGCCACAGTCTCGGGGTCGCCGACCAGAGCCGTGCCCGCCCCGCCGCGCACCAGGCCCACGCCCGCCCAAAGGTTGGGAGCGATCTCCAGCTTGTCTCGGCTTCCTTTATGCAGGGCCGCCATCCGCTGCTGGCCCACCGAGTCCATCTTGGCCTGATTGGCCTGGGCGCGGGCGATGGTCACCTCGTCGAGCCGGCTGATCAGGTCGTCGGCCGCGGCCCAGGCCTCCTTCTCGGTCTCGCGCACGATGATGTGCAGCCGTACGCCGAAGCGCACTGTGCGGCCGAGCTCGGCGGCGCGGGCCTTCACATCCGCGATCTTTTCCGCGACCGCCGCGGGCGGTTCGCCCCAGGTCAGGTAGAGATCGACATGCTTGGCGGCAAGCGCGTGCGAGGCCGGCGAGGAGCCGCCGAAGAAGATCGGCGGGTGCGGCTTTTGCAATGCGGGCAAGACCAGCTTGCCGTTCTTGATCTTGAGGTGTTTGCCGTCGTGGTTGACCGTTTCCCCGGCGAGCAGTCCCTTCCAGATGTCGAGGAACTCGTCGGCCTGGGCGAAACGCTCGTCATGCTCAAGGAACACCCCGTCCGCCGCGAGCTCCGCCGCGTCGCCGCCCGGAACAATATTGATCTGCAGGCGACCGCCTGAGGCGCGATCCACCGAAGCGGCCATGCGCGCGGCGACCGCCGGCAAGAGCAGGCTGGGCCGGAAGGCGACCAACAGGTTCAGATATTTGGTCTGCGACGCCAGGGCGGCGGCGGTGACCCATGGATCCTCGCAACCCGCGCCGGTCGGGATCAGAATCCCGTCGTAGCCGAGCGTGTCGGCGGCCACCGCGACCTGGCTCAGATAGTCGCCATCCGTGAACCGGCCGAATTTGGATCGTCCGAGATAGCGGCTGTCGCCGGATGTCGGCAAAAACCAGTAGATATCGAGGCTCATGATGGTCCTCCGGGGACATTCGCCAATCGCGGACGAGGGAAGGGGCGCGGGCGCATCAGATGAACCCGATCACACGGCCGGCCACGCCCACGCCGAACCACAGGCTGAGGGAGGCGACCGCAATGGCCTTCTGTGCGGCCAGGACGGGCGCCTTGGGCCGGGTCATCTGGCGAAACAGGACCGCCTGGGTGGCTAGAGCCAGCGCCAGCAGGCCCATTTTCCACCAGAAGGCTTCGTTGAAGAAGCACTTGAGCGGCTCGCCGACGAACAGGCAGGTTCCTGTGAACACGGCCACGATCAGGCCAATCGAGAACGCCGGCGCCAGGGACGAGGCCACGGCCGAAGCGCTCTGCCGCCGAAGCGTCACGCCCAGCAGTCGCAAATCCAGCGCCAGCACCACGCCCAGCAGCAAGCTGAGACCCAGCAGGTGCAGCACCTCGACCACCGGAAAGAAGTAGGTCGATTTGGCGATCGCCACGCCCACCGGCGTCTTGGCGACCCATTCGAAAATAGGAAGCAGGCTCATGGATGGGCTCCGAAACCATAGGCGATCCAGCGGCCGAACAGTATCACCAGAGACCAGCTGGTCAGGGACGCGAAGCCCGCCAGCCTAGCGGCGGCAGGCGGCCGCAAGGGGTCGCTCCACGTGTGGGCGCGGCGGCCGATCCCGAACTCGAACGAAAGGGCGTTGGCGAGCGCCGCCACCGTGAACAACATCTTCAGGCGGAAGAGGGAGTTGACGTAGAGATTGGCCGCCTCGGGCCAAAACAGGATGGCGCCGGTGACGAACATCAGGGCGAAGCCGGCTATCATCCACGGTCGAAAGGCGTCCAGGCTGTCGCTGACGGGCTGACGCCGCATCAGGGCGCCGATCAGCCGCAGGTCGACGATGGCCAGCAGCCCGACCGACAGGGCAAGGCCCAGGACGTGGGCCGACTCCACAGCCGGATAGAGATAGCGCGAGCCGAGGAACGCCTGGGCGGCGTCGGAGTCCTGGATGGCCTGCAGAGTCTGGATCAGGCTCAAGGCGTCGCCTCTACAGGCTTGCTGGCGGGCTTGGCGGCGTCCTTCTTGCGCGCGGCTGCGGCTTGCTTTTCGGTTAGCAGGGAATCCGCAGTGTTCCTTTCGCCTTCCTGGCAGGCGGCCTCCCACGGCTCATAGGCGGGGTCGTCCAGGTGCTGGCGCACGTATTTGACGTTGAGCGTCCAGGGGCGTGTGTAGACCGACGGATCGTCGAAGGTAGCCCGATAGTCGAAGGATTTCGGGTCGTTAAAGGTGTAGCGCTCGACGATGTGCACCTTGTCGCTGGAGAAGTCGCCGATGTTGTCGAGCCGTCCCTTGGAGTTTTCGTTCTGAACATCGACCACCAGGGTATTGCCCTCCCAGTGGCCGCGTGAATTGCCCATCCACAGCTTGATGTCCTGGGATGGGTGCGCGCGACCGTCGAGGGGGATCACCCGGAAAGTGTGGTTCTGATCTTGGATGATCAGCACGTAGCCGGGATATTGCTGGATCTCGAATCCGGTCCAGATCGGCGCACGCACGGGGCCGTCGGGGAAGCAGCGCTGCTGGGGATCCAGATGCTCCTGCTTGGTCGGGTAATCGATATTGGCTTCGATGTATTTCTGCTTGGCGCGCGCCCAAGGCTGGTAGGGGATTTCGCCGTCCGCCGGATCGACGATGCGGCTGGGCCAGGTGGGGATAGGCTTTCCCGCCAGGGCCAATTCGTGATCGCGAATGACCTCGCCTTCCCCGCCGTTGCTGGGATGGGTGAGGGAATAGGTTCCCTGCTTCTGCGGGCCGTAGAAGCCGCGCACGTCGGGCTGGCCGTCCGGCAGAAGGGATGGGGACCAGGCGGTCTGAGCGGCGGGCGCCGAAGCCGGGACGGACCCGGCTTCGGTCGCGGTCGGCGCTGGCTGAGCCAGGGCGGACCCGGCGGCCGCAAAGCCGGCGAGCGCCGCCAAGGCCCAGCCCTTCGGGGGGGGATGGATTCTGGTCATGGCTTCCGTCGCAACACGATCATGGATAAAACTGTTCATAATCAAATAGATAGCAGTCGTATTCGAGCAGTTGGATATTGGGCTCGATGCGCCGGTAAAGGATGGTCTTGATGGTCCAGGGACGGGTGAAGACCTTGGGGTCGTCCAGGGTCGCCTCGTACTGGATGTGGTCCTTGTCGATCGGCGTGTAGCGCTCGACGACGTGCAGCGCGTCGCTGTGGAAGTCGCCTGCGTGATCCAGCCAGGTCTCATCGTTGAAGTCGACGATATCGACCACCAGGGTGTCGCCGTCCCAATGGCCGCGGCTGTCGCCCAGGTACCAGTCGATGTGGCCGGGCGGGTGATCCGTGCCGTTGGCGAAGATGTTACGGACCGAATGGCCGAACTCGTAGAGCAGCGTCAGGCGTTTGTCGGTCTGGAAGATCTGGAATGGCAGCGGCGTGTAGGTGATGCGCGGAATGCCGGGCATGACACAGCGGTTGGACGGATCGGCGGTCTCGCGGTTCTTGAAATTCTCCGCCTTCTTGGCCAGGGCCCAGGGCTGGTAGGGAATCTCCTCCCCGACCACCGCGCCAAGGTGCCCAGGGGCGTCCTTGCGCGCGGCGTGGGGCAGAAGGTCCCGGTCCACCGGGGCTAGGACCTGCCAGATGCCCGACAGATCAGGCTTGCCCTCAGGTGTTCGCGGAAAGTCGGCGGCGCGCGCAGGCGCCGCCGCCAGAAGCGCTGCGAAGGCCACAAGCCCAAGCAGCCGGGAAGCACGAAGTACGCGCATGGCTTAGCCGGCTCCGCCCGTCGGGGCGCCGGGGCCGCCCGAGGAACCGGTGAAGAAGGCGCGGCCGTCCGGCAGCGTCACGTTCGTGGCGTTGGCGATGGGCTTGCCATTCTTGGCCAGGAAGCCCTTGACCGTGACCTCGGCGCCAACCGGGAAATCGGTCTTGCGCAGGCCCCGTCGCAGCAGGGCGTTGGGTCCGCCGAACTCGATGGCCCAATTCACCACCTTGCCGGTCTTTGGATCGAGCACGTCCACATAGACCCAGCCGTGCGGATTGATCCATTCGAGCCGGGTCAGGGTCCCTTTCAGGGTGATCGGCTTTTCGATGTCGTATTCGCTGGCGAAGGCGTGGTGCGCCTCCGCGGGCCGGGTTTCCGCGCCGAGGACCGAGGCGGTCAGGATGGCGATCAGCAGTCCGGTGGATAGTTTCATGAGATTTCTCCGGATCAGAAGAAGGCGTGGGTGAGGCCGATGGAGAAGTTGCGGGTCTCGCCGGGCGAGAACACCGCGCTGGCGGCTGTGCCCAAGGCGGTGGTCGAGGTGGCCGCCACATAGTGGGCGTCGCCCAAGTTGTCGCCCTGAGCGAACACTTCCCACTTCTTGTCCGGGGAGCGATATCCGATCCGGGCGCCGTAGATGAGGTAGGATGGGACGTAGAGCTGATTGTAGAAGTCGACCGGGTAGTGAACGAAGACTGATTCAGTCGTCAGGCTGGCGTAAAATCCAGAGCGGTCCACATAGTTCAACTCGCCCTGATACACATCCTCCGGCACGGCCGGGATTTCGTTGTTGTGGTACACTGGGTCGTTGACGAACTGGAAGTGGTCCACCGTCAGGGCCGAGCGCCACACCAACGAGCTGCCGTCCGAACGCCACAGGGTGACGTCCAGCGTTCCTTCCAGCCCCTCGTGGGTCGTGGGACTCGCCGAGTTGCTGGTGATGGTCACGGGGTTGGAAACGTTGGGATTGCCGACGACCTGCGTCAGAATTTCGTGCTGCACATAGGTGTGGAAGACGGCCGCATCCCATTTGAAGATGCCGACTTCGCCGCGAACGCCCGCCTCCAAATTCTGCTGAGTCTGATTGCGGATGTAGTTGTTGCTGCTGTCGACACTCTCCTTGAGGCCGCCGGAGCCTGGGATCGACAGGCTGGCGGTGACGGGCAACTGGTGCGCGATCGGCGCTTCGTCCGAACCGCTGTAGTTGCCGTAGATCTGCAGATGCGGGGTGAAGTCGTAGCGTAGGCCGACGCGGGGCGTGACCGTGTTGAAGTTCTCGGTCTCGTCCGCCGTGGTTCTCAAGACGAAGTTCTGGATATTGCTGACCCGCTGCTGCCAGATCGAGGCTAGGCCGGTGGTCAGCCAGAAGCCGTGGGCGATCTCAAGGTCATCCTTGAGCAGGAGCGTGCTGTCGTAACCGCCGAAGGTGGCCTTGTACAAGGTGGTCGGCGTGGCGGCCGTGTGCGGGCCGATGTACAGGCCGCGGTTGGTGGAGTCCGGAAGAATGCCGGCATAGACCCAGGCCGCCTCGCTGTTGCTCTGCAGGCCGCCGAGCACCTGATCGCTGCGCTTGTAGCGTGCGGTGATCGCCAGGTCCTTGACGTCCCAGTCGCCGGGGGTGAAGCCGCCGCCCTCGTTGCGTAGCGGGAAGTTCTTGTACAGGAACCCGCCTTCGATATCGGAATTGGGGGTGACGTTGTAGGTCGAATAGTCGCCCAGGATGGTCGAGCCCTTTTCCCGGCGCATGGATTGCTCGGTCTGGCCCGTGGCGCCGGTGAAGGTCTGCGGCGTTTTGGTGTAGGTGCTCTGGTTCGGGTCCTGCTCGACTTGGGACAGAGTCAGGCTGGTGGCGCTGCGGGTGTTCTGCTGGGCGTATTCGAAGAGTGCGCGCGTCTTGAAATCGGTCGTGGGCTGATAGCCGACGTCGCCGACCAGCCGCTGGCTGTAGGAGCCGTTGCCGTCGCGGAAGCCGTCGGACCCGAAGTGGGTGGCGGAGACGTAGTAGTCCAGCGGGCCTGACACCCCGCCGGAGCTGACCTGTTCGCGATTGTAGCCGTAGCTGCCCGCTTCCACCCGCGCGAGCAGCGGCGTGGAATCGTAGCCGGTGTGCGCCACGAAGTTGATCGCGCCGCCCTGGGTGCTGGGCGAAAATTCGAAGGCGTTCGCGCCGGGATAGACCTCGGTATAGTTGTTGCTCAGGGATTCATAATATTCGAACGGGCTGCCTTCCGGCGTGGTCAGGGTCAGGCCGTTGAACAGGAACTGGATGCCCGTGCCCCACGATCCCGCGGCGCGGATGATGCCCGACCCGCGCATGGAGAAGCGCGTGGCCTCTTCACCCGTAGCCGACTGAGCCAGCAGGCCAGGCTGGAAGCGCAGCACGTCGGCGATGGTCGCCGCGCGCCCCAACTCCACCCGGTCGGCGCTGATCACGGCGGTGTTGCCGGCGACATCGGTCAGGGTGGGGATGTGGTTGCGCTGAACGGTGACGACGACTTCGCTGGAGGCCGCGTCCGTAGCAGCGGCTGTGCTGGTCGTGGCGGCCGTGGCGTCGGCCGTGGCGTCCGCCGCGTGCGCGGCGACGCCCACGCCCAGAGCCGAGATCATGGCTGCCGAAAACACGGTATTTTTCCAGATATTCATAAGGCTGAGCCCCTCTTAGGTTCGATCGGCGTGGGCGCTCTTGAATGGCCCTTGCGCGCAAAAATGGTCGTTCGCCGGGAGCCTCTGCCCCGGCGCTGATGTTGGGATGGGTCTGAGTTGGCCGCGCGCGGCGCGGACGGCGGCTAGAGCGTCAACAGCTCTTGAGCCAAGTCCTGGTGATGAAACGCATGATAGACTTTCCTTGCTGGACGGCCGAGCGGCGGGCCTCGGGGAGGAAGGCGCCGCCGCTGACTCGACGGCCACTGCCAATAAGCCGTCCGAGCGCCGATCCGACGGCCCATGCCGCCAGACAAACTAATCCTATCGAATTAATAGGAATAAGACATACGATTATCGCTAAAGGTCGCGATAGAAAATCAGGAAGGGTGAACGGGGCGCCAGCTCCCATCCTCCGCTGGCCGTTCACGTCATGGAGCCTTCGATGTCTGCATCACGCCTGTCACCCATGCCCATCCAAGACAAGCGCGTCCGTTACGTGGAGGTCGCAGGCGAGATCGCCGCGGTGCTCGAAGGCGAGCGGGATAGGACCGCGCGGATGGCCACGGTGGCCGCCCTGCTGCGCGAGGCTTTCGAGCACTTTTTCTGGGTCGGCTTTTACGTGGTGGACCGGGCCAACCCGCATGAGTTGGTGGTTGGTCCCTACCAAGGCACGCTGGGCTGTTTGCGCATCGCCTTCGGACGTGGGGTTTGCGGCGCCGCGGCCTTGACCGGTCAGATTCAGATCGTGCCCGATGTCCACGCTTTCGAAGGCCATATCGCCTGCGACAGCCGCTCGCAAAGCGAGATTGTGGTCCCCGTGTTCGACGCTTCCGGCGCCTTGATCGCCGTGCTGGACGTGGACGCGGTGCATAAGGCGGCTTTTGACGCGGTGGATGGCGAAGGCCTGGACGCCATCCTCAAGGCGACCTTTTCCATCTGAGCGTCAGTCGGTCCGCTGGCTGAGGCGGGCCTGCGCGGCCTTCAACAACGCCGCCCTGCTGCCGAACAGGTTGACGACGGTGCTGGGATGCACGCCGACATTTACGGCCACCTGCCGTGCCGATACGTCGAAGAAGCCCTGCTCGGCGATCGCGCGCTCCGCCTCACGCAGAAGCAGCTCCCTTAGCGATGCGGCCGGGTCCTTGGCGGAACAGCACTGGCTCATGGCTGAGCGCCCTGGGGCGGATGGGCCTTGCCGGAGGTCTTTGCGTGCGCCGCTTGCTCGATCTCGGCCGAAAGCTCCTTGATGTTCCGCTCGTGCTCCCAGCACTCGTCCTCCCACTTTTCGTAGTCGGGTTCTTTCAGGTGGGTGCGGATGATCTTGGTGGAGACCGTCCAGGGGCGCGTATAGACGGTGGGGTCCTCCACCGTGGCCTGGTAGGTGAAGGCGTTGGGCCCGCTGAAGATATAGCGCTCGACGATGTGGACCTTGTCGCTGGCGAAGTTACCGGCGCGGTCCAGTCGCCCCTTGGAATTGCTGTTGGCGACGTCGACCACCAGGGTGTTGCCCTCCCAGTGGCCGCGCGAGTCCGAATTCCACAACTTGATCGCCGAATCCGGGTGCGGGCGCCCGTCCAGCGGGATCAGGCGATAGCCCTCGTGCAGGATCAGGACATAGCCGGGATACTGCTCGATCTTGAACTCATAGTGGAAGGTGTCGCGGATCGGACCGTCGAGGAAGCAGCGCTCCTGGGGATCCAGGTGCTCCTGTTTGGTGGCGTGATCGACATTGGCTTCGATGTATTTCTGCTTGGCCTGGGCCCAGGGCTGATAGGGGATCTGTCCGTCGGACGGATCGACCACCTTGCTGGGCCAGGACGGCAGGGGTTTGCCCTGCTGCGCAAGCTTGTAGTTGTCGATCACCTCCTGCTCGCCGCCGCCGCCCAGGGGGCCGCCGGTGATCGAATAGGTGCCGCCGCGCGTCTGCTCCTCCTCGCCGTTCACCTCGACCGTGCCGCCGGCCGTCCAGTATCCCTGAACGTCCGGCTGTCCGTCCGACAGTTTGGCCGGGACCCAGGGACCGGCGGCGGAAGGGGCCGGCTTGGCGGCGGTCTGGGCCAGAAGCGGCCCGGGGGAGAAGGCGGCGAAGGCCGCAACAAGCGCCGCGGCGCCGGTCATGCGAGTCATCCTAAGGGCTCCATTCCGCTGGGTTCAGGGATAAAACTTTTCATAATCAAAGGTGTAGCACTCGTTTTCGAGAAGCTGCACGCCCGGCTCTATCCGGCGGTAGAGCACCACACTGACGGTCCATGGACGGGTGAAGACCTTGGGGTCCTCCACGGACGCATCATACTGGATGTGGTCCTTGTCGATCGGCTTGTAGCGTTCGACCACATGCAGCTGATCGCTGTGGAAGTCGCCCGCGTGGTCCAGCCAGGTCTCGTCGTTGAAGTCCACGACGTCGACCACCAGGGTGTCGCCGTCCCAATGGCCGCGGCTGTCGCCTAAGAACCAGTCGATATGGCCGGGCGGATGGTCCGTGCCGTTGGTGTAGATGGTGCGCACCGAGTGGACGTACTCGTACAGCACCGTCAGCTGCTTATCCTTCTGCAGGATCTGGAAGGGCAGGGGGGTGTAGGTGATGCGCGGAACGCCGGCCATGAAGCACTTGTTCTGCGGATCTTGCGTCTCGCGATTTTTGAAATTCTCCGCCTTCTTGGCCAGGGCCCAGGGTTGGTAGGGGATATCGCCGCCCACCACGGCGCCGAGGTGAGCCGGTGAATCCTTGCGGGCCGCATGGGCCGAAAGGTCCTGGCCGGCGGGCGTGATGACTTGCCAGATGCCCGACAGGTCGGGATGGCCGTCCGGGGTGCGAGCCAGGTCCTGGGCGTGGGCGGCCGCTGTCAGGGCCGCCGAGGCGATGAGGCTCAGCCAGACGGTCGAGGCGAAACTGCGCATGGAACGGCGCTCCTTTCTTGTTTCGGCGGGCGGCGTGGCCGCCCGCCGGTGGATTGGACAATGTGCGATGGCTCAGAAGGCGTAGCTCGCCCCCGCCGTGATGGTGCGCCCCTCGCCCGGCGTGTAGACAGCCGCGCTGGGGGTCCACAGGCCGGTGGTGGAGGTGAAGGAGACGTAGTTCACGCCGCCGAGGTTTTGGCCCTCGACGAACACGCGCCATTTCTTGTGAGGCTCGACATAGCCGATGGAGGCGCCGGCCAGGGCGTAGGCCGGAGCCGTGCCGGCGTTGGCGAAGTCGACCGGGTAGGAATCCACGGCCTGCACATTGGCGCTGACGTAGAGGCCGGAGGCGTGGTTGAAGGTCAACTCGGCCTGGTAGGTCTGCTTGGGAAGACCGGGCAGGACCTTCTGTTCGGGCCCCTGTTGGGCGAAATAGAAATGACCCCAGGCGTAGGACTGACGCAGGGTCAGCTCGCTTCCCTGATCCTTCCACAGCGTGGCGTCCAGCGAAGCTTCCACGCCCTCATGCACCGTCGGCCGCGCATTCTCGGTGTAGGAGATCCCGTTGGGGTTCTTGGGGTCGACCCCCGGCAGCACGGCGTAGGTGGTCAGCAGCTCGTCGCGGACCTGCTCGTTGTAATAGTCCACATCCCATTTGAACCGGTCGGTCTGACCCTTCACGCCAATCTCCGACGAAATGCCGGACTGCACCTTCAGATTTCGGGTGTTCAAGACGTAGGAGACGCCGTTGGAGACGGTGGGGGTGGTGACGTAGCCGGTGTAGGCGCTGTTGAGCGACTGGGCGAAACTGCCGATCTGCGGCGCCTCGACCAGGCGACTGACGTTGGCGTAGGCCTGGATCCGCGGCGTGACGGCGTAGCGCAGGCCCACGCGCGGCGTGAAGGTTTGATAGGTCTTGTTCAAATCGGGATTTACCCCGGCGGGCAGGGGATTGGTGATCTGGTTCTGGCGATTGAGCCAAAGGCCAGCGATCCCGGTCGTCAGCCAAAGCTTGGAGGTCACGGCGAAGTCGTTGCTTGCCAGCAGCGTATTGTTCGAGCCGCCGTATTTGATCGATCCCAGGTAGGTGCTCGGGGTCGTCAGGGTGTTGTAAGTCGACAGCTGCGAGCCGGCCAGGACGTAGGAGGGCAGGAAGGCGACGGTGGTGTCGCTCTCGTGGCCCCCGAACAGCACGTCCTGGCGCTTGTACTTGACCAGGCCCGACACATCGCTGGTGTCCCAGAACGAGCGTGCGCTGGGCGCGCTGTCGTGGATCGGCGGCTTTTGATATTCGATGCCGACTTCCAGGGTCGATTTGCCGTCGATGACATAGACGGTCTTGTCGGCGACGACGTATGTCCCGGGATTGATGCGGTCGCCGATGACCCCGATGTTGGCCCGCGCATTGGCTTCAAAATTGGCCAGGGTGACCGAGTTGATGTGCTGCTGGGTCTGGTCGGCGTATTCGAAATAGAATCGGGTGCTCAGATCGGGGGTAAACTTGTAGCCGAAGTTCGACACCAGCCGGTTGCTGAACCCCGCCGAGTCCGACAGGTAGCCGGTCGAATTATAGTGGTTCAGGCTGATGTAGTAGTCGAACGGCCCGATCACCTGGCCTGAACTAACCTGCTCGCGCTGGTAGCCATAGCTTCCGCCCTCCGCGCGCACGAAGAGGGGGGAGGAGTCATATCCGGTGTGCTCAATGTAGTTGATCACGCCGCCCAAGGTGAAGGCGCCGTACTCAAAGCCGTTGTCGCCCTTGTAGACCTCGATGGCGTTGTAGGCGTTGGGTTCATAGGCTTCGTAGGGATTGCCGTAGGGCGTGCTGAGCGGCAGGCCGTCCAACAGGACCTGGATGCCGCTGCCCCAGGTGAAGCCGCCCTTGCCGGCGCCGGAGCCGCGTATCGACAGGCGCGTGCCTTCGCCTCCCTGCACCGACTGGGCGAATAGCCCCGGAACGAAAGCCAGGGCGTCGGCGGTGTTGGCGATGCTCTGCGCTTGCAGATTGGCGGTGGAAATCACGGCCGTGCCGCCAGGGACGGCGTCAAGCGTGGGCGTGGTTTCTCGCTTGGCCGTTACGACGACGCTGTCAGACCCCCTCGCCGCATCCGCGTCCACCGTGTCGGCCCGGGCCACCCCTGCGGCCATCGACAAGCCGATGAGCGCCGCTGACGCCGCCAGTCCGTATGTGCTGCTCACTCAATTGCCCTCCTGCTTGCCCGCGGCATTGGTCGGCCGGGTCGGCCGCACTCGCCGCGGGGGCTGCTCATTCGCGGCCCAGCGCCACGCACCTAATTCCTATCAAAATAGTAGGAATTAGGTGCGTCAAAATCTCTACAAGTCGCCACAGATTATCTATCTAAATAGAGAGAGCCAAATAGTTGTTATTACTGGAAGAAAATGACGACACACGGTGCAGCTGATAAATAGGTTTTCTGATGATGATCGCGCCCAACTGCAACCGCCGTGATCGGTCTGTTGACCCATCACGGCGGAGCATTTGGATTGAGATCGCGGGCCAGGATCGGTCCTAGCGGGCCGCGGCTGCCTCCGGCGTTGAAGTCTGGGCGGTCTGTTTCGGCTTCTTCAAATCCGGCCATTGGGCGCCGGCTTCCGCCAAGGGCTTCAGCTGCGCCCAGTAGCTTTCACCAACGGGAATGCGGCTGATGGGACCGCCCTCGGTTTCCAGCCAATGCTTGCGCCAGTAGTCGAAGTCGTCGGGCTTGCCTTCCGCGAACAGGTACAGCTTGCCGTCGTGGATATCGAAGGAGCCCTTGACCAGGTGCTTGCTGAGGTGGCCTTCAGACACGCCGACGGCGCAATATCCGCCCCATTGAGGCGCATATTTCTCCGGATCGGCCTTGAACAGGTCGCGGTCCTGCGCGCTGGCGAACAGCCAGCGGGCGCCCTTCCATTCATAGAAGATGGCCTCGTCGCCCTGCACCGGCTTGTGCTGGGTAAAGAAGGCGACGGTGTCCAGACCGCTGATGGCCACGTTGTGGTCAGACCCGTTGGTGTTGATGACCTCCTTGGCCAAAGCGGGGGACCCCGCTAGAGCCGCGAGGATCAGGGCCGCGGCGGCGAGCGCCGATCTCAAAAAGCGCATGGGATGTTCCTCTGCTGCGATTGATCAGAAGGCGTAGGACAGGCCGCCGGTGATGCTGCGCCCTTCGCCGGCGGTGAACACCGCCGAGGACGCCGTCGCCAAGCCGGTGGCGGAGGAGAAGGAGGCGTATTTCGTGCCGCCCAGGTTCTCGCCATCCACGAAGACCCGCCACTTCTGCCCCGGAGGGGCGTAGCCGATGTTGGCGCCGACCAGGGTGTAGGACGGTGCGAAGGTCTTGTTGAAGTAGTCGACCGGGTAGGGAGAGGGCGAGGACTCGACGCTGAGGCCGGCATAGAAGCCGGACTCGTGGCGGTAGTTCAGGCCGGCCTGATAGAAATATTTGGGCAGGCCCGGCAGCACGCCATAGCCGGCGGCCACGTCTTCGTGCGCGAAATGGAAGTTGTTCCAGGTGAAGGCCTGGCGCAGCGTCACGGTGTTGACGCCGTCCTTCCACAATTCGGTGTCCACCGACGCCTCGACCCCCTCGTGCACGGTCGGCCGGGCGTTCTCGGTGTAGGAAACGCCGTTAGGAACCGCGGGATTGACGTTCGGAAGGAGGGCGTAAATCGTCAGCAGTTCGTCATGGATCTGTTCGTTGTAGTAGTCGATGTCCCACTTGAAGCGGTCATACTGACCCTTGACGCCGAACTCGTAGTTGGTCCCGACCTGCTCCTTCAGATTGGCTTCGTTGAACGTGAATCCCCCCGTCGGCGTGGTGATGAAGCCGTTGTAATAGCTGTTCGAGTAAGTGGTGGAGCCGATCTTTTCCGAGAAGGTCGCGGACTGGGCGTAGCTGATGATCTGCGGCGCTTCGACCAACTGACTGATATTGCCGTAGGCCTGGATCTGCGGCGTGATGTCGTAACGCAGGCCAATCCGCGGCGTGTAGTTGATGTACGTCTTGTCCAGGCGGGGGTTTATGCCCGCCGCCACAGGAGAGTACGCGGGGTTCGCAGGCGTGTATTTGACCCCCGGACCAGCGGGGGGGACGACGGGGTTATCGATCTCGTTGGTGCGGGTCTCATAAAGCCAGCCGATGCCGGTCACCAACCACAGTTTCTGCGTCAGTTGCAGGTCGTTGGCGGCCAGGACGGTGGTGTTTGACCCGCCGTATTTGACAAAACCGGTGGTCAGGCCGGTCGCGTCGTTGCTGGCGTAGGCGCCCGATCCCGGCAGGACATAGCTCGGTAGGACCGACAAGGTCGTATTGCTCTCGTGGCCGCCGAACACCTCGTCCTTGCGCTTATAGGTCAGCGATCCGGTCAGGTCGCTGGTGGCCCAGAAGGTGCGGCTGGGCTCGTTGCCGTTGTGCAGCGGCGGGTTCTTGTAGGCTAGACCGAACAGCAGGCTGGAGTTGTCGTCGATCTGCCAGTTGGTCTTGTTGGCCACGAAGATCGACCCCATGGTCACGCGCGCCCCGGTGTAGGCGTTCGTCTGGGGCGCGCCCAGTAGTTGGCTGAGCGTTTGGGAGGAGATGTTCTCTTCGTACTGGCGCGCGTCCTCGAAATAGAAGCGCGTGTTCAGTTGGGGTGTGACCTGATAGCCGACATTGCCGATAAAGCGGCCGGCGGTGGCTTCGGAATTCTGCAGATAGCCGGCGGTCTGGTAGTGGGTCGCAGTGACATAGTAGTCCCACGGCCCGATCACCTGGCCTGAGCTGATCTGCTCGCGCTGGTAGCCATAGCTGCCGGCCTCCAGCCTGATCGCCAGGGGCGAGGAGTCGTAGCCGGTGTGCTGCACCAGATTGATCGCCCCGCCCAGCTGGGTGGCGCCGAATTCAAAGGCGTTGGCGCCCTTGTAGACCTCGATCCGTTGGTAGGCGTTGGGTTCGAAGGACTCATAGGGCGTGCCCAGCGCGCCGCTGAGCGGCAGGCCGTCGAATAGTACGTCAACGCCGTTGCCCCAGGTGAAGCCGCCCTTGGTGACGCCCGACCCGCGGATCGACAGGCGCGTGGCTTCGCCGCCGCTGGCCGATTGCGCGAACAGGCCGGGCACGTATTTCAACGCGTCGTCCAGGTTGGCGATGCTGGTGGCCTGGATCTGGTCGGCGGTGATCAAGCCTGTGCCGCCGGGCACGACGGCCAGGGTCGGCGCTTCCACGCGCTTGGTGGTCACGACTATCTGATTTTGCGACGCAGTATCGGCAGCCGAGTCGGTATCGGCGGCGTAGGCCGTTCCTCCTGCGGCCAACACGGCGATCAAGGCGGCCGAAGCCGCCAGTTCCATTCTCAAACTCACGTTCTTATCCCTCAAGTTTTTGGCGCCTCACTGCGGGCGCCGCTATGGCGTCGGCCCGTTGTGCGCAGGCGATGCGCGTGGGCCGCCTGCAATTCCTACTGAAATAATAGGAATAAGGGATGCGAAAATCGCTGATAGCAAAGCTAGTCGATTAGAAAAACTCCAAGCAATTTATGGGTAAGTATTTGAAAAACTTCGAGCGTACCTAGCCGATCAGGCCCTCGCGGAGACGGATAGGCTATTAGGGTAGGAATTTGCGCGCGGCTGCATCCTCGGAGACCGAATCGCGTCTCCGCAGCCCCGTAACTCGCGCAAATGTCAGCGGAATATCGGAGGGCTGTATGTCAGCTTCCTTATCGAGAGACTGAGTGGCGGTGCTGGCAGTCTAACACAAACTTGTCTCCGGTTTGTGGCCTGGGGCTGATCTGGAGGCAAAATTGGTCAAGCCGATATCGTTCAAACGCCACCGTTTCTCGCCTGATGTGATCCGGTACGCCGTGACTCTTCTCGGTCGTTGGGTGAGTCCGCTTGTCGGCCCTGGCTCGAGCTTCGCTATCCGACGGCTCGAAATCCAACGACGTCAAGGGGCGTAACAGGAAGCATAATAATCGGTAAGCACCATGCGGACGGCCAGATCGTCGTCGCCGGTCGGACCCGACGTTCGTCGCGCTGCGCCCGATCTGCGCTGAGGGTGAATCGGCTGTTCAGGGAATCCTGTCCCGCTGCGGCGGCGACGTCGAGACCTCCTGTGACTACCGGCGCCGACTGCATTCATGCATGACGGTGCGACAGGGGCCGTCGCTATCGACGGCCGATAATGTCGAACAAAATGAGTCGGGTAGAATATAGAAATATTTATAGAGGCAGCCATTCACGACGACACGCCGAAGATCTTCTAAAGGCAAACCGCCTTGGCAGCTTGTGCTGGGTGATGTTTGCACTGCCTGGATGTTCGATCATGGCCGCTACAACGTCATGGCCGACGCCCGCAATGTTACCGACAACCGCTTCATACCGGGCGGCATGTTTGTGTTAGCCAAACCCGGCCTCCCGATCGCCGGCTCCACCAACGCCCTGGGCGACTCCGCACATTTGTCGTGATCCCGCGCCGCCCGCGTCTGAAGCGGGCGGTCGATCGCAACGAGATGTGGGACCCCGCCTAACTCGATTTCCGGGGGGAGCAACTGAGAGATGACCATGAGCAAACCTGTTCTTGCCCTTTCGCGCAGAGGCGCCATCGCCGGTCTCGGCGCGACCGGCGTCGGGCTGGCGGTGGCCGACCGCCTGGCCTCAAGACCGCTCGCTGGCGCCTCCCTGTACAAGATCGTTTACGACGATCGCGAGGTTGAAGGACGCCACTTCGGCGCGCGGTTCGCGGCTGCAGGGTTTGCGACCGCGACGGTGGGGGACGATCCCACCTGGCTATGGTTCGACGACCTGCATCATCACTGGCGCCGGGCGGGCGTCGCTGGCCTGACCACGCCTGCCGTGGCTTTATCGCTGAAATTAATGGCCGAGTTGGCCGGCGTGCGCGCCGTGATCTGGGGTCTTCACCAGATCGGTCTGGGCCGGACATCCCATGACCTCTCGGCGACGAAGCCGGCCCTGGCGGCTTGGAAACGCCAAGCCGATGCGGGCGCGGCGTGGACGGAGGCGCTGCACGGCATGATCGTGGCCGCCGCCGCGCAACCCACCGCCGCCGCCCGCTTCACCCATGCCAGCGGCGCACGCGAAGACGGCGCCAGGGAAATGGTGTCCTGGATGCTAGCGCCCGTTTCCAAAGGATCTGCCGGAACATGAGCACGAAACTCCCGCCGGGCCTGGATCAGGGAACCTTCGACCTAGCCATCAAGGAAATGGCCGCGGTTGTGGGGAGTGAATGGGTCTTTACCTCAGCCGACGACATCGACCTCTACCGCGACCCCTATTCTCCGAGGCGCGGTCAGCCCGACGAGAGCATTCCATCGGGCGCCGTCGCGCCGGACGACCTGGAGGAGGTCCAGGCGATCATGCGGATCGCCAACAAACACCGCGTTCCGATCTACCCGGTGTCGACGGGAAGAAATCTCGGATACGGCGGCGCCGCGCCGGTCCTGTCCGGCAGCCTGGTGCTCGATCTCAAGCGGATGAACCGCATCATCGAGGTCAACGAGGAACAGGCCTACGCCATCGTCGAGCCTGGGGTCAGCTATTTCGATCTCTACCGGTATCTCCAGGACAACAAGATCAGGCTCTGGGTCGACTTTCCTGGGCCCGGCTGGGGAAGCCCCATGGGCAACGCCCTGGATCGAGGCATTGGCGGCTATCGCTACGAAACATCCATTCACTGGACTCAGCATTGCGGCCTGGAGGCGGTCCTGGCCAACGGCGACTTGGTTAGAACCGGCATGGGCGCCATGCCCAACGCCAAGACCTGGCCGGTGTTCAAATACGGATTGGGCCCCGACATCGATGGGCTATTCAGCCAGTCCAATTTCGGGGTCGTGACCAAGATGGGCTTTCGCATGACGCGGGAGCCCCAGGCGCTTATGTCGGGGACGGTCATCATTTCCCGGCACAGCGACATCCACAAGGCGATTCCCGTCCTGCGCCAACTGATCGATCAGGACATCCTGCGCTGCGCATTTGGCTTGATGAGCCCGGCCGTGGAGGATGCCTACAAGCTCGACTATCCGGAGGATGGGCCCTTCTGGAAGCTGATGGAGCGGACTGAACAGCCCAGCGACGCGGAATACGACGCCTTCTTCACGGCCGCTGGAAAGCCCGCCTGGACCGCGCTCATGACCTTCATGGGCGTGGAAGAGGTGATCCTGGCGCAATGGGCCACGGTCAAGAAATGGCTCGGCGTCATCGACGGAGTCTCCTTCCAGGAGATGCCGATCACGCGGTTTCCGCTATCGGAAGAGCAACGCGCGAACACGCCGATGAAGATATGGGAGCCGAGCCTGTCCGCCTTCGCCATGGGGACCCGGGTTCAAGGGTGGCCCAACGCCAGCGCTGGACACATCTTCTTCTCGCCGATCTATCCAATGACCTCGCACGACATCTTGAGGGCTCGTTTCGAGTTCACGCACGTGCTGCGCAGGCACAAGCTGAGGACGGTAGACGCCAACATGGCCGTGCTGGCCGATCGCTATGGCGGCATCATCATGGGGCTGCGGCTTACACAAGACGCCGAAGAGAACGCCCGCGTCCGCGCGGCGTATTTGGACCTGGTCAAGGTCGGGGCGGAGCTCGGCTATGCGGAATACCGGACGCACGCGATGTTCATGGACGACGTCGTGGACACCTTTTCCTTCAACAATCACGCCTTGCTGAGACTGACCGAGACGCTCAAGGACGCCATCGATCCCAACGGCATCATCTCCGCCGGCCGCTACGGCGTCTGGCCGAAATATCTGAGGAAGAGCTGATGGGTACACGCCCGTTCCTGTTGATGTTCGCCGGCGCATGCGCCTTGGGGGCGGCCAGCCCCGCTCTCAGCTACGACGAGGCGGACAAGCCCTCACGGGCCGAGCCGGCGCGCTCGTCGGCATGGGCGACCGTGACCTATCCCGATGGTTCGGCGCCTCACGGCAAGCTCGTGTTCGAGCGCGTCTGTGCCGCTTGCCATGGGCCAGCTGCGCCATCGCCAACGGGCCCCGGCGGGCCGGCGAGGGGCAGCAGCATGGGCGGCGGCCCGGCGGTCCCGCCCGGCACAGCGGAACTGCAGGTGAAGTACGGCGGCAAGATCCCAGCGGAGCTCGAGGAGCGGACCGATCTGAGTCCGGCGGCCGTCATCTACTTTGTTCGGCACGGCGTCGGGGTCATGCCTCCGATACGCAAGACGGAATTGAGCGACGCAGACCTCAAGAGTCTTGCGGACTACCTGGCGCACGGACGGTAGAACGCGTCCGGCGAACGTGGTCGCCGGTTCTTGAGCTAATAATCTGGTCGACGATAAGACGATAAGATGGAGACGGCCGCGCTGCTGCGTGAGCGGGCGCAAAGCAGGCCAGACGGAAAGCGAAAAGCATGAGCAAGGGCGACAAGAAGGTCATCATCACTTGCGCGGTGACCGGATCGGTCCACACCCCGACCATGTCGGACGC
>PLRV01000096.1 GCA_003164925.1 Caulobacteraceae bacterium
AGGTGTTATCCAGAGATCAGGATAACACTTGGTCCTTGGGCGTCAGGTCAACCTGCAGGTTGTTCCATTCCTCTGGCGGGATTTGCGCCAGACGGCGCTCCATCACCGCCTCGTTGGTGGAGACGATTTGAACCACGGCGGAGCGACTTTGTGCGAGATCCTCTCGGATGGAGGCAATCAGGGTCGGCGCCTTTAGTCCGGCGAGCAGATGGCCGAAGAAGCGCTGTTTGGAGCCTTCAAAGGCGGAGATGGCGGCCGAGACGGCCAGACCGGACAAGGCCTTGCCCTCCTCGGTGACGCCGACCGCCTCCAGCGCGTTGCGCAGGTTCGTGTGAATGAGGTGGTAGGCGTCCGCCCAAGCGTCCCAGATGACGACGTCATCGTCGGTGAGGGCGTGGTTCAGGGCGTCGTACTCAACCCCGTCGAAGGAGAGTGAGCGGGCGATGTAAAGGCCCATGGCCTTCAGCTCGCGGGCGATCAGCTCCATCATGGCGACCCCGCCCGTGTCCACGGCGTCCATGAAGGCGTCGCGGGTAGGGAAGGGGGCTTCTGTGCCGCCCCAGAGGCCCAGGCGGGCCGCGTAGGCGAGATTGGCGGGCGTGGTGGCGCCCGTGGCCGAGACGTACAGGATGCGCGCATTGGGCAGGCGGTTCTGGAGCGCCAGCCCGGCCAGGCCCTGCTGCGAGGCCTTCTTGGCTCCACGGGCTCCCTTGCCGCCGCCGGCGGCGTTGGCCATGGCGTGGGCCTCGTCAAACACGATCACCCCGTCGAAGTCCTCGCCAAGCCAGGCCACGACCTGGTCGAGACGTGAGGCGCGTTCGCCCCGCGCCGGCTGGCGCAGCGTCGCGTAGGTGGTGAACAAGATGCCGCGATCCATGCGGATGGCGTCGGCCTGCTTCCAGGCGGATTGAGGCGTGATATCGGCGGGGGCGCCGCCGATCGACGTCCAGTCGCGGCGGGCGTCCTCGAGCAGGGGGTCGTTCTTGGATAGCCACACGGCCCGTTCCCGACCCTGGCACATATTGTCGGCGATCACGCTGGCGATCTCGCGGCCCTTGCCGCAGCCCGTGCCGTCGCCGAGGAAGAAGCCCTTGCGTAGCCGGAAGGCGCCCGCCACATCGTCGTTCGCGAAGTGGAGCAGGTGGGGGCTATCCCCCCGAATCCAAGAACCGGACAGCAGCTGGCTGTGGGCTTCGCCTGCGTAGATCACCGTCTCCAGCTGGGCGTCGGACGCCAGGCCATCCGCAGAGATAGCCGCTGGCAGGACCGGGCGATAGCTCGGCTCCGGCGGCGCGACCGACGCCATGGGTCCGGATTCCACGAGGAGGGAAGGGTGAGGCGTGCTCTTGGCGAGCTTTAGGCGGCCAAGGGCGTAGGCCTGGTAGAGGCCGACGTCGTGACCTTCCCCGGACCAGGGCTTAGCCTCGTAGGCCAGCGGAGCGGCCGTGGCGAGGAAGGCCAGACGGTTCGACGGCGTTGCCATAGCCCGGGCCCGCGGCGCCAGCTGGGCAGTGCGTTCCACGGTGCGGAATTGGCGGGGCTGGGCGTTAGGCCGGGCCGGAACCTCCTTGGCCATGCGCGCGGCGTCAGCCAGGGTCTGGGCGTCACGCACTGGCGGGACGATTCCGATTGGCTCGCCGCGATCCATCACCAGCAGAGCCGTCTCCACGCTGGTCCCGTGCTTGGCGTAGGCCCGCTGCGGGAGCGCCAGGCGCAGGCTCACGCGGCCACGCGCGGCCAGGGCGGTCATGGCGGCTACGTCTTCGAAGAAGCGGGCCGGGACGATGGCCGACAGACGGCCGCCTTCGGCCAGGCAGTCCAGGGCGGCGTGGAGGTGAGCCTCGAGGCGCTGGAACGGCGGGTTGAGGACTACGACCTGGAAACTGCCGGACGCCGGCAGGATGTCCTTCAGGTGTTCGGCGTCGTGCTGAGATCGCGCGGCGAGCGGGAACAGCTCCTGCAGGATGGCCGCCCGGCCTGCACTGAGTTCGTTGAGGGTGACGCTGCCGCCGCACGCCTCGGCCAGGACGGCCATCAGGCCGGTTCCGGCCGAAGGCTCCAGGACGAAGTCACCCGGGCGCACCTGGGCCGCCAGGACGGCCAGAGCGCCCAGCTGGGGCGGAGTGGAGAACTGGTCCATGGCGACCTGCTCTTCGCTACGGCGCGAGTGGGTGAGTGACAGGTCGGCGAGATTCGCGAGCAGCGCGCAGATCTCGGCCGGCGCGTCCTCGAGCCGCTGGATCTGCGGGGCCAGGCGGCGCAGCTGCAGGACGGTCGCGGCCTCGATGGCGTCGTAGGCGTCACGCCACAGCCAGGCGCCCTCGGCGTCCGAGCCGCCGAAGGTGGTGGTCATCACGTTCGCGACCAGCTTGCGGTCCAGAACGCGGGAACGGTTCAGGTGGGGGACAAGGGCGCGGGCGGCTGACACGACATTGGCGGCTTTGTCGTCGCCGGCGGCGCAGGCGCTGAAGATCGGAAGCAGGGCGTTCATGGCGGGGATCCAGGTCACCCGCCTCGGAGGGCTCATCCCTCCCGAACCTGCGGGCTCAGCCGAGCCCAACCCTTCCTCCTATCCTTTCCTGCTGTTCGCGCGATCGCTGCCGGTTTGGGCGCGGCTAGCGACGCTTCACGACTTTGATGCCGGTCATGCGTTGGCGAAGCTCGCCGGCGACTTTCGCCAGGAAGTTCTTGCTGAAGGCGCCGAGCGGCTCGCGCGGCTCCAGATACCAGGACCGGGCAGGCTCATCCCGGTTCAGTTCATCGACATAGATCCAGGCCTGCGGGTAGCGGGTCAGTCCCGCCCGCCGGCGCTCGGTGTCGGGGATCTCAATAGCCGCCTGGTCGGCGTGCGGCGCCTTGGAGCTTATGGCGGCCAGGAACATCACCTCTCGGCCCTCGTCCGAGGTGATGGTCAGCACCAGGCAGCAGGGGCGGTCCTTGCCGCCCTCGGGTGCGTTTGCGCGCGCCATGTCCCGAGCCCAGCGGTAGGGGTAGGCGATGACGTCACCTCGTTTGAGCGAGGGCTTAGTCATCGGCGGCATCCGCGATGATGGCGTCGAGCCCCCGTTCCAACAGAGCGGCGTCTTCGGCGGTGATGTCTTTCAGGAGGAAGGCGTGGCGCGGGTCCTGGGCGCGCTGGGCAAGCGCCTGGTAGTCCTCAATGGCCATTAGGACGAACCGCGGCTTATTGCGCTCGGTGATGGCGACGGGCGCCCGGGCGGCCTCATGACGTACCGCGGAGGCATTCCGGGCGAGCTCGGACAGAGGGTAGGACTTCATGTGCTTCTCCTGACAGACGCAGAATGCGCGAAATATGTATTTCGCGCAAGTGGAGGCCGCATAGCGAAACCCCCGCGCTCGATGGCGCGGGGGTTTCGCCGGTAATTAGGCGGCGATGGCGACGGTCACGCTCTCAAGCGCGTCGCCCTGGCCCGGCTCGTCCTGCGCCCTCTGGTTCCCTGGCGGGTTCGGAGGTCTCGTCCGCGAGGTCCGCCGAGGCCGGCTTGTCCCAGCTCAGCACTGCCGGCGCCCATCGGCGTTCGGCCGCGTTTTCGGCCACGAAGACGACCATGTCGTCCTTCTTGAGGCCCTTGGCGCGGTCGTCGTGCGCGTCCATGGCGTCCAGCATGGCCAGCAGGTCACGCTTGGGGTGCGCGGCCAGATAAGTCTGATCGGGCGTCCAGTGGGCGGTGATGTCGGCGCCGCACAGCGCCGAGATCTCGGACGCCTCGGCGCGCGCGCCGTGGCGGATGTTGTCGGTGCGCTTCTCGCAAGCGTTCAGCGACATGGCCACCAGCTCGGCCATCAGCGCCATGATCTCCCCGTGGGGCAGGGAGTCGACCCAGGCGATGGGACGCAGGCCCGAGGCTGTGTAGGCCGCCCCGCGGGCTTCCAGTCGGTCGCTGACGTCGCCATCCAGGGCGGGCAGCGGCTGCGCGCCGTGACGGGAGTATCGGGTCCCGGAGATTTGCAGCGCCGAGGCCTCCAGGTATCCCGAGCTTTGCAGGGCCAGCTGCTTGAACAGCTGAGCCACCAGCGCCCGCAGGGCTGCGCCCGGGTCATCGGCCAGGTCGCGGATCAGGCCGCGCGTGGCCGCGTCGGTCTGGATTTCATGCAGGGCGTGGGAGAGGCCTGCCACCTCGACGTCCGCCTGGGGCGTCTCGACGTCGTTCCACCTGCGCGTGCCGGAGTGCACGACGCCGAGATCCTCGCCGTCGTCCTGGTCGGCGTCGTCGCCCGCGTCGGACTCGTCAGCTGGGCTGACGGGCAGAGGCACGGTGAAGTAGGTCGCTTGGACCCCGTAACCGTCGGAGGGCGACAGCAGGATCGCCCCGATCTTGCTGCGCGACAGGCTGGCGTTGTACTGCGCCGCCTCCGCCAGGATGAGGGTCGCGAGACAGGCGGGGGTGTCGGCCGACAGCGGGTCAAGCGTCTCGAAGTCCTTGGAGATGCGTTCGACCTCAGCGCGGGCCTGCGCCACAGCGACCTTCTGATCGGCCGTAAAATCGGACGGGTAGATGTAGGGCATACGGAAGAAGCCCTCAGGGGCGCCGAATTCACTGCTGCCGCCGACGTAGATCTTCAGGTCCGTGAGCTGCAGTGCCTCGATCAGAGGCTGGACGCGCTCGCGCCAAGCCTCGTCAAGGATCTGCGGGTCCAGCAAGGCGTCCGGCATTTCGCCGAACAGGTCGCTGGACACGCGTCCGCCGGCGGCCAGGTAGCGATCCATGCCGACCAGGACGAGGCGGGCGTCATCGCCGGTGACCCGGTCGCGCTCGACCAAATTGCGCAACTGGTAGTCCTGGAAGTAGCCCTGCATGGCGTTCTGGGCCAGCTCGGCCTGCTGCTTCTTGTCGGGCAGGCGAGCGAATAGCTTGACCTGCTTGAGGGTCAGCTTGCCCTTGCGCAAGGCGGCCAGCACGGACGCGTGGACGCCGGCGAGGGCGTCCAGACGCTTAATCTCGAGTTCGGAGTAGCCGAGGGCGGCCGAGATGGCGGGAGTCGCCATCTTGGCCTTGCGCAGCTGGCCGATGGCCACGATCACGTCGGCGATGTGAGCCGGGGCGTGTTCGGTGTTGGGAAGCACGATGGCGGCGGCCTGCTGGGCAGGGGTTTCGGCCAGGAGGCACTCGACGCTGTAGTCGTCGGAGATGTCGCCGCGCTCCAGCAGCGCCAGGAGCGCGAAGCGGCGTCGGCGGCCGTCCAGCGCCATGAACTTCTGCTCGCCTTTTCGGCCGGGCCGGACGAGCGGCGGCATGATGACGCCGGCGGCGAGAATGGTGTCAGCCAGCTGGGACACGCCGTCGTCGGCGGGCTCGCTCGAGCGCAGGTTTTCCTTGGCCAGGCCGAGGTCCGCGAGGCGCACCTGGATGGTCTTCATCGGCGTGGGAGAGGGGACGGAAGAAGCAGCGTCGGTCATGAGGGTCAGGCTCCAGCACCTGGGCGAGGGTCATCCTGCCCCTGGGCGCACCCGCCCAAACCCTTCCTTTCTCCTTTAGAAGGGGGCCGTTTCGGGACGGCAGACGAAGAGGTCCCACTGCCTGAACGGCTCCGGAGGCAGGACCACCTCGCTCTCGAGACCGAGGCCGACGATCCGCTCCCGCAGGATCCCGGCCGAGCGCTCACCGTCCTCGCCACGGTCACCGGCGATCAACACGCGGCGGACGCCCTTTGGCGGAACCCAGCCGCGCAGGTTGCGCGTCGACTGCAGGGCCCAGCCGGAGAGGGAGAAGTGCTCGCTGGCCGAGCGGGTGGTAAACACCCCTTCGCCGACCAGCATGTGCTCGGCCGCCGGGTCGAGCCGCACCGCGCAGCCCGTTGCCGGCGGAGCGCCGACGGTCTTGCGCGGAAGATGGAGATCCATGGCCCGCCTGGCGTTGGGGGCGAGGTAGGTGACTTCCACGGCGACAAGGACGCCGGAGGCGTCGAGGATGCCGGCCAGAAGCGCCGGCCTTCGCCCCCGCCCGGGCCGGTAGACGGACACGGGGGCGTCGGGGTGGAAGCGCAGAGCCTCAGGGCCGGGGAGGAGACCCTTCAGCCCGCGCAGCCGGCAATGCTGGGCCGCAAGAGTGATCCCTAGCGGCCGGCCCGCCTCCCACAAGCCACGCGCGGCCTGCAGGCGCTCGCGATCCGTGGGCGCCGCGGCCGAGGGGCGGCCGGTGACCGGCACGCCTGCCGCGTTGATCGGCGCGTTGTCGCGGTCGATCAGGCCGCGCGTGCGAAGATCGTCCAGAACCTCCTTCCAGTCGGTGCGGCCGAAGGTGTTCACGACAACACGGCCGTCCTGCAGCAGCAGGGAAACCGAACGGTCATCAGCGCTGTGGTTGGGTCCGGGCACGCTGGCGCGCGTGTTCCCGTCGTAGAGTTCGCCGCCGAGGGCGTCGACGATATGGCGTAGTGTCATCGCTGTCTCCTCTGGTCCGCTGGCACAGACCCTTCCTCCTCCTTCGAGGAGCCGCCGGCCTCAGGCCGCCTGGACGGCGAGCTTGAGGCCAAGAGCCCGAACAACCTTCAGGAAGGTGCTAAGGACGGGTTAGCCTCGCTGCAACGACCGCTTCCCCCCTGAGCAGCGGTTGCCAATGTCCGCTATGGGCGCGGACGCCGACACGACGGCTTTGCGGGCCTGACCTGCCGACCGGAAACGCCCCGCAGCAGGCTTCGGCGCACCTAGGGTGATGTCCGCTTGAGCTCGGAAGGCTTAGGTTGGGTCAGTCCCGATGGAACGATCCGTCCGCGTCCTGCAGATGAATCTGGACGGGCAGGCCGGCCGCTTGATCGGCCATCCGCCTGACGACGTCCTCTGCATCGGCCTTGGTTTCATAGTCACCAAGTCGCAGTCCTTTGGCGATGATCGCCCACCGGTCTTCGAATTGGACAACGCCGTAATGGACCTCGATCATCGCTGATCTCCTTGTGGCATCGAGACCATCGGCGTTCAGCGCGGCGGATGTATGTCCCCCCGGCTCGTCGCAGGGTCAGCAGGAGGATACAAGCCATGGACGGGCAAGGCGAACGCGGCCGACACTAGAAAGGCGCTGCTGGATTGGACAGGCGACCACTGCGGAGGCGGCTAGGCGGCGACGTACCCCTCGTGCGGGTCGCGGAGCACGTAGCCGCGGCCCCAGACCGTCTCGATGTGATGCAGGCCGTTGGTGGCCGACGCCAGCTTCTTGCGCAGCTTGCAGATGAACACGTCGATGATCTTCAGCTCGGGCTCGTCAATGCCGCCATATAGGTGGTTGAGGAACATCTCCTTGGTCATGGTTGTGCCCTTGCGCAGGGAGAGCAGCTCCAGCATCTGATATTCCTTGCCGGTCAGGTGCACGCGCGCGCCGTTCACTTCCACGGTCTTGGCGTCGAGATTGACCTTGATGTCGCCTGTCGTGATCACCGATTGGGCGTGGCCCTTGGAGCGGCGCACCACCGCGTGGATGCGGGCGATCAGCTCATCCTTGTGGAAGGGCTTGGTCATGTAGTCGTCGGCTCCGCCGCCGAACGTCTTGACCTTGGTGTCGATTTCCGAGGCGCCTGACAGGATCATCACCGGCGTATTGATCTTGCCGACTCGCAGGTGCCGCAGCACCTCCATGCCGGACATGTCGGGCAGGTTTAGGTCGAGGAGAATAAGGTCGTAGTCGTAGATCTTACCCAGATCCACGCCTTCCTCCCCCAGGTCCGTCGTATAGACGTTGAACCCTTCCGACTTGAGCATCAGTTCGATGCTTCGAGTCGTCGCGCTGTCGTCGTCGATGACCAAGATATTCATTCGTTCACCTTTGCCACAGGCCGGTCTGTCGCTGACTACGAGTTCGCTCGATATCAACCGAGCTAGCCCCCAGTCATGCCAAAATTTGGTTAACCTTAAGCTCTGCGACGTCTTCCTGGGGTCGGCTTTTGAACGGGGGCGAATGGCCGGAATCCCCCGAGGCTGTGTGGAAACGTCCATCTGTGCAGACTAACGGATCTGGTGTTCATCTGGGCGTGTGATGGCGGACACAGTTGCGGCGGCCCGTTCAGGCCCGCATCGCCTGGATCAGCGGTCCAGCCCCAAGGATGGCGAATAGACGACAGCCTCCCCCCATCCCAGATCTTCACTGCGACCGCTTTCGGGCCGCCGAGGAGTTTTATCGGAAATCCATGGCTAGGCGGCCTGCCCTCACAGCCGTACGACAGCGTAGCCGGAACGGCCTCAAGCCTGCTAATATCGGCCATGGTCCACGAACTTTCTCGATCGCGCGCCCATCGCATCCGCCGCAGCTTTCCGGCCTGGGTCTTTCCGATCGCCGGAACCGTCGGCCTGCTGATTGCCGTCTTGGTGGCGATTTTCCATCGCTGAGACGGCCCGCGCCCAATTTATCCTTGGCCAGGCATTTACCCCGCCACCTGGCCGGCCGTGCAAAGTCGCTTTCATCGCGGGAACCCGCCAGGTAACGGAAAGCGTGGATCCCAAGACTGCGATCAAAAAGACCCGGTCGAGGAAAGCTCTGAACGCAGCCAATCTGGAAGCGCTCGGAGCTGAGCGGCTGACAGCAATCCTACTGGCTGTTGCCAATGAGCAACCGGCGACCAAGCGGCGGTTGAGGATGGAGCTGGCGGCCGAGGTCGGCGCCGACGACCTTGCGGTGGAACTCCAAAAACATGTCGACGCCACGGCATCGGCCCGCGGGAAGGTGAATTGGCGCAAGCTCAAAGCCCTTGGCCAGGACCTGGACCTGCTCAAGTCGATGATCGTCGAGCGCCTTGGGGAAACCCAGCCGATGCTGGCGGTTCGCCTTCTACTTCAATTCCTCAGGTTGGAGCGCGGCGTGCTGGCCAGGGTGAGAGACACCAAAGGCGAAATTGGCGAGGTCTTCTCAGGTGCGCTGGCCGACCTTCCCCCGGTCGCGGCCAAGGTGAAGGAGCTGGGGCTAGATTTCGCGGACTCGATGTTCGAGACGCTGGCGGACGTGCCCGTCGGCGCGATGGGCGAGATCGCTCGGACCCTCGCCCCCGCGCTTGATGCCGCCGCTGTCGCAAAGCTTCGCGCCCTCATCGGGACCGAGATGGCGCCGCGCCGGCGGGTCAACACTGGTTGGCGCGACGCGCTCCAGGCCCTGCTGGACGCGCAGGGCGACGTCCAAGCGTACGCCGCGACTTACTCGCCTTCTGAAGCCGTGCTTCCACCCGTTGGTGCGAAAATAGCACGACGATTTCTCAAAGCGGGCGAGATCGACGCGGCAGAACAGGCGTTGGAAAAGTCTAACCCTCACGTTGGCCCGGCGGCAGCCAGCGCGAAGGTATCGAATTCAGGTCAGCAAGCTTGGGAGATCGTCCGGATTGATCTGCTGGAGGCCAAGGGAGACGTGGCAGGCGCCCAGGGCGCCCGCTGGACCATGTTCGAGCGGGACCTCTCGACCGACGTTTTGCGGGCATACCTTCGCCGCCTTTCCGGCTTCGACGACGTCGTCGCCACCGATCGCGCCATCGATCACGCCAAGCGCTTTCGACCCTTCACGCGCGCGCTCGGTTTCCTTGTCGCCTGGCCGACCCTGGCGGAAGCCGCCGGCCTAGTCTTGACCCGGGCCGCCGAAATCGACGGGTTGGCGATTGACACCGTTGAGCCGGCGGTTCGGGCCCTTGAAGGGCGATATCCGCTGGCTGCGACGCTTCTTCTTCGGGCGATGATCCGGGACGTGGCGAGGTTCTCCCAGGCAGGGCACTATCCGCGAGCCCGACAATGGCTGACGGAAGCCGCCTCACTGGCCGTGCAGATCGGCGACTTCCACGGACATGGAGATCACACCGAGTTCGAGGCTCGATTGCGCTAGCCGTTGACCGCATCCTTCAAGGCCTTGGCGGGCTGAAACACCACCTTCTTGCTGGCCGCGATTTCAATCGCAGCGCCAGTGCTCGGGTTGCGGCCGGTTCGAGCGGGCTTGGCCTGGACCTTGAACTTCCCAAATCCGGGCAGATTGATTTCCTCGCCGCGGGCGGCTGCGTCGGCCAGGGTCTTGAGGATTCCATCAACCAACCCTTTCGCTTGGGCCTTGGTCAGCTTTTCATCCGAGGAGGCCACGTGATCGATGAGTTCGGCGGTGTTCATAGCGGGCGCTCCATACGAGGGAATCAGGTGGGGAAACCTGGCAAATCGCCCGATCACTGTCACGCCCTCAGATCGATCCAACGGTGAAATCCGCCCCAAAGCGGTCCCTGGGAACGTCCGCTTGTCTATGCGGACAACTGCTCGGATGGCGAGCTGCTCGAACGAGTGCTACAGGCCAACAGCCAATGCAGAGCTGATTCCGTAGAAAAGCTAAATCTAACGATGCTCGAACCCCGCAAACCAGCGCCTGGTTCGTCGCCGACACTGGCTACCCGGATGAACGCTACCGGGGGAAGATCGTCCGGTTTCGATTATCTTCGCTTGGGCTTAGCGCTTGCGGTTATGGCTATTCACGTACCCTACCTCGCCAATGGCCACGACATCCTCGCCTCGATCAACGCGAGCAGACTGCCGGCCACCCTTCGGGGCGCGCTCTCCGTTCTCCTCCCCTCCCCACGCTCGCCTCGACACCGGAGGGCTCACGACCGCTCCCAGGAAGCAGGCGGTCAGAATGCTCAAGTGCGAGTACTTGGCGTGCGGCTACACCGTCAGGACCGCGCGCAAGTGGCTTGAGACGGCAGGCGCCCCGCTCTGCCCGGTTCCGGGTCACGGCGCGATGTGTCACGAACCGCTCGACGGGGAGGGGAGGCGTGAATTCGTTCCACCCGAGAAGTCACCCATAAA
>PLRV01000053.1 GCA_003164925.1 Caulobacteraceae bacterium
CAAGCCCCGTAGCGAAGCGTCGATGGTCGCTTGGGTCCCCCGATCAAGTCGGGGGATGACGGTGAGGCGTTGAGAGGGCGCAGCCCTCTACGCCGACCCCGCCTTGGTCTCCCCACACGTCGTGCACACCAGCGACTTGCCTTGGCGCGTCAAGGTCAGGCCGCCGCAGCTCGGACACACCTCCGCCTTCTCGTCCGGCCCGGACGCGCCGCCCTTGCGCCCGCCCACCGGCAGGAACAGCAGGTTGTCCGGCGCCGAGCCGCGGGCGAAGCCCTTGGAGATGAACTTGGAGGCGGGCTGCAGGGCCTCTTCGCCCTCCACCTCATCGGTTTCGGGTGCGTCCTTGCCCTGGCCCAGGCCGTCGGCGTTGAACTCCGCTGGGTCGGCGTTGGCCAGGTCCTGACGGTCCAGGTACGACACCCCCAGCTCGCGGAAGATGTAGTCCAGAATCGAGGTGGCTGAGCGGATGGAGTCGTTGCCCGTCACCGGACCGGCCGGCTCGAAGCGGGTGTAGACGAAGGCGTCGACGAACTCATCCAGGGGGACGCCGTATTGCAGGCCGATGGAGATGGCGATGGCGAAGTTGTTCATCAGGCTGCGGAAGGCGGCGCCTTCCTTGTGCATGTCCAGGAAGATTTCGCCCAGCTCCCCGTCGTCGTATTCGCCGGTGTGCAGATAGACCTTGTGGCCGCCCACTGACGCCTTCTGGATATAGCCCTTGCGCCGGTCAGGCAGCTTGCGGCGGGTGCGATCGCGCTCGATCACCTTCTCCACCACCCGCTCGGTCACCATGGGGGCGGGCGCGGCGCGGCGGGGCGCTTCGTCGTCGATCTGGGGCAGATCCAGCGAGAAGCCAGCTGGGGCCGGGGCGCGGGTCAGGCGCGCGGCGCGCAGGCCGGCGCGGGCGGCGGCGGCGTTCAGGCGCGCGGCGTCGGCCGGGTTGTCGGTCCAGGCCAGGGGCAGGGCGATCTGGCTGGGGGCGCCGCTGAACGGCTCGACCGCCGCGATCATCGCCATCAGCGCCGAGGTCCCCACCGCGGACGCCGGCGCGAACGCCGCCCGCTGGTCCTGGGTCAGATCCTCGAAATCGCCAAGATCGCCGGCGCCGCAGGCGTGGGCCTGCGCCTGCTCGATCTGTTCATCGGTGAAGCCGGCGAAGGCCAGGACATCGAACTCGTGATCGGCCAGGTGCGCGGCCGAAGCCCCCAGCACGTCGCCGACGAAGCCCGCGCCGATCACCGCCGGCGCGAAGGCGGCCCTCAGGTCTCGCAAGACCGGAAGCGCCTGTTCCGCCAGGCCGATCTCGTGTTCGGTGAAGCCGCGCGCCTCCAGCGCCTTGTGGTCGATGCCCGGCGCGTCGTGCAGGCTGGCCTCGCCCAGAAGCCGGCGCTCGGCCGCGCGAATGTCCGCGCCCAGACGGCGCAGGCCCGCAGCGGCGAAGGGGGACATGTGAGGGAGCAGCACCTCGTCCTCGGTCTGGGCCAGGACCAGGGGGCCAGCCCAGGGCTGCGGGCCCAGCGGGTCGCCGCCCAGCCTCAAGCTCAGCTCCGGATCATCAAACAGGGCGACGGTCTCGGCGTTGCGAAGGCCGCTCTTGGTCGCCGCCTTGAGCGCCTTGGCCAGGAGCGCGCGGGCCGCGGAGTCCGAGGCCAGCGTCGCCTGGGTCTTCAAGGCGGCCAGCTTCTCAAGGCGTTCGCCCTGGAATTCCGGGTAGGGGCCTAAAGCCTCGGCCAGTTGCGCGGAGGCGAGGGCGCTGGCACCGGCCAGCAGCGCGAACAGGTCCTGGGCGGCGGCCCGACCCTGTTGGGAGCCATAGGCCAGGCCACGCGCGGCCAGGACATCGCCCACGCCGGCCAGGGTCAGGCCCAGGGCCTGGAAGCCGTCCCCACGCGGGGCTGCGGCCCCGGCCGCCCGCTCGATCTCCAGGGCCACGGTCCACAGCCGCGCTGTGGCGATCAGGCGCGGTGCGTCGATCTCGCCGTCGTCGTCCATGAAGCGACCGAGGTCGATGGCCGCTCTGGGCGCGGAGCGCGCGCGGTCCAGGGCCTCCGCGTCGGCCGGGGTGAAGACCAGGGCGACAGGCGCGCCTTCCCATGCGGCGGCGGCTGCCGCGGCGGCCTCGGGACAGCCGGTCTGCGCCAGCTCGCGCGGGGCGCAGACGAGCAGGGGCGCGGCCGGGAGGGTCGAGACTTGGTCGCCCGGCCATTCGCCGGCGCCGGCGGCGGCCAGATCAATAGCCTGGGCGATCAGGCTTTCGCCCGCGCCCGCCGTCAGCGCCGCCCTGGCGGCCCGTCCCAGGGCGACATTGCGCGAAGGATTGGCGCAGGCCGCCGGGTCGCCTTCGCAGCGCTGCACCGCCGCCATCACCGCCTGCAGGCGTTGGGCCAGGATTCGGGCGCCTGCCTGGGCCGCGAGGCCCGCGCGCAGGGCGCCGGTCCGCGCCGACAGGGCCGGGGCGAACTCCATGGCCTCCAACTGCACGATCTGCGCGGGGAGGGCCGGGGCCGACAGGGCTGGCGCGGCCTCGCCAGCCAACAGGCTGGCAAACAGATCATCGCGAAACGCCAGGGCGTCGGCGGGGCTGTCGAACAGGCCCAGCGCCAGGCCCCAGGTCGCCGCGCGGCGCGCGTAACGGTCCAGACCTTCGGCGAGAACGGGATCGTATGGCGTCTCGGCGCCCGGGCCGTCCGGCAGCGGGTTTTGGGGTAGATCGCCGGGCAGGGCGCTCGCCCAGTCCAGCCAGGCTTCGATGCGGACGGACGTCCAGGCGCGGGGCGCGAACACGGCCTCGATGCGGTCGCTCCGCTCGATCTGGCGCAGCACAAGGTCCGGCCGGACCCAATCCTGATCGCCTTTTTCCCACCGCATGCTTCGCTCCCGCCGGACACAGCGCCGCCAACCTGGCGAGGCTAGGCCGCCCCATGGGCAAGTTCAAATAGATGTTGGGGTGCGCGGCGTCATATCCACAATATCTTGCGTTCGGCATCGCATTCTGTTCGATAAAGCGCGGCTGGACGCGCATCGGCCCGGCCCCTATAGTCCCGGCGCTTCACGGCTGGATCGATCCGGCCGAATCCCTTGGTTCGAAAGCGGTATTGCGGTGCTGAAAGCGATCTTCACCTGGTGGAATGGCGCAACCATCGGCGCCTGGCTCACCATCAAAAAGACCAGCGTGTTCGTCGGCGAAGACGAGTGCGGCAATCGCTATTTCGAGGCTCGAACCAACAAGGACAGCTACGACAGCCGCCGGCGCCGCTACGTGGTCTACAAGGGCTACGCCGACGCTTCGAAAATCTCGCCTGATTGGCACGGCTGGATGCACTACACCTTCGACGAGCCGCCCACCAAGGAGCCGTTCAAGATCAAGTCGTGGGAAAAGCCGCACAGGCCCAACCTGACCGGCACCATTCACGCGTGGCGTCCGCCCGGCTCCATCGCCCGCGGAGGCGAACGTCCGTCGGCGACCGGCGACTATCAGGCCTGGAAGCCCTAGCCTGGCCATGCGCGTTCTTCGCCTTGGGGTGAAGCTGTCCCTGGCCGCCGCCGCCTCGATGCTGGCTTTGGCCGGGTCGCCCGCCGGCGCCCAGCCCCCGCCCGAGGCGCCCGCGCCGCCGGGCGACGCCATCGGTCAACTGCTGCAATCCACGCCCCAGGAGCCGCGGCTCCCGGTCGCCAAGGCCGCGCCGCCCGCCGCAACCGCCGACGCCGACAATGACGATGACGCCGTCTCCGACAAGCCCGTCGCCAAGGCGCCCCCGCCGCCCGCCAAGCGCATAAGGCGCAACGCGGCCATCATCCAGGCCTTGGACAAGGTGACCGCCGAGACCCTGCGGTTCGAGGCCGACGTCAATCAGCCGGTGCGTTACAAGGATCTGGTGTTCACGGTTCACGTCTGCGAGGACAGCGCCCCGGACGAGCCGCAGCCGGCCTCGTTCGCCCACATCGAGATCGACTCCCAGCCCAAGCCGCCGCCCGGCCAGGCCGCGCCGCCGGCGAGGCAATTGTTCGTGGGCTGGATGCTGTCCAACGCGCCCGCCGCCAACCCCTTCGAGCACCCGGTCTACGACGCCTGGCTGATCGCCTGTAAGACGGCGGCGCCGGGTCCATAGGCCGGCAACAGGTAGAAGTCGCCCTGACGCTCCAGCGCCGCGTTCAGCTTGCGCCGATAGTGGGCCCGGGGAACCTCCATCGCGCCGAACTGCGACAGGTGCTCGGTGAGGAACTGGGTGTCGAGCAGGGTGAACTGGCCAACCTTGAGCCGCGCGATCAGGTGCACCAGGGCCACCTTGGAGGCGTCGCGTTCGAGCGAGAACATGCTCTCGCCGAAGAAGGCCGCGCCCAAGGCCACGCCGTAAAGGCCGCCCACCAGGCGCCGGTCCAGCCAGCACTCCACGCTATGGCCATAGCCCAGCAGAAACAGTTGCCGGTAAAGGTCCTGGATCGGTCCGTTGATCCAGGTATCGGCGCGGTCCGGGCGCGCGGCGGCGCAGGCCTCGACCACCTGTTCGAACGCCGTGTCGACGCGCACCTGATAAAGGTCCGAGCGCACCGTGCGCGCCAGGCGCCGGGGCGTGTGGAATCCGTCCAGGGGGATCACCCCGCGCAGGGCCGGATCGATCAGGAAGATCTTGTCGTCCGCCCGCGAGTCCGCCATGGGGAAAACCCCGCGCTCGTAGCAGTTCAACAGGTCCTGGATGCCGAAGGGCTTCATGGGTGGGCCGCGCGCCGGGCGACGGGCTAGGCCTGCGCCTTGGCCAGCCGGGCCGCGGCCTCAATGGCCAGTTCGTAGCTCATGGCGCCGAAGCCCGACACAAGGCCCTTGGCGGCCAAGGACACATAGGTCGTGCGGCGGAATTCCTCGCGGGTGGCCAGGTTCGACAGGTGGCATTCCACGATGGGAATAGACAGCAGCTTCAAGGCGTCCAGCAGCGCCACCGAGGTGTGGCCATAGCCGGCCGGGTTGATGACCAGGGCCGCCGCCTTGGCGCGGGCCTCCTGCACCCAATCGACCAGTTCACCCTCGCGGTTGGTCTGGCGAAACACGACCTCCAGGCCGAACACGGCGGCGCGCGCCTCGCACAGGCGCTGTACGTCCTGCAGCGTGGCCGAACCGTAGATTTCCGGCTCACGTTGGCCCAGCATGTTGAGATTGGGTCCGTTGAGGACATAGATCGGTTTGGCCATGTTGGTCCTCGGAGGATTCCCGCGGCTTGGGGGATTCGAGCGGCTTGTAAGTTTGGCTGGGCGGGGTCACAAGCTCAAGGCCCGACCTGCGAGGTCCAACCTGCGAGGCTGGACCTGTGAGGCTGGGCGGCGGGATCAGGCATGCGGAGTTGGGCATGAAGCTTTGGGTCAACGGCGAGGAACGCGCTTTCGAAGCGGCGCCTCACGTGGCCGCCCTGGTCGCGGCCCTGGACCTGGACGCCCGCAAGATCGCGGTTGAGCGCAACCTCGAGATCGTGCCCCGTTCGGTCTATGAAGTCACGCCCCTCAACGAGGGCGACCATATCGAGATCGTCCATTTCATCGGAGGCGGCTGAGATGAATGCCCCTGGTCACCCCATCGCCGACGATAGCTGGAGCGTGGCCGGCCGCGTCTTCCGCTCGCGCCTGATCGTCGGCACCGGCAAGTACAAGGACTATGCCCTGAACGCCGCCGCGGCCGAGGCGGCCGGGGCCGAGATCGTCACCGTGGCCCTGCGCCGGGTCAATCTGTCGGACCCCAGCCAGCCGATGCTGGCCGACTTCATCGACCCCAAGCGCTTCACCTACCTGCCCAACACCGCCGGCTGTTTCACCGGCGAGGACGCCGTGCGCACCTTGCGGCTGGCGCGCGAGGCGGGCGGCTGGGATCTGGTCAAGCTGGAGGTGCTGTCCAACACCCCCCACCTTTATCCGGACATGGAAGAGACCCTGCGGGCTCTGAAGCTGCTGGTGGCCGAGGGCTTTCAGGTGATGGTCTACTGCACCGACGACGTGGTCTACGCCAAGAAGCTGGAGGAGGCGGGCGCCGCCGCCATCATGCCCGCCGCCGCCCCGATCGGCTCGGGCCTGGGCATCCAGAACCGCGTCAATATCCGCCTGATCGTGGAGCAGGCGCGCGTGCCGGTGCTGGTGGACGCCGGCGTGGGAACCCCGTCGGACGCGACCCTGGCCATGGAGCTGGGCTGCGACGCGGTGCTGATGAACACCGCCATCGCCGCCGCCACGGACCCGATCCGCATGGCCCGCGCCATGAAGCACGCGGTGATCGCCGGCCGCGAAGGCTATTTGGCCGGCCGCATGCCCAAACGCCTGTACGCCGATCCGTCCTCGCCGCTGGCGGGGTTGATTTAGCGACGCGGGGAGGGGACGCAGGGCCAATAGGCATTCACTGAACTTCCCCTCTATCCGCTCATCCCCGCGCAGGTGGGAACCCAGTGAGGGCCTCAGGCGCCGCCGCTTGACTGGAAAGACCTGGGTCCCCGCCTTCGCCGGGATGAGCGGAATTGGGTAGGACCCTCAAGGAGACGCCGCGCGGAGTTGATCTAGCGACGCAGGTGCGAGCTCCCCCGCTCGCGGGGGAGCTGTCAGCGAAGCTGACTGTGGGGGCATGCCGCCGCATTGAGGGTTCAACCGAGGCCGTCTGCCGCCTGCATGCCCCTTCCACCCTTCGGGTCCACCTCTCCCGCAAGCGGGGGAGGTCGCAAATCCGGCTCTATGGCCGCCGCCGGCCGGCGCGTATCCGCCGCCCTGGCCATCACCCCCGCCAAGGGCGCTCCGGCCGCGCCGCTGGCGATCTCGGCCTGGGCCCAGGCGTGCTCGGTCAGATGGGGCCAGTCGGGCTTAAGGCCCAGGTCCTGGCAGATCAAGGCGACGAGCTCGCTGACCGGACGGGACAGCACGTCGCCGTAGATGTCGTCCTGATCCAGATGTTCGCCGGTTTCCCGCATCACCTGCTCGATCTGGTCGGCGTCCTCGCCCTCCGCCCAGGCGATGCGCCCGACGATGCGCTGAATGCGCGCCTTGCGCTCGCGCAGCAGGCCCGGCCGGGCCACGTCCTGCCGAATCTTGGCGTGGGAGGCGTCGATCTCAGCATTCGACTCGAGCTTTTGCAGGTCCGCGATCACTTTGGATTGCAGCATGATGGTCAGGCGCACCGCCCGCGCCACGCGGGCATAGGCCAGGGGAAGGTCGCCCTTGACCACCTCGTGGGCTGCTCGGCTGTCGTCCGTCGCCTGCCGCTCGATAGCCCGGGCGATCTCCAGCCCGCCCTCGGCCAGTTGCCCCAGAATCCACAGCTGGCGCTCGAGCAAGGGCCGCGCCCAATCTTCGGCGTCATCGGCGCACGCCGGAGCGGCGCCCAGGTCTGTCTGGGAATGAGATGTCTGGGATGGGGCTGTGCTCGCGGCGGTCATGTGCGAACAAAACATGAACGCTGGCCAGTGATTTGTCAAGGTTGCGAGGGTAGGTTCCGCGACCCTGGCGCCGGGGCCGCGGACGGGTCATGGTGACTCATGAGCAATCCCGAAATTCTTAGCGAACACATCGCCTGGTGCCGCAAGGAGCGCGACGCGGCCCTGCGCCAGATCGAGCTGTTCGGCGCCAGCGCTCTGGTCCACCACCCCGACGCCCAGTCGGAGGACATCACCGACCGCGTCCTTGCTCACGGCCAGGAAGTGGCCGAGATGATGGGCCGCGTGATCGAGGATTTTGAGGGCTGACAGAAATCGGGGGAAACACATCTATTTTGGCGCTGAACACTCGGTCGAAGCGAAAATGGGTGGGTGACCGTATTTTTTAGGATGAGAAAGTAGTGGATGTCCCTACTTCTCCGGGGGCTACCACACACCTATCAGCCATGCGGCTTGGGTCTTCGTATAAGCCAAAATATCAAGAAGAATAGAAGAAATGGAATCCAGAAAATCACAACCAATACCAGGTCGGCTCGGACTGCCCCCATGACTCCAGGAGCAGTTATAGACTTTGGGTTAGATATTACTGTGGCCAAGAATATCAAAAATCCAACGACGGCTGGGAAAAAGATCGATCTAACAATGATCGTCTGAAGCCGCTCTCTTCCAGTTATATTGAGCAATGCGGCCTCCATTATTGAGCCCGACAAGAGTCTTTGATTAAGCCAGTTGCGTTCTCGGTCGCGCTCAGAGCGTTATCTACGCCCTGATCAAGCGCGGGCTGCGCATACTCTGGGACAATCTTGTTCACCAGATCAAGGCCACCTTCGATAGTTGCGTTGATTGCTTCTTGGTATTGCCCATGGGCAAATAGGAATGCTGCCGCTCCACCACCAACGGCCGTCCCGGTCTTGACCAAGTTGGCGCCCGCTCTTCCGCTAAACAGCGCGGCCCCATCCGCGAGGGGGTCCAGTGGACCGCCACCTGCCGCTTCCGCGCCAGCGGCAGCCGTAAGAAGGGCGCCTCCCACGATAGTCGTTTGAGTTGCGCCGTTGATCACGCTTTTAGCTGCTGCCGTTTGAGACGCGGACAAACAGGTTGGCTGACTTCTTTGCGGCGACCCTGCGGACAGTTTGAAGTTAAAGGATGGCGTCGATATACTTCCAGGCGTTAGCAACTGTTGAAGTACGTCCCCCGCAAGAACAGCTTGATAAGTATAATAGCTCCGAGTCGCAGTTACATCTACCTCACAAGCAGGCAGAGGAGGCGAACCGCAGGTCGCATCGGTCCCGCTCGGATCCGCCATATTCACCGGATCGTTGTGGGCATAGGCATACCAGTTGAAGCCATCTCCATAGCCGATGGGGTCGGTCTGCATGAACCGGCCCAGGGTCGGCGAATAGAACCTCGCCTTGTAGTCATAGAGGTTCGCCTCCGGAATCCACATCTGGCCGGTATACCCGAACCGGCCTTGATTGGAGGAGCCCGGCGCGCCGTAGTCGTCATAGCTATTGGGAGCCGATCCCATCAGCGCACCCTGTGCGTTGGTCACCGCCGTCACCGTACCCGCCTGGTCGGTCATCAGCCAGAGCCGGTTGCTCGTGTCGGCGCCCTCGTACCATACCACGTGCTCGTCATTAGCCGGCCCCGGCACGTAGCGGCGCTGCAGGATTGGGGTGGGGCCATTTTGGGGCCATATTCCCCGAGCACCTGATCGCCGTCATAGAGAAGATGGGGACACGCACGACTTTCTAGGGCAAGCGCGATGTACGGACCGTCGAGCGCTACAGAAATCAGGGGCACACATTTATTTTGGCGCTGAACACTCGGTCGAAGCGAAAATGAGTGCGCGTCCGTATTTGGAGTTGGTCCGGTTGGCGCCAGGAGCGGGCGTTCGCGCAGCCGCGGAAACTTGTGGTCAGGCGGGCTGGACGCGGGGGCCGCGAACGGTAAGTTTGCGGCGGTGACGATCCTAGCTCTAGGTGAACCATGGCCTCCGCTCTACAGAACCCCGCCTCGACGCCCCCTTGGCCCAAGAATGCCTGGTATGTCGCCTGCACGCCGGATGAGATCGCGGAGCGGCCGCTCGGGCGTCAAATTTGCGGCGAGCGCATGGTCTTCTACCGCGACGGGATCGGACGCGCCTGGGCGCTGGAGGATTTCTGCCCCCATCGTGGCGCGCCTCTATCTTTGGGTTTCCTGCGCGAGGGCGAGTTGGTCTGCGGCTATCACGGTCTGACGATGGGCTGCGAAGGCCGCGCCATGAGCATGCCCGGCCAAAACGTGGCCCGCTTCAACACCATCCAGTCGT